>DAIMYP010000005.1:0-96796 GCA_036734445.1 Tannerellaceae bacterium
CAGCATATTGTCAGGCTGCAAGAGTACCTGTTTGCCGTTGATTTTGGATTTAATTAGTATAGATCCTTCTAGAAGGGCGGATTCAAATTTGTTATCTTCCTTATATGCATACACATTAAATTCTGTCCCCAACGCTTTAACGTCATAGAGTTGTGTTCTTACAATGAATGGTTTTTTTGTATTGTGTGCTACTTTGAAGTAACCTTCTCCATTTAATGTGACAATGCGATTTTTTGTATCAAAGTTCGTTGGGAATGTAAAAGTTGTTTTTGCATTCAACCATACATGACTTCCATCTGCTAATGTAAGTTCGGCACGTTGTCCGGCGGGGACATACATTGTTTGCAGAATAGCCTCATGTTGATTCGTGAAGTAATTGTAAATATATATAGATGCGCCAAAAGCAAGAATGAATAAAGCAGCAATCTTAGTTGCTTCCCATACAATTTGTATGCGGTGTTGTTTCTGCTTTTGTTTATTTCCGGATTCATTTTCTATGGCTTTTGATTGCCAAATAGAAATATTATAGACTTTATGCAGGGCGAGGAATTCCTTCATGTTTGCTTCGTCTGCATCAATCCAGCGCGCAACATCCTCTTTTTCTTCAGTGGTTGCGTCTCCTATGATATATTTATGAAGTAATTCTTTGTCCATTTTATTTTTGAACTTTTTATCGTTTACTTTAATAATACGATTGAAAAAAGATTTACCCTAAAGAAAAAAAGAATTATTTTTATTAAATCATGAAGGCGATGAGGGGCAAATAGTCTTTTAGACTAATACGAAGATATTTTAGAGCCTTAGATATATGATATTCAACATCTTTGATGCTAATCCCCAGTTCATTGGCTATTTCTTTGTTTGTAAGATCATTGAGACGGCTTAGTGTAAATATTTTTTTTGTATTTTCGGGCATTGCCTCCAAGGTCTGGTAGAAAATCTGTTTTATCTCTTTCGAAAAAATATCATTCGGTTCGCATGCCTGCAATGAAGAAATACGTATTTCAAGTTCACGATTCAAGTCATTTGAAATTTTTTCTTCTGCTTCGTATCGTATAGCTTCATGTTTCAGATGATCTAGTGATTTGTTTTTTAATATTGTGATTAATAGTGCTTCAAGGTGTTCTTTATCCTGTGACTCTTGTATTTTTATTGTTTCCCAAAGTTTAATTATGGAATCGGACACAATATCTTCAGCCACGAACGAATCATGCACATACGACTTTGTAAACAGAAATGACTTTCTATAGTACTGTGTATAAAGGGCATTAAAACTATATGATTTATTTATATCATTCATTAGTTATTTTGTCGACAAACGGATTGTATCTGTTTGCTTTGGCAAATATAGTAAAGGAATCAGGAACAACTTAAATTCCGTATGTAAATTTTATTTATTTTATCTGATAACTTACGAAAGCAAATCTTTTGCTGTCGGGTGACCAGGAGTTGACATTGATTGTCCCTTGACCGCCGAAAAGAGAAACCAGTTTTTTGGTTTCGCCGCCTTTAGCGGGCATAAGGTGAAGTTCTACATTTTTGTTGGCCAGATGTTCGCCGGGTTTCAGATCACCTTTGTGATAAGCAATAAAAATAATCCATTTTCCATCGGGCGAGATGTGCGGGAACCACGAATTACATGTTTCATCAAACGTCATTTGCGTCTGTTCGCTTCCGTCTGTTTTCATGCGCCATACCTGCATCAGTCCGGTTCTTACCGAATTGAACCAGATATAGTTGCCGTCGGGCGAGAATTCCGGACCGTCATCCAATCCTTCTGCATTGGTGAGACGGGTTTCTTCACCTCCTTCGGAAGGAATGGTGTAGACGTCATAATTCCCGTTGCGTTCGGCGCAATAAGATAAAAGTTTACCATCAGGACTCCATCCATGCAGATAGCTTGGTCCGACAGGAGTGATCAAACGCGGTGTTCCTCCTATTATTGGGAGAGTATAAATGCGTGATTTCCCATCTTCTTTAGGCGAATTACTGACTGCAATCTGTTTCCCGTCGGCAGCAATCACATGGTCGTTGTTGCAGTGAGTAGCATATCCGGTGTTTATCTCTTGCGGTTCTTTAGGCGAATCGGGTGAGATACGATACAGTTTGCCTTTGCAATTATACACGAGCCATTTGCCATCAGGCGTCCAGTTCGGTGCTTCAATCAGGTAAGGAAATTCTTTTACTATCGTACGCTGCCCGCTTGAAATATCCACTATTTCAAGCTTGCTGATTACGCTCTGTTGTTGCGCTGCTGTAAGAGCAGCGAACAGAACGAGAACAGATGACAGTAGCCACTTTTTCATACATTGAATCTGAAGTGCATGATATCGCCATCCTGTACGACATAATCTTTTCCTTCAACGTTCATCTTGCCGGCCTCTTTCACAGCATTTTCAGAACCGTAGGAAATATAGTCGTCATATTTGATGACTTCTGCGCGGATAAATCCTTTTTCAAAATCGGTATGGACAACGCCTGCACATTGCGGTGCTTTCCATCCTTTATGGAAAGTCCAGGCGCGACATTCGTCCGGTCCGGCTGTCAGGAATGTTTGCAGATTCAGCAGTTTATAAGCGGATTTGATCAAGCGGTTAACGCCAGATTCTTCCAAACCTATTTCGCTGAGGAACATCTGTCGTTCTTCGTATGTCTCGAATTCGGCAATCTCACTTTCTATTTTTGCAGCGATGACCAGCAGTTCTGCCTCTTCGCCTTTGATAGCTTCACGAACGGCATCGACATATTTGTTGCCTTTGACAGCGCTTGCCTCATCGACGTTGCAGACATACAGGATCGGTTTGTTTGTAAGCAGGAACAAGTCGTGTGCTGCACGTTGTTCATCTTTAGAGTCGAATGATACCGAGCGGGCATTTTCGCCTTTCTCGAGAGCAGTTTTATATTTTGACAGCACTTCGAAGGCCAGTTTTGCTTGTTTGTCGCCTCCTGTCTGTGCTTGTTTCTGCACTTTGGAGATACGGCTGTCGATTGTTTCCAAGTCTTTGATTTGCAATTCGGCGTCGATAATCTCTTTATCACGAACCGGATTGATGCTGCCATCGACATGGACTACATTTTCGTCGTCGAAGCAGCGCAAAACATGAATAATGGCATCGGTTTCACGAATGTTTGCCAGGAATTTGTTACCTAGTCCTTCGCCTTTGCTGGCGCCTTTGACCAATCCGGCGATGTCGACGATCTCGACGGTTGTTGGTACAATTCGCTGCGGATGTTCTATTTCCGCCAGTTTGTTCAGACGTTCGTCAGGAACAGTAATCACACCCACATTGGGTTCGATTGTACAAAATGGAAAATTAGCTGCCTGTGCTTTCGCACTCGACAAACAATTAAACAGAGTGGATTTCCCTACATTCGGAAGTCCTACAATACCGCACTGTAATGCCATAATTTATATCTTGTTATTTCAAATTCAATATTTTTCTTTCGAGATGCAAATGTACGCCATTCTGTTTGAATTTGCCCTTTCGAAACATGAAAACTTTCTTTTTCAGAACATCGCCGTCGGCACTTGGTCGTGGCGGATGAACGCTTCACCGTATTTGCGGCGGATTTGCAGTCCTCTGAATTCTTCCATCATTTTGTGAGCTTCTTTATAAACCTCTTCTACTTTTTGGCTTACGTGGCAATAGCATGCTTTATGCTTCAAATCGACCACGTCAGTGATATCTACGAAGTCGGTCGGCGAAAAATTCTCTGTCTGAATACCCGATTCCACTTCGAAATAGTAGAGTGCAAAGCCCCGATTCATCCTCAGCCAAGCATCGTAGACGAGGTCTGAACAGATACGATGATCGCGATGACTGTCGACAGGCCAGTGTGTAAGCACCAGTTCAGGATCTTCCTTCTTGATAAGATCAAGAACTTCCTTGTAGCGATCTGCTGTTATTTCGCAACTTCCGTCAATCTGGCTCAGGAACACAGCTCTCGCGCCTATCACCTCGCAGGCTTTCAGTGCTTCAGCTGTACGGATACGTGCTGCTTCGTCGTGTGTTTTCCCATTAATACCCGCTTCGCCACGAGTAAGATAGACGGATACAACTTCGTAGCCGGCTTTTTGCAAAAGTATCATTGTTCCGCCACATCCGGTTTCCGGATCGTCGGGATGTGCACCAATAACCAGCACTTTATGTTTTTTTTCAGGTGCAGCATTGCTCCTGTTTTTTTCTGATGAATAGACAGGAAGTCCGAAGGCCGTCAGACCGATTGTCGTTCCTGTTATTTTAATTGCTTCTCTTCTTGAAATATTTTTCATTATGATAATTGAATTAATATTCGTCTACTTTTTGTTCCACGCGGAACTTATCCAGTTGTTGTTGCAAACGGTCGCTCACTTTCGTATATTTCGGGTTGCCGTAGAGGTTGTGGAGTTCGTTCGGATCGCTCTTCAGATCATACAGTTCGTTGCAATTGATTGCTGCATCCTGATTATTGGCCGCACCATAAAAATGAATCAGTTTGTAGCGGTAATCGCTCACTCCGTCGTGGCGGCGAACCATGTGTATGGCCGGATAATCATAGTAGTGGTAGTAAAGATATTGGCGCCAGTTCTTGGGTGTTTTGCCACTGAAGAGTGGAACCAGTGAAGTACCGACCATATAATCCGGTTTCTTGATGCCTGCCAAATCCAGGTAAGTCGGAGCATAATCAATATTTTGAACCAATGCCTTGCAGACGCTTCCTGCTTTAATTTTCGCTGGATAGCGTATGATAAGCGGTGTGCGATAAGATTCTTCATACATAAATCGCTTGTCGAACCATCCATGTTCGCCCATATAAAATCCCTGATCGGAAGTATAGACAATAACGGTATTGTCCATCAGTCCTTCCTTTTCAAGGTAGGCAATGAGGCGTCCTACTTCATCGTCGATTGTTTTGATGCAGCGTACGTAATCCTTGATGTAGCGTTCGTATTTCCATTTAAGCAATTCTTTTCCAACGAGATTTTGACTGATAAACTGCTCGTTGCGAGGCTTGTAAGATGAGATCCAAGCATTGCGCTGTTCGGGGGTCATGCGGTCGAGCGACGCATTCCATCCTTTGACGAACATCTCATTTTTATAAGCATCATTATTCTTCAGTTCATCTACTTTCAGATCGTACACAAGCGTCATGTTCTTATCGATGCGCATTTGTTCAGTGCGAACGGCGTCGCAGCGTGTCGAATAGTCATCATAGAATGTTTCCGGAAGCGGGAAGTCAATGTCTTCATACAGATTCATGTACTTCAACTCAGGCATCCAGTTACGGTGTGGAGCCTTGTGATGAACGAGCAGACAGAAGGGTTTGCTCTTGTCTCTGTTCTGCAGGAACTCGATGGCATGATCGGTGATCAGCTTTGTAGCATAACCTTCTTCCTTTTCATATTTGCCGTTGGTTTGTTTTGTCTTGAATTCGGGATTGTAGTATTCGCCCTGGTCCCAAAGTACGGCATAATAATCGAATCCCTTTGGTTCGCACTGCATGTGCCATTTACCGACAACAGCAGTCTGATAGCCATGCTGTTGTAATATCTCGGAGAAGAATGTCTTCGAAACATCAATACCTTTTCCCAACTGTCGTTGTCCGTTTTGATGACTGTAAAGTCCGGTCATCAGACACGCACGGCTCGGAGTAGAGAGCGAGTTTTCAACGTATGCTCTCTGAAACAGCATACCTTCAGCAGCGAGACGATCGAGATTCGGTGTTGGAGCCAGCTTGCCCAACGCATGTCTGTAAGCGCTGATGGTCTGATACGAATGGTCGTCCGTCATGATATGGATGATGTTCAGTGGCTTTTGAGCTTCAGCCGTTTGCGATGCACCTAAAACAGACAGGAAGAATGCCGGTGCCAGAATAGTCGTTGTGGGAATTGAATGTTTCATTATGGTATTTATTTACATGAACACGAAAACTTTATTCCTTATGTTGGTGAAACGCAGTAGGATAGAAAACCCGTTTTTATTCTTTTGCTATCACGTTGCTAAGTTAGCAGAATATTCTGAATTGATGAAAGATTCGGGGATTTACTTTCCATGTAGGAGTGATTTCTTCTTTTTAGGCGTATCAAAAATCTATGTTTTGCATACAAAAAAATCTCATCGGAAGCGTCTTAAAATTCATTCGAATGCGCGAGTCATTTCATTCGAATGGAGTGAACTTTTCATTCGAATGAAGTGATAATTTCTTCCGAATGAATTTGGAATTTTATTCGAATGAATTTGAAAACATAACAGAATGAATTTTAGCATATTACCTGTTATGCTTGACATTTGGACCGGCAAAAGTCACTTTTTCTGTAAAATTCAGCATTTGTCAAATCTTTATGTTTTGTATGAAACAAAAAAATCCCCGCCGAGAGCGTGGCGGGGATCCATGATTCATTAATAGTTCAATTAATAATTCTGCTTCATCGGTTCAAAATATGCCTGCGGATGAGCGCATGCCGGACATTTAACCGGGGCTTTTTTGCCTTTGAAAACAAAACCACAGTTGCGGCATTGCCACAGAATTTCTTCGTCTTTCTCAAATACCTTGTTTGCTTCAACATTAGCCAACAGTTTGCGATAGCGAGCTTCGTGTTCAGCTTCAACTTTTGCAACCATTCGGAATGTTACAGCTATTTCTTTAAATCCTTCTTTGTCAGCGATTTCAGCGAATTTTGGATACATATCACTCCATTCTTCATTTTCACCAGCAGCTGCAGCAGCGAGATTCTCTTTCGTTGTGCCAATGATACCTGCAGGGAATGATGCCGTGATTTCCAAACTTCCGCCTTCTAAATATTTGAAGAAGCGCTTTGCATGTTCTTTTTCCTGTTCAGCTGTTTCCATGAACACACCTGCAATCTGTTCAAAGCCTTCTTTTTTTGCAGCGCTAGAAAAGAAAGTGTAACGACTTCTTGCCTGTGATTCACCGGCAAACGACATCAATAAGTTTTTCTCAGTTTGAGTTCCTTTAATGCTTTTCTCCATAATTCAAATTATTTTTTTTGTTCTCCTAATCAAATAACGTTCAAAGATAAGAATTTGTTTTCTATGGAGTAATTCTTTTTAGTATCGAATATTTTGATATAGCGATAAATTCTACTTATTCTCTTCAGGTGTCGTTAAAGAGAAAAATACATACAATAGACCAAAATGTACGTGGGAAGGGATAATTTTGAATAGTGCTTATTCTCTACTTTTGCCTTTGTTAATATGAAGCCATCATGCAACAACAGAATAATTCGAAATATCGCTTTACAATTGTCATTCCTCTTTATAATGAGAGAGAAAACATCGCTCTTCTGAGCAAGGTCTTGACTCACTATCTCCATCATTCTTTATTTGAAACATGCATACTTTTTGTTGATGATGGCTCTGATGATGGAGGTTTCCCCCTACTTAAAGCGGCCTGTGCTCAAGAAGAGCGATTTTGTTATATCCGGTTAGTGGGTAATTCCGGATTAAGCACAGCTTTGAAGGCCGGTTTCGATGCAGTTGAAACCGAATATGTCGGATATATGGATGCAGATATGCAGACAACTCCCGACGATTTTGATAGTCTCTTGCCGTATATAGATAAATATACTATGGTGACAGGTATCCGCAGCCATCGTTGTGATTCTTTTTTCAAGCGATTACAATCGCACCTTGCGAATAGCATCAGGCGGCATTTTACACACGATGGCATTGTAGATACGGGTTGTCCACTTAAAGTTCTTCGTACGGATTATGCAAAACGCATTCCATTTTTCAATGGGATGCATCGTTTTCTGCCCGCATTGGTAATGATGGATGGGGGCAATGTTAAACAAGTGCCTGTCAGGCATTTCCCTAGAACAGCCGGTAAATCAAAGTATCATCTTTGGAACAGATTGCTTTCGCCCTTCATCGACTGTTTTGCGATCAGCTGGATGCAGAAGCGTCATATCCAATATGAGATATCCGAAACAGATATGCAATAATTCAATTAATAGCGCAGATTATGTGGTGGATATTTGGAATAGGATTTTTGGCTCAGGGCTTTTTTGCCGCTCGTATTCTGGTGCAATGGATTCTTTCAGAACGGGCGAGAAAAGTCCTTTCACCTGTGACCTTTTGGATATTTAGTATTATCGGTTCGTGGCTGTTATTCCTTTATGGATGGTTGCGCTCTGATTTTGCCATCATATTTGGTCAGCTCATTTCCTATTATGTCTATATATATAATTTGAAATGGAAAGGATTTTGGGTGAAGATCCCTGTTTTTATTCGCCAGTTTATTCTTTATACGCCGCTGGTTGTTATTTTTTATGCATTATTTAATAGTGGTCAGTTCGTTCAACAGTTTTTGCAGAATACGCAAGTCCCCTTGGGAATGTTGTTGTTTGGTTCGGCAGGACAGATTGTCTTTACGCTTCGGTTTATCTATCAATGGATTTATTCCTTCAATCGGAAAGAATCTGTTCTTCCTGTAGGATTTTGGATTATCAGTCTGACAGGATCCTTGCTCATCGTTGCTTATGGAATTGTACGCCATGATCCGGTATTGATTATCGGGCAGTCTATGGGTTTTGTAGCCTACATCCGTAATCTGATTATTGGCTATACTTCTTCAATAAAAAGAAAAACGTATGAAGTACGGTAAATATATAGTATGGCTTTTGGCATTGTCGCCCATATTATTGATACGCGACTTTACGCCGGTCAACGAACTGACTTACTTAAGCATAGCTGAAGAGTCGATTCGCGACGGCCACTTTTTTACGCTGTTCAATCACGGTATGATCTATGGTGATAAGCCTCCCTTTTATTTTTGGATTATCATGGCAGGCAAGCAATGGTTCGGCGTCCATAGTATATTATGGTTGAGTCTGTTCTCTTTTATCCCGGCCTTGGTCATTCTTCATATTATGGATAAATGGACGCAAGCGGAAATAAGTGCTCCTTATAGGATCACCGCTCAACTGTTGTTGCTGACAACGACTTATTTTTTGGGGACGGCGGTTGTAGTCAGGATGGATATGCTACTTGCGATGTTTATTATTTTGGCTTTATATACCTTTTATAAGATGTATATGGGGAAAAGCTCACCTGCGGATAAATGGCTTTTCCCCATATATATTTTCATGGCAATGTTCACAAAAGGACCATTCGGGCTACTTATTCCGGCAGCAAGCATTTTTGTATTTTTGGTGGCAAATAAAGAAGGAAAGCAGTTTTTCCATTATTTTGGATGGCAAACCTGTGGGACAATACTACTTCCGACTGCATTGTGGATTTTTGCCGATTATTATGAAGGAGGTATTGATTATCTGAATAATCTGCTGTTTCATCAGACGTTTAGCAGAGCTTTGAATTCTTTCGCTCATAAAAAAGCCTTTTATTTCTATTTTACTAGTATGTGGTATGCAATGGCGCCATGGACGCTGTTGTATGTTATGGCATTAATCGTGGGAATAAAAGAAAAGATATGGAAAACGTCTGCCCAGAAACTGTTTTTGATTACATTCGGTGTAACGTTCCTGATGCTTTCATGTGTCAGTGCTAAATTGGAAATATATTTGCTTCCTGTGTATCCTTTTTTGGCTTTTTATACGGTATATGTCATGGAAAAGGCTACATATAAAAAGATGTTTTTAGTTGGACTTTTTATTCCTTCCGTTATCATTTCTTTTGCCTTACCGGCTATGTTCGTCATGAAGTCTATGCATATTCAGCCTTTGTTACAGAATCCATTCATCTACACTATGGCAACTGTTGTTACTTTGACCGGAATCATTTCCTGTATCATTCTTTGCCAAGGAAAGATAGTGAAAGGTGTTCAGCTATTTGCCGGCGGATTACTTTGCGCCTTATTCATAGGAAGCTGGTCTTTGCCTTCATTAAATGCAGAACTGGGATATACACAGCTTGCCAATCGTATTCAATTGATTTCCAATCAGACCGGAATACGTCATTTCTGTGGATATTATATCCGCAGTGCGCGTGATATGGATGTCTACTTCCATACAAAGGTGGTTAAAATACCTAATGACAGCATAGAAAAGATAGCTGATCAGACGAAGCCTTTTATTCTGTTTATGCCAACAAAATATGCAGAAGAACAGGATGTCGCTGAGAATTGGATTAAGGGAAAACCTCGGTACAGAGAGGGCAACTATAATATTATTATCTATAATTGAAATGAATATGAAAAAGAAAATATTGGTTACAGGCGCTGCAGGATTTATCGGAGCCCATTTGTCTGAAGTATTATGTAAAAAGGGCTATGATGTTGTGGGAATAGATAATCTGAACAATTATTACGATCCGTCACTAAAAGAAGCAAGGATAAATATGTGCAATCAGTTCCCGAATTTTCAGTTTTTTCAGATGGATATAACGGATAGAGAATCATTGAAAATGCTTTTTTGTTCCGAACCGTTCAAAGCAATCTTTCATTTGGCAGGACAGGCAGGAGTACGCTATTCAATGGTGAATCCCAATGCTTATATTGATACCAATATTGTTGGGTTTTACAATATTATAGAGTCGGCACGACGTTATAAGATTCCCGATTTTATTTATGCGAGTTCGAGCAGTGTATATGGAAATAATACTCATATTCCATTTAATGAGGAAGACAAGACGGATAAACCCCTAAGTCTCTATGCAGCAACAAAAAAAGCAGATGAATTGATCGCATATACTTATAGTCATTTGTATGGAATTCATACAACAGGATTGCGATTCTTTACTGTTTATGGTCCTTGGGGACGTCCGGATATGGCGCCACTTAAATTTATGAAAGCAATTATAGAAGGGACACCAATCTCTATTTTTAATAATGGCAATTTGTATAGGGATTTTACGTATATAGATGATGTTGTAAAGGGCATCATTACGGCTTATAGGCATCCGGCAGATGAACTCAACACCTATCGTATTTATAATATTGGCCATTCGAAACCTGTACTTTTAAATGACTTTATTAGTGAAATTGAAATGATTACCGGTCATAAAGCCATTAAGCAAATGGAAGGAATGCAACCAGGCGATATGTTTAAAACATTTGCTGACAACAGTGCCATGAAACAGGACTTTGGATTTGAACCCACGACCGATCTGCACGATGGTTTACTTCACTTGTATTATTGGTTTATTCGTTTTTATAAAAGAAGCGATTGCCTGCATAGGGTAAAAGAAGATGCATCTCGCGGGTAATGAATGGTTTCTGGAAGTATTTCTTATAAACGTTTGCATAAATCGAAAATTTTGACGAATCTTGTATTCGAAAAACATACATTCGTCTAATTATGAAATATAAGAATTATGCTCTCCTATTTTTGATTTTGATTTGTTTGCAGCTGTTAGGAACAACAGTTTTGCAAGCGCAAAACATTATTCTTACAACAACTGACACAAAGTTGTCTATCAACGCTCAAGGCTATTTTTCTTCAGTGAATGTTGGAGGAAAGGAACTGTTACACGCCGGGCAGTATCCGCTTGTTGCCGTCTGTTCAGATGGAAAATTGCTTTTGCCTGAAAAATTGGTAAAAAATGGGAAATTGCTTACTTGCACACTTTCTGATGGAGGAAAAGTAGTACTTAAATATACAGAAAGTCCGGTGTGTATTACCTTGGAAGTTGCGAGCATTCCTGAAAAATATGAAGTGTTGGTGCTTGCGCCACTGGCTGTGAGTATCAATGAAGTGGTTGGCGATATTATAGGTGTTGTTCAAGGTGAAGATGTTGCTTTCGGAATGCAATCATTGAATATCAAGACTAATGCCGGAATCCCGCTCGAATATGCGGATGTTTTTACACAGCATTTCAATTTCAAAGGTGATGCAGCTTCTGTGTCGACTTCAACAATCCCTACCTATCGGCTGGCAGCTACAAAAATAAACGACGGAGCGATGTATCAGTTCTCTTGCCGTCGTCGTAATCGTACCGAATATCGTCAGGTTCAGCAGATTGCCAAATCGCTGACGTTGCCGGTAGAAGGTCCGGATGGATTGATAAAAGGAGCGAAGATTGCTCTTTTCGGCAGTAAAAATACAGAGGCGTTGAACCGTATTGGTGCTATCGAAGTTGAGCAGCATTTGCCGCATCCGATGTTTGGCAACGAATGGGGGAAAACGTCACGTGCCGCTATGAAGTCGTATCTGATCTCCGATTTCAATGAGAAAGAGTTTGATTTGGCACTCGATAAGTGCAAACGCGCCGGGTTTGAATATATGTATCATATTGAACCTTTTAAGACTTGGGGGCATTTCGAATGGAATCCGAACTTTGTCAAAGGAGGCGATGAGGCTGTTAAAGCTTTGGTTGACAAAGCTGCCAAACAGGGTGTTGCTGTAGGAATTCATACACTTTCTAATTTTACAACAACCAACGATGCATATGTTACACCATTGCCTTCACCGCATCTTTTGAAACAAGGAGTACTGAATCTGACAACGGCTTTGGATGCTTCGCAGACAGAAATAGTGATTAGAAAATCCGATCTCTTTTCAATGCCGATGACGCTTAATGCCATGCAGATTGAAAATGAACTTATCACATACGGGACGAGTGAGATAAAAGGTGACAATATGATCCTGCATCAGTGCAAGCGTGGTGCGTTCGGGACAACTGCAGCAGCGCATGCACAGGAAAAACCTCTTTATAAACTTTGGGATTATCCTTACAGAACGCTTTTTCCGGATTTGACTTTGCAGGATAAATTTGCTGATCGACTGGTGGAAGTGTTTAATAATACAGGTTTGCGACAAATCTCATTCGATGGATTGGAAGGCTGCATGTATACCGGTCAGGACGATTATGCAACAGCACGTTTCGTGAACCGTTGTTTCAATGGATGGAACCATAATGTGCTCAATGATGCAAGTAATCTGAACCATTTCACATGGCATATTCATACTCGGATGAACTGGGGCGAACCTTGGGGCGAAGCAATGCGTACCGGACAGGTAGAAAGTCGTATTAAGAATCAGGATTTCTTCCGTCGCAACCTGTTCCCGAGAATGTTGGGATGGTTCCTTATTCGTTTGGCTGATAAGAACTTCGAATGTACATCATTGGAGGATTTGGAATGGGCAATGTCAGAAGCTGCCGGTTTTGATGGAGGCTACGCAATGACTGTTTATATGAAGACGATCCGTCGCCATGGACAGATTGACAAGCTGCTTGATGCCATTAAAAACTGGGATGAACTTCGATTGGCAAATGCTTTCACTGATGCACAGAAAACTCGTTTGAAAGATCCACTTACTGAGTGGCACTTGGAAAAACAAGATGCACAGCATTTTCTGCTCTATCCGCTTTATATCTCTAAATTCTTCCATTGTAATCTGGCAGAAATGCAGCCTGGACAACCCGGTGGTGCCGACTGGCAATGGGAAAGCCCGAACGAGAGTGCTTTTGCAATCCGCTTGCGGATCAATGGCGATGGTAAAGTAAAGAATCCATCGTTCACAACGCCTAAAGGTGTGATAAAGTTCCCATGCACGATTACAAACGGTCAATATTTGCTTTACGATTTCGAAGGCAAAGCTGTTGTTACTGATAAAAACTATAATGTGATACAGGACGTTACTCCGCAAGGTCGGGCTATTTTGCCCGCCGGACAATCTGCTGTTGCTTTCTCTTGCGAACAAGATAAAGACGACGATCAACCGGAAGTAGTTATTCGTTATATCACAAGAAATGCACCTGAAACGATTGTTAAACAATAATTATATAGGTATGAGAAAGATTTCTGTTCTTTTGTTTATCGTTTGTTTGTGCTTTTGCTCACAACAGCCAAAAGCACAGAATAAAACAAATATTCCGCTTCCTTCACCTGCTCAGTTGGAGTGGCAGCAGAAGGAGCGCATCATGTTTGTTCATTATAGCCCTGCCACATGGCAAGGCAAGGAATATGACAACTGGACTACATCGTTAAAACAGATTAATCCAACGAAGTTAAATACGGACCAATGGTGTGAAGTGGCTAAATCGTGGGGAGCAAAGACAATTATACTCGTTGCTAAACATGTAGGTGGCTTTTGCTGGTGGCAGACGACAACGACAGGATATAGCATTAAAAATACGCCTTGGAAGGGAGGCAAAGGTGATGTTATGAAAAGTCTCTCTGAATCATGCAAAAAGTATGGTTTGGACCTGGGTGTATATGTTAATCCAAGTGATGCACATTGGGGTGCTAAAGATGGAGGAATAACTGAAGATCCGAAAATGCAGAAAGAATATAACGGCATTTATCGCCAACAATTAACTGAACTTCTTACAAAATATGGAAAAATCAAAGAGGTTTGGTTTGATGGAAATTGCCAAATTGATGTTGCCGATATCCTAAAGCAGTATGCTCCTAATGCAGTCTATTTTCAAGGAAAATCGGCTTCATTAAGATGGGTTGGCAATGAGGATGGGTTTGCTCCGGACCCGAACTGGTATACACTTTCGAAAAAAGATTTGGCTACAGGTGTTTCCACTTCACAAAACTCTGATGTCAATGGTGATGCATATGCTCCTGTTGAAGTTGATGTTCCGCTGATGCAAAACGGCGGACATAAGTGGTTTTGGGCACCGCATACTGATTCACTACTTTTGAATATGCACCAACTAATGGAGCTGTACTATAAATCGGTCGGACATGGCGCGGTTCTGCTTCTCAACTCTACACCGGATACTTCCGGACTGATCCCGGCATCGCATGTGGCAATATACAAAGCTTTCGGCAATGAGATCAGACGTTGTTTCGGTACGCCACTTGCACGTACGCAAGGTCATGCGCGCGAACTGAAAATAACATTGCTGAAACCGACAGTCGTCAATCATATTATTTTACGTGAAGACTTATCGAAAGGACAACGGGTAAAAGCTTACAGAACGGAAGGATCACTTGATGGGAAAACTTGGACAACCTTATATAAGGGTACTTCAATCGGAAATAAGAAAATCGACAAGTTTGAAAACAAGACAATGAAATATGTACGTGTAATAATAGAGTCAGATAAAGAAACCCCTTATATATCAGACTTCTCCGTGTATCATGTGACGGCTAAATCTGTTGCAAAGTGATTATTAAAACTATTATAAAGATGTTCAAAGTAAAAAAAATATTTGAATGAATTGATATTAAAATAAAAAATATTGTAACTTTGTGTGCGAGGGAATATGATTGTTCCCTCGTTTCATGTTACCTAATACGAAATACAAGTGTTTAATGTATAGTATATTAATTGCTTGTACAATAAATGCAGGGACATGAGAAAGTCTTTTTAAGCGCTTTAAATGTTAAACAAAAATAGAATGCCTATGAGTAAAAATATTTAGTATTGTAAAAAAGAGTCATGCTGAAATATGCCTATTGGCTTTAATCAATTTTTTCGATCTGGATGGCAGATCAAATGGTCACTATTAACAATTTAATAATTCCTTATAAATGAACATGGAAAATTACTCCTATCACAAGTCTTTATCATCCAAAGACTTTAAGAAACTACTAACGAATTTGGGAATTGTAGCTGCTGTTTCGTCAGTAACTATGTTCCAAGCGAATGCAATTGAACCTGTGCATTCTGAGGATGCTTCAATTCATGTGAAAGCAGAGGTTCAACAGTCAAGGAAGATTTCCGGCGTAATTACCGACAAGTCAGGGCAGCCTATTATTGGTGCGAATATTGTTGTTAAAGGAACAACGAATGGAACAATTACCGACATTGATGGTAAATATTCATTGGAAGTCCCTAATAATGCAACCTTACAAGTATCTTATATAGGATATCTGTCGCAGACAATCGTTGTTGGAAACAAGCGAGAACTCAACGTCAGCTTGGCAGAGGATACGCAGAATCTGCAGGAGATTGTTGTTGTCGGTTATGGTACGCAAAAGCGTATTAACTTGACCGGTGCGGTTGAACAGGTTACAAGCGAAGTTTTTGATAACCGTCCGATGACAAACGTTACACAGGGATTGCAGGGTGCGGTTCCAAACTTGAACATTTCTTTCTCTGATGGTAAACCGATGCGTAGCACGGATTTCAATGTCAGAGGTACTACTTCTATTGGACAGGGCGGTTCGGCTTTGGTTCTGATTGATGGTGTTGAAGGCGATCCGTCAATGCTTAACCCGAATGATATTGCCAGTGTATCCGTTTTGAAGGATGCTGCTTCGGCTTCAATCTATGGTGCTCGTGGTGCTTTTGGTGTTGTATTGATTACCACCAAAAACCCGAATAAGGAGCGCACTTCGGTAACTTATAATGGAAACTTCTCCATTAAAGCGGCTACTGTCATTCCTGATATGGTAAGCGATGGCTATGAATATGCCACACGGTTTATCGACGCTTACTCATCTTTCTATGATTATGCACGTATGCCTTCTGCATTCCATAAATCTGTAAAATATACTGACGACTGGTACAAGGAAATGGCCAACAGACGTCCGGGTTCAGGCAAATCGGAAGTTGAAGTTGATGCAAACGGCAACTATCAATATTACGGCAATACCGATTGGTACGGATTGCTGTACAAAGATCATCTTTATGCTCAGGATCATAACCTGACCGTTCAGGGCGGAAACGACAAGGCAGATTTCATGGTGTCGGGCCACTATAACGGACAAGATGGATTGTTCCGCTACAACAGCGATAAATATAAGATGTTTAATGTTCGCGCCAAAGGTTCTGCACAAATATATAAATGGTTGAAGGTTGAAAATAATATGGAGGCTTCTCAAATGCAGTATCACAACCCACTGACAGTTGCCGATGGTGATGTATGGTACGGTTTGGAAGGTGAGGAGCAGCCAATGAGTCCGCTGCTGAACCCTGATGGAACACTTACAATGGCTGCCGCATACGGCGTTGGTGATTTGTATTATGGAAAGAGCGGAACGGACTATACGAAACGTGTATTACGTAATACAACTGGTTTTACGGCTACGTTCCTAAATAATACATTACGTATAAAGGGTGATATCACTTTTAGAAATACTGATAACAACGATAAGACAAAGCGTGTTCCGGTTCCCTACAGTTCAAAACAAGGTGTTATATCATATTTAGGTTCGTCAACAAATGATTATATGAAAACGAATTCAACTAGCAAATATTTGGCAACAAATATCTATGGCGAATATGAGAAGACCTTTAATAAGGATCATTATTTTAAAGGAATGTTGGGTTATAACTACGAGCAGTCTATTTATAATTATTTGTATTCAAGACGTAATGGTTTGATTTTTGAAGATGCCGACGATATGAATATGACCAATGGTAGCGGCGTTAACATTACGAGTAAATATGAAAAATGGCGTATTGCTGGCGGTTTCTTCCGTTTCAATTATTCATATAAAGATCGTTATCTGCTTGAAGCTAACGGACGATTGGATGGTTCATCTAAATTCCCGAACGATCAGCGTTGGGGATTCTTCCCATCTATTTCTGCCGGTTGGCGTTTGTCAGAAGAACCTTTCTGGAAAGTAAGTAAAGATGCCATTTCGAATATCAAGATCCGTGCTTCTTACGGTTCACTGGGAAATGGTAATGTTGCTTCATATGCTTATCGCGAATTGTTCAGCATCTATCAGATGAGTCGTTTGATCAATGGTTCATTGAAACAGGCCACTTCGCTTCCGACCATTATTCCTGATGGACTGACATGGGAAAAGGCAACAACCACCAATCTTGGTCTGGATTTGAGTGCTATTAATGGACGATTGACTTTTACGGGCGATTATTATATCCGCAAGACAACGGATATGTACACTGTTGGTACAACCCTTCCGGCTGTATTCGGTGCTACTGTTCCAAAAGGGAACTACGCTGATATGACCACAAGAGGTTGGGAATTGTCTCTCGGATGGCATGACAAATTCAATGTAGCAAGCAAACCGTTCTCTTATGATGTTCGCGTCACATTGGCCGATTACAAATCGAAGATCGACAAGTATAATAATACGGAAAAAGATCTTGGCAGTTATAATGATGCTCGTTGCAACTACTACGAAGGTATGACCGTCGGTGAGATCTGGGGTTATGAAACAGAAGGATTCTTTACTTCTACCCAAGATGTTGCATCTCATGCAAGCCAGAAGCTTTATTATGCATCTAACTCAGGTACATGGTTGCCGGGCGATATCAAGTTCAAGGATTTGAATGGGGATGGTGTAATCGATTATGGAAAGAACAGAGTTGGTGATTCTGGTGATCGCAAAGTTATTGGTAACTCAACTCCTCGTTATACATTCAGTATCAATCTGGGTGCTGATTGGAATGGAATCTTTGCATCTGCATTCTTCCAGGGTGTTGGAAAGCAAAACTGGTGGCCGGGAACTGATAACGCATTGTTCTGGGGCCAATACAACCGTCCGTACAACAATATTCCTAAAGATATGTTGAACAATATATGGTCAGAAGATAATCCTAATGCTTACTTCCCACGTTACAGAGGTTATGTTGCTTTACAGGGAACACGTGAATTGTCTGTTTGCCAGACAAAATATTTGCAGAATGTGGCTTACATTCGTTTGAAGAATTTACAGGTAGGATACAATTTCCATAAGGATTTCCTGGAAAAACTCAAAGTTCAGGGAGCTCGCATCTATGTATCAGCTGAGAATTTATGGTCATGGTCTCCGTTGTATAAACACACAAAGAACTTCGACGTAGCTAATATCTACGGTCAGGATACCGAGTCGCAGGAGATGGTAAGCAATAATGGAGGTACAAACTCTATTATATCCAATGGTGGACAGGCATACAGCTATCCTGTATTGAAGAGCATGAGTTTAGGTTTATCTATCACATTCTAAATTGTTGAATCATGAAAAAGATTATATATGCATTTATAGCACTCACATTCTTGTGGGCATGTGATATGGAAGAGCTTCCAAAATCGACCATATCAAAAGAACCTGTTTTCAACTCTGAAACAGGATTGGCAATGTACACGAATTCGTTTTATAACGCATTCCCGTCGGGGACTGTCAATTATAATGCGCTGTCCTATTATATTGCCACCAATCAGGTTATCAAATATCTGACCGAAAATGCTTTTAGCGCAGAAGAAAGCGGTGGATGGGACTGGAGTCGGTTGCGTAATATCAACTATTTTATTGTCAACTGCAACAGCGCTACTGTTTCTGAAAAAGTAAAGAATAATTATCTGGGTATTGCCCGTTTCTTCCGTGCATATTTCTACTATGGAATGATGCAGAGATTTGGTGATCTGCCTTGGATAAATCATCCGCTCGATGTCAATGACGAACTGCTTTTTTCGAGTCGCGACAGCCGTACGCTGATTGTAGATTCTATCAAAGCCGATCTTGATTTTGCCATCAACAACATTACAACGGCAAAAGATGCCTCTTGTTCAACGGTTACGAGTACAGTTGCTGCCGCTTTCAAATCACGCGTTTGCTTGTGGGAAGGCACTTATCGCAAGTATCATACTGAAGCAGGATTGGCTTCTTCAGCCAGTGACTGGTTGAACGAAGCTGTTAGCGCTGCACAGATTGTGATGAAAGCCGGTTATAAAGTTTATACGGGAGCAGGCGTTGATAAGTCTTATCGTACATTGTTTATCTCGAAGACTCCGGTTTCGGATGAGGTGCTTTATGCCGTTACTTTCGATGGAACGCTTGGCGTTACGCATGCCAGCAATCGTGGATGGACTTCAGTTACGTATGGCGTCTGTCCGAGTTTGACGCATTCGTTTGTGAATACTTATTTGATGCGTGATGGCTCATCATTCACCGACAAGACCGGATATAAGACAATGGCTTTTCCGGATGAATGTAAAAACCGCGATACTCGTCTGGCTCAGACTATCCGTACACCAGGATTCACGCGTATCACTGGTGGGACAACAGTTCAAGCCGCACCAGATTATGCTTACGCCATCACCGGCTATCATACTTGCAAGTTTACACTCGATGATACACAGTATGATAATGTAGATATCTGCGATAACAATGTGATTGTATTCCGTTATGCCGAAGTGCTTCTTAATTATGCTGAGGCTAAAGCCGAATTGGGAACATTGACCGATGCTGACTGGGCAACAACTATTGGCGCTTTGCGTGCAAGAGCTGGTATCACAGGTGGATTGACAACAAAACCGACCAAGGTGGATACTTATCTGCAAAGCCGCTTCTTCCCGGGAATCAGCGATCCGTCAATCCTTGAGATCCGTCGCGAACGTGGTATAGAACTTTCGTTCGAAGGCTTCTCTTGGGCAGATGTTTGTCGTTGGAAGATTGGTGAAATGACAACAAAGGTTTGGGATGGCATTTATATTCCTGAACTGGATGTTCCATATGATATGAATGGAGATGGCAAACTGGATGTCTGCTTTACGAAGAATTTGAATCCTACGAAAGTAGCAGGTGTTTATTACCTCTATGTTGGCGAGAAACTGGCTAATGGTGCGACAAGCAATGCACAACTTGCTGACGACGGACATACGATGGTATTCATGAAAGATCAGAAACGTACATGGAATGATAAGTTGTATTTCTATCCTATTCCAGCCAATGATTTGACATTGAATCCAAAACTCGGTCAGAATCCGGGATGGTAATGTAGCCGTAGGCTCATTTTAATATTATGCAGGGAAGGTTTCCGTGATTTCGGATTCCTTCCCTGTTATTTTTTTGTCTTTTCCGAGGTTTCAAAAAAAGAAGGATATTTTTTCCAGGTGTAACTAAGGGTTTTTCACCTATCTTTGCGACATATGAATGGTTGATAATCTAACAGACCGTGAGCACGCCTTGAAAGGATCTCGAGAAAAAATAATGCAATGGGTTTATGAAATGGCTACATCTGACTCCGAGATAGCACTAAAATCTCTATACATGAGCTATTTCGAGCAGTTGATTCGTTTCACGGGTCTTTATGTTTCCTCTTCCGGGGAAGCAGAGGAACTTGTGTCCGATACTTTTCTGGCAATTTGGGAGAATCGCCGCTCGCTGTTGACTGTCGGCGACATCAATGCATACATTTATTCTATTGCCCGCCACAAAGCCATAAGTTATTACCGTAAGCAGCATCTGGATCAGATTTCTTTGGATGAAATGCCTCAGGATTTTTTTGCCAATACCGATACTACGCCTGAAGACGATTTGATTTCTCAGGAAGAAATATCACGTTTGAACAACGCTATTAATAGTTTGCCTCCCAAGTGCAAGATGGCTTTCAAATTGGTGCGCGAGGATAATCTGAAATATAAAGAAGTTGCCGCAATCTTGGATATTTCCGTTAAGACGCTGGAAGCACATTTGGCTACGGCCGTGAAGAAACTGAGGGAAGCTTTAAAATAACAAAACTGTGAATCTTTGCTCATGCTGGCGAAATGTAGTATATTTGGAGCAAAATAGTATAAACTTAAACACAGTGTCATGAAGCATTTACTTCTTTCATCATTAGCTGCATCATTATGCATAGCAACTTGTGCAGCAATCAATCCTCCTAAGCCTTATGGTCCACTGCCTACAAAACAACAACTGGCATGGCAGGATATGGAAATGAATCTTTTCGTTCATTTTACAGTCAATACTTTTACCGACAAGGAATGGGGCTATGGCGATGAAAATCCCGATGTGTTCAATCCAACGGCTCTCGATTGCCGTCAGTGGGCGAAAGCTGCCAAAGAAGCAGGATTCAAAGGCATCATTCTTACAGCTAAACATCACGATGGATTTTGTCTGTGGCCATCTAAGTACACCGAACATTCCGTCAAATATTCAAAATGGAGAAACGGTGAGGGCGATGTTCTTCGCGAACTCCGGAAAGCCTGTGACGAATATGGTTTGAAAATGGGTGTATATCTTTCGCCCTGGGATCGCAACAGCGCTAAATATGGAACGCCCGATTATATTACTTACTATCGCAATCAGCTCAAGGAACTGACCACCGAATATGGTAAAATCTTTGAAGTTTGGTTTGATGGTGCCAATGGTGGTGATGGCTACTATGGTGGAGCAAAAGAAAAACGTACCATTGATAGAAGAACGTATTACGATTGGAACAATACGCGCAAAGTAGTCCGCGAAAATCAGCCTGAAGCCGTAATGTTTGGCGATGGTGGTCCTGATATCCGCTGGGTTGGAAACGAAAGCGGCATGGGAAGTGCAACTAATTGGTGCCTTCTGAATGCAGACACGATGTATGCTGGTGGCGATTATTCGAAATTTTTGGGTGAAGGGCAGGAATATGGCCATCGTTGGGTTCCGGCAGAAGTTGACGTTTCGATTCGTAAAGGTTGGTTCTATCATGAGAATGAAGAGGCACGTACGCCTGAAAATATTTTGAATCTCTATTATCAGTCCGTTGGACGTAATTCGAATCTGCTGCTGAATATTCCGCCTAACAGACAAGGATTGTTTGCAGAAAATGATGTCAAATCAATGATTGGATTCAAAAAACTTCTGGATCAGGAATTCAAGAACGAAGTGAAGCCACTGAAAGTCACTTCTACTTTCAATAGAGGTAAAGAATATGTGGCACAGAATATGGCAGACAATAATCCAAATACCTATTGGGCTACCAAGGACAATGTGACAACAGCTTCTGCAGAATTTAATTTTGGAAAACCAGTTGAACTCAATCGAGTAATGTTGCAGGAGTATATCAAGCTCGGACAACGCATAAAGGATTTCAAAATGGAAGCCTTTGTTGACGGGCAATGGAAACCATTAACCGAAGGAACAACCATTGGTCATAAGATGATAAAGAAATGTGAGCTTACAAAGACAAATAAAGTAAGACTGACGGTAGAAGCAAAGGCATGTCCTATTATTTCAAACGTCAAGTTCTATCTGGCTCCAACAAAATAAAAAAAATAGTAAACGATGAAAAGCAAGGTACAGTATTTGATCTTTTTATTTCTCTTCCCTCTGTTTTTGCAGGCGGCGAATCATTCGGTTTTCAATCTGCGATGTGAGCAGGAAGAAACACCTCTTGGGTTGGAAACGCTCCAACCACGTTTTAGCTGGCAGACAAATGCTACAGAACGTAATTTTGAACAGTCAGCATGGCAAATTTTGGTGGCCGATTCTCCGGAACAGCTCCGGAATGATCAGGGAGATATCTGGGACAGTGGAAAGACAGTTTCGTCTGCTTCCGTACTTGTGCCTTTTGCTGGAAAAGAATTGAAGGCAGGAGCAGTTTATTATTGGAAAGTGCGTAGTTGGGATAAGACAGGCAGTGTTTCGTCTTGGAGCGAACCAACTTCGTTTAGTATGGGATTGCTTTCTGAAAAAGATTGGAACGGCGCGCGCTGGATCGCTTTGGAAAAAGATAAACAGGATGAATTGTTTCCTATTGGCATGCATGGTTTGGGCGGTTCTGTTGAGAAGGGAATTCCGGATGGAAAAAAGACGGGGCTTTATCAACTTCCACAGTTCCGAAAAACATTTACTGCGACTAAAACTGTGAAACGCGCTGTTGTCTACATTTCCGGACTTGGACAGTTCGAACTGTTTATGAATGGAAAAAAGGTTGGCAACAACTTCCTCGATCCTGGATGGACCAAGTACGACAAATGTGCATTATATCTCACATTCGATGTCACTAACCAAATACAGAATGGAGCGAATGCCATCGGCGTGATGTTGGGAAATGGCTTTTTCAATATTCCACGCGAACGTTATTTTAAAGTACTGGCTTCGTATGGCGCTCCGCGTTTAAAGATGCGTCTTGCTATAGAATATACGGATGGAAGTATGCAGAATCTGGTTACTGGAACCGACTGGAAAGCGACAGCAAGTCCGATAACTTACAGCAGTATTTATGGTGGCGAAGATTATGATGCAAACAAGGAACAGAGCGGATGGATGATGGCTGGCTTTAACGATAAGAGCTGGAACAAAGCTTTGGATACAAACTGGCAAACAAAGCTGCTCTCGCAACAGTCAACGCCGTTGCGTGTTCGCGACAGCATTCCGCCGGTTAGAGTATTTAAGAATCAGAAAGGACAATGGGTGTATGATTTGGGACAAAACTTTTCCGGTATTGTCAAGCTTTCTGTCCGTGCTTCAAAAACTCAGTATATCAAGTTATCGCCTGCCGAACTGTTGTTTAGTGATAGTACAGTTGATCAACGTGGTTCGGGCAAACCTTATTGGTTTGGCTACACGCCGAGAGCCGATGGAAATGTGCAAAGCTGGCAACCTCAGTTCACTTATTATGGATTCCGTTATGTAGCTGTCGATGGTGCTGTCCCTGTCGGAGAACCCAATCCTGAAGGATTGCCGGAGATTGCAGCATTGACTGGTTTGCACACTTGCAATTCTGCTGAAGAAGTAGGCTATTTCCATTGTTCGAAACCTTTGTTCAATCAGATTTATGAACTGATTGATTGGGCAATACGCAGCAATATGGCAAGCGTGCTCACCGATTGTCCTCACCGCGAAAAACTGGGTTGGCTTGAACAATCTCATTTGATGCAGAATTCGATGCAGAGTCGTTATGACTTGTCGCGTTTGTATGCGAAGATTATGAATGATATGCAGTCCACACAGCAGGCGGACGGAATGATTCCAACAATTGCTCCCGAAGTAGTACAGTTTGAAGGTGGATTCCGTGATACACCCGAATGGGGGAGTGCATTTATTATCGATCCTTGGAATGTATATCAATGGTACGGCGACAAAAGTCTTGTTGAGAAATATTATTCCGATATGCAGCGATATATCGATTATCTTTCATCTAAAGCCAATGACCATATTGTAGCATATGGTTTGGGTGATTGGTTGGATATCGGTCCTA
The DNA here is from genome assembly GCA_036734445.1 of Tannerellaceae bacterium. Classification (GTDB taxonomy): domain Bacteria; phylum Bacteroidota; class Bacteroidia; order Bacteroidales; family Tannerellaceae; genus Parabacteroides. The sequence goes on from DAIMYP010000005.1 coordinate 24,719, forward strand.
AATCGCCGGGTGAAGCACAATTGACATCGAACGGACTGTCGGCTACAGCTACTTATTATTACGATGTGACTCGCATGCAGAAGATAGCTTCGCTGTTAGGAAAGAGCGAGGATGTAAAGAAATACACCGAACTTGGTAATGCAATCAAAGAGGCGTTCAACAAACGATTTTGGAATCCTGACAAACGGCAGTATGAACTCAATAGCCAGACTGCCAGTTCTATGGCACTATTCATGGATCTTGTTCCGCAAGAAAATCGCCAGCAAGTATTAGATAATCTGATTGCAGATATTCGTGCGCATAACAATTCGCTTACAACAGGTGAAGTTGGCTATACTTATCTGATCAGTGTACTTCAGAAAAATGATGCTTCGAATATTATTTATGATATGAACAGCATCTATAATACTCCGGGTTATGGTTGGCAGTTGGCACATGGTGCAACAGCACTTACAGAATCTTGGCAAGCTTACGCATATCTTTCCAATAATCATCTTTGTCTGGGTCATTTGATGGGATGGTTTTTCAGTGGATTGGGCGGTATTGGGCAAACTGACCAATCGACAGCTTTCAAACAGATTGTTATTCATCCTCAACCTGCGGGTGATGTTCGTGAAGCACAAACCTCTTATCAATCGCCTTACGGACAGATCGTTTCTGACTGGAAAAAGAATGACAATGAGTTTATCCTCCATGTAGAAATTCCAGCAAACACGACAGCTTTTGTTTATCTGCCAACGACGGATGCTTCCAACATTACAGAAAGTGGCGTCCTTTTGAAGAATTTAGGCATGAATTTCAAAGGCGAATCAAATAAATATACAGTTGTAACAGTTGGTTCCGGCATTTATAATTTTAATGTAAAACAGTGATTTCATGGAGACAAGCAAACATAAAGTCGGATTGATTGGCGTTGGACTGGATACTTATTGGGGACAGTTTGAAGGATTGCTTCCCCGTCTTATCGGTTATCAGAAAGAAATTAATAATCGCATAACAGCCCTTGGTGCAACGGTTATCGATGGTGGAATGGTGGATACACCCGAAAAAGCTCTTGCTGCAGCCGGATTGCTGAAAAGTCAGGATGTTGAACTGCTTTTTATTTTTATTTCCACATACGCGTTGTCGTCGACCGTTTTGCCAATAGCCGAGCAAGTAAAAGTACCCATTGTACTGTTAAATGTACAACCCGTTCCGGCTATTGATTACGATTATATTAATGGTTTGGGCGATAGAGGAAAAATGACGGGTGAATGGCTTGCGCATTGCCAAGCTTGTTCTGCTCCTGAGTTCGCTTGTGTTTTTAATCGCGCAGGAATAAAATATGATATTGTCACCGGCTATTTGCATGAACCATACGTTTGGGATGAGATTGAAGCTTGGATTTCTGCCGTTCGTGTTGTTTCAGGCATGCGCAATAATCGAATGGGTATTTTAGGCCACTACTATTGTGGAATGCTTGATGTTTATACTGACACGACTTTGCAATCCATTGCTTTCGGGACACATATCGAACTGTTGGAGATGTGCGAACTCAAGGCATTGCGCGACGCAGTTACAGCGGAAGAGTTGAAAGCCAAACGCGAAGAGTTTGAAGAAAAATTCGATGTAGACAGTCACTGTGAGGAATATGAACTGAATCGTGCTGCACAGACTTCAGTGGCTTTAGATAAATTGGTCGAAGCGCATCGTCTTGGATCGATGGCTTATTATTATGAAGGCTGGAGAGGCAATGACTATGAGAATATTGTTACATCGATTATTGCAGGGAATACACTGCTTACCGGCCGTAATATTCCTGTTGCCGGCGAATGCGAAGTGAAGAATGTTCAAGCTATGAAGATCATGTCGCTTTTGGGTACAGGCGGTTCTTTTTCGGAACCTTATGCGATGGATTTCAATGACGATGTAGTTCTTTGGGGGCATGATGGTCCGGCGCATTTTGCTATTGCTGAGGGCAAAGTGGGGCTGGTTCCGCTTCCGCTCTATCATGGCAAACCGGGTAAAGGTCTTTCCATTCAGATGCGTGTCAAACAAGGTCCAGTCACATTCCTCTCTGTATGCGAAAGCAAAGAAGGCGTTTCTTTGCTGACTGCCGAAGGCGAATCTGTAGCAGGTCCGACACTTCAGATTGGTAATACTAACAGTCGTTATCGTTTCAGTTGCGGTGCTCGTACGTTTATGAATGATTGGTGCAAAGCTGGACCTTCGCATCATTGTGCTATCGGAATCGGACATGTTGCCGGCAAGTTGAAGAAAGTTGGAACTTTATTGGGCATTCCGGTTGTTCAAATCTGTTGAAACAAAAATGATATTATTAGCAGTAGCTTAGTATAGTGTTTGTTCTGTAGATTTAAGATCATTATAAAGGAAAAGGAGAATATGTCTGCGTGGCATGTTCTCCTTTTTCTGTCAAAGTGTAGAAGTGTTATGCTTAAAAGTTTTACTTCCCGTTGATTATTTTTTTGATTTCATTCAGTTTGTTCAATGCTTCGAGCGGAGTCAGATTATTGACATCGAGATTTTTTATTTCGTCGCGTATCTGGCTGAGTACAGGATCATCCAATTGGAAGAAACTGAGCTGATAGCCTTCAGCCGTGGATGCAATTTCACGAATTGGTTTTGCAATGCCATCCTTACGATTTTCCGTTTCAAGTTCTTTCAATATTTCTGAAGCGCGTTTCACAATACTTTTTGGCATTCCGGCCATTTTGGCCACATGAATACCAAAACTGTGTTCGCTTCCGCCCGGAACAAGTTTACGAAGGAAGATCACTTTATTGTTCACCTCTTTCACGGAAACATTGAAATTTTTAATTCTTTTGAAAGATGTCGCCATCTCGTTCAGTTCATGATAATGCGTAGCAAAAAGCGTTTTTGCACGAGCTGTAGGATGTTCGTGAATATATTCAACGATAGCCCAGGCGATTGAAATACCGTCGTAAGTACTAGTGCCTCGTCCCAGTTCATCAAACAAAACCAAGCTGCGGGTAGTCATGTTGTTCAGAATATCTGCCGCTTCGTTCATTTCAACCATAAATGTCGATTCACCGACAGAAATATTGTCTGAAGCGCCGACGCGTGTAAAAATCTTATCGACAATACCAATGCGTGCGCTTTCTGCCGGAACAAAGCAACCGATCTGCGACATCAGTGTGATGAGTGCCGTTTGTCTAAGCAGTGCCGATTTTCCAGCCATGTTCGGACCTGTGATAATGATGATTTGTTGTTTTTCATCATCCAGATATACGTCGTTGGCAATATACGGTTCTCCAAGCGGCAACTGTTTTTCAATTACCGGATGTCGACCGGCTTTGATATCAATAACATCCGATTCGTCGACGAGAGGACGAATATAATGATTGCTTTCTGCAGCTTTGGCAAATGAGAGCAAACAATCGAGACGTCCGATCAGGTTTGCATCCATCTGTATAGGCGGAATATATTCGGCCAAAGCGAGCACTAACTCATTGAAAAGCCTGCTTTCAAGCGACAGAATTTTATCTTCAGCGCCTAAAATCTTCTCTTCGTATTCTTTCAGTTCTTCAGTTATATAACGTTCGGCATTGACTAAAGTCTGCTTGCGGATCCATTCTGTCGGGACCTTGTCTTTATAGCTGTTGCGTACTTCAATGTAATAGCCGAACACATTGTTGAAACCTATTTTCAAGCTCGAGATGCCTGTGCGTTCAATCTCGCGCTGTTGAACTTTCATCAGATAATCCTTGCTTGAGAAAGAGATCTCGCGTAGTTCATCCAGTTCTGCATTTACACCCGAGGCAATCACTCCACCTCTGTTTATTAGCGAAGGCGGATCGTTGTTTATTTCCTTTTCAATCCGGTCGCGGATGGTGATACATGCATTCAGTTGATCGCCAATGCGTTTGAGGCAAGCTTCGTCGCTTTTGAGGCAAGCCTCTTTGACTGGTTCGATAGCGTATAACGCTACTTTCAGTTGTACGATTTCACGCGGCGAAATTCGGTTGACAGCTACTTTTGAGATGATTCGTTCCAGATCTCCAATTTGCGACAGCTGGTCGTCCAGTAGATTTTTCATCTCCGGATGGCGGAAGAAATACTCCACTCCGTTTTGCCGTTCTTCAATAGGTTTCACATCTTTCAGTGGAAACAGAATCCATCGTCTCAACATTCGCGAGCCCATAGGCGAGATCGTTTTGTCGATGACGCTCAGCAAACTGGCTCCTTCTTCGTTCATGGCATCTACAAGCTCGAGGCTGCGAACGGTGAACTTGTCGAGGCGTACGTAGCGTTCCTCTTCGATGCGAGTCAGCGATATGATATGCGAGATATGCGTGTGTTGTGTCTGATCCAGATAATACAAAATAGCCCCTGAAGCGATGATACCCAGTTTGAGATGCTGGACGCCGAATCCTTTCAGATTCTTTGTCTCAAAATGTTTTAAAAGTCGGTCGTTAGCCGCATCGGTTGTAAAAATCCAGTCTTCCAGTTCGAAGATAAAGAAATGCGGACCAAACAATTCTTCAAAATGTTTGCGATAATTGCGCTCAACCAGTACCTCTTTCGGCGAGAAGTTGTTGAGCAGTTTATCAATATAGTCGTTTGTTCCTTCGGCAGTCAGAAACTCACCGGTAGAGATATCAAGAAACGCGATTCCGCAGGTATCTTTTGCAAAATGGATAGCTGCAAGGAAGTTGTTTTCTTTATGATTCAGAATATTATCGTTGATAGAAACACCGGGCGTAACCAGTTCGGTGATACCACGTTTTACTAGTGTTTTTGCCAGTTTGGGATCTTCCAGTTGATCACAGATTGCTACCCGTCTTCCAGCGCGTACCAGTTTGGGCAGATAGCTATCTAGAGCATGATGCGGAAATCCGGCCATTTCGATGAATGTACCGTTTCCATTAGCTTTTCTGGTCTGAACGATCCCCAAGATTTCAGCACCGGCCACAGCATCTTCGCCATACATTTCATAGAAGTCGCCCACACGAAAAAGGAGTACGGCATCCGGATGCTTCGCTTTGATATCGAAGTACTGTTTTATTAGAGGAGTATCAATAGGTGCTTTAGCCACAACGCAATGCTTTTAAATTTTACGAGTACAAAGGTACTATTTTCTTCCCAAATGCTGTCCCATTGCCTTAGTAAATTCATTGCTTCGCGTCCTTTAGGCAGGATTATTTCGAAGGGTGTAAAAAAATATTTCAAAAAAAATAGCATTTCCTTTAAACGAAATTACATTTGTATGACTCTTCTATTATAACAATCGCAAAAAATGAAAGAACAAGACAACATAGATATTTTGGGCGACGGTCTTTTGAACGAGAAAGATCAGCAAGACGCCGCAACGTTAGCGCAGTGGGAGAAGGAACATCCTGAGAATCGGAAGTTCTATGATTTTCTGATGCGCATCAAGATGCCCGACAATATTGCCGAATATGCCGAGAGTTTGCGCGAATCGATATTGACAGAGCTGAATGCGAAGATCGACAGAAGCACCTTTGTTGTCCGCTTCTTCCGTGTTACAGCCGCTGCCGCAGTAATTTTGATGATGATTGGCACATTCAGTTATCTGTCATACAACGCCGGTTATCATAGACAAAGCAGTCAACTTGTAAAATTAGAGAATCCTTTAGGAACAAAGACTTCGCTCACATTGCCTGATGGCAGTAAAGTGACGCTGAATGCCGGATCAACACTTTCGTATCCAACCGTTTTTACAGGCAAAGAGCGCAAAGTATCCATTGAAGGCGAAGGCTATTTCGAAGTACAGCATGATGCCAATCATCCTTTCATTGTCAAAGCGAATGATGTGTATGTCAAAGTTTTGGGGACTAAGTTTAATGTGAAAGCTTATAATGATGAAAGCAATATTGATGTTACCTTAAGCGAAGGACGCGTTCAAGTCAGTTTGGAAAATGGAATCTCCGCTGTCCAGATGATACCGATGGATCAAGTAATCTTTGACAAATTCAAAAGAACCTTCACAAAAAGGAACATTGATGTGAAGAGTTATATAGGATGGAAAGACAACAGGCTATATTTCAATAATGAAACATTTGGAACAATTGCTCGACAATTAGAGCGTAAGTTTAATGTACATATTCATATTCAGTCTGATAGATTGAGAAACACTGTCTTCACTGGAGATTTTGTTCGTGGAGAGAATTTGGATGAGATTTTAAAAGTGATGACTTATGATGAACGAATTAGTTGTAAATGGGATGGAGATCATATTTATATATCAGAAATAAAATAATTGTCTAACGAATTAAAGAAAGGATTGCCCGTGAAGAATACAAATTAGCAAAAAAAAATCGGAAAATGTTGGCGCATCTTCCGATTTATAAGACTTCGGTCTGAAATTTTTTATCAGTAAACTCAATTACAAACCTAAAATCATGCAAAAGTATGGATTTATATTCTAACAATGAGCAGATTATATCCAAACATCTGCTAAAAAAAGTATTTAATATCATGAGATCGACTATAATACTATGCTTGCTTGCCACATTCTGCTCATTTGCAGAAGTCGGCTATTCACAAAAAACTGAATTGTCGCTTCATCTTCAAGAAGTAACATTACAGGAAGCATTTAATGCGATCAAAGCACAAAGTGATTTCTCATTTTGGTATAGAAGTGATGAAGTCAACCTATCAAAAAGAGTATCTGTAAGTGCTAATAAACAGAACATTTACAATGTGATGACTCAGATATTACGTGGACAAAATTTGTCTTTTACTGTAGACGAAAAGCACATTATCATTTACAAAAAAGAAGCTTCCAATGGTCAACAGCAAAATAAAAGACACATCTCTGGTGTAGTAACTGATCAGAAAGGTGAACCTATAATTGGTGCAAATATTGTAGAGAAAGGAACAACGAATGGAATTATTACAGACAATGATGGTAATTTTAGTTTAGAAGTAACCCCTGCATCTATCCTTCAGATCTCTTATATTGGCTATTTAACTCAAGATATAACTATTGGGAAGAATAGTAATCTGACTATTAAGTTAGTTGAAGATACTCAAAAATTGGATGAGATAGTAGTCGTTGGTTATGGTACACAGACTAAACGTGAAATTACCGGATCAATCACAAATGTGACTACAAAAGATTTTAATAGAGGATTAACAAGGAATGCCGCTGATTTATTGCAAGGAAAAGTTGCTGGTCTTACCGTTAATTCAGGTTCCGGAGATGTTACTAGTAGTTCTACTATACAATTAAGAGGATTGTCAACATTGCAAAACGATCAAGGACCGCTTGTTGTTATCGATAATATTCCTGATGCTGATATGTCAACAGTTGCACCTCAAGATATTGAATCAATATCTATATTAAAAGATGCTTCTTCTGCTGCAATTTACGGTTCTCGTTCTGCTGGAGGTGTTATTTTAATAACAACGAAAAAAGGATATGCCAGTAAACCCGCAATCAGTTATAATGGAGCTTTTGGTATTTCAACTTTAGCTAATAAGCCAAATTTACTCACAGCTGATCAATGGAGAGCCTATACCTCATCAACTGCAGGGAAGGATGGAACAGACTTCGATTTGGGTGCCAATACCGATTGGTTTGATGAAATCACAAGAACTGGTATTCAGCAAGATCATAGCGTTTCTTTATCTGGAGGAGGATCTCAGCATAATTATCGTGGATCAATTTCCTATATGCGTCGCGATGGTATCGCTAGAGATAATTCTTTGGAAAGATATAATGCACGTATGCAATTTTCACAAAGAGCTTTAAATAATCGTTTGAAAGTTGATATTACAGCTGTTTCCACAATTACAAATAATAAACCGGCAAATGCTACAAATTTTGTATTGGCTTATAACATGATTCCTGTTAGACCTGTTAAGTTGGCAGATGGTTCATGGTTTGATACACGTGAATATGATCAAGGTAATCCTGTTCGAAATCAAGATGAGAATAATCATGAAATCAGAATTAATAATGTATATGGTACAGCTGAAGTCAGTTATTCAATTATTAATGGCTTAGACATTAAAACTCTTTTAGCAAAGAGTAGAGATAGCGAAGATGAAACAGAATACAGAAGCATAGGATCTCAAGCCGGATATAATTATGGCGGATTTGCAAAACGTGCAGGCGTTTTAAAAGATAAAGATTTAATGGAATGGACACTTAATTATGCTACACAAATTAAGAAACACAAAATTAATGCGTTGGTAGGCTATTCATGGGAGGAAGATAATTATGAAGATCATTCTGCTCAAAGTGCAGGTTTCATAACAGATTTACTGGGTGCTAATGATTTAGCGGCAGGAAAGAATCTTTATACAGGAGATGCAACTTCTTCAAAGAATCAAAGTCGTTTGATATCCTATTATGCAAGGGCTAACTATAGTTATAATGAGAAATATATGTTAACTGCTACAGTACGTAGGGATGGATCAACCAAATTTGGTGAAAATAATAAATGGGGTACTTTTCCATCCGTATCTGCTGCTTGGAATATTACGCAGGAACCATTTATGAAAAACATATCTTGGCTTGACAATTTAAAATTAAGTGTAGGATATGGTATTACAGGTAATCAATCTGGATTGGATCCATATAGAACATTGGAACTTTACGGTACGGGCGGAGTCTATTATGATAGTGGATCTTGGCTACCTTCATATAAGATCAGTCAAAATGCAAATCCTGATTTGAAGTGGGAACAGACAGCTATGTTGAATGTAGGTCTTGATTTTTCTATCGTAAAAAGCAGAATTAATGGACGTATCGAATGGTACAATAAGAAAACATCTGATATGCTTTATACATATCCTGTATCAACTCCTCCATATTTATACAAAGAGATTATGGCTAATGTTGGCGATATGAGAAATAGAGGTATTGAATTAACTATCAATTCTGATATAATAAAAACAAGAGACTTTAATTGGAATCTTTCTTTGAACTTAGCACACAATAGCAATGAAGTAACAAGATTATCAAATGATATATATTCTATGGATCGCATCCTATTAGGTAATTTCTTCGTAAGAGGTGGTACTTCTACAGGAACACATGTTTTGGAAAAAGGATATCCTATTGGAGAATTTTATGGATTGAAATGTACTGGCCTAGATAGTAATGGTAGATATGTTTTTGTTGATAAAGATGGAGACGGTGAAATCAGTGATCCTGCAGACTGTGATTATTTAGGAAGTGCACAGCCAAAGTTAACTTACGGTATAACAAATACTTTCACTTATAAAAATTTTGATTTATCATTTTTCTTACGTGGAAACTTGGGTAATTACATATTAAATGGCTCACGTATGCAATATGCTCAATCAGGATTTTTACCTGGAACAAATGCGTTAGATGATCCATTAACATATACTCTGACTGATGTTCCTAGAGTTTCAAGTTTTTATTTGGAAAAAGGATCTTTTATGCGTTTGGAAAACTTGACTTTAGGCTATAATATTAAAGCGTTGAATAACATTCGTATATACTTCACAGCTCAAAACCTATTTGTAATCACGAAATATAAAGGTCTTGATCCAGAAGTTCCAACTGATTCAGGGAATGGACTTACTCCAGGTATAGAACCACGAGAATTCTATCCGAAGGCAAGGACTTACTCTATAGGCTTAAACTTAAATTTCTAATTTCTAAATTTTATAGCATATGAAAAGTGTATTAAAGAAAGTATTGTATATAGTCTCTATACCTTTTGTTCTTATGTCTTGTACAGATCTTAATGAGAATGTATATGACAAATTGCCGACCGATAAATTCGGAACGACATCTGAACAAATAAATGCGATTATGGCTCCTGCTTATCAGTCCTTAAAATATTTGTTGAATTATGATGGTCCATGGGGAATGGCCGATTTAACTTCCGATATTTTAATTATTCCTACACGTGTCGGTGGCGACTGGTGGGATGGTGGACAATATATGGAACAGTGCATGCACACTTGGAATGCGCACTCTTATTCTGTAGAGAATGATTGGACAGATTGTATGACCGGTTTAACAACAGTGAATTCTATATATAGTATCATTGAAGCTAATACTGCAATGAGTGAAGAGTTGAAAACAAGATATCTTTCAGAATTGCGGGGATTGCGTGCATTATGGTATTACTTTATTATCGATAATTTTGGTAATGCTCCATTAGTTACTGATTATCATGATACATCGCTTCCTTCTATTACCAGTCGTGCGGAACTTTACAAATATGTAGTTAGTGAATTGACAGCTATCATTCCAAATTTACGTTCAGATGTTTCTGATGAAAGTTATGGTAAATTTACACAAGGAGCTGCTAGAATGGTATTAGCAAAAATGTACTTAAATGCTCAAGAATGGTCAGGACAACCTAATTGGCAAGGCGTTATAGATCAATGTGATGAAATAATGAAACTGAATTATATCATTGAACCTAATTGGAAAACAAATTTTGCCGTTCATAATGAAGGTTCAAGAGAGATAATTCTTCCTATTTGCTATAAGGCTTCTGATGATTGGGGAAATATTATTCATCTTTGGACTCTCCATTATTTGGATCCTGAAGCATTAGGATTTACAGCGGGTACATGGAATGGTATATGCGCTCAGCCTGATTTCGTTCGTTCTTTTGATGTAGAAGATCCTCGTTATGCAGGTACGTTCCTCATTGGACCGATGATTAGTCTGACTACAGGAAAAGTTATTAAGACTACTTTGGGTCATGATCTGAATCATACCATTGATTTGAATGTTGTTCCAGGTACTGAACGAGCAGATGCAGATGGAAATCCAACGCCATGGGGCGATGTTAACCAAGAAGATGGAGCACGTATTAATAAATGGACTTTTGAAAAAGGCATGCAAAATACAAATATGGAGAACGATGTTGCTATTTTCAGACTTGCAGATGTCTATTTGATGAAGGCTGAAGCATTGCTCCGATCAGGAAAGGATGCCGGCGAAGCAACTCGATTGGTTAATCTGATAAGGGAGCGTGCATATGGAGATTCTAAGCATGACTATGCAAATGTTACTCTAGATGATATTTACAAAGAAAGAGGTTACGAACTGGCTTTCGAGTTTGTTCGGCGTCAAGATATGATTCGTTTTGGAACATACTTAAAACCTCGGTATATGAAACCTAATCAGACAGCAGAATATAGGAAGATTTTCCCAATCCCTTATACTGCTTGGCAAAAGAATAATAATTTAGTTCAAAATCCAGGATATCCTTCGTTTTAAATAGATTGATTATTAAAGTATAGATAAAATGAAAAATAAGAGTTCAAACAAAATGACTCGAAGGGATTTTTTAAGTGTTGCAGCAACAAGTGCTGCAGCACTTACAATCCTTCCCAGTTATACAATATCAGGCTTAGGACATGTTGTTCCAAGCGATAAGTTACGCATTGCAAAAATAGGTTGTGGTGGAATGGGTGCTGCTGATTTAAGCACTTTCATGAGTACTCCTCATAAGAATGCTGTCATTACATGCTTATGTGATGTTGATGATCGCCAATCGGTTGATGCACGTAAAAAATGTCCTAAGGCCAAATATTATAACGATTTTAGAGAGATGTATGATAAGGAGGAGAAGAATTTCGATGCTGTAAGCATTTCCACTCCTGATCATAATCATGCAATCCAAGCTTTCGGTGCAATGCGGATGGGCAAACATGTTTATTTACAAAAGCCTATTGCTCATGATATTTATGAAGCAAGAATGCTTACACTTGCTGCTGATAAATTCAAAGTAGTCACCCAAATGGGAGACCAAGGTAATTCCAGCGATGGAATGAAAACTTTGCTTGAATGGATTGATGCAGATTTAATTGGAGAAATAAGCAAAGTATATTGCTGGACGAATCGTCCTGTTTGGCCTCAGGGAATTCCTTGGCCAAATCAGAAACCAGCCATTCCAGCAGGTTTAAACTGGGACTTGTGGTTGGGAACTGCAGAATATGTTGACTATGTTGATAACTTGCTTCCATTTAATTGGCGAGGATGGTGGCGTTTTGGAACAGGAGCTTTGGGTGATATGGGTTGTCATATTATTGGCCCTGTTTTCAGTTCTCTGCATTTAGGATATCCTTATGAAGTATCCAGCAGCTGTACAACTGTATATAAAGGTATTTTTGAAGAAGCCTATTATCCGGAAAGCTGTCCGACAGCAAGCTCTATACGTTACAAATTCAAAAAACCGGATGGAAAGGATTTAAGTCTTTATTGGATGGACGGAGGAATCATGCCTGAACGCTTCGATGAAATCGATCCGGATGGAGATATGACCAGTACAATGGGAGATTTAGACATAACAGATGTTGAAGGTGCAACGGTTTTTGTCGGTCCTAAAGGTTTGATTTCGTGCGGATGGGGTGGAACAGATCCTAGATTCTGGCCTAAAGGAATTAACCATAATAAAAAGCCTTTGTTTGATAAAGACGTTAATATTCCTCATAAGTATCCAAGGATTGAAGGAGGAATGAGCGGTCATTGGTGGTCATGGATAGATTCTTGTATCGCCGGTTATGGCAAGGCAAACGTTGATTCACCATTCAAAGGATATGCAGGTCCGTTAACTGAAACAGTCTTAATGGGTAATTTAATTTTGAGAAGTTACAACATCCGTGAAAAGATTAAGACGAATGATTCCATTTACGGCGAACGCGATGGATTCCTTTATCCGGGAAGAAATAAAACATTCGAATGGGATGGAGAAAACATGCGCATTACAAACTTCGAACTCGCAAATCAATATATAAAGAGAACTTATAGAAAAGGTTGGGAAGAAATAACATTAAAATAAAGAAAATATGAAAACGATTTTAAGTAGCATTATATTCATTGGATTATTGGCATGTACGGTAGCATGTACATCAAATACAACTAATAGCAACGCAAAGCCTTCTCAAGAGGGAATTACTTCAGACAATGGCATTCCAGAAGGAGGACAATGGATCACCATGTTTGACGGAAAAACATTGAATGGCTGGCGAGGGTATTGCAAGAAAAATGTACCGAAAGGATGGGTTGTTGAAGATGGATCAATCACTTACAAAGGCAGTGAGAGCACAGTTGAACCTGGTGGAGGTGATTTGATTTATGATAAGAAGTTTAAGAATTTTGTATTCGAAATTGAATGGAAAATAGATAAGGGTGGCAATAGCGGTATATTCTATACGGCACAAGAAATAGAAGGTATGCCTATTTATTACTCAAGTCCTGAATATCAGTTGTTGGATAATGAAAACATGCCTGATGCTTGGGAAGGAGTTGATGGAAACAGACAAGCCGGTGCTGTATATGATATGATTCCTCCGGTTCCGGAAACAGTTAAACCTTACGGTAATTGGAACAAGACAAAGATTGTTGTTTATAACGGACGTGTTATTCATTATCTTAATGATACTCCAATTTTAGAATATAAACTGGGAACGCCAGTGTGGAGAGCTTTGGTTGATAAAAGTAAATTCAGCAAATTCAGTGAAAGCCCTGAGAAGTGTCCTGAAGCATACGACTATATGTTGGATTGCGGCAAAAAACCTGGATATATAGGATTACAGGACCACGGTTATGGCGTTTGCTTTAAAAATATCCGTATTAAAGAGCTATAATATGCAGATCAAGGTTTGTGAATCATATGAAAGTTTGAGCCTTGAGGCTAAAAACATCATAGTATCTGAACTGTCACGGCACAAAGATTTAATGCTTTGTGCCGCAACAGGCGGTTCTCCTACAAAAATGTATGAAGATCTTGCTGACGAGGCTAAAACTAAACCGGATTTGTTTTCAAAGTTTACATTGCTTAAATTGGATGAATGGGGAAACTTGCCCATGAACAATGAAGGTACATGTGAATTCTATTTACAAAAACATGTAGTCGGACCTTTGAAAGTACCCAAAGAAAGGTATATTTCATTTCAGAGTAAATCCGAAAATCCGGAGTTGGAATGTTTAAGAGTCCAAAAAGAATTAGAAGCAAAAGGACCAATAGACATTTGTATCCTGGGAATAGGAATGAATGGGCATATTGCATTAAATGAACCGGCAGACTATTTAGAGGCAGATTGTCATATTGCACATTTGTCGGAGCAGTCGCTTAAGCATCCAATGTTAGCAGATAGTGATGAAAAGCCACTGTATGGCATCACATTAGGAATGGCAAATATTATGCAGTCCAAGCTCATTATCCTTTTAATAAGTGGAAGTAAAAAGCGTGAAATTGCAAAAAAGTTATTTGAGAAAAAAATAACAACTTCTTTACCTGCCTCTTTATTGTGGTTGCATCCTAATGTAGTTTGTCTTATTGATAAAGACGCTTTATAATAATCATCATTACGTGCTTAATTGTAGAATGGAAGAAAATACTAGTAAAATGAAAAAGAATAGTTACATCGTTATTTTAATACTTTGCATATGGTTCGTTATATCATTCGTTACAAATGTGATTGGACCTATGCTGCCAATGATCATAAAAAGTTTCAATTTGAACTTAACGTTGGCATCATTTCTTCCATTCTCTTTTTTCCTTGCTTATGGAATCATGTCAATTCCAGCAGGAATAATCATAGAAAAATATGGCAGTAAGATTTCTTTGCTAATCGCATTTACTCTAACACTTTGCGGATCAGGCTTATTTGTCCTGTTCCCAACATATGCAATAGTACTTATTTCTTTATTTACTATAGGCTTAGGAATGGCGATGCTGCAAGTGATTATATTACCTTTAATGCGGGAATCGGGTGGAGAAAAGAATTATGCTTTCAATCAAGTACTCGCTCAAATCGTTTTTGGGACAGCCTCCTTTTTAAGTCCATTTTTCTTATCTTACCTTATCCAAGAATTTGCTGAAAAAAGTACGAATAATAATATTCTTATCACTTTTCTATCTAAAATAACACCAGAATCTTTGCCATGGAGTTCTTTATATTTCATATTTACTGTGGTATTTGTAATCATGCTTATTGTTATTGGTTATACAAAATTCCCTGTTGTCCGATTGAAAGAAGAAGAGAAAGTTGGGACTGTGCAGAATTATAAGGAATTATTAAAAAAGAAGATTGTAATACTCTATTTTCTTGGTATCATTGCCTATGTAGGTACAGAACAAGGATTGGCAAATTGGATGAGTGTGTATCTAAATATGTATCATGGAGTAGATCCGGCAACTACGGGAGCATCTGTAGTCGCTTATTTTTGGGGATTAATGTCAATAGGTTGTTTGTTAGGCCTGGTTATCGTTAAATTAATAGACTCAAAAATAATGCTCCGTATATTTTCTATAATTGCAATTATTAATTTGATTGTGGCACTATGTTCGCCAACAAATGTATCCATTATAGCATTTGCCTTTTGTGGATTCTCTATTTCTATAATGTTCTCTGTGATTTTTGCCATTGCACTTAATTCTGTCGATAAACATCATGGTGCTTTTTCTGGAATATTGTGTACCGGTATTTTTGGTGGTGCATTGATTCCGCTTATTATTGGATGGCTTGGTGATCATATAGGATTAAAATATTCAATATGCTTTTTATTTTTAACTTTAAGTTATATCCTTAGCATCTCTTTCTGGGCTAAACCTTTAATAAACAATCAAACGGTTAGTATAAAGCAATTATTTAGTCACCAAGAAAAAGAAAATAAGTGACAGCATTATGAGAAAATGTATTTTTGTTGCACTAAGTCTTTTCCTTTGTTGTCATTTTTTCTTAGGACAAATGCATCAAGGAGAAATGGATTCTGCATTTATGCCAACAGAAAGTCCACATCATAATCCGGAATTTATTTCTGATGTTTGCATAAATAACGATGCTTGGAAAAATCAGGGAGGCATTCATTGTGCATTAGGTTCTACAAATAAATCTTATTTTAGGCGAGAGGTTCCAAATAGCGTTGGAGAAAATTTATCTTCTTCCTGTTTTATAACTGTATGGAAGGGTGAAAGAGCTAATCTACAAATTCTTGTATGGTCATCTGATTCGATAGAACAAGTTCGTCTTATTAAACATGATTTGATCCATAATGACGGCATCCATTCTATCTCTAAAGAACATATTTCATATGAATTGGTTAGATATGTTTTATCTAATTATCCCTATGCAGAAAAGCAGGCTGTCTGCGGCGATTCGCCCTATAAAAATGGCTTTTTGATGCCAGACCGATTTGAAGATTTTGATCGTTTCGATCTTTCTCCCAAGACAACACGCCCAATCTGGATAATGATAAATGTCCCGATTGATGATTCCCTTTCCGTATTTCTAAAAGAAAACACTTTTGATGAAGTCAAGATTTCAAAAGATGTAAAAGGCGAGAATGAATTGCTTTCTCAGCTTTCAGATATTTTAGAAGATGAATGATACATTTGTGTCTTAGGAATGCAAGCAATACCACATTATGATATCCCCGATATCTTTATTATCTTTGTTCAAAAATAGAATATACCGCTTAAATGTATAGATATGAAAAAGATAAACTATCTCATCGCCCTAATATCCTTGGCAACTCTTTTTGCCTCCTGTTCTACTCCCCGCTCTTCGCATGCGGCTTTTGCGAGGACGGATTCGTTGGTGATGCCTTCGGTTGTGGGGAATCCAAGGACGAGTGAGGGGGCTTTTGCGATGATTGGGAAGGAAAGGGTTTTGACGGTGTATACGAAGTTTGTCGGTGGCGTGGATGATGATGCTAAGGCATTGTTGGTGAAGCGGGTATCTGGCGACGGCGGGGCTACTTGGGGTAATGAGAAGACGGTGGTTGCCGATGAGGGTAGGCAGAATGTGATGTCGGTGTCGCTGCTGCGGTTGAAGGAAGGCAGTCTGGCGATGTTCTATCTGATAAAGAATTCGTCGGACGATTGTTATCCGGTGATGCGTGTCTCGAAGGATGATGGGGAGACCTGGTCGGAATCGAAGGCTTGCGTGGCGCCGGGGACGGGCTATTTTGTGATGAATAACAGTCGGGTTATCCAGCTTCGGAGCGGGCGGATTCTGATTCCGGTGGCTCTGCATACTTTGAAGGGCATTAATAGCAAGAAATTCAATCCGAAGGCTGATATTTTCTGCCTCTATTCGGATGATAATGGACGGACTTGGAAGGAAACGAATCGGGTGAGTAAACCGCAGGATTTGATTACGCAGGAGCCGGGTGTTGTCGAGTTGAAAGACGGCAGTATTCTGTGCTATATAAGGACCGATTCGGGGTATCAATATTTTTCTAAATCGCACGACGGTGGGATGAATTGGGAGGCTATGAAACGGGGCAGTCTGGTGTCGCCGCTCGCTCCGGCACTGATTGTGCGCGATCCATTCACGAAGGCGCTGGTTGCCGTTTGGAACGATCATCCGAAACAGAGAAATCCGTTGTGTATGGCCGTCTCGTTCGATGAGGGCGCAACTTGGCAGAATGAACAGACGCTGCAGAATGATCCGGCGTATTGGTACTGCTATCCGGCGGTGCTGATTCCCAAACGGGGTGTCGTCGTTGTTTCGTATTGCTTCGGTTCGCCGAAAACTTGGGGACTGGGCGGAATGAAGATTGAAAAATACCGGTACCCAATTCATTAACGGATGACTTTTGCATCCTTAATTTGTTGAATACTCCACACGCAAGGCATACGGGGAAGGTTGTACTACTTAGCTGGAGCTATCTTTTACTTTTATCAGTTTAATGTAGGAGTGAACTTGTCGACATCTTATTTTCAAAATGTCAAAAATGTCAATAATGTCAAAAATGTCAATAATGTCAAGTGACATTTTCATTCTTTTTGACCAAAGGGGGTGGGTGAATGTGGGAAGAATTGAAATATCGCCCGCCATGTAAAAAGGACAGTTCAATAATCCATCGTCCCCTCCCGTTGATTGTTCATTGAAAAGAAGACTCTTATTTTATTTGAACCGGTTAAATGGAGAGTTAAACATTGCTTGCTCAAATTACAATCAGCTTTTATAGGAATTTCTTAACGACGCAGGGATGTTATTGATAAAGAGTCTCTATATTTGCTATAATTAATTGTGACGATAAAGAGTCTTTCAGACAAATTGCTGAAATACGATGAAAATGTCACTTGACATTTTTGACATTTTTGACATTATTGACATTATTGACATTTTGCAGAAAAAATAAAGATAGATATGAAGACAAAGACAATCGTTGCTATCATCATGCTTTTTATGGCATTGCAGGCACAGGCTTATACCGAGCGCAATCTGTTGACACGCCGTGCGAATCAGCAGCAGCTGAAGGAGATGCTCGTACAGCAACAGCAGTGGGTGAAATATCCTGCGTACACAGATCGCAGTGGCTGGGACAGGATGCTTGGCGACTGGAAAGAGGCGTACATCGCACGCGGCGAAAAGCGGCTGAATTATGCATGGAAGGTGGTCAAAGCTACTGATTATCTGGAGTATGAACGCTCGGGAAGCCGCACGATCATGGAGGATCCTTACTTCGAAAACAATCGCGCCATCGCCGAACTGATGATGGCAGAGCTGGCCGAGGGAAAGGGACGCTTCGTCGACCAACTTATCAACGGCGTTTTCCACACATGCGAAATGACGTCGTGGGCATTGTCTGCACACCTTACTAGTCAATACTCGCATCGTTCTCTGCCGGAAACGGGGGAGAATATCATCGCCCTCTTTTCATGTCAGACGGGTGCAATGATGTCGTGGATATATTATTTCTTCCATGATACTTTCGATAAGGTTAATCCGGAGATTTCGCATCGCTTACAGACTGAGATTCAACGGCGTATACTCAATCCATACATGAACGAGAATCGCTTCTGGTGGATGGGCTTCAAAGATTCCGGAAAAAGTTCGCTCAACAACTGGACGCCATGGTGCAACTTCAGTGTGCTGCAGTGCTTTACACTTATCGAACAGGATCCTGACAAGCTGGCGGCAGCTGTTTATCGCACGATGCAGTCGGTCGACAAGTACCTCAACTCCATCCAGTCCGACGGTGCCTGCGACGAAGGGCCTTCGTACTGGGGTGTGGCTGCGGGCAAACTGTATGATTATCTGCAACTTCTGTCGGATGCTACGGGAGGAAAGCTCTCGCTTTTCGATGAACCGATGGTCAAGAACATGGGCGAATATATTTCACGCGTGTATGTAGGAAGCGGTTGGGTAGTCAATTTTGCCGATGCTTCGCCCAAGATTGGCGGAGACGATGCTGCACTGATTTATCGCTTCGGGAAAGCGGTGAACAGTCGTGAGATGATGGATGAAGCAGCTCTGTTGCAAGTAAATAGCGAGACTGTCGAAGATCCGGTGAGCGAAGATGTGAGCCGTACGCTGCAAAGTTGCTTCTATCGTATTAATGGCGCTGAACCCAAGCATGTTACGCCCGAATGTACCTGGTATCCGGAAACGCAGGTTGCTATCATGAAGGACAAATGCGGTCTGTTTCTCGCTGCCAAAGGCGGCAACAACAACGAGAGCCATAATCATAACGATGTCGGGTCGTTCGTGCTATATGCCAATGAGTTGCCTGTCTTTATCGATGCGGGAGTAGGCACTTATACGCGCCAGACTTTCAGTAGCGAGCGTTATCAGATCTGGACGATGCAGAGCGATTATCATAACTTGCCGCAAATCAACGGCGTACAGGAAAAAGCGGGTGCCGAATACAAGGCTTCCGACATACGTTTCGAAGCGACGAAGAAGTTGTTCGCGATGGATCTGGCGAAAGCGTATCCTAAAGAGGCAATGGTCCGCTCGTGGAAACGCACTTATCAGCTGCGCGACGGACAGCTGAAAATTACAGACCAGTTCGCTCTGGACAAAGCACTAAAAGCCAATGAGATACATTTCCTTGTCACGGGTGAGACCGACGCTTCCACGCCAGGTATCGTAACGATAAAAGTTGGAGGCCGTACGATGAAACTGCTTTACGACAAGCGCCAGTTGGCGGCATCACTGCAAACGATTCAGCTGGACGACAAGAAGTTATCTCGCGTCTGGGGCGATAAGCTCTGCCGTATCACTCTGATGGCAAAGGCTGCTACAACGACCGGCAGTTACAACTACACGCTTGTCCCTTGATTTCAGTTCCAACATTCAAAAGCGACTGAATGGATCAAATCGTTTGCATCCATGTCCTTCCATTTCAGGAAAGAGATTCTCTCCTGAGATGGTGTCCTTTCGGGTTCACGGAGTTTACTTCATATCTTCGTACCCCGAAAAGGCATTCCAAAAGAAAGGGAATAGGAGCAACAAACGAATTATAATTAACGCTTAATAAACATTAAATAAGCTTATATATAAATTAAACTTTTTCGTATCAATCTCGTCATAAAACAGGTAGGAGATTCCTACCTATATAAACACTAATCGTTTAAGGATATGAAAAAAGTTATTTTGAAGATTCATCGTTGGCTTGCCCTTCCGTTCGGGATATTTTTTTCCATACTGTGTTTCACAGGAATGTTATTGGCTTTTCGTCATGAAATTGCTGTCATGTGCGGAGTGAGCAACGACCATGAGCTGGCGTTTTTCAGGACCGTGCAGAGCATGCATCAATGCTTGTTTATGGCTCCTGCCAGCCATGACGGAACTTCGTTCGGTAAGATACTCATCGGTGTTACAGCCCTTTGCGCGGTTGTCATACTGATAAGTGGCATCGTCCTGTGGTGGCCGAGGAACATGAAGATGCTGAAAAGTCGCCTGAGCGTTCATTTTAATAAAGGATGGCGCCGTTTCGTGTTCGACAGCCATGTTTCGCTGGGAATATACGCCACAGTGTTTCTTCTTCTGATGGCGCTTACCGGTCCGACGATGTCGTTCAGTTGGTATAATAAAGGGGCTTCCGCAATCATGGGTGTAAAGGAGGAACCACAAGGGATGGCCTTCGGTCAACAACGTCATCACGACGGCGAACAACAACCCTTGGCAGATGCCACCTCGCATAAACAAGCTGTTTCACAAAGCATTAACGATAATGCGGGAACAACTCCGCAAGGGCAGTCCGCATCTCAAAACGCTGGGGCAAATGGTGAGGTAACTCAGAACCCAATGAACCAAGGGCATATGGACCGAGGACATATGAATCAAGGAGGAATGAATGCTCATCAGATGTTTATGGCGATTCATGGCGGACAATGGGCAGGCGTTGCCGGAGAGATCATCTATTTCTTCGCAGCCATGATAGGCGGTTTCCTTCCGATAAGCGGCTATTATATGTGGTGGAAACGCAGAAATCAAAAGAAAATTCCCACAACATAGATTTTTGATATTGCCACGTTTGCCATCAACTTCCCCGGTAAGGGGCAAAAAGCGGGCAAAAACAGCTGAAAAGCTGAAGCTAAAGGGATAAAATACTGTATATCAATATTATAAGTAAAATATTTCATTCGAATATAATTATCAATTCATTCGAATGCGACAAGACTTTCATTCGAAAGAAAGTTACCTCGCATTCGAATGAAACACTTTCCGCATCCGAATGAAATGCCGTCGCTTTCAGATGCTTCTCATGCATCCAAAAACATCAATTTCTGACATTATCGCCAATAGCGTTTTCCTTCCTGCGATGAGGCAATTCTTCCCCCTCGGTAACGCGACTGTTTCTATCTACTCAAAACTTAACCGTCCCATAGGTAGAAGCTTCACTTCGCCGTTAAGACCTGAAGGAAGCGGCGCCCAATGACCGTAGGTCGTCTTCTTGTAATTCAAGTCTACAAAGTTGATTTCCTTGAAGATACGCCAGTTCACGCCACGACGGTCGTAGTCGGCAATGCGGTTCGCAGTAAGGTTTGTCACTTCCACTTCGATGAGGTTTTTCCCCGTATGAAGATATTTGCCTACAAACAGACGGAACGGTGCCGCCCAAGCCACGCCCGCTTCATGACCGTTGATTCTGACGCGGGCACTTTCGCGTACATCGCCGAGATCGAGAATCCATTCATCGGCGTGGATTTCCGGAAGAATAAGCGTCAGCGAATAGAGCCCCGTCCCGCTGTTGCGCTGCATATCCGGGAAGGGAAGCGTAGTCCACGACACCGGACGGTCGATAGCAAAAGTGCCGTCAATTGCCGGTTCGCTGCTGACGAAACGCAGGTTCCAGCCATGGACGAGCGACAAACTGTAAGGCTGTTCGCTATAATAGTTCCACGACGAAAGATTTCCCGAAGGATGACTGCTGTAAGTCTTGACAATCAGTGATTGTCCCGAAGCTAGTTGCAGAAATACCTGCAGATGTCCGTCGTGAAGACGGGCGCGGGCCATCCCGCTTTTGCCGCTCATCGGGTCGTAAATGGCTGCCATACTGTCGGCTACGCCCAGCGAAACCCAACCGTTGAGGTCGCTTTCATGCAATGACGAGATGAAATAAAAATGACCTGTGGCATCGGCGCGACGAAGGCAATGAAGTCCAAGGCGTGATTTCATTTCTTCGGGCACTGCCTTGCAGAGCGCCAGCGTCGAAGCGTAGTCGCTGCCGGTGATGATGCGCCCGCGATTAAACGGAGTGGCAGTGGCAGACGTAAAAGATACGTGCGGAAGAGCTGCAGACGTCTTGCCGAACAAGGCGCGACGCGAAGTCAACCGACCGAATCCGGGAACATCCGTAGGATAATGTTCGAGGAACACAATATCCGCTCCCTCGCGCGCCAGCTGAATCAGGTGACGCATCACTTTCTCGGGCATCAGACGTGCCGCAGGAATGATGAGCGCTTTATAGCGTGTGCCGCCGCTGGTGACGAGGCGACCGCCTTCGCAACGGGTTCCAAGGATGAAGGCATCCGAGATATAGTCGACATCATATCCGCTCTGCGTCACTTTGTTGATGACATCGATAAATTTCGGTGCCCGTTCATTCATGTTGCTGATTTCGAACGCAATATAACGACCGGGCTGTTCCTGCCAGATGTCGTAGATGGGAAGATAAATCAGAAAATCGTTATCAGGTTTGCCACTCTGAAGAAACGACTGGCAACGGGTGATATAGTCGAAGAATGACGGAGCATCACGCCAGATGCTGTTCGTAGGCGACATGTTGACGGAAGCGTAGAACAGCCATCCGGGCCACGCTGCTTCGCGAGGCGAATAAGGTGTGCCATGGAAAAAAATATGGTTGACACCGGCGGCGAACATCAGGTCGACGTCAGGTTTGCATTGTGAGAGCGACGTGCGGAAATGCTCTGTAAGCCAGGTCAGCGTCTCTGCAGAAGTGTATGTCTTGCCTGAGATATGCGCTGCCGAAGAGGCATATTTCATCATCGATAGATCAGAATAGTTCACGCGCGTAAGTGAGTCCTGACGCAGACCGCGGATATGGAACTGCGACAACCCGAAGCCTTCGCACTCAGGAATATCAACTGTGGCATAGAGGTCGATAAGATTGCCAGGCGAACCGTGCGCCTGGTTGCGCGTGATGGCACCATGACTGTGCGCCCAGCTTGTCCACTGGCGGGTGAAGTTATGAAGAAGCATGTCGGAGAGCGTTTCGCGATAGTCGGACACGATGCGGGCTGTCGTTTCCGGACGCGTGCCATCGGCAAGGCGCGTCGTATCAAGGAACTCCGGAAAATGATCCTCCAGGCGGTAGCCGCGACGACGGGCGAACTCGTCGAGCAACTGAGACGACCAGTCGGCGATGTAAACTTCGTATGAATCGTTGAAAAACGTGTGCGGATAAGGCGTAGCATCTGCTTTGAACGCTTGTTCGAAATGTGACAGATAATGCGCTACGGCGGAAGAGGAGAAATGGTCGAGCACTAATCCCTCGCCTCCGGGCGATGCACGTTTGACTTGCTCGAACGATTTCCCGTCGAACAGTGCGATGAGTCGCCATTGCCCTTGAGGAGCAGTCCACAGCAAACGTTTATCACGCACTTTCGATGTCAGATTAATCACTTGTCCACGGTCATTATAAGCCATCAGCCGCGAAAGAGTGGCTACAGGACGCTGTTCCACGTCAGCAGGTTCGATGACGGCATCAAGTCGCTCGCCACTGCGAAGGCTGTATTCCTGGAAAAGCGCTTTGGTAGCTGCGTCGGCAGTGCTTACATACGGTCCGCCAAAAGGCCAGCCGGTTCCGGTGTTCATATCTGTCTCGATCTGAAGGCGGTGTCCTTCGTTCTCGGTATATCGCAGCATCTGCATCCAGCGTGACGAAAGAAACGGGATGTCACGCGATTCGTTGCCCTGCACTCCGTAGATCGGCGTGATCTCGACACCGCGCAGCCCCGCTTTGGCGTACTGTTCAAGATTGTAGGTGAGATTTTGCTCATCGACAGCGTTGCCAAGCCACCACCAGCGGGTGTAAGGATGCGCTTCGGGTTGGGCTACAGGCCATTGCTGCGCAAAAGAGGCAAAGGTCGAAAAAAGGGCCAGAATACAGATTGCTATTCGTTTCATGGAAATGTGTTTATTAATCAGTGCAATATTCGCAAAAGTTAGCGACGCTGACAAGCAATCTTGCATTTATTTGGGACGAATATCGCATAAATAGCGTATCTTTGCTCAACAAATAAAACGACAGCGATGATTTACAACACGACATTTCACATTGAACGTTCAATATGGGACGAGAGTCTGGCATTCCTTCGTCAGGAATATATTCCGAAAGCGATGGCCGACGGAAAGTTGCAAAAACCGATGCTGAGTCGTGTGATGCGTACCGACGAAAACGAAGGTGTCAGTGTAGCGCTGCAGTTTCATGTGGCCGACGAAGAGACGCTGTCCGCTTGGTTCGACGAGACGGGTCACGAACTTCATCATCAGCTGCTTAGGCGTTTTGGCAATGCAATGATGGGGTTCAGTACGCTCTTGGAAGAACTCGACTGCGAAAAATAGAGACTACATTTTATGGAGGAAGTTAAAATCAAACGCGAACGTATCATCCTGGGTATCGACCCGGGAACCATTATCATGGGCTACGGAGTGCTGCGCGTTGTCGACAATAAACCATCACTTGAAGCGATGGGCGTATTGCAACTCAACAAGTACGATAGCCATTATCTGCGTTTGAAAAAAATCTTCGAGCGGGTCACCGGACTTATCGATCAGTATCATCCTGACGAAATGGCTATCGAAGCACCATTCTTCGGAAAAAACGTACAGAGTATGCTCAAACTCGGACGTGCGCAAGGTGTAGCAATGACAGCAGCACTGGAACGCGATATACCGATATTCGAATATGCACCTCTAAAAATAAAGCTTTCAATAACAGGCAATGGCGACGCTTCAAAGGAACAAGTTGCCGGAATGTTGCAACGCTATCTGCATATTCCCCAGGAATCAATGCTTCCACAACTTGATGCCACCGATGGACTGGCGGCTGCACTCTGCCATTTCTTCCAACTAAAAAATCCCGTCTCCGACAAGAAATATAACGGTTGGAAGGATTTCATTAACAAAAACCCCGGGAAAATAAGAAAATAAAAAGCACGGACCTTAAAAAAAGTAGCCCGTGCCTTAGAATAAATAAATTGCACTATTAATTATACGATGCCTTGAGCCATCATAGCTTTTGCAACTTTCATGAAGCCTGCAATGTTGGCACCTTTGACGTAGTTGATATAGTCACCGTCTTTGCCGTGCTCAACACACTGATGATGAATGTCGCTCATGATCTGATGCAACTTCGCGTCAACTTCTTCAGCTGTCCATGAAATATGCATGGCGTTCTGAGTCATTTCCAAACCTGATGTGGCAACACCACCGGCATTAACTGCCTTACCAGGAGCAAAGAGCTGTTTGTGAGCAATAAACAAATCAACGGCCTCTGCTGTGCAACCCATGTTGGATACTTCGGCAACACACAATGTCTTGTTTTCGATAAGCTTGCGTGCATCGTCAGCATCAAGCTCGTTTTGTGTAGCACAAGGAAGAGCAATGTCAACCTTCTGTTCCCAAGGCTTGCGACCGGCAAAGAATTTGGCATTAGGATATTTCTCGGCATAAGGAGCAACAACATCATTGCCTGAACTACGCAGTTCGAGCATATATTCGATCTTGTCACCAGAAACGCCATCAGGATCATAAATGTAACCATCAGGACCGGAAATCGTAACAACCTTGGCACCCAGCTGAGTAGCTTTCGTTACAGCGCCCCAGGCAACGTTTCCGAAACCTGAAATGGCAACTGTCTTGCCCTTGATATCGATACCGTGTGTCTGCAACATCTGATGAACAAAATAAAGTGCACCAAAACCTGTAGCTTCCGGACGAAGAATAGAACCGCCGAACTCCATGCCTTTGCCGGTGAACGTACCGGTGTTCTCGCGTGCCAGCTTCTTGTACATTCCGTACATGTAGCCAACTTCACGACCACCAACGCCAATATCACCTGCCGGAACGTCACGATCCGGACCCAGATTGCGCCACAACTCTAGAATGAAAGCTTGACAGAAACGCATGATTTCAGCATCGCTCTTTCCGCGAGGAGCAAAATCAGAACCGCCCTTGCCACCGCCCATAGGCAATGTGGTCAATGCATTCTTGAAAGTCTGCTCGAATCCTAAGAATTTCAAAATGGAAAGATTTACTGAAGGATGGAAACGTACGCCACCTTTGTACGGGCCAATGGCGTTGTTGAACTGTACACGATAACCCAGATTGATTTGGATCTCGCCTTTGTCGTCAACCCAAGGAACACGGAAAGTGAAAATACGCTCCGGTTCAACAAGACGTTCAATGATTTTTGCTTTCTCGAACTCTGGATGCTGATTATAAACCTCTTCTATTGATAGAAGAACTTCCTTAACGGCTTGCAAATATTCCTTTTCTCCAGGATGCTTTGCTTCCAATGCTGATAGAATTAATTCTGTCTTCATAGTATATATAATTACTTATTAAGTGACATTTTGGTTGCAAATATAGGTATTAAACCGGACATGACAAGTATTTTACTTACTTTTTGTCAAATATTTTTATGTTATTGAACATGTTTGTTCAATTTAAATGCTCTTATGAGATGTTTTTCGGATAACACTGTGAAGTAAATACATCAATAATTCTTACCTTTACAGCCCGAAGACAAAGTGAATGTAGCATTGTCGCGGTATAAAGAATTTTATAAATCAATTATGAGCGGAGTTCCTGACTTTAAGAATGTAGCGTTCAAAGACACTTCATTCGCAAATCTGATGAATAAGCGTATATATAATGTATTGCTTATCGCTACTAAATATGATTCCTTCATGCTCGAAGACGATGGGCGCGTGGATGAACAGATTTTCAACGAGTACACAGCATTAAGCTTGCGCTACCCGCCTCGTTTTACACAGGTTACCACTGAAGAAGAGGCGTTGGCGGAACTGAAAAACCGCAACTTTGAACTCATCATCTGCATGCCGAATATGGACAATCGCGACATCTTCGCTGCAGCTACAGAAATTAAAATTCATTATCCGAATATCCCGATCGTTGTGCTCACGCCATTCTCCAAAGAAGTCTCGAAGCGAATTGCAAACGAGAACTTGAGCGCAATCGATTATGTGTTCAGTTGGCTTGGAAATTCCGAACTGCTGATGGCAATCATCAAACTTATCGAGGATAAGATGAATACACCTGACGACACCGAAAGCGTTGGCGTACAGATTATTCTGCTCGTGGAAGATTCAATCAGATTTTACTCGTCGGCGCTGCCGCATCTATATAAGTTCGTGCTCGAACAGAGTCAGATGTTCGCCAAAGAAGCACTCAATGCGCATCAACAGACACTGCGTATGCGCGGGCGTCCAAAAATAATGCTCGCACGGTCGTATGAGGAAGCAGTGGCCATTTTTGACCAGTATCGCGACTATATGTTGGGAATCATCTCCGACATGAGTTTCATGCACGACAATGTTAAAGACTCATACGCAGGCTACAAGTTCGGACAGTACGTGCGCAAAACAGGGCTGATCATCCCCTTTGTACTCGAATCTTCAGAGCAAAGCAATGCCGTGTATGCCAAAGAATTGGGCGCTTCGTTCATCGACAAGAACTCCAAGAGTTATCCGCAGGATCTGAAGAAAAAGATTATGGAAAGGTTCGGATTTGGCGACTTTGTCATCGTCAACCCGCAGACAAAAGAGGAAATCATGCGTATTAAGGACCTGAAAGACTTGCAGAAAAAGGTGTTTCAGATTCCTGATGACTCGCTGGTGTATCATCTTAGTCGCAACCATTTCTCGCGATTCTTCTATTCGCGTGCGATGTTTCCGCCGGCAGAACTGCTCAAGCGGGTCGATGTGAGCGATTATGCCAATATGGATGAGGCACGGAAACTGATTTTTGATGTGATCGTTCAATACCGACGAATGAAGAACTCGGGAGTCGTTGCGGTATATCAGAGAGACCGATTTGACGAATACAGCAACTTCGCGCGCATCGGTGAAGGATCGCTGGGAGGCAAGGGTAGAGGTCTGGCTTTCATCGGAGCGATGGTGAAACGCTATCCTGATCTCGAACAAGATAATTTTGCCGTGAATATCCCGAAGACAGTCGTGATTTGTACCGACATCTTCGACGAGTTTATGGAAACTAACGAACTGTATCCTACGGCTTTGAGCGATGCCGACGACGACACGATCCTGCGCTATTTTCTTAGAGCCAGTCTGCCGTCGCGACTTATCGAGGACTTGATGGCATTCTTCGACGTGGTGAAAAGCCCGATCGCCGTCCGGTCGTCGAGTCTACTCGAAGATTCACACTATCAGCCTTTTGCGGGAATATATTCGACCTATATGGTGCCAAAGCTCGATGATAAATATGATATGCTGCGCACGGTCAGCGATGCTATAAAAGCCGTTTATGCGTCAGTGTTCTATCGCGATAGCAAAGCGTATATGACGGCTACTTCGAACATTATCGATCAGGAAAAAATGGCAATCGTGCTTCAGGAAGTAGTGGGCAACAGATACAACGATCATTTTTATCCCACAATTTCGGGCGTTGCACGTTCGCTTAACTTTTATCCTATTGGTAATGAGACTGCCGAAGATGGAATTGCCAATATCGCCCTCGGACTGGGAAAATATATTGTCGATGGCGGACAGACATTACGGTTCTCGCCACGCTATCCGCATAATATTCTTCAAATGAGCACGATGGATTTTGCATTGCGCGAAACGCAGACCCGCTTTTATGCCCTCGATCTGAAGAATCTGGCAGAACAATTCTCTGTGGACGATTCGTTCAACCTGTTGCGTCTTAGTGTAAAAGATGCCGATGCTGATGGATCGTTGAAATATATCGTTTCAACATACGATCCCTACGATCAGATCATTCGCGACGGCTATTATCCGGGTGGGAGAAAAATCATCTCGTTCGTGAATATCCTCCAACACGATGTGTTCCCGTTGGCAGATACGCTCGACAAGATTCTTCATGTCGGGCAGGAAGAAATGGGTCGACCTATCGAGATTGAGTTCGCCGTGAATATCGATCCGGAGGACACAAGCAAAGCTACATTCTATCTGCTTCAGGTGCGTCCGATAGTAGACAGCAAAGAGGTGATGGAGGAAGATCTGACAGTTATTCAAAAAGAAGATACGCTGTTGCAATCAACCAGTGTTCTGGGACATGGCATCGTGTCGGATGTCAATGATATCATCTATGTGAAAACAAAGGAGTTCAATTCTTCGAACACGCAGGAGATTGCTTACGAGATAGAGAAGATGAACCGCAGTTTCACCGCTCAGGAAAAAGGCTATGTACTTGTGGGACCTGGACGCTGGGGAAGCAGCGATCCGTGGCTTGGAATACCTGTCAAATGGCCGCATATCAGCAATGCGCGCGTCATTGTTGAATGTGGATTGGAAAACTACCGCGTCGATCCGAGTCAAGGCACGCATTTCTTTCAGAACCTGACTTCGTTTGGCGTAGGCTACTTCACTATCAACCCGTTTAAGAATGACGGATGGTTCGACGAAGCTTTTCTGAATAACATGGAGGCAACAGAGGAGACAAAGTTCCTGCGGCATATCCATTTTAATGGACCAATAGTGATTAAGATGGACGGCAAGAAGAGCCTCGGAGTGGTTCTGAAGCCTGTTCAAAAAGAATAAAGGATGTTGTGGTGGCATAATGCATATTTGGCAAAAACATTGGCTTTCATCTTCGGATGGCTGGGCGATCGGTTATTGGGCGATCCTGCGGGATGGCCGCATCCGGTCATCGCTTTCGGAAAGATGATCGCTTATGGCGAAAAACAACTCAACAACGGCGACAGGCGTGCGGCAAAAGGAGGACTGATGGCTGTTACATTAATTGTCGGCGTATATTTATTGTGTCGTATCATTTTGGATTGGGCTTCCGATATTCATGAGTATCTCTGTATGGCTGTCACTGCTCTAGGTGTGTTTTATTGCCTTGCCGGGAAAACATTGATCACGGAAGTGAAGGCTGTGTTCGAAGCTGTAGAAAGGAGCACCGAAGAAGGCCGTCGTCAAGTGAGTCGCATCGTTGGACGCGATACTTCCGATCTGTCGCCGCAAGAAATACGTGCCGCTGCATTGGAGACACTGGCGGAAAATCTGAGCGATGGCGTTATAGCGCCGATGTTCTGGTTCACGTTGCTGGGTCTTCCCGGAATGATGGCTTATAAGATGGTGAACACACTCGATTCAATGATTGGATACAAGACAGAACGCTATCTGGCTTTTGGGCAGATTGCTGCGAGAATTGACGATGTGGCCAACTATATTCCTGCAAGAATAACGGCGTGGTTGATGTTGCTTGTAAGCGGCAATCTGAAGAAAATGGGTTTTGTACGGCAATTTGGACCTGCTCACGCCAGTCCCAACTCAGGTTATCCGGAATCGGCGCTGGCTGCGATTTTAAACTGCCGTTTCGGAGGAACACACAACTATTTTGGCGAAGCGGTCGTGAAACCCTACATCGGAACAAACGAAAGACCATTCACAATGGGCGACATGACCATCGCTATTAATGTCAACAACAACACCGAATTGGCTATGGGCCTGATCGTGTGTATTTTATCAATGATCATTTATTAAAAACAACAGTTATGGAAGTTAGATTAAACAAGATGCTCAGCGATGCCGGATTGTGCTCGCGCCGTGAAGCTGACGAATACATTAAAGAGGGACGCGTACGGGTAAACGACGATCTTCCACGTGTAGGACAAAAAGTGACCGAAAACGACAAGGTGACACTCGATGATGTTAATGTGACTATAAGCAAAAAATCACTCAGAGATGCCGAAGCTGCAAAACTGCCTAAAGTACGCAATGATGTGAAGAAAGAAAGTGCTGCCGGCGAGGGTAGGACGTCGGGAACTAGACCGGAAAAGAAAGGCGGTCTGCGTCCTGGCAAATATGGCAAATATAATAAATATGCTGCCGCTCGCGCTCGTGCTCGTGCTCATGAGAATACTGATAATGAAGAGACTGCTGAGCCTCGTCGAACAAGAAGCAGTCGCCCGCAACGTTCTTTTGAGGGACGTTCTGAAAGAAGCTCTTTCAATAATAGTGCAGATGAACGCCCACAGAGAAATCGCACTTTTGGTGGACAACGTTCCGAAGGCCGTCCACAGAGTCGCCCGCAAAGATCTTCTGGCCGCAATAACAGAACGAGAGGAGATCGGTGATGCCAACGAAATATATCACACTCATCACCGGAGGCGAACGTTCAGGCAAAAGCCGTTATGCGCAGACATTGGCTCTGTCGCTCGCTCCAAATCCGGTGTATCTTGCCACTTCGCGCGTTTGGGACGAAGAATTCCGCCAGCGTGTGCTTCGGCATCAGGCGGATCGCGGACCGCAATGGACAAATATTGAAGAGGAAAAATATTTGAGTCGTCATGATTTGACAGGACGTGTAGTTGTAATCGATTGCGTTACGCTGTGGACCACTAACTTTTTCTTCGATAACAAGAGTGACATTGATCTTTCATTGAAGGAGATCAAAGAGGAATTCGACAAGCTGTGTGCAGAAGAAGCTTATCTCATCTTTGTAACCAATGAGATAGGCATGGGAGGCGTTTCACCTGACGAGATTCAACGCAAGTTCACTGATCTTCAAGGTTGGGTGAATCAATACATTGCCTCGAAAGCCAATGAGGTATTCTTGATGGTCAGTGGGATTCCTTTGAAAGTCAAATAAATTACTACAGTTTCAATTGTGATTTGTCAGTTGATAAATATGGTTGTACAAGTCGAGAACCTGTGAACTTGTATTGAAGTTGATATTTTTTTCGGTGATATATTTCAGAATCTCGTCTTTCTGCTTCGGAAAGAGTTTCATAAACTGTTTCTGTGTTTCGAAACGCTTTTCTTTCCCATCAATATGAATCTTATAGACGTGATCGATAGTTCCAATCCAATCCTGATTGGTATTAAGCGAATGGACTGACGTCCCTCCAGTGCCGAAATCGGCAATACTTCCATAGGTACGGATGGCACCGGCACTGGATGT
Source organism: Tannerellaceae bacterium (assembly GCA_036734445.1). Classification (GTDB taxonomy): domain Bacteria; phylum Bacteroidota; class Bacteroidia; order Bacteroidales; family Tannerellaceae; genus Parabacteroides. Next base: position 57,053 of record DAIMYP010000005.1, read on the forward strand.
TGTGCCATAACCAGCATCTTTTTTCCCTTCAAAAATACGCGGGTTATAGAAAATGAGAAAATCAGGATTGGTCTGAATTATTTCTGTCGGACCGAAACGCGTGACGTAAAATGTCCGTGAGTCTGTTTTCAAACAACCAATCTTATCCTGTTCACCAAACATTTTCAATTGATTATTGTCATTGTTGTCAATAAAAACGAACGAACCACTGATCAGGTCATAATTAGCATCGACAGTGAATGTTCGTCCATCTTTGTAATACACTGTGGATGGTTGGAATTCATTAAAAAAAAATCGCTTCTGCTTATCTTGAGCAAAAGAAATTGCTGACAAAGCTGCCAGACTGATGAAGAGCAAATAAATTCGTTTCATAATCTAATAATTTAATGGCTTTTACTAAAAATCTTTACATACAAAAATATATTATTTTTTCAAAAGCGCTATGCTTTAGACTATTAAGTTTTGTATTTTCTAAATTTAAAAAACAGCTATTTGTGAGTGTAAAGTTTGCTAATGCATATCAAAATGAAATAAAAATAGGCTAGTGTATTGCAATTATTAAATATAATAGCTTACACAAATAAGCAAAAACAGGAATTTTAATCACAAAAAGTTTGTTATTTGGAAAATCTTCCTTTATCTTTGGGCTTTTGAAAAGACATTAAAACACGATTTAAATCAACAAAAAAGACATGGAAAACGAATTTGCAATGAATGCCAACACTGTAGTGGCTTATTTACAAAAGCCTTCCGAATCATTTACAAAGGCTGATATTATCTCCTTCATCAAAGCAAAGGAAATCAAGATGGTCAATTTCATGTATCCTGCAGGCGACGGGCGCTTGAAAACTCTTAATTTTGTCATCACCGACGAAGCCTATTTGGATGCGATACTCACTTGCGGCGAACGCGTCGACGGTTCGAGTCTGTTCTCGTTCATCGGGGCAAGCAGCAGCGATTTGTATGTGATTCCGCGTTATCGTACGGCCTTCGTTGATCCGTTTGCCGAACTGCCTACACTGACGATGCTCTGTTCTTTCTTTGATAAAGATGGAAATCCATTGGAAAGCGCTCCAGAACATACTTTGCATAAGGCTAGCGAAGCTTTCACTAAGACAACAGGAATGACGTTCGAAGCCATGGGAGAACTTGAATATTATGTTATCTCCGATGCCGAAGATCTGTTTCCGGCTACTGATCAGCACGGTTATCATGAATCAGGACCTTATGGAAAATACAATCAGTTCCGTACGCAATGCATGCAATATATTGCTCAGGCAGGCGGACAAATAAAATATGGTCATTCGGAAGTGGGCAATTTCACGATGAACGGCAAGAACTACGAACAGAATGAGATAGAATTTCTTCCTGTACCTGTTGAGAAAGCAGCCGAGCATCTGATGATTGCCAAATGGGTGATTCGTAATCTCGCGTATGAATACGGCTATAATATCACGTTTGCTCCTAAACTTGTTGCCGGGAAAGCAGGTTCCGGACTTCACATCCACATGCGTATCATGAAGGATGGCAAAAACCAGATGCTTCATGACGGTGTTCTTTCGGAAACAGCCCGCAAAGCTATTGCCGGAATGATGGATCTTGCTCCATCGATCACTGCTTTTGGCAACAAAAATCCGATTTCATATTTCCGCTTGGTCCCTCATCAGGAGGCGCCTACGAATATTTGTTGGGGCGACAGAAATCGCTCTGTTCTTGTGCGTGTTCCGCTGGGATGGACTGCAAAGAAAGAGATGTGTATGCAAGCGAATCCTTTGGAAGGCGCTGCGCATTTTGATACAACACAAAAACAGACGGTCGAGATGCGTTCGCCGGATGGATCTGCCGATATTTATCAACTTCTTGCCGGATTGGCTGTTGCCTGCCGTCATGGTTTCGAAATGGAGAATGCACTGAATGTTGCCGAGAAAACTTATGTCGACGTGGATATTCATCAAGAGGCAAACAAAGCGCGTTTGGCTTCACTTGGCGAACTTCCCGACAGCTGCGTGGCTTCGGCACAATGCTTGAAACGTCAGCGTGCCATCTTTGAGCAGTATGGTGTGTTTAGTTCTGCAATGATTAATGGCATTATCAGCAAGCTCGAAAGTTTCGACGACGGAGAACTGCGCAATTCATTGATTCGCAACTCACAAGACGAAGAAGAACTGTTGGCCAAATATTTCCATTGCGGCTGATTTTTTCATGTCTCACACGAGTTATTATTTTCATTGGCATCATAATTCCAATAGTTTTCTGCAGAAGAAGTGTCAGCCATATTTTAATCGCTGACGCTTCTGCCTGTGGCAATGAAATAACTCGTTCTGCTGTTCAGATACTGCGTAACAGCATCGGTATACTGATCGTGTGCCTGCTGACTTTGTGATTGTGCATTCAATAAATCGCTCATGGTCGAAGTGCCTGCTTGATAGTAGTCTTCATTGAGACGAAGATTCTCGGCGGACTGCTCCAAACTCTTTTTAGCAAGAAGAATCTGTTTATAGGCATTATCAAGATCGTTGAATGCACTTTGCATCTGGATGAGAAGCATCTGCCGATTGTCTTCACGATCCTGTCGGGCGATTTGTTCGGCAATCTTTTGATGACGCACGCTGTGACTACTTCCCCACCAGTCACTGATGGGAATGTTGACTGTAGCAAGACCAAAAACTTTCATGTGACCTGTGTTCGACAAGTCTTGATACACTGTTGCAGCACCAACAGCAACAGTAGGCATCAACGCTCCTTGTTTGAGTTTTTTCTGCAAAACACTTGCCTCAACATTCTTGTCGAGCAGTTTCGCTTCCGTCCGATTATCTAGTGAGGCAGCGTGATTAACCAGATAGACAGAGGGTTCCGGCAGATGACTGGTAAGCGTTGTGTCAATGCTGATATCTTGTCCGAAAACGCCGATATACTGCGCAAGAACCATTTTACACAGTTTGACGCCATTATCCAGTTTGAGTCTGTTGGCAGCGATTTCATTCTGTTTCAGTTCGACGCTCAGCACATCATTCTTGTTGCTTATTCCTGCTTTGAAAGCATTCTCTGCATCTTGATGAATACGCTGCAACTGTTTATCGACGGCATCGAGCGTATGCTGCTTTTCGTAAAGCGACAGCAACTGATTGTAATATGATTCTGTTGTGTTGAGAATATCATCTTTCGACTGTTCAAGTTGAAGTTTTCTGACATCTGTCTGCAATCTGGCCAGTTTGTTTCCATTAACGATTTGTCCGCCGGCAAACACTGGCTGCATCGCCATCAGATTCACCATCGTTCCATGATTGATAGCTTCGAGAGTAAAAGAAGTAGGCAATGAAGCGAGTGCCGAAGGATCGAGTCCGAGTTTGGAGATGATGCCGGCAAGCTGTTGCTGATCGTCTTGCGTCAGATTGATATTTTGTGTTATCAAATTATTGGAACGGAAATAAGTACCTGAAGCCGAGACAGTAGGGAAATATTTTGAAAAAGCCTCCTTCTCTTGTTCCTTAGCCTGTTCGATGGCCAGCCTTCCGTTTTTGACTTTGATATTGTTATCAAGCGCCATCTGTCGGCATTCGGCAAGCGTATAAACTTTTTGCGCCTGCATAACCGGATTAACAATGAATCCGGCACAAAGAATCAATATATATAATCTGTTCATATCTATTGCCAAATTTATTTACTACCCATTGATGAATGAAGCATTGCGAGCATTGAAGCTGCGCGGACACCTTCATTTTTCAGTTTGCGTTTTTTGTCCTCAATACGGAAAATCATCCAGTATCCGATAGGAATCATAGTGATGATAAAGAGCATTGAGACGATTGTTCCGAAGCAGACAACGACGCCCATCGGTCCCCACATCGGCGAATTTTGAATCACCATCGGAACGACACCCATGGAAGCAGCAGCGCTGGTTAGGAATATGGGTCGCATTCTTCGTTGTGCTGCATGGAGAGCAGCATGTTTAGCACTCAGATGATATTTAGTGCGTAGTTCTTCAGCATAATCAACCATGATGATTCCGTTACGCACAATGATGCCCATAAGCGAGATGATGCCTAATGTTCCTGTCATGCCCACTTCCTGTCGCATGATGAAAACGCCTAAAGCAGCGCCCAACAGTGAGAACAGCAGCGAAAACATGATCAGCAGTGATAAACGGATATCTTTCAAATGGAACAGCAGAATCACAAAGATAACAAAGATAGAAATCACCAGTCCGTCGTAGATCTGCGGTCCATATTCTTCATCGCTAGCCTTTTGTCCACCGGCTTTCATTGTGACACCTTCAGGCATATGAATTGTCGACACCTCATTAAGCACTTTGCTGGTCACATTATTCAGATTCAAACCACGTCTGACATCCGCTAGAACAGATATTGTGCGAACACCATTGCGTCGAACGATCTGTCCTTCGCTCCAGTCGGGTTGCACTTTAGCAATTTGACGAAGCGGCACATTGACTGACGGAATCATTCCGCTGACAGTGGCATTGCCCACATCATCAGGATGTTGCAGCCCAAAATGGTTGTCTTTGAGCATCACTTGAACAGGATAATCGCCTTCCCAGACCGTCGAAAGCGGAATTCCCGTTCCGAAACGGGTTGCTAAATTCATCGAGAGCATGGCTTTATTGATTCCCAAACGCGTTGATTCATCATTATCGAGCGTAATTTTCATTCCGTTTGTTGTTCCTTCAAAATTGCTTCGTACGAGGAGTAGATTCGGGTCATGATGTAGAATAGCCATTGCCGAGTCGACAACTGCATGCAGTTTTTGTAGGTCATCGCCACTGTAGCGAATCTCTATCGGAGCTGTAGCATCCGAATAATCAAGCTGTTTAAAGCGGACCATGGCATTGCTGAAATAGTTGGTGTACATCGGTGTGTACTTGTCGAGTAAAGCCACTGTTTCCTTGTCGCTCTTGGTGTTGACTATGAACTGGGCAAAGTTTGTTCCTCCGATTTGTGGTGCATAAGCTGTTTGGAATCGCGGCGAACTGCTTCCATAGAAAGTCGTGATGTTGAGCACACGTGGATCCTGTTTCATCATGTCTCTGAGACTGTCGGCCACTTGAGCAGTCTGTTCGATAGCCGTTCCTGTTGGCATATAAATTTCGACAGCAAACTGATAACGTTCAGCGCGCGGCATCATCTTTTGTGGCATCATCGAATACAACGTTCCTCCAACAATAATCGAGAGTACGCCAATGCCCAGTGTAATGAATGGATGCGCGAAGCAGGTCTCAATAAGCCGGTTATAATATTCCTGCATGATTTCGAGGAATGTGCGGCGGCTTTTCTTCGACGGATCTTTTTTCAGTCCTTTCTTGATGAATGAGAACTGCAGCAGCGGAACCACAAAGACCGCAATCAACAATGAAGCACCGAGCACGATGGAAACGCCATAAGGGAACCATTTGACGAAATCGTACATCATTCCTTTCATTGTGATAAGTAATGGAAAGAAGGTGATGGAAATAGCCAGTGTCGCACTGAAGATTGAAGAGAAAAACTCTTTCGCCGCATATGAAGCTGCATGCCAGCGACTCATTCCTTGATCAATTTTCTCAATATAACAGTCGATGATGACGATGGAATTGTCCACAATCATTCCCAGCGTGACGATGAGTGCCGCCAAAGTAACCGTATTCAGTTCAATACCACACGCATAGAAGATGCCCAGCGCAATAAAGATTGTGATTGGAATTGTGCTGGCCGCAACACTTGCCACACGCATCGGCAGCAAGAGCATGATAACCAGGATGACCGAACAGATAGCGATGAGCAACTCTTCCAAAAATTCGATGATGGAGCTGTTGACCACCTTGCTCTGATCAGTTATTGTGTAGATACTTACATCTTTAGGCAGTGTTTTTTCGAAGTCGCCGATGATGGCTTTGACATTCTTTCCGAACTTCACGATGTTGTTGCCTTCGTTCATCTCAACTGAGAGCACGATACATTTCTTTCCATTGTTTTTTACATACGAATCAGACTCGGGATATTCGCGTTTGATTGTTGCAATATCGCGAAGGCGGATCACATTGCCTTTGGGGTCAGAAAAGACTATCTGCTGAGCTACATCATTTTCAGTACTGAGTGCCGAGCGTAGATGAATCGGACGAACCGTTTGCTGATCGTCGACGGAACCACTGAGCACTGTCAGTCCTTGTGCCGAAAGGCTTCCAAGCAGTGTAGCGGCGTTCAGTCCGTAGTCCGAAAGTCGGTCGCGATCGATATACACGCCAATCTGTTCTTGTTGTTCACCATAGACGCGCAAGTTGGCAATGTCGGGAAGTGTTCGGAGATGATCTTCCAACGTTGTCATATAATCGTGCAGTTCACGATACGTCTTGTCTTGACTTTCCAGCGTTATCAGCATTGCTGAAGTGTCGCCGAAATCGTCGTTGGCAATCAGTGCCATCACACCCGAAGGCAGTTCGCTTTTGAACTGTTGCAGACGGATTTTAAATTTACTCCAAAACTCGTCCTTATCTTTTACATTATCGTTGAGTTCCACGAATACGTAGCAAACCCCGTCTTTCGTTTGCGAGTAGGTTTTATGCTTTTTTATTTCCTTGAAACTCCACAGAAACTTTTCAAGTGGTTGTGTGAGTTGATTTTCAACTTCATTGGAAGATGCTCCTGGGTAAACGCCAACGATCACGCCTTGACGGATCGTATAAGATGGGAACTCATTTTTCGGCATATTAATTAGCGAATATATGCCGTAAATAATCCCCACTGAAAGCACGAGCAACATGATGCTCTTGTAATGCATCACTGTCTCGATGATATCTAACTTGTGACTATTGCTCATGATACTTTTATTTTAGTGCCTTCGCTCACTTTATTCTGCCCGCCGACAATCACTTGTGTGCCTTCCTGAAGTCCACTTGTAATCGTCACGCCTTGGTCGCTCACTTCGCCCGTTGTCACCACACATTTCTTTGCAGTATTGCCGGAGGCAATCCATACAAACGTATTGCTTCCATCTAACATGATAGATTCATGAGGAAGGATGATTGAAGAGGATGTACTTTGATTTTTAATGCTTGCACTGCATACCATTCCCGGAAGTAGAGCATGATCAGCGTTGGCAAGTTCGAGTTTGACATCGTAGGTGTGACTGAGCGGATTCGCCTGAACGCCTTTCTCCGTCACTTTCCCTGCGAAGCTGCGTCCGCCAAGTGCTGCAACAGTGAACGCAATTTCCTGTCCTTTTTGTATGGATGCAATTTCTTTCTCAGGAATGGAGAGTTTCACCTTTACACGGTCGATCTTGACCAATTTGAAACAGCCCATTCCAGGAACAACATTGTTGCCAATATCGACCATACGCTGCGAAATAAAACCTGCGAATGGTGCATGTAACGCACAGTCACTTATGCTCTTGCGGGCAATTTTCTCACTTGCTTCCGCCTGTGCTAACTGTGTCTGTATTTCAATGAATTTGATTTCTGGCAAACTTCCTTTCTTGTAAAGCGTGTTCAGTCTGTTGTAAGCATCGCGCGCCTGATCGAGAGTTGATTTGGCAATATTGTAGGTGTTTTGCACCGTAGTTTTGTCTAATGTTGCCAAAGCCTGTCCTTGGCGAACAGCCTGTCCTTCATCGACAAGCACTTCGGCGACAGTTCCCATTTGCGAGAAACTCAATTGTGAGCCGTACGATTCTTCGACCGTCCCAACATAGGTATGTGTGCCTGCTTCTGCCGACGACTGCACTGTCATTGTTTTTACTTGAATGATTGCTTCTTCCGTCGTATTTTGCTTCGATGAACAACTCATGAGCCCTATCGCGCAAAGTATGAATAATGTTACTTTTTCCCCTTTCATATTGTATGATTCTTATTCGCTGCAAAAGTAAGGTGGCTAAGTAGATGTAAAAAGGCTAATATTGCCTATAAATTGTTCGATTCTTTAGAATTTGGCTATTTTTTTGAGCTGAATTGTTCTTTATCTTATTGTTTAAACTATATTTGTGTAAATTATTGAATGATGAACGAACAGATACAACTGCCTTTCGAATGTGTAAAGCTTGATAGTGATTCGCCATTTCTGATTGAAGATGGAGGATTGATTTCGACCGGAGACATGATTGGTGTGTTTTTATGCACCGAAGGCTCCATCGAAGCGAATATTGACACGCGAACTTATGCAATAACGAAAGGCAATATTTTTTTCTACACACCTACTTTCTTCGTTCATATTCTTCATAAAAGCAGTGATTTTCGTGGCATTGCGATTCGTGTGGATTATGATTTTGTTCTCCCACCACTTAATCGGGTGTTGAGTATTCGCGAGCAATTGCTTTTCAGAAACAATCCTTATCTTTCGCTTAACGACAAACAGTTTGAATCAATTCAATCGCTGATGTTACAGCTAATTTCTAGGATTGAGTTGGAAAACAAATCGACGATCGAGATGCAACGCAAAATTTTGATGCGCGAACTGATCATTTCGATGGGAACAACACTGCTGTTCGAGACTTTGGATGTTTTTCTTTCCAACTATCCTATCTTAGCAACTACTAATCAAGATCGCAACGATACAATTGTTCAGAATTTTCTTATCTCTCTCTATCATAATTATAGAATTGAGCGCGACGTGGCATTTTATGCTTCGCAACAATGTATGACGCCGAGCTATTTCACGTCTGTCATTAAAAACAAGACCAGCAAACCTGCTCTGCAATGGATTATCGAATCTGTCATCACAGATGCAAAACAAATGTTGCAATATTCTACCTCAAGCATCAAGGAGATTGCCCTGCATTTGAATTTCCCAACACAATCATTTTTTGGCAAATATTTCAAGCAATATGTTGGCCTCTCGCCAAAAGATTACAGGAAAAAATTTGCTTCGAATGCCCATATCGAAGGCAGTCGCAAAGTGATTCACAATGCTCCATGCCTTATAAAGATGCTTTGATTTTTGCGCTTTTGTTAGGCTTCAGCGGATTCAGTAGCAGGCAATTCTTTTTTGCGAGTCAGAATACTGGCAATGACGATGGTGATGGCCGAAATAGGCAGCGCAAACAGAATCGGATCAACAAGCTTTATGTCGTTGTCAAATAGTACGCTAGTGCCAAACAATGCTTTGCAGACACCAAAAGCTTCCGCTTCCTTAGCATGTATGAAAGCCATGCAGAACAATGTCGCGAACGTTCCGAGCCACATGCTCCACATTACGCCTTTAGAAGTAGCTCCCCTCCAATAAAGTGCACAGAAGTAGGCGGGAAGGAAAACGATGGCGCAAAGTCCCATGAAGATAGAAGTGGCACGCGCAATGATACTGTCTGGCAACATGTAGCAGATGATGTAACTGAACAGAATCGCAACCAGTACACCCATGCGGATGATCAGCTTGTGGTTCAGGTCTGGACGCTTTTTATAAACGCCATACACATCTTGTCCCAGCGCCGATCCCATCGTGTGGAACTGCGAACTGAGCGTACTCATGCTTGCCGAAAGGATGCAGAGCATAAACAGCGCTGAGAACCATCCCGGCATGGCATTATCAATGAAGTAAGGAATGATTTTGTCGATATCTTGAATCAGGTCTGTTGCTACTTTACCGCTTGTCTTCATAAAATAAAGATTACTTAGAGCTCCTGTGTGATAAATAGTTCCTACGGTTATGAAGATAAACAGACAGCCGATGAAAACGCCACGCTTAAGTTCGCGTCCGCTCTTGACCGTCATGAATCTTACAACCAGCTGAGGCTGAGCCAAACAACCGATGCCGACACCCAGAATCAGTGAAGTGACAAGCGTGTACCACTGCGGCGAGCCGGTTACAGGCATAGCTGTCCATCCTTGATGTCCCAAGGCTTTAAACTTCTCGGGAACTTGCGGCGCCAAATCGGTCAGCGCTTGATTGGCCTCAGTGAAGTTCATCCCCAAAATACGATAAATAGAGAACAGCAGCACGAGCATACAGATAAACATAATCACGGCTTGCAAAGCATCGGTGTACATCACGCCCTTAATACCACCCGCCACGACATACGCGGCAATAACCAACGTGAATATCAGCAACGCCATATTATAATCGATGTGGAAAACTTCCTCCATAAACACTGCTCCACCTTTCATTACAACCGCTGCATAAAGCGGCATCGTGATGAAAATTATCGCTCCAACAAACACTTGCACAGCACGTGACTTATAATATTTTCCTAGAAACTGTGCGAAAGTACCTGCTCCTAGTTCAGCACCAATTTTCCGTGTGCGCAATCCAAAGAGGATGAATGCGATGACAACGCCGACGAACATGTTTAAGAAACAGAGCCATTGAATGCCCATTCCGAATGCAGCAGCAACGCCTCCAAAGCCTACTATAGCTGACGCTGAAATAAATGTAGCTCCGTAGGAGAGCGACATCACGAACGGGTTCATATCGCGTCCGCCCACCAAATAATCACTTGTAGAAGTAGTTTTCTTATACCCTACGTATCCTAAAAATACCAACGAAAGAAGGTAAATGATGACAATTAGTCCTAGTGTAAATTCATTCATGATATTAATCTTTATTCCAGTTTCTAATTCCGTACCAAGCTGAATAAATCACGCACGCAATCCCTAAAAGGTAGGGAAGAATGATTAAAATGTCGTCGATGCCAAACATATTGAATCGTGTTTTTATAGTTGATAATCTTTTTTTTGGTGACAAATGTATAAGTAAAATATGATATTGTGAAAATAATTGATAGGATTTTATGGCAAAAAATTTATTTTTGATTGATTTTAGTGAGAATTGGGGTGCAAGATGACGAAAATAGACGATTTGTCTTGCAGCCAGATTTATTTCGAGCACGAAGTTTAGGTATCAATTACAGATTTCACGTAGGCGATTGATTTTGCATAATGTGCTTCAATTATTTTCGAAATAATATAGATACTGGTTGATCCATTATTTATGTATTCTTTCTTTACCGCAAATATCAGACAATTATTATTCAAAATAAAGCAAGTTAATATTTTATTGGAGAACTATTTTTGTAAGAAAATGTTTGAAAATCATGAATAGGAAAAAATTCTTACAACTTTCTGGATTGATGATTGCAAGTGCTGCGTGTGGTAAAGTAGCTGCTAAAGAAATTAGTCCGAGTAGTGTCAGAAATGATAACAACTCATCTCAGATTTTTAATTTTCAATTGATGGATTTGCATGTGCATCGCTCCAGCAAGTTGACTATTGATGATATTGTGGCAAAGCAGAAAGAATTGAATATGAAGATCGGAGTGATGGAAAATATTGCGCCTTGGGGGATTAACAGCAATGAAAAATTGAAAAACTATTTGGAGGTGATGAAACCATATCCTGTCTATATCGGTCTGCAACCCATGAGTCCGGGTTGGAGTAAGAATCTGTCGCCCGAATTGATTGCTCAAGCGGATTATATTGCGATGGATCCGCAGGTTGTTCTTGATGGAAATCGGTATGGAGAAACAATCCTATTATGGGATTATAGTACTTATATTGATGATGTAGAGCTGTTTATGAAACGTAACATGCAGCATTATTTTGATATTATTTCAGGTGAAGAGCCGCTGGATATACTCGCCTGTCCGCTGTATTTGCCGAATTGTATCGAACGTGAGTATCATATTTTGTGGACTAAAAAGCGTTTGCAGCAGATTATTGACGCCGCAGAATCTAAACATATTGCGATAGAAATAAACGATGTCATGCAAGTCCCTCATGAAGAATTTATACTGATGGCTAAGCGTGCAGGATTAAAGTTTACTTTTGGTTCGGATGCTCGTAATCAGTTCGTCGGACGTCTTGATTATTGCAAACGGATGGCTGAAAGATGCCACCTTTCACAAAAAGATTTCTTTATTCCTTGCAGTCACCGCTAATTTTATATATTTGCAACATCAAATTTAATTTCAACTTAAAACAAATTTATGAAACAGTTATTCAAACTATTCCCTAAATCGTTAGCAGTTCTATTTTGCGCAACTGCTGCAATTGCCATGTTTGCTGTTCCTGAAACGGTTTCGGCAAAGAAAAAAACTATTGGTATACAGCTCTACTCAGTGATGAATGCAGTGAGAGAAAATCCTAAAGCCTCTATTGATAGACTTGCAGGAATGGGCTACAATGCTTTTGAACTTGTACAATGGGGCGGCGATCCGAAAGTGTTCGGTCTTCCGGCTTCTGAATTCAAATCGCTCTGCGATAAGAAAGGTATAAAAATAATTTCTACACACTCAAGCATTCAGGAAGATCCTGCCAAGGAAACTGAGGTTATGCAGAGATGGCGCCAACTGTTTGAGATTCAGAAGGCTTGTGGTGGAAAATATTTCGTTATCCCTAGTTACAAAGTGGATTACACCGTGAATGATATGAAACAGATGTGCGAATATTTCAATCGCGTGGGTAAAATTGCTGCAGAATATGGTTTAAAACTTGGTTATCATAACCACTCAGGAGAATTCCAAAAACTGAAAGACAGCGATAAGGTGATGTGGGAATATCTTGTTGAAAATACTGATTCGAAAAATGTTTTCTTCGAATTGGATGTTTACTGGTGTACTAAAGGTGGAAAGAATCCTATTGAGTATCTGAAAAAATATCCGAACCGCATACAGATGCTTCATATTAAAGATGATTTTGTGATTGGTGAGAGCGGAACAATCAACTTTGAAGGCATCTTTAATCAGTACTATAAAAATGGAATGAAAGACTACGTTGTTGAAATTGAGACGCCTAAGGCTTTGAGAGAGAAGACAAATGCCGATGGTAGCAAATATACTCAAGAGCAAATTTCTGAAGAAATGTTTAAGGCTGCGCAAGAAAGTGCTGCCTACTTGGCAAAAGCAAAGTTTGTTAAGTAATAAATGACGGCCGATAAAATGTTTGGAGCGCTCTATTTGTAAAAAATAGAGCGCTTTAATTTTAAATGAGTATTAGTTGGAATTTAGCCTTTAATTGTATATCTTTGAAAAATGTTAAATTGTTGTTTATGAAAAGAATTCTGATCTCAATACTTGTATTTGTTTCTTTCTGTGCTTTTGTCGAAGCGCAGGTGCAGATTGAGTTGCCCAAGTGGGAAAAAGGCTTCCTTGATATTCATCATATCAACACAGGGAGAGGAAACTGTACGTTTGTCGTTATGCCTGACGGAACGACGCTTATGATTGATGCAGGCGATTTCAACAGTGAGGCGTTCGACGAGAATTATGCGCCGATGTTCGCTCCGAAAGTCTTTCCCAACAGTAGTTACACTGCAGGCAACGCTATTGCAAACTATGTAATGAACCTGATGGGGAAAAAAAATGCGAGAATAGATTATTTTCTCCTTACACATTTCCATTCGGACCATTACGGAAGTGTCACGAAGACTTCTGAACCCTCGGCGAAGGGGCCTTATTTGTTGACCGGCCTTACTGAAGTGGGCGATATCATTCCTATCAAAACGTATGTTGACAGGGATTATCCTGACTATAACTTTCCTAGTATACTCGCAGAAATAACTAATGGAGCTGGAGGTGTAGAAAAAGAGGCGTTTGCAAATTTGATGTCATTTCTTGGATTTCAGACGAAAGAGAATGGGATGAAGGCGGAACGTTTCAATGTGGGCTCTAAAAAACAGTTCGTGATGAGATACGATTCGAAGTCTTTTCCAGAGTTTGAGATTCGTAACATTAAGGCAGGCAATGTGCTATGGACCGGGACAGAAGGCAAGACAAGAACACTTTTCACGAAAGAGCAGGCTCTTGGTAAAGACGGGAAGTTCAATGAGAACATGATGTCTACAGCCATCGTAATCGGATACGGACGGTTCAGATATTTTTCAGGTGGTGATAATCCTGGACTTGTTGATCAAGATCGGCCTCAGTGGAGTGATATGGAATCTCCTATGGCTGAAGTTGTAGGCAAAGTTGAAGCGATGTCGCTCGATCATCATAGCAACCGTGACGCAACGAACCGCAACATTCTCGAGAAACTTGATCCGAAGGTTGTGGTCGCACAATCATGGAGTACCGATCATCCTGGAGCAGAAGTAGGAGCGCGACTTACTTCTTCAAATATTGGAACACGCAAGAGAGATATTTTCATGAATCTTTATAACAACGAAACGAGTGTAGCTATCGGTCCATGGTTTGCCCGTAACTTGAAATGTAAAAGCGGACATATCGTCATTAGAGTGTACAAGAACGGAAGCTACAACGTATTTGTTCTCGACGATACAAAGTCTTCGCTCGTTGTCAAAGAAAAATTCGGTCTTTATAATGAATAAGAAATTATATAGTGATAGCAGTATGAAAAAATGGAAAGGGTTGTTTGTCGGACTGATTGGCGGGGGACTCTTGGCTCAAATATCTTTGGTGAATGCTCAGGAAATGGATAAGATGTGGGGGAATAACGAGACAGTAAAAATAATGTCGCAGGAGAGCCGACAACACAGGCTTTTCGATTGGGGTAACTATGCGATGTTTATACATTGGGGTGTCTATTCGTCACTAGGAAACAAATGGAATGACAAAACTTATTATGGTATAGGCGAATGGATGATGAATGAAAATATGGCAGGAATACCCATAGAACAATATAAAGCATTAGCGAAAGATTTCAATCCGACGAAGTTCGATGCGCATGCAATAGCACGGCTGGCAAAAGATGCAGGAATGAAATATATTATCATCACTAGCAAACATCATGACGGATTCGCCATGTTTGACTCGAAAGCATGCAATTTTAATATCGTGAAACAGACGCCTTTTGCTCGCGACCCGATGAAAGAACTCTCAGCAGCATGTAAAGAACTTGGATTGGGTTTCGGATTCTATTATTCGCATAATCAAGACTGGACTTATCCGGGTGGAACAGGCGGACCTAAAATTGATGCCAATGGAAATAAGAAGACATTCGATGATTATTTTAATGAAAAATGTCTTCCGCAGGTTGAGGAGATTACTCGTAACTATGGTGATATTGAACTGATATGGTTTGATACACCGGGTGATATGCCGAAAAAATATGCCGAGAAACTGGTAGAAGTCGTGCATCATAATCAACCGAATGCTCTTGTTTCGGGACGTGTAGGCTACGATATGGGCGATTATCAGACGCTGGGCGATATGGAGATTCCGTTGGAGAATGTTGAAGGATTATGGGAGAGCGTCGATGTGACCAATGATTCTTGGGGCTATGCCTGGTACGATCAGAACTGGAAAACTCCTAAGCAGATCGTGATGAATTTGGTATCAACGGTGGCTCGTGGCGGAACATATATGCTGAACGTGGGTCCTGATGGACAGGGCGTAATTCCAGAAGATGCGCAAATGGCTTTGAGAAGTGCTGGATGTTGGTTTGCCAAATATCCTCAAGTAGTGTATGGAGCAGGTGCTTCGCCTTGGAAACATGCGCTGCCTTGGGGAGATGTAACAACAAACAAAGGAAAACTTTTCCTGACCGTCTATGAGTGGCCAACAAACGGAAAACTGTATTTACCTGGTTGGAGCGGAAAGGTGAGAAGCCTTCAACTTTTCCTAGCGAATGGAAAGAAAAAAGCATTGGAGTATATACAGAAAGGAAAATGGCTTGAGATAGATGTGCCGATGGCAGCGCCCGAACATTTTGCTTCAGTAATTGAATTAACGCCTGATGAATCCTCTTCATATGGTGTTGAAACAACTCCAGCAGTGGATCCTGAAAGGGGATTGACTGTTTCGGCAAAGTTCGCCGATGTTTCAAATGCCAAGTCAGGCAAACGCAACTGGATGGAAAAGTTTGGTGAATGGAAAACGGCATTCTCTGTTGATGAATGGAATAAAGCGACAACGGTTTCGTGGAATATTGAGATCAAAGATCCGGGAATGTATCAGATTGATTTGCGTTATAAAGGTGAACCACGATTGGTTTGGAGTGTCGAGAATGATGAAGGTTTTAAAATTCAGAACCAACAGGGCGCTTCGACCATATATACATCATTCCCTATCGGATGGATGAAATTCGAAAAAGCGGGCAAACACAGACTGACTGTCAGATTGCTGGAAGGGAAGTGTGAATCGGCTAGTTTGATCGGTATGGGATTGAAGTTTGTAGAGTTTTGACGTTTTGCACGAGGTTTTAAATAGAAATTTTATGAACTTCCTTTGCAAATAAAAAAAAGTGTGTATCTTTGCAGTCGCAAAATGCAAAAGGTGCCATAGCTCAGCTGGTAGAGCAAAGGACTGAAAATCCTTGTGTCCCTGGTTCAACTCCCGGTGGCACCACTGAAAATGCAAGTATCGATAACAAGGTGCTTGCATTTTTTATTTGAGGGTAATTGAGGAAGAATGTTGTTATTCCGTCTCTCCACGATTGTTAATAAAAAGAAATAGCTTGCCGTTAAATTAAACTTTCCGCATCTTTCGCCGTCTAATTTTCAGATTGTATATGTCCTAAAAGGAAGAGAGATTATTGTCCATGAAAAAGGTGAATATTATTATTGCTATTGCCCTTATACTTTTAACGGCTTTTTTTATTAAAGTGGCTTTTACAAAAACAAGTGATAAGAAGCATGAAGGAAAAGAGAAAGTGCAGAAGAAAGTGGATGCGTTTGTCGTGTCGCCTTCTTATTTGTCGTCGGAAATAACGGTGACAGGTGCTTTGGCTGCTTTCAATGAAGTGGAACTGAAAAATGAAGTGGCAGGGCGAATCACCATGGTGAATTTGCCTGAAGGGAAATTTGTTAGAGAAGGCACTTTGCTGGTGAAGCTTTATGATGCCGATCTCCAGGCTTCGATGATGAAGATGGAATCGCAACTCGATATACAACAACGTATTTTGGAACGCCAGAAGCAATTGCTGAAAGTGAATGGAATTAGTCAGAACGAATATGAGCAGACTCTTTTGCAAGTTAATACAATCAAGGCCAATATTGCTGAAGAAAAAGCGCTGATACGTAAAACGGAAGTGAGAGCGCCTTTTGACGGAACGATAGGACTCCGCAATATAAGTGTTGGAGCGGTTGTGAGCGCTTCGACGTTGTTGGCGACTATCCGCACGAATCAAAAGATAAAACTTGATTTCTATGTACCCGAAAAATATGGATCGATCATCTCTATCGGAATGAAAGTGAATTTCACTTTGGCTGACAGCGATAAGAAATTTAAAGCGACAGTCATTGCCACAGAACAGGGTATCGATAATTCAACACGCAACTTAAAAGTTAGAGCAATGCTGACATCCGTATCCAAAGAACTTATCCCGGGAGCGTTTGCCAACGTTAATCTTCGACTAGGCGATAATCCAAAAGCATTGATGATTCCTTCGCATGCCATTATCCCTGAAGAAGAAAACAAGAGCGTGATTGTTGCCCGTCATGGAAAAGCGCATTATGCTGACATCAAGACAGGCATCCGCAAGTCGTCAATGATTGAAGTGACCGACGGACTCGAAGCTGGTGATACGATCATCACTTCTGGAATCATGTTCTTGAAAGAGGGCGATAAACTGAAATACTCAAGCGTTAAAAAGTAAAATAGAAAGACTATGGTTATTTCAGATATTGCATTAAAAAGGCCTGTTGCATCTGTCGTACTAAGCTTGATTATCATACTGATGGGATTCGTAGGATTTGATTTTCTGGGTGTTCGACTCTATCCGGCTATCGATCCGCCTGTCATTACTGTGCAGGCAAGTTATTCGGGAGCGAACTCCGAAATTATTGAATCGCAGATAACAGAACCGCTGGAGAAATCAATCAATGGCATCGAAGGCGTGAAGTCCATCTCTTCGCAGTCGTCTATTGGTTCAAGCAGAATCACCGTCGAATTCAATTTGGGAACAGATCTCGAGAAGGCTGCCAACGATGTTCGCGATAAAGTGTCACAGGCTACCAGAACACTTCCGCAAGATATTGATGCTCAACCAACTGTTACTAAAGCTGATGCTGATGCCGATCCTATCATTATGCTGACTGTCAAGAGCAGTTTGATGAGTGCCATCGAGTTGAGCGATTATGCCGAGAATGTGCTTCAAGAACGATTGCAGACAATTCCGGGAGTTAGTTCGGTTAGTATTTTTGGACAACAGCGTCCGGCGATGCGTTTGTGGCTTAATCCGGAAAAGATGGCCGCTTATGGTGTTACGGCTTCTGATGTGAGTACGGCGCTTACAGCAGAAAATGTGGAAATGCCTGCCGGTAAAATCCGTGGAAACTCTACGGAACTGTTGTTGAAAACGCGCGGTCGTCTTACTACAGAGGATGAATTCAACAATATGATTGTCAAGGAAAACAATGGGCAAGTAGTACGATTGAGCGATATAGGTGAAGCTTCGATGGGTGCGCAAAATGATGAGTCAGGATCGAACATCAACGGAACGCCGGGCGTGATGCTTAATCTGATTCCGTTGCCGGGAGCTAATGATATTCAGATCGCTAAAGAGTTTTATAAACGCTTTGACCAGATCAAAAAGACAATGCCAAAAGGCATGGAACTGAATGTGGCACGCGACAAATCCATCTTTGTTCAGCAGTCGGTGAAGGATGTTGTTGAGACATTGATAATTGCCATCATGTTGGTAATTATCATCATTTTCTTGTTTTTTAGAAATTGGATCATAGCTATCCGTCCACTCTTGGATATTCCAGTGTCGCTTATTGGAACTTTCTTTATTATGTATATATTCGGATTTTCAATCAATGTACTCACATTGCTTGGAATCGTGTTGGCAACGGGACTGGTTGTCGATGATGGTATTGTCGTTACCGAAAATATTTTCAAACGTATCGAACATGGTATGGAAAAATGGCAAGCGGCTTTTGAAGGCACACGCGAAATCTTTTTTGCTGTCATCTCAACATCTTTGACATTGGCTATCGTGTTTGTTCCGGTCATTTTTCTTCAAGGATTCACCGGAAGGCTCTTTCGCGAATTTGGTATTGTTGTTGCATGTGCTGTATTGACTTCGGCATTTGTTTCGTTGACGCTTACTCCTGTACTTAATGTCTTTTTGGGAGGATCGGCGTCGCATCATTCCAAATTTTATGTTAAGAGCGAACCTTTCTTTGCCGGAATGGAGAAGGGATATCGTAAGTTTTTGTGCTTCTTCCTTCAGAATAAATGGGTGGCTTTTGCTATTCTTGGTTTTTGTGTTGTGCTTATTTTGTCTCTTTCAAAAGCATTGAAATCGGAGTTGGCTCCTTTGGAAGACCATAGTTATCTTCGTACAAGTATTACAGCTCCCGAAGGAACCGAATATCTTTACAATCAAAAGCTTATAGATAAGGTCGCGCAGATCAGCATGGATTCTATTAAGGGAGTTAAAGATGTTGTGGCACGTTATTCGGGAGGCGGAAATACGAGTGCGAACACAGGAACAGTCATTACTTTCCTGAAAGAACCATCAGAAAGAAAGATGTCGCAGGATAAGATTTATGATAAGTTGTCGAAAATTTACTCGTCAATTCCTGACGGAAAGATTATTGCCAGTCAGGAACCGACTATTTCAACTTTTGCTTCACGGGGACTTCCCATGCAGTTTGTTATTCAGAATCTTGACTTTGAAAAGCTACGTGCTATCTTGCCTAAGTTTATGGATGAGGTGCAGAATAGTCCTTATTTCAGTAACTCTGACGTTGATCTGAAGTTCAATAAACCGGAAATAAATATCACGATAGATAGATTGAAAACCAATAGTTTAGGTGTAAGTATAAGAGATATTTCGCGAACGCTTTCGTTGGCTTATAGCGGAACACGTTATGCTTATTTTCTGAAAAACAACAAACAGTATTATGTTATCGGACAAGTTCCGAAAGAAGACCGCGATAAACCGGCAGATATTACCAGTTTATATGTCAAATCAGCTTCAGGAGAGATGATACAGCTTGATAATTTGGTAAAAACGAATGAGAATAGTGATCCTTCAATCATCTATCATTATAATCGTTACAAGTCGGCCACGGTGTCGGCAAATATGGAAAAAGGGAAGACATTGGGTGAAGGAATAAATGAGATGCAAAGAATCGCGCATAAATTACTCGACGAATCGTTCAACACCGATCTTTCGGGTTCGTCGCGCGACTTGGCAGAGAGCAGTTCGAATATTTCTTTCGCTTTGATCCTCGCTTTGTTGTTGATTTATCTGATTCTTGCAGCACAGTTCGAGAGTTTTCGCGATCCGTTCATCATCATGCTTACTGTTCCTATGGCTGTTGCAGGAGCGATGTTGTCGTTGTGGCTTTGCGGGCAGACATTGAATATTTTCTCCGAAATAGGAATGATCATGTTGATAGGTATTGTTACTAAAAATGGTATTCTGATCGTTGAGTTCGCTAATCAGAAGCGCAAACTCGGGATGAATCGACGGTTGGCGGCTTTCGAAGCGGCGTCAGCAAGATTCCGTCCGATCTTGATGACTTCGCTGGCAACATTCTTTGGATGTTTGCCTATTGCGTTATCATTGGGTTCAGGAGGTCAGAGTCGTGCTCCGTTAGGAACGGTTGTGGTCGGCGGATTGTTGTTTTCGCTGATACTTACATTGTTTGTTATCCCAGTTATGTACATGGTACTTTCCAGTAAAAACAAATATAAGCAATGAAAAAGATAGTCTGTTTCTTATTGTTACTTGCCTTTGGTGCTCATGCTCAGACGCTTTCATTACAACAAGCAATTGATCAGGCACTGAAGAAGAATTTTAATATTCTTGTTTCGCGCAGTCAGGCCGATATTGACAAATTGAACAACACGCCTGGAAACGCAGGAATGTTGCCGACTGCTGCACTCAATGGCTCGGGAGAAGTGAGTTACAACAATATTCATCAGAAACTTTCATCTGGAACAGTCAACAGCTATTCTTCACAACTGACAACTACTGTGGGAGCGAATGCTATGCTTTCGTGGACGCTTTATGATGGTGGAAAGATGTTCGTCACAAAGAACAGACTTTCAGAAATAGAGGCTTTGGGCGAACTGCAGTTTAATGCCGATGTTCTGTCACTGATGTACGATGTTGTCAGTGCTTATTTTAATATCGTCAGACAGAAAGAACAACTTAACTCTATCAATGAAATCATCAATTATAATAAACAACGTGAACTGATTGCTCAAACGGGGTTTAACGCCGGAACTTTGGCAAAGACAGAACTTTTGCAGTCACAGATTGATTTGAATGTTTCTAAAGAGAATGTCATCACACAAAAATATGCTATTAGCGAAGCACAAAAGGAGCTAAACACGCTTCTTGGAGAAGATCCGTCGAATGTTATTGAAGTGTCTGACACAATTCCTCCATCTATTATCCCAGATAAAAATGAGATGTTGCTAAAACTGGAATCTTCTAACGCCGATTTGTTAGCATTGAAGAAACAAATTGATATTGCCAAACTTTCGGTAAAGGAAGCTCAGAAAAATGGAACGCCAAAACTTAATTTTCAAGGCGGATATTATTTTTCGAATACTGATAATTCAAAGGGTGGAACAAAAAATAACCGCTCTTATGGCTTACAAGGCGGAGGAACGCTTTCAATACCGTTGTATACTGCAGGTGAAACAAAAAGAAAAACAGCCGTTGCCAAAAGTGAACTGCTTATAGCACAGTATAGTCTGGACAATACCCGACTGCAGATAAACAAGGATTTCCAAAATGCTTGCAATGATTTCGAGAGTCAGCAGCAACTGATGCAGATTGAGAAACAGAACAATGAACTGGCACGTGAAAACATGCAGATATGTCTGCAACGCTTGCAACTTGGACAGACAACTTCACTCGAAGTGCATCAAGCAGAAGAAAGTTATGCACAATCGTCAACGAGACTGACCAATTTCAAATACAATTTGAAGATGGCCGAAACACGGTTGAAACAAATGATTTCAAGTCTGTAGAATTTCTGTTATAATTTGGATTTTATTCTTGTTTCGGGAAGAAAAGAAATATAACTTTGCATCAATAATATAAATTTATAGTCCATGAAAACAAAAGTATTTTGGATTGCGTTGCTGTTCCTTTTGACAACAACAGCTGGAGCAAAAATTAAACTCCCACAGTTATTGAGTGATAATATGGTTTTACAACAGGAAACGAAAGTTCATCTTTGGGGTGAAACGACACCTAATGCAACAATCAATGTAATGGGATCGTGGGGAAAAGGCGGTTCAGCAAAAGCCGATGCCAATGGCAAATGGATTGTCGAACTGCAGACTCCGAGCGCTTCTTATCAAACTTATCATATTCATGTCAATTCGTCAGATGGCGACGCCATGAAACTCAACGACATACTGATTGGCGAAGTATGGTTCTGTTCCGGACAGTCGAATATGGAGATGCCTCTCAATGGTTTCCATAATTGTCCGCTCGATGATTCAAATAATCTGATTGCCGATGCTGCAAATCATCCGTATATTCGTGTTGCCACAATCGCCCGTAAAGGAGCTTTGGAACCGCAAGAATATGCCAATGGTAACTGGAAAGAACCGAATGTCAAGAATGCACCCGACTATAGTGCAACCGCATATCTTTATGCGTTGGCTTTGCAACGCACGCTGCAAGTTCCCGTTGGTGTTATCAACTGTTCTTGGGGCGGAACACGCGTTGAGGGCTGGATGCCTAAAGAGATTCTGGAGAAATATTCGGATGTTGACTTGAATAAAGCTTCTTCTAAAGATGTTCCGGAGTCAGCTAAACCGATGATTATGTACAATGGACTTCTTTATCCTTGCATCAATTACACCATTAAAGGATTTATCTGGTATCAGGGTTGCAGCAATGTTGGTAAAGCAAATACTTATGCTGAACGGATGCAGGCAATGGTCAAACAGTGGAGAAGTCTTTGGAAAGAGGGTGATATTCCGTTCTACTATGTAGAAATTGCTCCTTATGCTTACGATAATCCTGAGGGTATCAACGCTGCGTTGCTCCGTGAGTCTCAGTTTAAGGCACAATCATTGATCCCCAACAGCGCTATGATTTGTACTAATGATCTTGTAGCGCCTTACGAAGTAGTGCAAATTCATCCGAAAAACAAGAAAGATGTTGGCGAACGATTGGCTTATCAGGCATTGAACAAAACTTATAACAACAAAACCATTGTAGCCGATTCGCCTTCATTCAAAGATATGAAGATAGATGGCAAGAATGCCATCTTGTCGTTTAATAATGCTAATCAAGGTTTCAGTCCTTGGAAAGGAATCACAGGTTTTGAAGTAGCGGGTGCCGACAAAGTGTTCTATCCTGCAGAAGCATCGCTGAACATTAAAGATATGACTGTAGTAGTTACTTCAGACAAGGTAGCTAATCCTGTTGCTGTACGCTATTGTTTCCGTAATTTCCAGATTGGCAATTTGAAGAATCATCGCAATCTGCCTCTGATTCCGTTCCGTACCGACAACTGGTGATTATTTTGAACCGGAAAGTTGTACGCCGTGTTTGAGCAGACGAAATCCGATTCGACAAAAAAGGCATTTTTTCTTTTCGCAATATTCGCGCTTTAGTTGTATGAGCGCTTGTGTATCGCCGGCATTGCTTGCAGCAATGCCGGCGTTGTTGAATGTAGTGGCAATGTTGTTTTTCTCCGGAGGAAGATATTGCAGAATACGTGTAGCCTTCTCGCAGTATTCGGGAGCTTTGTTACGGAGGCCGTAAGCAAAGAAAACAGGCACAACAGCATTGATGATCAGAGTGTTCAACGCATTGTCGCCCAAAAGTTTCTCTTTTTTCGGCGATTCGTGGTCGAAATGATAATGAGTAGTCCAATAGTCAGATGGTGGAAGTTTGAGATGTTGTTTGATTTCACCTAGATTCCCGGCGTTAAGCATGATCGAAAACAAAGTATCATGCTGAATCCAAATTGCTGCCAGTTGGGCAATTTTGAGATATGGAAAATTGTATGGGCGCAATCGGAGATTTTTGAATGCAGTATTGTCAATAGGTGTCAATCCATATTTATGACTTAAAAAACCATATTCCTGTTGCAGAAAGCGATAGTAGGCATCACTTTTCTTTTCTGATAACATTCCCGCTTGTCCGAACAACATCGCTTCCACTTGCGAGCAGCTATTGCGTTGTTTCTGAATGCAATGAAGTGGCAAGCCACGAGCAACTCGCTCCATGGCATCGCTGTTGACACCGAAACCGAAAGATCGAGTCAGAATAACGTAGAACACTTCGTTCCAATCGTTGTTGTAATGTTCGAGCAATGTAAAAATATCTTTTGTTTTTCGCTCCAGTCGTTCGCTGAGCAAAGCATCGAGCCATGAACGTATATGCAACGAATCCAAAGAGTGAATATGCGCCTGACAAGGCATAGTCGTTTCGCGATAGAGCAACCATTCGATATTTTGTCTTACTGATTCGGGAATAGTCATCACCAATTGAGGAATACTTTCGCCGGAAGAGCGCTTTAGTTCCAGGTCATTAAAGCCCGTTACATGTAGAATAATGCTTTCGTAAGCTTTGTCCTTGTTATGCTGATGCAGCATCCAGTCAGACGCTTTCTCATGAATTTCTATGCTACCTACCCACAAGGTCTGATCGATTTTAATTTTTGCATTAAAGAAATCCGGACCGGCGTCAGTATTTGCTATTCCCGGATCGATGATCTGCAAATCCTTCCCATCCGTAGTCATCAATGGGGCAACTCCATAGAGTTTGTATTTCCAAACATAATGTAATAAACGTTCCATTTCATTCATCAGCTAAGATTTATGCGACAAATCTAATCATAATTCTTTATCTTTGCATCGTTTTTGGATAAAGAAAAGATTAATTCAGACAAAGTTATGAATATTGCACTTATCGGATACGGTAAAATGGGTAAGACTATCGAACAGATCGCTATTAGCAGGGGTCATAAGATAGTTGCCATCATTGATATAAACAATCAGGAAGATTTTGAGTCGGAAAAGTTCAAAAGAGCCGATGTGGCTATTGAATTTACTACTCCTGCCACCGCTTTTGGCAATTACATGAAATGTTTTGCAGCGGGTGTTGCCGTTGTTTCAGGAACGACCGGATGGCTTTCGCATCTCGACGAAATAAAGGAGATGTGTCAGAAAGAAGGGAAGACATTCTTCTATGCCTCGAATTTCAGTATTGGCGTGAACATCTTTTTCGCACTTAACAAGTATTTGGCGCACGTCATGAATAATTTTCCCGCTTATGATGTCAGCATCACGGAAACGCATCATGTTCACAAACTTGATGCACCAAGTGGAACGGCCATCACGCTTGCTGAAGGAATCATCGAAAATCTGGATCGTAAAGAGGCTTGGCAATTGGAGAAATCAGAACAGTCTTCAGACATCAAAATTCATGCGATTCGCGAAGGCGAAGTGGCTGGAATTCATGAAATTGATTATGAATCGGATGCAGATATCATCAGTATCAAGCATGATGCCAAAAATCGTTCGGGTTTCGCTTTGGGCGCTGTTATGGCTGCTGAATTTACTGCCGGGAAGAAAGGTTTTCTTGGCATGAATGATATGTTTAAATTCTAATAATCACTCATAAATAAAAAGACAATGAAGAAGTTTCCTAGAAAGCAATGGATTAAATTTGCTATATGGGGCATATTGTATGCACTGTTCGCTCTTTGGATGCAGAATGCCTGGTTATTGTTGGGACTGATCGTTCTGTTTGATATTTTCCTGACGAAGTTCATTCCTTGGGGCGCTTGGAAAAATGTCAAGAATCCACAGCTGCGTAACGCTTTGGAGTGGGTAGACGACATTATTTTTGCACTTGTAGCCGTGTATCTGATTAATCTTTTTATCTTCCAGAATTATCAGATTCCGAGTTCTTCATTGGAAAAGTCTTTGCAAGTGGGCGATTTTCTGTTTGTCAGCAAACTGAGTTACGGTCCGCGCGTACCGAATACGCCGCTCTCGTTTCCGTTGGTACAGAACACCTTGCCTGTACTCAATTGCAAATCGTATTTCGAATGGCCAAATTGGGGCTACAAACGTGTAAAAGGAATGGGACATGTTAAACGCTATGATATCGTAGTGTTTAATTTTCCAGCTGGTGATACCATAGCACTCAAACAACAGAATCCAGACTATTATACGCTGATAGATGAATATGGACGCGATCGTATTTACATGGACAAAGCTACTTTTGGCGACGTGATTTATCGACCGGTGGACAAACGTGAGAACTATGTCAAACGTTGTATAGGTTTGCCAGGGGATACGATTTTAATACGTAATAACCAGGTGTATATCAATAGTGTAGCAACAAAGAATCCGGAAAAGATGCAGTTTAATTACTTCCTTGAGACCGACGGATCATTGATGAGTGAAGATCAGTTTCAACTGTTGGGCATCAGTAAAGATGATCGTACTTTAGTGTCCGACGGCAATGCCAATAAGGAAATGCTTGCTTTCTTGGGTTTCCCACAGAATGAAAACGGATCGTATAATCCGGTCTATCATTTTCCATTGACAAAAGCTGCTTTGAAGATTGCCGGCAAACTTCCAATCATCAAGAAAATCATTATTGAACCTGATACTTGGGCAGGCACTACATATCCGGTAGGTTACAAAACGGGATGGAGTCGCGACAACTTCGGTCCGCTATGGATTCCGAAGCGTGGTGCAACAATTCAGCTCAATGAGCGCAATCTGGCTTTCTATAGCCGTTGCATCGCCAACTACGAGAACAATAAACTTGAAGTGAAGAACGGACAAGCATATATAAATGGTAAGGCTGCTTCGACTTACACTTTCAAATATGATTATTACTGGATGATGGGTGATAATCGTCACAACAGTGCCGACAGTCGTTATTGGGGCTTTGTCCCTGAAGATCATATTGTTGGCAAACCGATCATGATATGGCTCTCGTTGGACAAGGATAAGAGTTTGTTTAACGGCGGAATCCGTTGGAGCAGAATGTTCCGTTGGGCAAGTCCGGATTGATTCTCCTATGAAACAACGCCTTATATCTTTTCTAAAGTGGATCGCGACGCTGGTTGTTGCTGTAGGTCTCGTTCTGTGCGTGCGCCAATATTGTGTCGCTTCATACAGAGTGTCAACACAGACGATGGAGGAAACATTGCATAAGGGCGATTGTATTCTGGTAAATAAGCTGCCGCTTAAAGGCAATCCTGAAAAAGGTAGATCGGTTTTGTTCAGCAGTCCGCTTCAGCAAGATACGCTCCATACTCCACTTCTATTGGGACGTTGTATTGCAATGCCTGGAGACACGATTGTAGCAGATGGCGAGGGCTATTTTATCAACGGACGTTTGTTGCCGAATTCTCCGCGTACGTATAATACTTACATCATCGATAATAGTGTTGAGGTGAATTTTATGAAGGTGTTGCATAGTCTTAATGTTCCGCTACGCGACAGAAAGATTGCTCCCAATGCATTCTTTTTGAAACTGACCATCTCTGAAGAAAACCGTCTGCGACAGCAGATGGATACTGAAACGAGTAATGGCTTCAGTATTTATAAGAATGAATGTTATACACTTGTCGTTCCCAGCAAGGATATTGCTTACAGACTAGATACAACGGCACTTACGGCGTGTAAAGATGCCATTTTACGCGAAACGAAGAATATGGTCCATTTCAATAAGGGAAAAATGTATTTGGATGGACGTGAGACTTCGTTTTTCTATTTTAATGAAGATTATTACTGGATTCTTTCCGATAATAGTACCGATGCTGTAGATTCACGCCATTTGGGATTTATTCCGCGAAGTCATATTGTTGGCAACATCCTGTTCTGCTGGTACAGCAAGGATAAAAAACATTTTTTCAAAAGAGTGAATTGATATGAAAACGGTTTATTTATCAACGGCTTATCTCGGCCCTGTACAACAATATTGCAAGTTGTGTGAGTACGATGAGGTATGTATGGAAACGGCAGAGAATTATTTGAAACAAACGTATCGCAACCGTTGTGTGATCGCATCGGCAGGTGGACCTTTGGCATTGTCTGTACCGATAGAAAAACCGGAAACGTTGAAGTGTCTCACGAAAGATATACGTATTTCCGACCATGGCCATTGGCGTCATCTGCATTGGAATGCGCTTGTTTCGGCATATAATATGAGTCCGTTCTTCGAGTATTACGAGGAAGATTTTGCCCCCTTCTATCAGAAAAAGTATGAGTTCCTGTTTGATTTCAATGAGGAATTGCAACAGACTGTTTGCCGACTGCTTGACCTATCGCCTAATATTGTGCATACAACAAACTATCTCCCGGAAGTGGAGCATGATTTTCGTGAAGCTATCCGTCCGAAACATGAGATGGAAGATTCTGCATTTTGCCCGAAGGCTTATTATCAGGTATTTCAGGATAAATATGGATTCCTGCCTAATTTGAGTATTGTTGATTTGTTGTTCAATATGGGACCTGAAGGATTGCTGGTGCTTCGCGATTCGATTGTAGAAAAATAGTATTCTAACGTTGGATTGAAATTTCCAAAAATAACGCTTGTATTAACTAACGCAGCTTTTCTGTATCAAAAAATCATGTTTTTTTCGAAGGACATCTCTGTTTGGTCTGATTTTAAGCAACAACTTCTTTTTGAGAGGCCGTATATCATTGTAAATCTGATGTTTATTTCATCTAATAGTAGCCTCCATTTCATTCGGAAGAAAGTTTCATTTCATTCGAATAGAGTAAAGGTTTCATTCGAATGAAATGGTTGCTCCATTCGAATGAAATCTATGACATATTAGGATGGTTTTTAAGCCATGTCAAAAATCTATGTTTTGCCTGATTGAAGCGGATAAATCAGAAACGCTTTTTGCGTCGCGAATCTGAGTCTTTTTTTCCAGAATATTTGTCGTTGCGATCGCCGCCTCTGTGTGAAGGTTTTCCGAACCGGTTGTTGTGTCTGTCGTCATCGCGATCTGAACGTCTGCCAGCGAACTTACTGCCGCGACGTCCGCCACGACCTCTGTCGCCGCTTTCGCTTCTGTCGCCTTGAGCACGTTCGACCGACATTTTGCGTCCGTCTACTTCGAATCCGTTCATTAATTTCATTACTCTATCTGCCTGTCCTTCTTCCACTTCGAAGAACGAGAAGCTGTCGCGCAGATCAATTCGTCCGACGCGCACTTTGCCCGGTACGCATTTGTTGATCATTTCGATGAGCATGCCCGGATTCAAGCCGTCAGTCTTACCGAAGTTGAAGAAGAATCGCGTGTAGCCTTTTTCAGCATTGTGACCTCTTCCTCCTTTGTCGCGACTTCCATTATTGTCGCGGTTGCGATCGCGATTACGGTTCTCGTGTTCGTCGACCTGTTCGATTTCGTCGGCATCTTTATAATAATCAATCATTCGATTGAACTCCAGCGACACCATTCGTTTGATGATATCTTCCTTGTCCAGCCATTCTAGTTTGCGGAAGATCTGTGGCATCAGAGTAGCTATTTCTTCTTCATTGACCTGTACTTTCTCTATTTCGTCAACCAGATTGAAAAGCTGTTTTTCGCAGATATCGTGACCGCTAGGAATCGTACCTTTTTCAAATTTCTTGTTGATGACACGTTCGATCTCGCGGATTTTGCCTTTCTCCTTGATGTGACATATAGCAATGGAAACGCCTGTCTTTCCGGCTCTTCCCGTACGTCCGCGACGATGTGTGTACAGTTCGATTTCGTCAGGCAATCCATAGTTGATGACGTGTGTCAGATCGTCAACATCGAGTCCGCGTGCGGCAACATCTGTTGCAACCAAAAGTTGTAGGTTGCGGATACGGAATTTCTGCATGACATAGTCGCGCTGCGCCTGACTCAGTTCACCGTGAAGTGAATCGGCATTATATCCGTCTTTGATCAGATTGTCAGCAATCTCCTGTGTTTCTTTACGTGTGCGGCAGAAAACGATACCATAGATGTTCGGATAAAAATCGACGATACGTTTCAGTGCCAAGTACTTGTCTTGTGCGCGAACCAAAAAATAGATATCGCGGATATTTTTGTTGCCTTCGTTCTTTTTTCCAATAACCACCTCTTTCGGGTTGTTCATATATTTCTTTGTCAGTCCGGCGATACCTTGAGGCATGGTAGCCGAGAAAAGAAGCATGTTTCTGTTTGCTGGAACTTCCGCCAAAATAGCATCGATGCTTTCGATGAAACCCATATTCAGCATTTCATCGGCTTCATCAAGAATGACATTCTTGACCAAACTGAGATCCACTGTTTTACGATTCATTAAATCGAGCAGACGCCCCGGAGTGGCGACAACAACATGAACACCGCGCTTCAAAGTCTTTATCTGACTTTCTATGCTCGAACCTCCGTACACCGGAAGCACTCTTAAGTGATCAATGTATTTGGAATATTCATTCAGATCATCAGCGATCTGCAGACACAACTCTCTCGTTGGAGAAAGTACCAAGGCTTGTGGTTGATAAACAGTTACATCAATTTTCTGTAATACCGGAATTCCATAAGCGGCCGTTTTACCCATCCCTGTTTCGGCTAATGCAATAATGTCATTATCATCGCCCAGTAAATATGGAATCACTTCCTCTTGTACAGGCATTGGAGACTCATAGCCCAATTCTTGAATTGCCTTCAATATAGGTGCGGCAACTCCTAATTCTTCAAATGTTTTCAAAATGTGAAATGTATATATGTAAATTTACTTAGAGAGCGCAAAAGTACACAAATTATTCGTATCTAGTTTAATGTAATACGATTTCTTTTATTTCTCGTTGCTCTTTCTCTGTCAGATGCATCTTTTTGGACAGATATTTGTCCATTGTTCCGTATTCTTTCTTTATCTGATTGAATGCTAAATCAAAAGATGAGGCATTGACCGTCAGTAGAACGGTCGCCGCTTCTTGAGAATCGGTATTCAGTTCGTGAGCTAAATAAGACAAATGTTTGATGTTGATATAGTCGTTCGAAAGCATGAAGTCTTCCCTGATGGTTTCTTCCGATACATCCGCCGCGGCTAGAAGTAAAGCGGTCAGGAATCCTACGCGATCTTTGCCCAAATCGCAACTAATCAGTATCGGATAATTTTGTTTATCCAGGAAAATCCGTAAGGCTTTGGCAAATGATGCACTATACTTGTCGACGAACGAAAGATAAATACCTTGCATGTACAGCTGAACATCACCTTTGCGCATCTCTCCCTTGAGAATTTTTTCTTCGACAGATTCTTCATCATCAAAGGGAACAGGAAAATTCAATATCTTGGCTTTGCTGTATTTAAAAGGATGGTTAGCCGCCTTTTTTTCATCGCGAAAATCAATGATTGTCTTTATTCCCAGATTATCAAGACGACTGCTGTCACGATTGCTGATTGCTGTTAAATCGCCCGAACGAAATATTTTTCCCCAGCGTGTAGAACGGTTGTTGCGGACATTATAATAGCCTCCCAAATCGCGGAAGTTTTGAATGCTGTCCATAGCAATGGCACGTGAAGAACCCACCGGCAGATAAAGTTTGTCGTTGAATGAAAGTAGAAAATATTTACGCGATAGATTGTCGTCAGTGATATAAGTCATTACCCCTTTGTCAATGTCTTCAGACAAAGCAGCCTCCGACATGTTAAAATGGTCGGGCGTGTTGGATACATATAACTTAACTGTCCCTGTCATCGACGACTCTGTCTCCCACTTGATAAGATAATTGCCTATATCGTCTTGTGAGCAGAGTGTATCAATCATAGGGGTACTTTCCCTATGGCAACTGGCAAGAACTGCCGTACTAGCCAACAAATATAATATTTGCTTAATCATAAAATTACAAACCTTCTACCACAAAGGTAACAAAATCAATGTAACACTGTTCTACACTTAAATATATTTAATAGAGATTATAGCTGTCAGCAAAATCCTTCGAAACGTAATTATCAGTGTGCATGCATACTTCAGCGGCAAAATCCATGCCACATTTAATAATTTTGTCCCATATCTCCTGAGAAATTGAAGGTAAGTCATGATAGCGAACGTCGTACTTCAACAGTCCATATATAATTCCGGCATTAAAATTGTCGCCTGCTCCAATGGTGCTGACTGGATGAAGTGGCAAGCTTTCGTAATGCTTATTGCATAATTCAGTGAACAGATTGACTCCGCCTGCGCCATGTGTAGTGATGAAACGTTTGCAATAGAATTCAATATGATCGTGATACACTTTTTCCATATCTGTTGCATGAAAAAGATTGAAGAAGTCTTCATCAGAGCCTCTGACAATATCCGAATACTCCAAGTTCTCGAGTACGGTTGGCGTCAAATGTATTGCCTCGTTTGCGTGGGCTTTGCGGAAGTTGGGATCATAATAGATGATAGCTTTCTTTTGACGGGCAATATCAAGTATCTCCAATGTTTTTGAACGCAATAGAGGATTCAGAGAATAATATGAACCGAAAATGAAAATATCATCTTCATTGATTGGCGGAATTGGTACATCAAGTCTCTGATTGGGATAATCTTTGTAAAAACTGTAACTTGCATTATTGTTTTCATCAAGGAAAGCCAATGAAACGGGGCTTTTGCCATTTTGGAAGCGGTCAATGTAATCGGTTGTCAACGCATTGTCTTTCATGCATTGAAGAATCATGTCGCCGACTCGGTCTTCTCCCGCTTCACTAATAAACAACACCGGAACGCCCATCCGCCCCAAAGAAATCATTCCATTAAATACGGATCCTCCCGGAATAGCCGCATAAGGTTTTTCATTTCTGAAAATGATGTCGAGGATTGTTTCACCAATACCTATTACTTTTCTCATTTTATGATAATCTGTCTTCTGATTTACTTTGTTCGCGGCTTTTTGAGCCTAAATAGCCGCCATGATGCCGTTTGGCATAATCGGCATTGGTAAAGTGTATACGTTTCATCGTTCCGATAACCAGAATGTCGCCAATAACGGTCATCACAGTTGTAGAAGTAGTCGGTGTCAGTCCCAACGGACAAACTTCTTTCGGCGAACCTGTCGAAATGCAAATAGTAGCTTCTGCAGCTAAAGGACTGTCAGGATTACCGGTGATTACGATAAATTTCATATCCGGTGCCAGTCCACGTGTGAGTTGTACTAATTCCAGCAGTTCGCGCGTTTTACCGGAGTTGGAGATTAGAAGCATAATGTCGTTTTCGCGGACAATGCCCAAATCACCATGCTGTGCTTCGCTAGGATGCAGGAAATAGGCTGGTGTTCCAGTTGAACTGAATGTTGTAGCAATATTCATGGCTATTTGCCCGGCTTTCCCCATTCCACTTGTGATAAGCCTGCCATTACATTCGTGTACTTGTTTTACAATAAGTGTAACAGCCTCTTCGTATGCCTCTGTTACAGGAATGTTTAATACGGCTTCAGCTTCTTGCTGCAAGATTGACGCGATTGCTTCGTTTGTCATACTTCCTCAATTTCGATTATGAATTGTAAACGGTGAGCAAAAGTAATCATTTTAATTGCAATACGACTTATATGGGGATTCTTTTTTTATATCGTAAAAAGCATTACATTTGTAGCACAAACAAATTAATCAACAATACAACGATATGACCGCTCCTTCCTTTAAACTCAATTATTGGCTTTCGCCTTTCAGTTTCCTCTATGGAATGGGAGTGCGATTGAGGAACCAGTTTTTCGATTGGGGCCTTTTACCATCTGAGCAGTATCCGGTTCCTGTCATTTGTATTGGCAATCTGTGCGTGGGCGGAGCCGGAAAAACGCCTCACACCGAATATTTGATGCAGCTTTTGCAAGGACAGTTCCGTACGGCAGTCTTGAGCAGAGGTTATAAGCGCAAAACTAAGGGCTTTGTGTTGGCAACGCAAAAAAACACGAGCGAAGATATTGGCGATGAGGCTTTTCAAACAAAAAAGAAATTTCCTCAAGCGCTTGTAGCTGTTGATGCCAATCGTCGAGAAGGAATTCATCAATTATTGTCGCTGCCTGAAAATGAACGTCCGGAAGTGATTCTATTGGATGATGCCTTTCAGCATCGTTATGTGAAACCGTCACTGACTATTCTATTATCAGAATACCATCGGATGTTTTATGAAGACAAACTATTGCCTGTCGGACTTTTACGTGAGCCTAAGATGGCTGTTCGAAGGGTGGATATTGTAATTGTGACAAAATGCGATAAAAAGATGAAACCGATAGATTTTCGCGTTATCTCATCTAATCTTCAATTGCAAGCGAACCAGTTGTCATTTTTTACAACGATCATATATAAAGATTTGAAGCCGGTTTTTGAAAATAATACAAGATGTTTGTCAAAGGCAGAGGTTAAAAAGAACGACGAGATCTTGCTGTTTTCGGGTATTGCTTCTCCAAAATCATTTGTGGAAGAGGTTGAGAGCTGGTCAGACAAGGTCACTGTTGTTCGTTTTACAGATCATCATCCGTTTAGTGAAAAGGATATAGTTCGTTTGAATTCTATTTTTAATAAAATGACTTCACCGGATAAATTCATGGTGGTTACTGAAAAAGATGCAGCACGACTTGTTGACAATCCTTTTATACCGAAGGACTGGAAACAAATGCTCTATTATCTGCCTATCGGTATTGCATTCAACGACGAAGCCGCTTTTAACAAAGCCATCATTCGGCATGTCGCCAGTTTTAAAAAGAATTGTATTTTACATTAAAATAGCAACGATATAAATATATGAGTAATAGAACAGAAATAGCAACGTTAGGCGAATTTGGATTAATCAGCCATCTGACTGATAGTATCAAACTACAGAACGAAAGCACGCTTAAAGGAGTTGGCGACGATGCTGCCATTCTCGATTATAAAGAAAAACAGGTGCTTGTGACTACCGACCTGTTGCTGGAAGGGATCCATTTTGATTTGACATATACACCTTTGAAACATTTGGGATATAAATCGGCAGTGGTCAATTTTTCGGATATTTATGCCATGAATGGGCAACCGAAACAAATCACGGTCTCTTTGGGTATTTCCAAACGTTTTTCCGTAGAAGATATCGATGAGATCTATGCGGGTATTCAACTGGCGTGCGAGATTTATGGTGTCGACATTGTAGGTGGTGATATTTCGGCTTCTCTTACAGGTCTTTGCATCAGCATTACTTGTATAGGCGAAGGAGAGAAAGGACAAGTTGTGATGCGTAGCGGGGCAAAAGATACGGATCTTATTTGTGTATCAGGCGATTTGGGCGCTGCTTATATGGGACTTCAATTGCTGGAAAGAGAAAAGAATGTTTTCAAAGGACAGAAAGATTTCCAACCGGATTTTGGAGGGAAAGAGTATCTGCTTGAACGTCAGCTAAAACCTGAAGCAAGAAAAGATATTATCGAGATACTTCACAAAGAAAATATTCTGCCGACATCCATGATGGACATCTCCGACGGGTTGTCGTCCGAATTGTTGCATATTTCTAAAGAAAGCCATGTAGGTTGCCGTATTTATGAAGATCGGATTCCAATCGACTATCAAACAGCGGCTATGGCGGAAGAATTTAATATGAATTTGATCACGGCGGCTCTTAATGGAGGAGAAGATTATGAACTGTTATTCACTGTTCCTCTTACCGACCATGAAAAGGTAGAAAACCTGGAAGGAATAAAGCTTATTGGACATGTGACGAAACCTGAATTGGGTAATTATTTAGTGGGACGCGATGGCGGTGAAGTTGAATTGAAAGCACAAGGTTGGACTGCAGAAAAAGGAATGTAATCAAAATTTTATGTTTTAACATATTTTGTATTCTCCAAGTGTCGCTTTGTATTCAATAAGCGTATATTTGTGGTTTTAAAATTGTTTTTATCAGTTCCCTTGATATTCAAATGGAAGAGAAAATAGTATTAAAACATTCATCCATTTTTATCGTTTTTA
The DNA here is from genome assembly GCA_036734445.1 of Tannerellaceae bacterium. GTDB lineage: Bacteria > Bacteroidota > Bacteroidia > Bacteroidales > Tannerellaceae > Parabacteroides. The sequence goes on from DAIMYP010000005.1 coordinate 92,768, forward strand.
TAGTTTGCTTATTGATTTTTCTGTCAATCACAAACTATAAACTTTATATTCACTTAATTACTGGTTATTCGATAAGCGAAGAACTTGTCATTGATGGTTTTATTGTTGTTCTGTTTGTCATTTTTCTACTTTATCACTTTATTTCTCAGAAATCTCTCTCTACTGAAAAAACGCGTATTCAGCGATTACGACAGAAGTTTGCGTGTGTTACCGGTTCTGATCAGACTTTTATTGTAGAGTACATTGTGAAAGAACGAAAATTTATCTACTGGAATGAAGCTATCGGAAAACCGATTTCATCTTTTACAGTGGATGAATATTATGAGCATATTCATTTTGCTGACAAGCATATAGCTCATAAATTGATTGATTATATGAATCAACAAAACAGTGATTATTATACGGCTGAATATCGATGGATGTTTACTGGGACAAATGTGTATTCGTGGCAGTTAAATGAGATTTTTCCTTTAGATTATGAATCAAAAGGTAAAGTGTCAAATTACATGTGTGTTTGTCATAGAAACAATATCTCTCATGAATTACTAGAGAATATTGAACTTTATCGCAAAAGAGTCTCTTCCATTATTGTTGCCAACGGCATTGCATTTGTTGAATATGATGTGGCTTCTGATACATTCAATTATTTGGATAATACAGGTGAGCATTCCGATCATCTGATTCCTATGGAACTGTGGATATCTTCCATTTATCCGGACGATTTGCCTCAAGCTATGGATCTTTTGAATGGTTTACGAAACCATCATTTTGAGCAACTACATTCTGAATATCGGTATAAAGAATTTGGACAGAATTATTATAATTGGTTTGTTATTGATGCTTCTGCTTACAGTTATGATACCAATAATCAAATATTGAGTTACATGATTCTTTGTCGTAATAATGACGCTTGGCACGCGGCTTATGACGAAATGATTGAGCTTCGGGATAAAGCAGAAATGGCAAGGATTCAATCTATTTTTCTTCAGAATATCAATAATAAAATACGAACGCCGATAAATGCTATTATGGGCTTTTCGAGTCTTCTGTGCGATGAAGATTCGCAGGAGCAGAAAGAGGAATACAAGGATCTTGTGAATAAGAATTCTAAGTTGCTTATACAGATTATAGAAAATATTCTAGCTTTGTCAGAATTGGAATCAGGAAATTTTGAATTCCATCGTAGGTCTTTTAAAATTGTTGATTATCTGAATGATTTTGTGGAATATCAGGAACCTGCTATAAAAGATAAAGAGATTGAACTAATTCTTCAAAAACATGAGAATTTTGAAGTGGAATTAGATCAGGTCCAGACGAATAGAATCATGTCTGCCTTGTTTAGCAATGCAATTAAATATACCGAAAAGGGAAGTATTACGATCGATTATGCTAACAAGGATGATGGATTGTATATCTCTATAACAGATACAGGTATAGGTATTGCCAAAGAGAATTATGAACGAATCTTTAATCGCTTTGAAAAACTTGATACCGCTACAAGCGGAACGGGTATCGGACTTTCCGTCTGCAAAGCAATAGTTCTTAAGGCAAACGGAAAAGTAGGATTGGAATCAGAATTGGGAAAAGGTTCAACTTTTTGGTTCTGGATTCCCTGTAGAATTTCTTAAAATGGCAACCCTTTTATTTGGCAATCACTTCTTGTTCATTTTTTCCTAAAGCTATGGATGCTTCGGAAGCACGAAAGACCCCTTTGTTGTCGTCGCGTCCCTGTAAAACGAACTTGCATCCTTTGACATAGACGGCTTGTTTGCAGAGTTCGCGGATATGCTCTTTTGAGAGACGGTTAATGATCAGTCCGCACTGCATGTCTGGAAATTCTGTGAGCATATTGTAATCTCCGTCGCTGTCACCTCCTACAAGTAGCGGACCGCGTTCATGATGCTTTTTGGCGATTATATCTTTTATGGCAGTCACTTTTCCTTTGGCGAATGTCATAGGGTAGGTAGTGTCATATTCATTAATGAATCTTCCTTTATCATCTTTTTTTAACATCATTCCAATCACATGGTCGCGGTCGAGGTTTAGTCCGTATTTGGGATCAGTAGCTACGGCTTCAACAATCTCTTTTAGTGAAGCCGAACAGATATATACATCAAAACCGTTGGCCATCAGACAGTGATAAAGATCTTTCATTTCATTTGTGATGGCAAAGCCTGTCTTGAAGGATGTTGTTATTTTGCCCGATTGACCCATTTCCGGACTCTCCCATGTTTTCTTTTCGAAAGGAGTAGTCATCCAATAATCTACTGACTTTTTGGCTAGTGTACGGATCTGGTCAGCTGTCATATCTTTGAAGAAAAAGAGAATCCAGGCATAGCTTACATCTGCTCCAAAAGTGTCAGTGAGCACAGTGTATAGATAGCGCATCTTGCAGCTGAAATCTTGATATTGTGGCGTTTCCTGAATTTCACTTAGATTCATTCTTCCTTTCATGCCTGAATAATGATTGTAGAGGAATGTGTAATCATTGGTTATATCTGTTGCCAACATCCTAACTGTTAGAGGTTTTCCTTCTGATGACATGCCTGCATCCTTTAATTGTTTATCAAGGTCAGGAACATTGCCAGTCAGAACGTTCATCATATCTTTCGGTTCTATTTTGTAACATAGGTGTTCGATCTGATAGATCTGAAACGTTTCTTCAATATCGTTGATGGCTGTCGTGTTATCGAAATCGAAAACGGCATACGGTTTATTCGCCGCGTCGTAATTTTTACTGTCGCGTCCATAAGTATCCATTAACGTATTCAGTTGCTTATAAGCTGTTTCCGCCCAGTTCCCTCGCATGAGGTGTGTTGTAGCAGCTTGTCCTGTCGGCAACAGAACAAAAAGACAAAAGAGTACATATAATAAATAGTTCATCCGATACTTTCCGAGTGCATTCATATTTCCATGGTTTATGTTGTGTAGGGCAAAGATAAAAACAATTAAGTGAATACACAAGTGCGTTCTTTGAGAATTGTTATCTTTATCTGCATGATGAATTCGTTTTTTTCTGCGAATTTAAATACGCATAGTTACATATTGTAAAAATGAAAACGAATAGAGTGTTATGGATGAATCTGCTACAGATTGTGTCTGATATATTGTGTCGTGCCTATGTACTTAATTATCAACTTATGCCTTAAAATTTAGGTTCACGACACGAATGAAAATTTTCTATTTTATATAATGTATATAGTCTGCTTTGCGTGCTTTTGCAAGAGGCGTGCCGTCGGTTAAAGGAAATCCTAGAATGCAATGACCGATACCTTCATAGTCGCCTTCAATACCCCACTCTTTTAGCAACGAACGGCCCTCAGGAGAATCGAACACTTCCTTGGCACGGTGAATCCAGCAACTGCCAAGACCTACTGCATGAGCGGCATTTAATAAGTTCCCCATTACTAAGGAACCATCATAAAGATAAGTGGCACGATTGCGATTGGCAAGGACTATAAGGACTACAGGGGCTCCATAAAAAGGATCAGACTGAGTTCCCATGACAGCTGCGTTGAGTGCCGATAAGTGGTTGCGTACGCTACGATTGGTAACGGCAACGATGATAGGCGACTGCATCCCCATTCCTGTGGGTGCATATGTTCCAGCTTCAATAACTTGATCTATTAATTTCTGAGCTGGCATTCTGTCTGACTGATACTTACGTATGCTGCGACGTGTCTTTAAATTTTCTAATGCAATGTTTTCCATACGAATTTTTTTATATGCAAATGTATTATTTTTTAGTGAAGGCATTGTCAGAGGAATGCTTCTTTATAATGTTTTTGAGATATGAGATTCGTTAATTTGAACTATTCTTTTATCAGAAAATAAGGTTTTCAAGACCAGGTTCTAATCATTAAGTCTCTAAAAGGAGAAAAACAGATTAAATGAAAATAAATTTTCTATCATGTCAATCATCTATTAATTAGTATATTGCGATTGTTAAGAGCTGATTTTTTGATCTGTTAGCTAAAAATAATTTGAAAAAGATTTGTTTGGCTGAAAAAAGGTAGTACCTTTGCACCC
>DAIMYP010000006.1:0-82401 GCA_036734445.1 Tannerellaceae bacterium
GCAGATGCCAGGTTGCACTTATGAAGTACGTCGGAGTTGTCTCCAGTGTGATCTGATTCAGCAGTTGGATAGTGGAGAAAGCATTTTGCGAGTGCGAGTGCAACGGTTGTCCATTCGGTCCGGGCAGATAAGGATGCGAGTGAATAATCGTATAGTTCATGTAATGGTGAACATGCGTAAAAGCAATATCGCCCGTATAGTAACTTACGAAAAGCCCTATCAGGAAATAAGCTAATATGGAACTACGAAAATGTCTCACGCTCCTTTGAATAATTGAATATCTGTTTGCAAAAATACATAATAATCTTCTATTTGTAACCTGTATGTACGATTTTTGGGGATAAATTGTTTAGCATTCGGGAGAAAAGTGTATTTCTCTGAGAACGCTCTTCAATATCACGTCATCGCAGCAGGTTCACTATTAGGTGTAAATATGCACCCAAGGAAATTCTTCCTAGTATAAATATGGTATGGGAAAGCATTCCTGCGCAACTGGCAAAAGAAAACAAGAAATTCGTGTATGGTATCATCAAAGAAGGATCAAGAGCAAAAGACTTTGAACTTGCGTTCCAGTGGCTTACCGATGCGAGTCATCTGCACAAAGTATATAATGTGTCCAAACCGTCTTTACCTTTGGCAGCATATAAGGAATTGTCTGCTTTCAAACTATATCATAATGATGTGGGTTTTCTCGGTGCTATGTCGCATCTTAGCTCCAAAACGATTGTCTCCGGTAATGCTGTATTTACAGAGTTTAAGGGGGCTTTAGCGGAACAATATGTTTTTCAGCAGTTGATGTTGAAAGAAGATATTGCAATCCATTACTTTACATTCGACAATAGCAAACACGAGATAGATTTTCTTATCCAAACGCAGGAAAATGAACTCATACCTATAGAAGTCAAATCTGCTGATAATCTTAATGCAAGAAGTTTCAGACTTTTTTGTGAAAAATATCAACCGAAAAAAGCTATATGTACTTCTGCTACAGATTATAAAGAGGTAAGTTGGATGACCAACGTTCCTCTATATGCTATCTGATTTTTTTTGTAGGAAATGTTTCGCCAACCATTTGCGGACAGGTTCATCGTAGAGTTTTAAACAGATATATGCCAGTATCACATTGACGATTATCAGGCAGAGAGCTACCAGCCATGTCTCTCCAAAAGTATAATACTTGTTTCGGATAAGCCAGGCATAAAAGAGGTAATAAAGAGGGTAGTGGACGATATAAACAGGAAATGATATATCGCCTAAAAACTTGCAGATGCCTGAAGATAAGCGGTCTGTTGTCTTACCTGATGCGCCCAGCCATACCAGCAATGGAAAGATAACGGCAATGCAGAACATTTCAAAGAGGCCATTGTAACATATCGGTTTCAATCCAGGAATGAACGGAACGAAAAACATCAGCAGTAAAGCTATAGTGCAAATCCAAAACGCCCCTCGAACCTGCATCGGCTTGAAGTTACGATGCACCAGCATGCCCAAGGTGAAAGGAAAAAGCATACGCAAAAATCCACCGATGAAATTGCAGCCATCGAGTGTCCATCCGACGCCTAAAAATCCATATCCGGAATAATCCGTCAAAGCAAACGCTCCGAGCAGCAACCCTGAACAAATCACCAGTACATTTAAAGCCTTGTTGGAAAGACGACAAATAAAAAACGCATACAGGATATTGCCAATATACTCAAAGAACAGCGACCATGCCGGACCGTTGAGCGGGAACATCTCTCCGTTTCCACGTATTTCGTAGATTCCTCCGGGTACGGCAGGAATGAAAAACATGGCACAGAGCAAAGCTATCATCACCGCCGAAGTTGCCACATGCGTTCCATCCCATTGCACAGCTCCTTGAATAAAGAATGTGATGGTTCCTATCACGGCACCCATAATAACCATAGGATGCAGACGAATCAGTCTGCGCTTGAAGAAATTCTTCAATGACATCGTGCTACGCATACGGTCATCGTATGCATAACTGATCACAAAGCCGGACAGGATAAAAAAGAAATCAACTGCCAGATAACCATGATTGATTGTCTTGATAATAGGCTGATTACCGGCAAACTGATATCCTTCGAACACATGGTACCAAAGGACCAACAGAGCAGCAACGCCCCTCAATCCATCAAGAAGGTCGTAATGAGGTTTTGTATCAACGAACGCGGCAGAAGATGATTTTTGCATACCTGTTTATTATATATGGGTTTGGATGCAAAGTTAAAAACTAATATCTATAATTTTTGTCTTGTAACAAAAAAGTCGGGTACGTTGAGTATTCCATATCATTTATTGATAATTTCGCACATAGTTGGATTATGACTGGAAAATGAATACGATTATACTATCGTAGCCCTTTTACGACTCTTTCTGTCCTCACTGTTTGTCGCAGACATCATCTGCCTTTGCAACAGAACTGTAAATAAGTTATTTAGCCACATTCTTCCATTTCCTTCGTTTATTCTAAAGATTTTGCTAAATTTGCCATAAAATAAACGATAACATAAGGACGATTATGACAGCTATGGAGTTGGAAGCCTGCAAGCAGGAATTAATTAAGGAGATAAATGCCGCCGACAGTTTCGATGAGATACGTCGTATCGCTCAGAAACTGAGTAGGAGCTTGCGTCCGGAAGCCGTGATGAAGGTGGAAGAAGATATGACGCCTTACACTCGGAGAGAGATAAACTCATGGATAGATGAGGCGGAAGCTGAAGCTGCTTCTGGAAAGCCCGGTAAAACGCTGGAGAAAGTTCATTCGGATATGAAAAATAAATTTCCCTGGCTATGAGAGTCATTTTAAGAGAGGGGGCACAGCGGCAATTTGTTGCTGCCATTACTCAGTGTGAATTGTTGTTTGGAAGGCGTGTTGCAAGTCATTTTTACGAAATGGTGGAGCACTCAATTTCCCTTTTAGCGGTAAATCCTAGAATGGGCGAACGAGAATTATTATTGGAAGATCGACAGATTAAGTATCGCAGCCTCTTGGTTCATAAGCATTTCAAAGTGGTTTATTATATTGATGAATCGGAAGACACTGTATATATTGTCGCATTGTGGGATGTTCGTCGTGAACCACGTGAACAGGCTGGTGATATGAAAGAAAATACTGATAATATGAAATAGGTTAAAGAACAGGATATGAAACGAATTTTACTGATGTGTGCCGTCATGATAAGTTTGACGGCATTTACTGTATCTGCACAGGACGATGCAGTAGATAAGATTATCAAGATGGGACAGACTGATAATCAGGTAATGAACCATCTGGATGTGTTGACTAATCGTATTGGTGGGCGCGTGATAGGCTCGTATGCTTATGATAACGCCGTGCAATGGGTCGCTTCAAACTTCAAAAAATGGGGGTTGGAAGTGGAACTGCAGGAAGTAGGAACGCTGCCCGTCGGTTTCGACCGCGGTCCGTGGTTCGGACGTATGCTTGGCGAGAAGAGCATGGACCTGCATTTTGTTACTCCATCATATACTTCCGGTACGAAAGGTGTAGCCCGCGGACAGGTCTTGCAGGAACCGCTTACACAGAAGGAATTCGATCGTATGAAAGGACAGCTGAAAGGTGCATGGGTGCTGATCAACGGACAGAATGTCGGATGGCCTGTCGACCGCTCGGCTAAAGGTGATTCTATTCGCGAAGCAACAATAGCTGAAAACAACAAGACGGCTGAAGAAAATGATAAGATTCAGGAAGCCAATTGGGAAAATGGTACTAACAATCCGGTGAAGCCATTGAAGGATGACGTTTCTGCCTTATTCTACAAACAGATGTGCGAAGCCGGAGTATTGGGCTTTATCCAGCGTGCATCTGTCCCTTTGAGAGCACTTTACGACAAGGCAATCATGCACGATCCGACCTTTACTTTTGACAATCTGCCAACAGTCTGCGATATCAAGCTCGATGAAAATCAGTTCGATGTCATCAAGCAGATGGTGAAGGAGCGTCGCGTCTTCTCTCTTGAGTTCGATATTCGCAATCATTTCCGCATGGGACCGGTGAAGTATTATAATGTTATCGGTAAAATCAAAGGAACGAAGTATCCGAATGAATATGTAATGGCCAGCGGACATCTGGATTCATACGATGTGGCAACGGGTGGAGTCGATTGTGGTTCGGGTGTAACGCCGGTTATTGAAGCGGCGCGGATGATCATGAAGTCGGGTGCCAAACCTAAACGCACGATGCTTTTCTGTGCCTTTGCCGGAGAAGAGTTCGGACTGCTCGGTTCCGAAGCTTGGGTGAAAGCCAATGCTGATAAGTTGCCAAAGATAGCCAACCTCTTCAATCGCGATGGTGGACCGACGCCTCCTGTTGGAATAGAAGTGCCGCAAGCCATGTACAACGATTTTGTGAAAGTATGCCAACCCGTCAAGAAGATCCGTCCTGATTATCCGTTCGAAGTGAAGGTAGGCGGTCCGTTCACAAAACCGACCAAACCCGGTGGAACAGATGCTTCTGAGTTTGCCATGCGAGGTGTTCCGGCTATCAGTTTTGATGAGAAAGACTTTAAAGGATATAATTTTAGCTACGGCGAAATCTGGCACACCGAACGCGATACCTATTCGAAGAGCATTCCGGAATACGAAGAACAGGCGGCTACAGTAACCGCTGTCGTCACTTTAGGAATAGCAAATTTGGATCATCAGCTTTCGCGTGACGGATTGTACAAATAAATTCGTACCTTTGCACGCTCAAATAAGTGAGTATATAAAAACAGGTAAATCATGATAATTGTAAGTAATTTAGACGTTCAGTTCGGGAAACGTGTTCTTTTCCAGGATGTGAATATGAAGTTTACGCCGGGGAACTGCTACGGCATCATCGGTGCTAACGGCGCCGGCAAATCCACATTCCTCCATGTTCTCAGCGGTGAATTGGATCCTACACGTGGATCGGTTACGATGGGTTCGGGCGAACGTCTGTCTGTATTGAGTCAGGACCACTTTGCTTTCGATGAGTATACAGTACTGAATACGGTGTTGATGGGGCATTCGACGCTTTGGAGTGTGATGAGCGAGAAGGATGCTCTGTATGCAAAAGAAGATTTTAGCGATGCCGACGGAATACGTGCTTCCGAACTGGAAGAGAAGTTCGCCGAACTTAATGGATGGAATGCGGAGAGCGATGCAGCCTCTTTGTTAAGCGGTTTGGGTATCAGTGAAGAGTATCATAATATGTTGATGAAGGATATGAGCGGAAAGCAAAAAGTACGTGTGCTGCTGGCTCGTGCTTTGTTCGGACAGCCTGATAATCTGCTGCTCGATGAGCCTACCAACGACCTCGATCTGGATACTGTTTCCTGGCTCGAGAATTATCTTTCGGAATTCGAACATACGGTGCTTGTTGTCAGTCACGACCGACATTTCCTGGATGCCGTCTGCACACATACGGTCGATATCGATTTCAGCCGTCTGCAGATGTACGCCGGTAACTACAGTTTCTGGTATGAATCCAGTCAGCTGGCTCTTCGTCAGATGCAGCAACAGAACAAGAAAGCCGAAGAGAAAAAGAAAGAACTCGAAGAGTTTATCCGTCGTTTCAGTGCCAATGTAGCCAAATCAAAGCAGACAACCAGTCGCAAGAAGATGCTGGAGAAACTGAATATTGAGGAGATTCAACCCTCTTCGCGTCGTTATCCGGGAATCTTGTTTATGCCTAATCGCGAACCTGGAAATCAGATTCTTGAGGTGAAGGGGCTTACAAAGACTGTAGAAGGGAAGGTGCTTTTCAAGGATTTGAACTTCAATGTCGAGAAAGGAGACAAGATTGTATTTCTAAGTCGCGACCCGCGTGCCATGACGGCTCTTTTCCAGATTATCAATGGTGAAGAGAAACCTGATGCAGGAACTTATCAGTGGGGCCAAACTATAACGACAACTTATCTGCCACTGGATAACTCCAAATATTTTAATACCGATTATAATCTGGTGGAGTGGCTTACGCAGTTCTCTCCGGATACGAACGAAGTGTTCCTGAAGGGCTTCCTGGGACGAATGTTGTTCAACGGCGATGAGCTGATGAAGAAGGTGAGCGTACTCTCCGGTGGTGAGAAAATGCGTTGTATGATTTCGCGGATGATGCTGACCAATGCCAACTGCATCATTCTGGATACGCCTACCAATCATTTGGATTTGGAATCTATCCAGGCATTCAATAATACACTGCAGGTGTTCAAAGGCAATATCCTGTTCTCCAGCCATGACCATGAGTTTATTCAGACGGTGGCAAACCGTATGATTGAACTGACACCGAATGGCATCATCGACAAGATGATGGATTACGATGATTATATCACTGATCCGATGGTACTCGAGATGAAGGAGAAACTTTATAAGTAACTATAATTAAAAGAGATGAAAAGAAGGGTAGCATTCCTGTTCGCATTGTTCTTGATTTGGCTACCGATTTTTGTGATTCAGAAACCGGCATTCATGTTGTATCATCATGCACTGGCAGCCGGATGTTCGGTAGCCGATTATTTTCAGGTGATGCTCCATGGTTTGTTGCTGGACGGTACGATGGCAGGCTATCTGACTGTCATTCCGTTACTGTGTGTACTCATTTCGATATGGTTGCCCGGTAAGTTCTATCAGAAGTTTCTTAAGGGTTACTTTATAGTAGCAGCGATTCTGATTGCTGTCATCTTCGCTGTCGATGTGGCTCTTTATGGCTATTGGGGCTTCCGTTTGGACGCGACATTGTTTTTCTATCTCAAATCGCCTGCCGATGCGATGGCAAGTGTCCCGTTCGGTTTGCTTTTGCTGCAGCTTGTGGTGATCATGGTTTATGTTGCAGCGATCTATTGGGCCTTGCGTAAGTTTATTATACCGCTCTTCCCTGAAACGCCGGTTCAGCATCCTTTGGGAGGAACGTTGCTCTGCCTTCTGCTGGGAGGTTTGATGTTTATTCCTATTCGTGGCGGTGTGACCACTTCGACAGCCAATGTTGGGATGGTCTATTTCAGTAAGAAACAGTTCTTGAACCATTCGGCTATCAATCCTTGTTTCAGCTTGATTGCTTCGCTGAGCAAGCAGCAGGATTTTGCAGCGCAGTTCAATTTCTTCCCCGAGGAAGAACGTAAAGCTATAGTGAGAGGGATTCTTCCTAATCCAGCATCTTCTTTTCTGTATGATTCGTCCGCTGTACGTGTTTTGAATACGCAGCGTCCGAACATTCTGATTGTCATTATGGAAAGCTTCTCTGCCAATGTTGTTGGAGCAGTTGGCGGTGATTCGACAGTGACTCCGAATCTTAATCGCCTCAGTCGCGAAGGGTTGCTGTTTACGAATATGTATGCCAATTCTTTCCGGACAGACCGTGGATTGGTGTCGGTTCTCAATGGATATTTGGCACAGCCTACAACTTCAATCATGAAATATCCGGCCAAGAGCCAGACGCTTCCTTCTATTGCCAAAAGTCTGGGCAGAGTGGGATATACGTCGGATATGCTGTATGGAGGTGATATCAATTTCACCAATATGCAAAGCTATTTCTTCGGTTCGGGTTATAGTAAAATTACCGCCGACAGAGATTTTCCTATCTCTGCAATCCTTTCAAAATGGGGGGCTAACGATGATGTGACTTTCAAGCATCTTTATGAAGACATAAGCAAACGTCCTTTGGATAAGCCTTGGTTTACAACGTTCCTGACGCTGAGCAGTCACGAACCTTTTGTCGTTCCTTACCATCGTTTGCATGAACCTTATCCTAACTCGGTGGCTTTTGCTGACAGTTGTATAGGTAATTTCATTGACAAGCTGAAACAGCTCCCGTCATGGAAAAATACGCTGGTGATATTTGTATCCGATCATGGTTTCCGTTATCCGGAAACATTGCTCGAATATGAACCGCGTCGTTTTCATATCCCGATGATTTGGGTGGGTGGTGCTGTGAAATCACCGGCTGTGATTAAGACTTTTGCCAATCAGACAGATTTGGCAGCTACTCTGCTTGGACAGTTAGGTTTGCCACACGGAGGATTCACTTTCAGTAAAGATATTTTCGATGAAACCTCTCCAAAATATGCTTTTTATACCTATCCTAATGTTTTTGCTTTTATCGATACGACTGGCGTATCTGTCTTCGATAACGAAGGAAACAAGCCTCTGATAGAACAACCTCTTCAGGGAAGCACTGAACGTCTTCGTAAAGGGAAAGCACTTCTTCAAACGCTTTATGATGATTTGGGTAGAAGATGATGAGATGATTCTTCTCTTCTGCTAGTTGAATCCATCTTATTATTAAAGATGGTTAGTGAATGCAATATAATTGATTCCTCAAATGAATAAAATAAATTTGATTATTGTAGTTTCCCTATTTTTCTCTGTAAGTCTATATGCTCAGAAAGTGTTCGTGTTATGGGATAAAGTCAGTGGAGCCCCTGTGATCAATGCGAGTGTCTATACGACTCAACAGGGAAAAGTGAAAAGCGCATTCAGCAACCAACATGGATCAGACAGATGCTAAAGAATTTTATCAAAACAAAAGAAGAAAAATATAGCAATGAAGTCACGCTGCGATATGACTATCAGACAGAAAACATCGGGGATACGGCACTATACCGATTTGAGAGCAAAGGGCTGGTGAGGAAGAAAGAACTCTTTGTAATCAAACCGATTGAGAATACCATCTCTATTAAGACGCATCTATTGAGTGTGTATAATAATTTGTGTTATAATGCCATCATGAAACAATAGTTCTTATATGCAGAAAGTATATACTTTTACATTCAAAAGTATATACTTCCATACATCAAAAGTATATACTTTCGTATACCAAAAGTATATACTTTTTTAATTGAATATCATTTATTCTCCATATCCCGGACCGACAAACGGTGTGTATGGACCAACCGGAAGAACGTTGAGAAATTCTTCCTCCGAGACGGGATCAAATTCCATATCGATAGTGATACAAATGGCCTGATTGCTTTGAAGCTTGTCTTTAAAAGATGAGATGATTTGCCATAGAATCTGCTCGACATTATCAGAATTTATGCTTTCGCCAGCTCTTGTTTCAGCTCCGTCATATTCACTGCCGTCAATATAGACTGTCATACCTCTGACTGTCGTTTTGACAAATTTCTTTTTAGCCTCTTCTGCTTTTGTTACGGTCTGGCGGATAATTGTTTTGACAAAGGTCCGATAGACAGAGGTGCTTTCGTTTGAAAGCAGACTATTCATCGTTGTCAGGTTGGCGATGTACAGAACGTCTTTTGCTCCAATAATGTTTCCGTAGCTGCTTAATGGATCTGTTGGTGACGCAACACGTTCCAGTGTGGATTTGGAAGCTACCAACAAATCTTTCATGAAGTCGTAGCTTTCTGGAATAGTGATAATATCGGATAATGGTTGGATAGCATCGCTTTCGTCGGTATTCTCGATATCGCTGGAATTGTCAGGAAGTTTGTAGGCATCATAAGAAATGGCTGATTCCGGATAAGATGAAACATGGAACAGTACATCGTTGCAATCTTTGTCGCCAATCCATCCGTTTACCCATTCGTTAGGTAAATCCTCGAAGCCGATAGCCACGAAATTATCCTTTTTGAATAGAACTGTATGGTTTTTGTTTGTACTCTCTGGATTCCATGACGGGTTGGAATAGAATCGAGTCAAGCCGTCGTTGATTGTCCGCGTGAACAAATTGTAACCATTTGTACGGAGAACCCATCCGATAGAAACGCCCTTAGGAAAGGTATTCTGCAATTGCTTGGTTTGCGGATTGTAGTATTTCAGTTGTACCATCTCTCCAGCATTAAGCCCGGATGAAAGTAGCGGAATTACTTTGGCCCGCGGAAAAGCAATCATTTCGTGAATGCTGCTTGGATCAACATCCTTAATATTGCCTTCATAAGTGAAATATCCCAATACATCATTAAAGATACCACCTGAATGAATCATGCTTACGCGTATCTCTGCATCTTGGTTTACATGAATGTCGGCTTGCTTGTATGCATACGAAGATACTGCCGACCATTCAGGTAAAGCCTGATTGATAGCGCTGAGTAATGAATAGCTTATATTCTCTTCTTGAGAAATGTAATTGGGCTTGCCCAAATAGTTCCATGTACCAATAGTTTGGTAAGGGAAGTAGGAGGTTGCACGCGTTTCAGCAGTCTCTGTCGCTGGAGCCATTTCCCCTAAATCAATGGCAACAGGTTTAACAGAACCATTTGAAATCTGTCCGTGTAACAAGGTCGGTACACCGATGAAAGATGAATAGACATAGATATCTTTCACCTGCTCAGAGACGACTCGCGACAAGTTATATTTGCCTTCGCCGTTGGTGATACCCGTAAGGATTGGAGTTATGCCGGACCTTTTTGCAACAGTCCCGTTACTCGTTTCCAATGGGTTCTCTCCATAGACTTCAAAAGCAATCCGATAGCCTTTTGGTATCTCATAGTTGATATCAAAAGCAATTGTCTGCACTCCAATATTTTGGATTGTAGCAGACGATGTTGCTGGCTTACTTAAAGTCAAGTCGTCGTTTTGATTTGTAGTGCATGAAGCCGAAATAAATACTAAGATTCCACACACGATAGTTAATGACAAACACTTCATTTTTTCCCCATTTTTAAAATTGAACCTAATATTGTACAAAGTAAATGAAATAAATTTATTTTGCAAAGTTTTTTGAATTATTATTTCATTTTCGTGTGCTATTTGCCATATATTTATTCTTTTACTATTATTTATAATTATTTCCGCCAAAGAAAGGTTTAAGGCATTGAACTTTTAAAATTTTTCTTATATTTGCAGATGAAAGATGTGAAAAATTCTACAAAATAATAGGGTTCTATGAGATTATGCAATTTGCTTTTATTGTTTGCTCTTCTTAACAGTATGTCTTTTACCTCTTTAGCTGCTGTTCCAAAGGAGGATAGTTTGGCTGCCGCACTCGCGAAAACGACAGACGAGGAAAAACGTTTGCAAATTTTGCAGGATTTGTCTCGTATTACTTTAGACGATCCACGAGGTCTCAGTTGGCTTCGTTTGCTCGAAAAAGAAGCGACAAAGAGTCATCAGAGAAATATGGAGGATTGGGCTTTTCGTTATCTGGCTCGCCATTATTATAATGAAGGTTTATCGGATAGTATTTATTATTATGCTGCCAAGTCGGATTCATTGGCAAAGTTAATGAAAAAATATACCGATTATTATTATGATACACAAAGCTTTTTGTGTCAGTTTATGCTGTGGGAAGGTCAGATGGAAAAGGCAGCCGATAATGCTATAAATCTGTATAATCTGGCTAAAGACAATAAAAACGAAAACGGTATCATCTGCAGTTGTGAAACACTTGGATTGATAAACCAGAAGATAGGAAGAGACAGTGTGGCTGTCGATATGTTTACTGAAGGAATGAATCTTCTAAAAAAGAAAAAAGGAGAATATCGTTATCTGACTCAGTTTGTCTGTAATGTAATTGAATCAGAGTTGAGAATTGACAGGCTGGCGAATACCCGTAAACATTTGATATTCCTCAAAGATCATATAGATAAGATCAAAGAAGGATATTTTGGCTCTGATCCATTGTTCCCGTACCTGCGCTGTCTGGTACTGTTTAAATCTTATGATATCATTCTGAATGTGAAATCAAAAGATGTTCTAGCGGCTAAACAGGACATTGATCAGACGGATCCTTTGATTAAGGATTTGACCGACGATTATGCAAAAGCTTACTATTTATATGGTAAGGCTATATATTATATGTACGTGAAACAATATGATAAAGCCTTGTCCCAAATCAATCAGGAGATAAAGATGAATCAGAGTTTTGTGCCCATGAAGCTACGTGCTGAGATTTTATATAAGATGGGCAATCTGAATGAATCGGTTCTTCAATACCAGGAGCTTTTGAAGCAGAATGAAGAAATGTATACTACGGCATTTGTTCGGCAGATGAGTCAGATCCATGCTCTCCATACTATGAACAAGTTGCAGCTGGAGGTGAAGGAACTTCATGTCAAAACCCTTGAACTGGGTGTCAAGAAGCAACAGTTAAAATGGACATTTACGATTATTATATCGCTTATACTCTTACTCGTTTTGGGCTTAATTGTCTATATCCACCTGCATAAGTTAAGAAATGAACTCTTAAAGGAAAGAAGTGATTTGTTGAAATCCGATAAGAATCTTCGCATTGCCCGCGATCAGGCTGAGGAATCCAATCGCATGAAGAGTTTATTTATCTCGAACATGAGCCATGAGATTCGTACGCCGCTTAATGCAATTGTGGGCTTTACACAGTTGCTAGACAGCGAGATGGAGGATGGCGATGAACGGAAGGAATATTCGCGAATTATCACCGATAATTCTGCCTTACTGCTCAATCTGGTCAATGATATTCTCGATCTGTCACGTTTGGAGTCCGAACGTTATCGCTTCACTTTTGAAGATGAACATCTGGCTGATTGCTGTCGCAGCGTGCTTAATAGTGTACGTCATCGGGTGAAACCGGGGGTTGAACTGAAGTTTACTGCCGATGATGAAAATTTTGTCTTGAAAACAGATAAACTGCGTTTGAGTCAGGTTTTGATAAACCTGCTGACGAATGCAACAAAGTTTACGGAGAAAGGGTTCATCGAGCTAGCTTATACCGTCCATCAAAAAGAGGGTTTTGTCCAGTTCACGGTGACGGATACGGGCTGTGGTATTCCCCTTGATAAACAAGATACCATTTTTGAGCGCTTTGAGAAGTTGCATGAACATGTGCAGGGAACAGGACTTGGCCTTTCTATTTGTCGTATCATTGCCGACCGGGTGAACGGTAAAGTGTATGTCGATAAGGACTATACGGCAGGTGCACGCTTCATTTTTACACACTCACTGAATGTTATAGTAGAATAATTGATAATGAAAATCTCTAAGATTTACCCTAAAGAATGGATGGCTGTTCATCCATATAAACAAACTACTTCTGACGATTTATATTATACAGATATAGCCAATCAGGTGTATCAGGTTTGCAAACAGACAGGTTTTAGCGAAATAGGAATGTCTGATGAACAAGTAAGGTCGATATCCGTTAGGATGACAGCCTATTTTGAGGATGTTATTTCCGGTTTGAATATATGGCACTCATTTATAACGGACTATAAGCAGCACTTTGGTAAGTATCTGCCCTTTTTTACGACCGATATTGATTATTATGACGATGAGGTCAATACGCAGGATATTCGTTTCCTGTTATGGCATTTCACGCAGCAGTATTTCGGCAGGCAGCACGAAGCATTTGTCAATCCGGATAATCCACTGCTGCAAATGGTTGCTGTCGAAATCAGTAAAATATTTGATGCTCATTGGGAATATGCTCCTGAGAACGCTATGTTTAAGGCGCTGTTTTCATCGACTACCCGCTATCAGACCATTGAAGACTACGATAACGTATTGTTTTGGATGCACTATAATTCTTATCTGATGGTGAACAGTGAAGAAGAGGTAGTGAATCTGTTCTCCGATTATGCAAAAAATACCTCTGATCAGGAAGAAAGTTATGATAAGTATGTAGAGTTGCGTTACGCGATGGCTCATTATGGTAGAACACCTTTTATGGCACATACGACACCTTGGTGGATGTCACGTGTTTTTCCGGAAGATCATCCTGATTATCCTTTGTTCAAAGCTTGTGCCGATAGGTATGATGCCTCTGAGGACAAAGCGTCGAAAATCGATCCGGATTCTGCCAAGGCATTATATGATAAGTTTATGGCTCTTTCGGGTGGCAACTTGTTTGTTTATGTGTCGTCCAAGGAGGAGTTGGAAGATATTCTAAGCAATAAGTTGGGGCTGAAGGATTTCTCGATGGAAGAAGAAAAGAAGTTGTTCAAGGAAAAATGTGCCATCTCCGCTTTGCCTGATAGTGGCATCCAGATTATATCAACCGGCATAGATTGTATCAAAGATTCGAAGAATCCGTTCTACAATGAACAGGCTGCCCAATCAGGTGCCGTACTGTTTTTTACGCATACATTGTGCCAGTATGATATTCTGGAGAAGATGCAAGAGCAGGGAATGTTGATCGATGCCCATCTGAACAGTAATGTGGGTCCCGAACGGGGCAAAGCTATCATTCAGGACGATTGGCAGTTCATTGCTTCTTACTTCCAACGCCTCCGGAAGGGAGATTAAATAAATCGAATGTATTCGTCTGTTCAGTCGGTTTGATCAGCTGGATAGACAATTCCTAATTGACGACGTGCTTCATCGATGATTTCCAGCGTGATGAGCGAATGTTCATGGCTGTTGATCGTCGATTCGCGTTTTCCGGCTTGTACCAGGTTGATAAATTCGGCTACTTCATAGTAATACTCATCCTTTTCAGCAGGGCGGCTGATATCTTCCGGCTCAGCAATCGAACCTTTGCCTGAGGCAGAAGGCTGGCGGGGCGTGAAAGCTACTTTGCTGATGATGTTGATGCGGTCGAGGGTAATGTTGCCATCTTCACCCTGGATCTCTGTTGGCAAGGACGAGTTGGCAATCTTTGAAAAGAGGACGGTTGCATTCATCCCTTCGTAGGTGAAACTGATGGCTCCCTGTCCGTCAGCTCCGGACGAAAGAACTATTCCTGATGCATCTATCTTGAGCGGGCGACCGAACAGCACGACCATCGGATAAAGCGTATAGATACCGATGTCCATGATGGCTCCGTTGGAAAGTTTTGGGTTGAATGCGTTGAGCACAATTCCTTCCTTGAATTTGTCATAGCGCGAAGAATACTGGCAGTAAGAGGCAAAATAGCGACGGACGGTCCCGATGCGGTGCAGGTTATCTATTACTGCATGGAAGTTGGGTGTCAGTGTAGGTTTCATCGCTTCCATCAGTGCCACGTTGTATTGCTGCGAGGCGGCAATCATCGCACGAGCTTCGCGGGCATTCGAGGCGAGGGGTTTTTCGCACAACACATGTTTGCCGTGTTGCATGCAGAGGATACTTTGTTCGGCATGAAGAAAGTTAGGTGAGGCGATATAGACGGCATCGACCAGCGGACTTGAAGCCATTGCCTCCAGTGACGTAAAAGTGTAGGGTATTTGGTGTTTGGCTGCAAATTCATCGGCACGTTCCTGCGTGCGTGAATAGACGGCTGTCAGTTCGAAACGCGGATCCTGACGCGCTCCGGCAATCACCCAGTCGCTGATGAAGTTGGTGCCTACAACACCAAAGCGTATTTTTTTTTCTTTATCTGTATTCATCGTTTTTCTTATCTAAGAATGAGTATTCCATTTTCGATGCTCAGCTCGGGCACTTTGTTGATGGTGCTTGATGTCAGGCAGTAGGGGACAGCATCTTCCAAATGGTTCGCTTTTAGGCGTGCCATATGATCTGTTGGCTCCAGATAATTCAGGAGGTTATCCTTGTGGGTTGTCCACATGTCGCGGGCAATGACGGCAGCATCGCTCCCCGTCGCATAAAGGCCCGTTTGCAGAAGTACGTCGGTCAATGCTCCACCGAAAAGTGTGTCTTCAATATTCACCTTATCGCGCCATGCCGCACAAACGACAACGACATCGCGCTTCTGTGTCAGACAGTAATTGGCAACTGCCTGAAGGTTGACAAACGCACCGGTAATCACGCGGTATGCCTCTTTGGCAATAGTGATGGCACGTGTGCCGTTGGTCGTGGTGAACACGATATCTTTTCCGGCAACGATCTCTGGCTTGTAATCGAAAGGCGAGTTCCCAAAGTCGGCAAAGTCGCAGCGCTTCACATTCCGCTCGGCGCCGACCAGCCAGCCTTTGGCTTTGTAGTCCTGTGCCTCTTCGACGGTTGCAACGGGGCGGATGCTCCTGACGCCGTTACCAAAGGCGGCAGCCATGGTGGTTGTGGCACGGAATACATCGGTGACGACAGCTACGGCTTCCGAATTATGATAAGCCGGGTACAACGCCGGCGAAAAACATACATCAATCTTCATTTTTCTAGTCTCTATTATAATAATGTATTAAGAAAAAGGAGGTGTTTCTGGTAAAAGCACCTCCTTTTAATATCATTCAAGTTCCATTACTCGCTGACACTGCATTGTTCTTTCTGAGCCTTATTATCTCAATGGAATATACTGAACGAAAGCCTCTATGGCCTCGTACGAAGCAAGTCCCAGCTGATGATAGAGCTCTGCCGTTGCACGATTGCGGTCTTCGGCGCGTTGCCAGAACAAACGCTCGTCGTCGCCCAGATATGGAGCGCTTTCGGCTTGTGACTGGTGTTTCAGAATTGCATTACGTTTGTGGCGCAGCTCTTCAGGCGAGATTGGAACAGCCATTTCAACGTGGTCCATTTCCCATTCAGCCCAAGCTCCGCGATACATCCAGATGCGGCATTTCTTTAGCCATTCGTTGTCCTTCACTTCGTCAATAGCAGCCAGGACGGCATCCAGACAAACTTTGTGCGTTCCGTGAGGGTCGGCCAGATCGCCGGCAACAAACATCTCGTCCGGCTTGATGTCCAACAGAAGTTTCTTGACAATATCCTTATCTATTTCTCCCAGATCGTTCTTCTTAACTAAACCGGTTTCGTAGAACGGCAGGTCTAGGAAGTGTACATGGTCGTCTTTTACGCCCGAATAGCGGCAAGCGTGACGAGCCTCTTCGCGACGGATTGTACCTTTCATGAAAAGCACATCCTTACGTTCAGGTTCACCATTATCCACCTTTTCATAACGCAGATATTTGATGATCTCGTTGGCCTTGTCTTTTACTGTCGAGTCGCCTGTAGCATACTTGTCACAAACGTCGCGCAAGTATTCACAGTAACGAACTACCTCTTCATCGCCAACAGCGATGTTGCCTGATGTCTCATAAGCTACATGAACATCGTGATGCTGGTCGCACAGACGGCGCAGTGTTCCACCCATAGAGATGACATCATCGTCGGGATGTGGACTGAATACAATGATCTTCTTTGGATATGGATTGGCACGTTCCGGACGATTGGAGTCGTCGGCATTAGGTTTGCCACCCGGCCATCCGGTAATAGTGTGCTGAATATCATTGAATATCTTGATGTTTACATTGTAAGCCGATCCAAAGAGTGCAAGCAGTTCGCCGAGACCATTTTCGCTGTAGTCTTTGTTGGTGAGCTTCAAGATAGGTTTGCCTGTCAACTGGCAGAGCCAAACGATAGCGCGACGGGTCAACTTGTTGTCCCACTCGCATGTGCTGACCAGCCAAGGATGACTGATACGCGTCAGTTCGAATGCAGCTGACAGGTCAACGATGACCTTTGCATTTGGATGATTCTGCAAGTAGGAGGAAGGAATAGCATCGTTAGCCTTTTCTTCGACTGTCTTTGCAATAATATTGGCTTTATCTTCGCCCCAAGCCATCAGTATCACGTTGCGCGCCTTCATCATTGTAGCCAGTCCCATAGTGATAATACCAGCAGGAACATTTTCTACAGAGGTGAATGTGCGGGCAGCTTCCTTGCGGGCAGAGCCTTCGATCATAGCCATACGTGTGTGAGAGTTAATCGATGAGCCGGCTCCGTTGAACATGATGTTGCTTGTGCGGCCAACACCCAGAAGGATATAATCCAATCCGCCAACGCTCTGTATCTGTTCTTCGTATGAACGGCAGAAATCAAGGATGGCATCTTTCGGCATGCAGCCGTCAATCAGATGCACATTCTCCGGAGCGATATCAATATGGTCGAATAAAGCTTCTTTCAGGCGGGCAATATTACCGGCAGACGGTGTCGCCAGAGGATAAAATTCATATTCGGCAAAAGCAATGACATTGCGGAAGCTTAGTTGTTCCTCATTGTGCATGCGGATGAGTTCCTTATATACGCTGAGTGGAGAACGTCCGCCAGGTAGTGCAATGACGAAGTTTTCTCCCAATTCCTGTTTCTTACGGATTTGTGTTGCAATTTCTTTAGCGATAGCGAATGACCCTTCTTCCGTCGACTCATAAATGGTAGTCGGAATTTTTTCCAGACGGGTTAATACGGAATGTTCAAAAGCGTTTTCAGGACGATAGTATCTTTGTGGGATACGCGTCAGAGAAATCTGTGAACTTAAATCTGTTTTCATGTCTATTTTTTGTTTAGTCTGTTAATTATCTTGAATTACAAAAGTAACACTTTTTGATGGGGTTTTGTTACAACCTGTCTCAAAATTATCTATAAAGATGTTTTTGTTGCTAAATTTCCCATGGTCCACACGGCTTGAATGTTCAGGTCGGAATCGTAAACGGCAATATCTGCGTCTTTACCTATCTCTATAGATCCTTTGCGGTCGAATACGTGCATCAGCTTTGCCGGTGTTTCGGACGACATGCGGATGGCTTCTTCCAGTGGAACACCAGCTTTCTGTACCATCGTGCGGATTAAACGGTCCATCGTGGCAATGCTTCCTGCCAGTGAAGAACGGTCTGCCAGTTTGCATACGCCATCTTCGATGATGACACGCTTGTCGTATATCTTGTCGTTGCCTCCTGCCGAGCATGCCATGGCGTCGGTGATGAGGCAGATGCGTTCCGGGCGCTTGATATTGTATACCAGGCGAAGGATAGCTGGTGGTACGTGGATGCCGTCGGCTATGAGTTCGACGGTCATAGGCTCTATCAGATAGACACTTTCGACGGTGCCTTCGTGCTTGAATTCGCGGCATTTATGGAATCCATGCATCGCATTGTAGAAGTGTGTGGCATGGGTGTAGCCTGAATCGTAAGCGGCTTTTACCAAGTCATATTCGGCTTCGGTGTGTGCAATAGCCATTAGAATACCTTTTGATGAGGCATATTTACCAAATTCTAAAGCTCCGGGCAGTTCGGGTGCCACGTCGCAACGTTTGATGCAAGATGTTCCTTCCAGCAGCGGAATGTATTCGTCAGGATTGGGGTTCTTGATGTATTCCGGAATCTGTCCGCCTGCCATTACTTTATTGATGTACGGACCTTCTAGATGCAGTCCGATGATCGGACTGTCTTCTTCGCCCATCAGTTTTTCGGTTGTGGCAACGGCTGCATGTATCATAGGTAGTGATGATGCTGCCAATGTCGGAAGGATGGCTGTTGTTCCATGTTCACTATGTGCAGCTATGGCGGTGCGGAATGCTTCTTCTGTCCCTTCCATAAAATCATGTCCGCCACCACCATGTACGTGTAGGTCTATGCCGCCGGG
Source organism: Tannerellaceae bacterium (assembly GCA_036734445.1). GTDB lineage: Bacteria > Bacteroidota > Bacteroidia > Bacteroidales > Tannerellaceae > Parabacteroides. The sequence continues at coordinate 19,141 of DAIMYP010000006.1, forward strand.
AACAATGTACATACCTTCGGCATCGAACACTTTTTCGTCTACGCCAAGTGGAAGGTCTTCATACTCGATCTTCCATATTTTGTTCCCTTTGAGAAATAGATTACCATGGCCGATCCATCCTTTTGGTGTCAGGATCTTTCCGTTGGCTATGCGTGTTATCTTGTCTGTTTTGTTTTGTTGTTCAGTTGTCATATTTGGTTCTCCTTTTTCAGTTCTTCCAGTTCGGTTGTTTGTTCTGTCCACAGGTCCATTGCTTCGGCAAGTTGCTTTTTTGAATCAGAGTAACTGGTGTAGAGGGTGGCGTCGGCAGCTCCTTCGGGTGTTGCCAGCTTGGCTTCAATCTCAGCGATGCTGTTTTCCAGTTCACTGATGCGGGATTCCGTTTCGCTGACCTGTTTTTCCAGTTTCTTTTGCAACCGGTTTTGTTCCTTCTTGGCTTCGTAGGAAAGTTTGCTCTGCGTTGGCTGTACGTCGACAGCGGTCGAAGCCTTTTCCTGCGAAGAGCGTTCGAGTTCCTGCAGGCTTTCTATTTTTTTGTGTTCCAGGAAATCGTAGATGCCACCTAGATGCTCTCTCACCCGTTTGTTGCCGAACTCATAGACTTTGTTGACAAGGCCATCGAGAAATTCTCGATCGTGCGATACGACAATCACCGTCCCGTCGAAGTCCTTCAAGGCATTTTTCAACACATCTTTCGAAGGCATATCCAGATGGTTCGTTGGTTCATCGAGGATCAGCAGGTTCACCGGTTCAAGTAGAAGTCTGATCATGGCTAGTCGCGCTTTCTCGCCTCCGGAAAGAACTTTGACCTTTTTGTCTGAAGCTTCACCTCCGAACATGAATGCCCCCAGAATGTCACGTATTTTAGTCCGTATATCACCTTGAGCCACATAGTCGATAGTTTCAAAAACGGTGCGTTCGCCATCCAGCAACTGTGCCTGGTTTTGGGCGAAGTAACCAATCTTGACGTTGTATCCTATCTGCAGTTTTCCCGTGAAGTCATTGATTTCGCCCATGATACATTTTACCAGCGTGGATTTGCCTTCACCATTCTTTCCGACGAAGGCCACCTTCTCTCCACGATTGATAGTGAAGGTGGCATGTTCGAACACCAGATGGTCACCGAATCTTTTCGCTACCTCTTCGGCAATGACCGGATAGGAACCGGAACGTGGTGCGGGAGGAAACTTTAAGTTCAGCATGGCTGTGTCCACATCGTCCACCTCGATGCGTTCCACCTTTTCCAGTTGTTTGATACGCGACTGTACTTGTGTCGATTTGGTGGGCTTGTAGCGGAATCGTTCGATGAAGGCTTCGGTGTCGGCCAGCATCTTCTGCTGGTTTTCGTAGGCGCGGAGCTGCTGTTCGCGACGTTCTTTACGAAGCTGTACGAACTCATTATATTTGACTTTATAGTCGTAGATGCGGCCGAGTTCAATCTCGATGGTGCGCATCGTTGTGTTGTTGATGAATGCACGGTCGTGAGATACCAGAAGAACAGCATTGGCGCGTGTGGCAATGAAAGTTTCCAGCCACTGGATAGATTCGATATCAAGATGATTGGTGGGTTCATCCAAAAGCAGTACATCCGGCTTACGCAGTAACAGTTTGGCCAGTTCGATACGCATACGCCATCCACCGCTGAATTCAGAAGTCGGACGATCAAAATCTTCGCGCAAGAATCCCAGACCGATTAGTGTGCGTTCCAGTTCTGCCTGATAATTGCTTCCGCCCATCAGTTGGTAATGTTCCGTCAGGTGTGTTACTCGGTCAATCAGATTCTGATACGACTCTGTTTCGTAGTCTGTCCTGTTGGCAAGCTGGTTGTTGAGGCGTTCAATCTCGCTTTCCATATCATGGATATGATTGAAAGCCTGTTCGGCTTCCTCTCGAACAGTACATGTATCGGCAAGTTTCATCTGTTGTGGCAGGTATCCGATGGAAGTGTCTCTAGGAACGCTTACATGTCCTCCTGTAGGAGCCTGCAGCCCGGCTAGAATCTTCAGCAGTGTCGATTTGCCGGCGCCGTTGCGACCGACAAGAGCGATACGGTCTTTCTTGTTTATCACAAAAGAAACATCATCAAAAAGCGTAAATCCGCCAAACTCAACTGTTAGTCCTTCAACTGAAATCATATTCTCATCTTTAAGCGAGTGCAAAGATACAACCGTTTCCCCTAAAAAGGAAAGGATAAGGCGAATAAACCGCTATTGTTGGCTTTGATATGAATTTCTTGCTTTACCTTTGCAACAACATATAAATTTTATGGCTGATGAAGATTGCATTGATTGTTATAGGTAAGACGGATGCTTCCTATTTTGTGGAAGGTATCAACGAATATAAAAACCGTTTGGATCATTATATCTCTTTCAGTATGGAAGTGATTCCGGACATTAAGAATGCGAAGAACCTCAATGAAAGCCAGCAGAAAGAGAGGGAAGGCGAGCAGATTCTTAAATCACTCCTTCCTGGAGATTATGTGGTTTTGCTGGATGAACATGGCAAAGAGTTTACATCCATGCAGTTCGCCTCTTATCTGGAAAAGAAGATGCAGAATGTCCCAAAGCGACTGGTGTTTGTCATAGGAGGCCCGTATGGATTCAGCGAGGTTGTCTACAAAACAGCTTCCGAAAAGGTTTCGCTCAGCAAGATGACCTTCTCGCATCAGATGATACGGCTTATATTCATTGAACAACTTTACCGGGCAATGACCATTCTCAATCATGAACCTTATCATCATGAATAGTTTTTCTCTATCAAGAATAAATAAGAAGCCCTTTCCCATTGACCTTTGAACGGAAAACAGGAAAGGGCTTTTTTATTTGTTGTTATTTCTTCTCTATATAGGAAGCAATCCAGTCGCCTACTTCGCTGGTATGATATGCTTTTCCATTGTTGGCAATATCTTCGGTGACGATGCCTGCATCCATGGATGCAGCAACGGCTTCGCGAATCAGTGCGCCTTCTTTCATCAGATTGAAAGCATACTCAAACATCAGAGCACCGCTCAGGATGGTTGCCAACGGATTGGCAATATTCTTCCCGGCTGCTTGTGGATAAGATCCGTGGATCGGCTCGAACAGTGATGTATGTAAACCGATAGAGGCTGAAGGAAGCATACCGAGAGAGCCGGTAATAACCGACGCTTCGTCTGTTAAAATATCGCCGAACATATTTTCGGTGACGATAACATCAAAACTCTTCGGCCATTGAACCAGACGCATGGCTGCATTATCAACAAACAGATATTCGGATTCGACATCCGGAAAATCTTTGGCAATCTCTTGAGCAACTTGTCTCCACAGACGGGATGTAGCCAATATGTTGGCTTTGTCGACAACACTTACCTTCTTACGACGTTTCTCAGCATATTGGTAAGCCAGGCGTACGATGCGTTCGATCTCCTCGCGGCTGTAGACACAAGTATCGTATGCAGTATTCCCATCTTCACTGCGGCCTTGCGGACGACCGAAATAGAGTCCGCCCGTCAGTTCGCGGATACACATGAAATCTGCACCGTCTACCAGTTCGGCACGCAACGGTGATTTATGTATCAGCTGATGGAAGGTTGTTACCGGACGTATGTTGGCAAACAGTCCCAGCTTTTTACGCATAGCCAAAAGTCCCTGTTCGGGGCGAACCTTGGCATTTGGGTTATTATCATACTTGGGTGAACCAAGCGCACCGAAATAGACGGCATCGCTCTGCATGCAGATCTCGTGTGTCTCGTCGGGATACGGACTGCCTGTAGCATCGATAGCACAAGCACCGACTAATGCACGTTTATAACTCATTTCATGGCCGAATTTGTTACAAACGGCCTGAACTGCTTTCATTCCTTGTTCCATGATCTCGGGACCAATTCCGTCACCGGGAAGTAATGCGATATTCAGTTTCATTGTTGTTTATTACGATCAAAGTAAATATATTTGGGTTCGGATGGGACATACGTTTCGTCGTCCCAAAGAGTACTTGTCAGCATCAGATCGGCACTGTACCGATTGCATGCGATAGGCACATTGTGTACACGGCACTGACGAAGCAACATCTGGATGTCGGCTTCGTGAGGCTGCGGGTTCAAGTCATCAATCAGAAAAACGGCAAGGTCAATTTCCTTGCGGACAACCATTGCAGCAATTTCGGCATCACCTCCAAGCGGACCCGAGTGCATACATTTGATGTCAGCATGGATACCTTTGGTTTCAAAGGCTTTTTGAACCAGGCTTCCGGTTGTTCCGGTACATACAATATGATGATGCGATAGGAATTCTGCATTGTGGGCAGCCCATTCTACCATATCGGCTTTCCGATTGTCGTGCGCTACAAGCGCAATAGTTAATGTTTTCATAAGCTCTATTTTTTATTGTTCAATCTTGTTCAACATCTTTACTGTAGCCTTGATGGCTGCTTCAATCTGGTCGGCATCGAGACCGCGTGTTTTGAAGTCCACTCCGGCATAATTCCAGCTGATGATGGTTTGCACAAAGGCATCAGTACGACCTCCAGGCGGGATGGAAACGGTGTAGTTCGTCAGCATCGGGAAAGGACGTCCGAGATCAGAATAGATCTTCCTCAAAGCTCGCACGAAGGCATCATATTGTCCGTCGCCTGAAGCCGACTGTTCGTAGGCTTCGCCATCGATTTCGATTTTCAGTGTCGCCATCGGTTTCAATCCCTGTGCCAAAGATAGTGAATAGTTTAATACGCGGATGCGCTGATCGGTCATTGTATCATGATGAAGTACATCACTGACGATATAAGGCAAGTCTTCGGTAGTCACCATTTCTTTCTTATCTCCCAGTTCCACAATACGCTCGGTCACTTTCCGCATCGATGATTCATCAATATCGATGCCCAATGCTTCGAGGTTCTTACGGATGTTGGCTTTACCTGAAGTTTTGCCCAATGCATATTCACGGACGCGTCCGAATCGTTCGGGCAGCAGGTCATTGCAATAGAGATGATCTTTGCTGTCGCCGTCGGCATGAACACCTGAACACTGTGTGAATACATATTCGCCGATAATTGGTTTATTGGGTGGAATATGAACTCCCGAGAATGTTTCAACAAGATGGCTGGCACTGTTGATCTTGCTTTCGTTGAGCGTCGTTTCTTCGCCCATCTGATCTTTTAAAACAGCAAGCACACTGCTTAGAGGTGCATTGCCGGCACGCTCGCCCAGGCCATTCAATGTCGTGTGGATGCCTTTTATCCCGGCACGTACAGCAGCAAAAACGTTGGCAACAGCCAGGTCGTAATCATTATGTGCATGGAAGTCGAATTTCAGATCCGGATATTTGGTAATCATCTGTTTGCAATAATCATAAGTGTTCTCCGGATTGAGAACGCCTAAAGTATCAGGCAGCATATAATGGTTGATAGGCAGGTCGTGAAGCGAATCGATCAGCTGGAATACGTATTCGGGAGAATTCTTCATTCCGTTCGACCAGTCTTCGAGGTAGATGTTTATATCAATCCCTCTCTTTGTGGCTTTGTCAATAAGTTCGCGAATGTCGGCAATATGCTGTTCGGGCGTTTTGCGAAGTTGTTCGGTTACATGCTTGTAGGAACCTTTGCACAAAAGGTTGTCAACATGGCATCCGGCCGATTCTATCCAGTTGAGTGAAGTTTCACCGTCAACGAATCCCAATACTTCAAGCTTATCGATATGCTTGGTGCGCTTTGCGATAGATGCTATATGTTTTACGGACTCGAATTCGCCATCCGAGACACGTGCCGAAGCTATCTCGATACGATTCACACCCAGCTCGAACAACGCTTGCGCTATGCTCAGTTTCTCATGAGCGGCAAACGACACTCCGGTTGTCTGTTCTCCTTCCCGTAGGGTTGTATCAATTATTTCTATCATGATTCGTCAGTGTTATCATTGTTTATTTGTTCCGTTGTTCGTAATCCTCTATTTTGGATTTGTTGGCAAGCAAATAGTCGATGTCGTCGAGTCCGTTCATCAGGCAGTTCTTCTTGTACGCATTGATTTCAAAATGTTCACTTTCGCCTGTTGCTTTGTTCGTTATAGTCTGTGCCGGAAGGTTCACTTCGACTTCCATCTTCGGGTCGGCATAAATCGATTTGAACAGGTTTGCCAGGAAAGCTTCGCTTACGACAACAGGCAAGACGAAGTTGTTCAATTCGTTGTTTTTGTGGATATCGGCAAAGAAGCTGGATACGACTACACGAAAACCAAAATCGGCAATAGCCCAGGCTGCATGTTCGCGGCTCGAACCGCTTCCGAAGTTCTTGCCGGCTACAAGTATCTTTCCGCCGTATGTCGGATCATTGAGTACGAATGACGATATTTTGTTCCCTTGTTTGTCGTATCGCCAGTCGCGGAACAGATTCTCGCCGAATCCCTTCTTGTCGGTAGCTTTCAGAAAACGCGCAGGGATGATCTGATCAGTGTCTACATTCTCCAAAGGCAGAGGCACGCAGGTCGATGTTATGATATTGAATTTCTGTTTCATCTTGATTACTAATTTGTATACGTTTATATATAACTTGAACTATTTCATCAGTTCCCTAGGATCGGTGATGCATCCCGTTATAGCTGCAGCAGCTGCAACAAGCGGTCCGGTCAATAATGTGCGTGCTCCGGGTCCTTGGCGCCCTTCGAAATTACGGTTCGATGTGGATACGGCATATTTCCCTGCAGGAATCTTGTCGTCGTTCATGGCCAAACAAGCAGAGCAACCCGGTTGTCGAATTTCAAATCCGGCTGCGTTGAGAACCTTATCGATGCCCTCGTCGCGGATTTGTTTTTCTACTTCCCATGAGCCGGGAACAATCCAAGCAATCACATGCTCTGATTTCTTATGTCCTTTAACCAAAGATGCAAATGCACGGAAGTCTTCAATGCGGCCATTTGTACATGAGCCTAAAAATACATAATCAATCTTTTTGCCCAGTAATGATTCACCGGGAGTAAATCCCATATAAGTCATGGCTTTGTTGAAGGAGGCTTTTGCTACAGCATCCATCTTTTCAGTAGTTGGAATATGGTTTGTGATGCCCATTCCCATGCCTGGATTTGTACCAAAAGTAATCATTGGTTCAATATCGGCAGCGTCAAAGTGAATTTCTTTATCGAAAACGGCATCATTGCCGCTCTTTAATGTCTTCCAGTATGCCAAGGCTTTATCCCAAGCTTCGCCTTTCGGAGCAAACTCGCGGCCTTTGATATATTCGAATGTTTTTTCATCCGGTGCAACCATTCCGCCACGAGCGCCCATCTCTATAGACAGGTTACAGAGGGTGAGTCGTCCTTCCATTGAAAGACTGCGAACAGCTTCGCCTGCATATTCGACGAAATAGCCTGTTGCACCGCTGGTTGTCATTTTTGACATCAGGTAGAGTGCTACATCTTTTGCAATCACACCTTTCTTCAGTTTACCATCGATAGTGATGCGCATGCTCTTAGGTTTTGTCTGAAGGATACACTGCGAGGCAAGAACCATTTCCACTTCGCTCGTTCCGATACCAAATGCAACGGCACCCATGGCTCCGTGTGTTGAAGTATGCGAATCGCCGCAAACGATTGTCATTCCGGGAAGAGTCAAGCCGCGTTCCGGTCCGACAACATGGATAATACCGTTTTTACGGTTCATCATGCCATAATAGGAGAGACCAAAATCGTGGGCATTCTTTTCGAGTGCATCGACCTGCTTTTTTGAAATAGGATCGGCAATGGGTTTGTCTTGGTCGTGAGTGGGTGTGTTATGATCGGGCATGCAGAAGATTTGTTTCGGGCGGAAACATTTCAGGCCTCGTTCGCGCAATCCTTCAAAAGCTTGTGGACTGGTTACCTCGTGACAATACAATCTGTCGATGTATAGCTGCGTGGGACCGTCGTCAACTTTCTGTACGACGTGTGCATCCCAAATCTTATCGAATAATGTATTCATATATTCAGTGTTTTATTGTTCGTTTTTATATGTTTTCTACTTTGAACTTGTTGATGCAATCCACGTATGCTTCTACTGATGCGGCGATGATATCCGTGTTTGCTCCAAAGCCGTAATAGAAGTTGCCTCCATATTCAACCTGCATGTGCACTTTGCCGACATCGTCGCTGCCTTTGCTGATGGCTTGAATCGTGAACTCTTTCAGTGTCATCTGTCGGTTGATAATTTTCTTCAATGCCTTGATTGCTGCATCGACCGGTCCGTTGCCTTCGGCTGCTGCCTCAAACTTCTCGCCTGAGATGTTCAGTCCTAAAGAAGCGACTGAACGCACACCGACGCCGCTCATTACTTGCAAGTAATCAATCTTTACGCGGTGGTTGATGCTTCTGTCGGCTCCAGCTAATACCAGAATATCGTCGTCATGGATCTCTTTCTTACGATCAGCGAGTTTCAAGAAGTCTTCATATACCTTGTCCAGTTTCTCTTGCGACAGCTCGATGCCTAAAATCTCCAAGCGATGCTTCAAAGCAGCACGTCCGCTACGTGCTGTCAAAATTATAGAATTTTCGTCGATACCTACATCATGCGGGTCAATGATTTCATACGTTTGTGCATTTTTCAATACACCATCCTGATGAATGCCTGAAGAGTGAGCGAAAGCGTTGCGTCCGACGATGGCTTTGTTCGGCTGTATCGGCATGTTCATTAAGCTTGAAACCATTCGGCTTGCCGGATATATCTTACGTGTATTGATATTGGTGTCGATATTTAATTCCTTATGGCTCTTCAGAATCATAACAACTTCTTCCATCGAAGTGTTCCCGGCGCGTTCACCGATTCCGTTAATTGTTACTTCAGCTTGACGGGCACCGTTCATGATTCCTGCCATAGTGTTTGCGGTAGCCATTCCGAGATCATTATGGCAATGTGTGGCAATAATGGCATTCTGTATTCCATTCACATGATCGAACAGATATTTTATTTTTGCACCGAATTCTTCGGGAAGGCAATAGCCTGTTGTATCGGGAATATTGACAACTGTTGCGCCAGCTTTGATAACCGCTTCAACAACGCGGGCCAGATATTCATTATCTGTACGACCTGCATCTTCGGCATAGAATTCGACATCTTCCACATATTTCTTAGCATACTTTACGGCTGCGACAGCACGTTCGACAATCTCCTCGCGTGTTGAATTGAACTTATATTTAATGTGATAGTCGGATGTTCCGATGCCTGTATGGATACGTTTATGTTTTGCAAATTTCAACGCATCGGCTGCTACTTCGATGTCTTTCTCTACCGCTCTGGTTAGTGCGCAAATTGTTGGCCACGTAACAGCTTTTGAAATTTCAATAACCGAATTGAAGTCGCCCGGACTCGATACGGGGAATCCTGCTTCAATCACATCTACTCCCAATGTTTCCAAAGCTTTTGCCACTTGAATCTTTTCTACAGTATTCAACTGGCAGCCAGGCACCTGTTCTCCATCGCGGAGTGTTGTGTCGAAAATGAATAATTTGTCTGACATAGTTTTTTTATTGTTCTTAATATTAATATTCCAGTTTGTTGTAATAAAAAAGCCTTTCTCACAAGGAAGTGAGAAAGGCTTTTTTCATTCATGCCCGTTTATGCAATAAGTCTCACTTCCTATCCCGTTCCCAGAGTAGAATAATCGATAGAGAAATAATGAGACTGTTTAACATAACGTGTTGCATATTTTGTTCTTTCCTTTAAAAACGGTGCAAAGATACGGTCTTTTTATCAATATCCAAATATAATTCGAAATATTTTGCCTCTATTTTCTTATAAACCGTAAGTTTTATCGAAATATTGAGAATAAATTATTATTCTTATCCCCACTAAATCTATTAAGTTTTTATTTTCGAATAGTAAACTGGTCAAGTTCTTTACCTGTCACATCCGTTACTTTTACCTTCAGTTCGTTACCATTGGCTTCGGCTTGAAGAACAGAATTGTTGGAGTTGACTATGATTGGGAAATTGATAGCGCTTGTAGGCGTGTCGTGTCTGTACAGATGCAGATGTCCACAAAGCATCAGGTCCGGTTTTGCTTCGTTGAGTAGCGGGACGAACTTGGTCATGATTTCGCGTTGCCCGTGCCAACCATTCTCGGGCGGCATGTGCCCGACGATGATTTTGAATGGCGCTTCCTTATATTCTTTGCTTTGAAGTACTTCGCGCAACCAGTTGACCTGTTCGGTGCGATAATTGTCGTAATCGGTGATTCCGGCATATTCGATATCGTTATCGGGTTTGTCTTCGCCAGTATCCAGAATTACAAAGAAAATTGGACCTTGACGGAACGTGTAATATATGTTAGGCTGTTTGGGCGAGAAATAACGTTGGAATTCTGTTGCCATCGTGCCGCGTGTTTCATGATTGCCGCGTGTGTAGTACATTGGAGTCTGTGAAGCGAACAATTTGGTTGCCGTATCCATGAATCCGCCAAACACTTGTTCTTCGTCATTGAAGATGGATACCATATCGCCATTGAAGATAAAGAAATCGGTGTTCTTCAAGTCGCATTTCGAAATCAAAGTGGTCAATACATCATTGCGTCCGTGGATATCATTCACCATGGCGAATGATATGGAAGAGGCGTTCTGATTGCATGTCTTAAATGTGAGCGGTTTTTTGCTATAGACATCAGTCGCCGCTACATTGCCATAAATGACATGGTTGCTTTTATGCTCGAGCACTTCTTGTGCATAGACACGATAACGGTAGCGCGTATTGGGCTGTAGCCCTTTTAGTTGAACAACATGAACGGTTGAGGTGTTTTTGACACCGCAACGGCTGTCGAAAGTTTTCGGACGTTCAGTGGAATAGAAACTGTCGTCGCCATCAGGAGCCAATTCAACCCAACCAATGGAAGGTTTGTCGGCAATCCAGACGATGGTTACTTCATTTGCAGTCAAGTTTTGCAAATAGGGTCCGTGTATCAGATGTATGTCTTCTGCACTCCGGGCAGAGAGACATGCACATAGGAAGAATACTAAAATACAGGTAATCTTTTTCATGAAATTGTCTTTTTTGTTCTGTTGTCACAAAGTTACAATATTCTCTTTGGAAAGAAAAAGAATCCTGTTTTATTTCCAGTCACTAAATTCAAAACTGAGCTGTTCCCACGTATGTTTTTCGTTTTCCGCTAATGGGTTGGACACTGAAAGTCCGATCAGTCGGATTGGATGATCATCATATTTCACTTCGCTGAGAAGTTTTTTTGCAATGGGAAGTATGACATCCAATGTGATGAGTTCTTTATTCTGTGTCAGGCTTCTTGTAATCTGGTTGAAGTCATAGAACTTGATTTTTAGTGTGAGCGTATTACCTTTGAACTGTGTATGTTGCAAACGTTCCACCAGTTCGGTTGCCACGTGATAGAGTTCGATGATAACAGGAATCTTCTGTGTGATATCTTTTTCCAGCGTATGTTCGCATCCAACAGATTTGCGTATGCGGACGGATTCTACAGGTCGTTCGTCGATGCCTCTAGCAAACTCATAATATAAGAAGCCAGCCTTGCCAAACTGTCGGGTGAGCATTTCTACTGAACACTCGCGCAGTTGCGCACCGTTGTGGATGCCCAGTGCATGCATCTTTGTCGCTGTCACATGTCCGATTCCCCAGAATGATTCAATCGGAAGATGTTTGATGAACTCTTCTGCCTGCGATGGATGAATCGTACAGAGCCCGTCCGGTTTGCGATAATCAGAGGCAATCTTGGCGAGAAACTTGTTGTAGGATACGCCTGCTGATGCGATCAGATGCAGCTCTTCGCGGATGTGTTGTTTGATTTCTTTGGCAATATCTACGGCGAGTACGATCTGAGGCTTGTTTTCAGTCACATCCAGAAAAGCCTCGTCCAGTGAAAGCGGTTCGATGATATCCGTGTAGTTATGGAATATTTCGTGGATCTGCCTGGAAATATCTTTGTACACTTCCATGCGTCCCGGTACAAAAATTAGTTGTGGACACAGTCGTTGAGCCATTTTCGACGACATGGCAGAGTGTACGCCGAACTTTCTGGCTTCGTAGCTTGCTGTAGCTACAACGCTTCGCTCTTCAGCATGACCAACGGCTATAGGTTTGCCGCGCAGCTCGGGATGGTCGCGCTGTTCTACTGACGCATAGAATGCATCCATATCAATATGTATGATTTTGCGCAGCATCGGTGTTATGAATCTTCTTGTTCGCTGTTGTCGTCTTCGTCATCGAGTGTCCCTATTTCTGGTAGGATGGCGCGTGCTTCGCGGTCGCTTAGCGTGTCGACATCTTTCAGTTTGCGTTGTATGGCTCGCGTGCGCGTACCTAATACTTCATCTATCTGCCCGCTGGCCGACTGTAGGTTCTTTTGTACTTTCTGCAGCATTCCACCGATCTTCTCGAACTCTTTTTTTACAGCGCCCAGGATAGTCCAAACTTCGCTGGAGTGCTTTTGTATGGCCAAGGTGCGGAATCCCATCTGAAGACTGTTCAGGATAGCCGCAAGTGTGGTCGGACCGGTTACGATTACTTTGTAGTCGCGTTGCAACTCTTCCAGCAGCGATGCCCGACGGACCACTTCGGCGTAAATGCCTTCGAAGGGGAGGAACATGATGCCGAAATCGGTTGTAGCCGGTGGCGCCAGATATTTGTCGGATATATCTTTGGCCATCTTTTTGATGGTCGCTTCCAACTGTTTGCCGGAAGATTCAATAGCTGTGGCGTCGCCTTTGTCGTAAGCATCCATCACCTGTTCGTAAACGTCTTTCGGAAACTTCGCATCGATAGGCAGATATACGAAGTCGCGTGAGTCGTCGCGACCGGGAAGCTTCACAGCATATTCCACTACTTCGTCGGAACCTTTGCGTGTATGTACATTTGCTTCGTATTGTTCTGGAGCAAGGATCTGTTCAAGGAGCATGTTGAGTTGTATCTCTCCGATGTTCCCGCGCGTTTTTACATTACTCAAAACCCGTTTAAGTCCGCCTACGTCTTGTGCCAGCGTCTGCATCTCACCCAAGCCTTTCTGCACATTTTCAAGCTGTTCGCTCACTAACTTAAACGATTGTCCAATACGTTCATTGAGGGTTTTCTGTAGTTTTTCGTCGACGGTGAGGCGGATTTCTTCCAGTCTTTTCTCAGTGTTGTCAACGAGCTGCTGTTGTTTCCTGTCCATATCACTGAACTTTTCGCGCTGCAGATCGTTGAATGCGGCTATTCCTTTTTCGAACGTTTGACTGAAGTCGCTCAATGATTGCTTCAGTTCATTGCGGTTGTCGCGTGCAGCCGTATTTGATTCTTCACGGTTGATTCGGAAATCTTCGCGGAAGTTTTTCTCGATTCGTTCAAATGAATGTTGCATCTCATCCAGCAAACGCTTCAACTCGGCATCCGTATCGGAAGGCTTCTGTTGAAAATGAAATACGATTTGAAGGAGAAGAATAACTGCTAGTAAACCTATAATTGCGTAAGTCATATTGTTTGTTTTTGGTTCAAAAATACAAAATCTCTTCGTTTCTTGCAAGAAGAGGAAGGTTCTAAAGTATACTTCTTTGAAGCATCGCGAGGTCTTAATGTGTAAATAATTATTTTGTCATTCTGTCAAAATGTCAAACAAACTTTGTGTGGTTGTGCTATATGCGTACTGTTGGCCAGCAAATGATTTTTATGGCATTCTCTGTGAGTTCGGGTTTGCCAGATTGATTCTTTTGGATGGTAAAGAATAAATATCTGATCTTAATTATTGAATATAATGTTACAATTGTTGTAATTTATTTATTAAACGTAATATAATGATAATATATTTTTGTTCTTAATCTATGAATAAAAAATGAATATCCGTGGTGAAGGGTCGCTTTGACCTTCAATTTTTGGTTAATTCATTCGAAAGTATATCGAATTTTAACCGAAAGCATAGGTTAATTCATTCGAATGAAAAGGTAATTTGATTCGAATAAAGAAGTATATACATTCGAATCAAAAAGTATATACTTCTGAAACCTGAAAGTATATACTTTTGAAGTCAAAATAAGTGAGTGTTGTATGCAAAAGTATATACTTTTTAGGCTTGATATGAGGATATCTCTTGTCTGGAATAGGCTTTTTGAAAAACTTGCCGTTAGCATTTTGTATTGAAATCATGCAAACTGGAAGCAAAAGTATTTGGAATCATATCTTTTTGTTTTATGCTTTTTATGAGGATACGAAGGGTAAGGAGTTATGAATTAAACATGAATAAATGTCCGTATTTTAAGTGTCTTGAATACAATGAATAGACCTCTACAGTGCGTTTTATACTAAAAAAGTTTAATTGCAAAACTTTAGTTGCCTGTAATTGTTTTATGAATAAAAAAAACGATACTTTTGTGTCGTTACTTGAGTAGGTAACAAAAGAAAAAGAAGAATGGCAACAATTACATTAAAAGGAAATAGTATTCATACAAATGGTAGTTTACCAGTTGTAGGTTCAATGGCTCCGGAGTTTACTGGTGTCAAGGGTGATTTGACAGAATTGTCTTTAAGCGAATTGAAAGGCAAGAATGTTATAATCAACGTATTCCCAAGTTTGGATACAGCTGTATGTGCAACATCTGTCAGAAAATTTAATAAAGAGGCTGCCTCTATGCCGAATACGCTTGTTTTGGCATTATCCAAGGATTTGCCATTTGCTCAGGGTCGTTTCTGTACGACCGAAGGAATTGATAAGGTTATTCCTCTTTCGGCATTCCGCTGTTCTTGTTTTGAAGACAAGTATGGAATGTTGATGGTGGATGGTCCGCTAAAAGGTTTGCTGGCTCGCGGCGTTGTCGTTGTTGATGCGCAAGGCAAGATTGTCTACGAGGAACTTGTTCCCGAGATTACAAGCGAACCTAATTATCAAGCTGCTATTGATTCAATAAACAAGTAAAGATATTATTGTTTTTCATTGGTTAAAGTTAAGGGTTAGTGTGGAGAGCCGTCGGATGTGAATCTCGCGGCTCTCAATTTTTTTATGATAAATCGAAAGCGCGTCTTAAAATTTCACTATTTTTGCTTCAACAAGTGTAAGATAAGTATGTCCATGAAAAAGTATTTATTTATAACAATAGCTTTGTTCTGTGCAAACGTCCTTTTTGCACAAACCAAGAACGTTACCGGAACAATAACCGATCAGGAAGGAAAGGCTCTGAAAGGTGTCCGTTTCGAAGTGATTGATGCAAATATTTTTGCCAAGTCGGATAAGAAAGGCACATTTACCTTGAAAAAGGTCGAGACGGGCGATAGTGTTTCAGTCATGGTTAATAGAGGCGAAGCAGCTAAATTTCTCATAGGAGATGCCATTCAGCTCCAACTGAAGGTGGATGGAAAAACATTGGCCATTGATAAAGGCAACGGCTCACCTGTATTTGCTATGTTCGAAACTGTAGCAGAGGAGGAGAGAGCCAATGGCTCCGTCGTTACTGCCAAAATGATACAAAGGAATAATTATCAAAATCTTAAAGATGTGCTGAAAGCGTTTATTCCCGGGATGAGTATCCAGACGACAGCCAATGGCGAGACTGTTTCAAATATTCGTGGTGTCAAATCATTGAATCTTTCCAGCGAACCGCTGGTGATTGTTGATGGCGTGGAGATGGATCTCACTTCTGCTAATTCCTCATGTAATGTTTATGATATAGATCGTATTGAAGTCAACAAGGACGGTATGGGTTACGGCATAAAAGGTGCAAACGGCGTCATTATTATCAAAACTAAAAGATAAATTCGTATCTTTGCGGATTCCATTATAGTATATAATTTAAAATCATATAAATGAGAAACTATCTTGTATTTTCCATGGCTGCTCTGATGATAGGAGCTCCATGTTTTGCACAAACAAAGAAAGCAGCAAAGTTCACCGGAGCTGCCGGAGAAGTGAAGATCATTACACTCGATCCTGGGCATTTTCATGCCTCATTAGTCCAAAAAGTATCCTATCCGCAAGTTTCTAAGGATGTTTATGTGTACGCACCCAAAGGCTTTGATGTGAATGAACATCTCAAGCGTATTGATGGATTCAACAAGCGCGCAACATCTCCAACGTCCTGGAATGAAATCGTTTACACCGGTTCTGATTTTATGGAGAAGATGCTTGCCGAGAAAAAAGGAAATGTGGTCGTCCTAGCCGGTAACAACCGCAAGAAGACCGAGTATATCAAACGCTCTTTGGAAGCCGGTTTGAATGTACTATCGGATAAGCCGATGGCAATCAATAGCCAAAACTTCAAGCTGCTGAAAGAATGTTTCGGCATCGCCAAGCAGAAAGGAGTACTGCTGTATGATATCATGACCGAAAGAAATGAAATAACAACTGTTCTCCAGAGAGAACTTTCTATGATCCCGGCAGTTTACGGAACACAGTTGAAAGGCACTCCTAAGAATCCGGCTATTGTCAAAGAAAGTGTGCACCATCTGTTTAAGTTCGTCGACAACAAACCGTTGACTCGTCCGGACTGGTATTTTGATGTTACACAGCAAGGCGAAGGTATTGTTGATGTAACTACGCACTTGGTTGATTTGGTTCAATGGGAAGCTTTTCCAGGACAAGTTATTGATTATACGAAAGATATCCGCATGCTGGATGCCAATCGCTGGACCACGGCTATCAGTCTTGATCAATATAAGCAGGTTTCGGGCGAAGACAATTATCCTGAGTTCTTGAAAAAAGATGTTCAGAATGATACTTTAAAGGTGTATTGCAATGGTGATATTCTTTATAAGATCAAGGGCGTTTGTGCAAAAGTGTCCGTAACGTGGAACTACACATTCCCGAAAGGTGGCGGTGATACGCATTTCTCAGTGATGAAAGGTAGTAAGGCGGATCTGATCATCCGTCAGGGAAAAGAGCAGAATTATCAGCCGGAACTTTTTATCCAGACTGCGAAAGGGTCGAATATGGCTTTGTATGAAAAGACTTTGGATGCGTCAATGGCTAAAGTGATTGCCAAATATCCGGGCGTTGCTTTAGAAAAAGTGACTGATGGCATTTGGCATGTAACCATTCCGGCAAAGTATCGTATTGGGCATGAGGCTCATTTTGGTCAGGTAACCGAACATTTTCTGGATTATTTGAAGAAAGGTACATTGCCTTCATGGGAAGTTCCGAATATGCTTGCCAAATATTATGTAACTACTTCAGCTTTAGATATGGCGAAAGCAAAGACTAAGAAATAAACTGAGTTCTTGAGGTCTGAAAGTAGAAATTCCCGAAGCTTTACAGCTCCGGGAATTTCTATTTAAGTTCTTTCTCTTCCATCATGTCTAGCTCATTCTTATCGGCATCAATAAATTTGTACTGTAAGAATCCCAGACTCTGATCCGGAATCACTTTAATACTCATTGAGTATTTGAGTTTCCATTTCCAACTGAGCGGAATAGTTCCACTCTTAATAAATGCTGCTACGTAAGGATGTACGTGCAAGGAGAATTTCTTCACATTGTGTTTGTTCACAAGACAGTCAATTTTCCCTTCCAGACTGTCTGTAAAAAGAATAGATGGCTTGATAGTTCCAGTACCGAAACAGGTCGGACACGATTCTGTCGTATCCACGTCCATTGCCGGACGAACACGTTGGCGAGTAATCTGCATTAATCCGAATTTACTCAACGGCAGGATATTGTGCTTTGCACGATCGTTGACCATGGCTTTATTCATGTGTTCGAATAACTGTTGCCTGTTGGCCGCTTCTGCCATATCAATGTAATCGATGACTATGATTCCTCCCATATCACGAAGGCGCAATTGGCGGGCAATTTCATCTGCTGCTGCCAAATTGACGTCTATCGCAGTTTTCTCTTGGGCATCACTGCCTTTTGAACGATTTCCACTGTTTACATCGATCACATGCATTGCTTCAGTGTGTTCGATGATAAGGTATGCTCCATTTTTGTACGTTACAGTGCGACCGAATAGAGATTTGATTTGCTTTGTTATGGCAAAGTTGTCAAAGATGGGAAGTTCGCCCATATATTTCTGAACGATCTCTTCTCTTCCCGGATCGATAAGACTGACGTAATCGCGAATGTTGTTGTATACGTCGCTGTCGTTAACGTAGATGTTTTGAAAAGATGGATTGTAGATATCACGCAGCAAAGCTACTGTCCGTGCCGTCTCTTCATAAATGAGAGCAGGAACTTTTGCTTTGGTTATTTTAGTGATATTGTCTTCCCATCGTTTCACCAATGTCTTTAATTCATGATCGAGTTCGGCAACGCGTTTCCCTTCAGACGAAGTGCGGACTATAACACTGAAATTCTTTGGCTTGATGCTTTGAATCAGCTGGCGCAAACGAGCGCGTTCTTCATTCGATTTGATTTTTGTGGAGACAGAAACCTTATCTGAAAAAGGTATTAGAACAATGTATCTTCCGGCAAACGAAAGTTCGGAAGTTAATCGGGGACCTTTTGTGGAAATAGGTTCTTTAGCTATCTGTACTAAGACTTCTTGTCCGACTTTGAGCACATTGCTGATGCTTCCTTCTTTACTTATTTCAGGAAGTATCTGAAATTTGGAGACAGTGGGTATTTTCTTTTCACCTTTCTGATCTCCTCCCAGCGCTTGTTTGATAAACTTCTGCTGTGTGTTGAAGTTCGGACCTAAATCCAAATAGTGAAGAAATGCATCCTTCTTATAACCTACATCAATGAACGCAGCATTCAAACCCGGCATAAGTTTTTTAACTTTGCCCAAATAAATATCGCCAACGGCAAAAGAAACGTTGCGAGCTTCTTTTTGAAGTTCAACAAGATTCTTGTCTTCCAAAACGGCGATAGCTATTTCTTTAGGTTGTACGTCTACTACTACTTCACTAATCACTTTATATAAAAAGAGGCATTTAATATGAGACCTTAAAAATAACACAAAAGAACAAACTTAAAAAGTCTCTTATTAAGTTTGTTCTTTGGATAGAAGGGAATAGACTTACTTCTTCTTATGTCTATTCTTCTTTAATCTTTTTTTACGCTTATGCGTAGACATCTTATGTCTTTTTCTTTTCTTTCCGCTTGGCATTGCTTTTAAAATTTAAAATTGAACTATAATAAATAAATTACTTAACTTCACTCAAGAAAGTCTTTGCCGGTTTGAATGATGGAATATTATGTTCCGGAATGATGATTGTAGTATTCTTCGAAATGTTACGAGCTGTCTTTTGTGCTCTCTTCTTAATAACGAAGCTTCCGAAACCTCTCAAATATACATTCTCTCCTTGAGAAAGCGAACCTTTTACGATGTTCATAAACGATTCAATGCTATTTAGTACTGTCTGCTTGTCAATGCCGGTACTCTTTGAAATCTCATTAACGATATCTGCTTTAGTCATGTCTTTAATTAATTAAATAATTGATTTGGACTTATTAATTTTTTGGAATGCAAATATATAGCTTTTTCTTTATGTGGAAAAATATTCGTTGGTCATTTTTTTTCTAAAAAGTATTGAAGAGTTTCACGAGAAGTGTGTATGTTTGCTGTAATCAATGAGTTGCAACATATAATGTATAAATGATGGCAAATGAAAAAAGCTTAGTTATTAGCGATTTATTAGGTGTGTGGTACGAACAAAACAAACGATTGCTGCCTTGGAGGGAGTCAAATGACCCATATATTATCTGGGTATCTGAAATTATTCTTCAACAAACGAGGGTTGTGCAAGGCTTGGATTACTTTAATCGTTTTGTCTGTCGTTTTCCCGATGTGACTTCGTTGGCTGAGGCAGAAGAAGATGAAGTTTTGAAATATTGGGAGGGATTGGGCTATTATAGCCGTGCCCGGAATATGCATACGGCTGCGAAAGAAATCATGGAGAGATTCGGCGGTATATTTCCGTCCGAATACGTGGATGTACTGTCGCTAAAGGGAATAGGCGAATATACGGCTGCCGCTATTGTCTCATTTGCTTGGAATAAGCCTTATCCCGTAGTCGACGGAAATGTGTATCGCGTTCTGGCTAGATTATTCGCTGAGGAAACGCCAATTGACAGTCCGAGAGGGAAGAAGCTTTTTTATGCCTTTGCCTCTGAACTTATGAATGATAAATATCCTGCTCGTCACAACCAGTCGATGATGGAGCTGGGCGCATTACAATGTGTTCCCCGCAATCCGGACTGCGGAATTTGCCCTCTGAAAAATTATTGTGCAGCCTTCGCTTCAGGAAAAGTAAATTTGTTTCCGGTAAAGCAGAATACTACAAAAAGCCGCAATCGTTATTTCCATTATTTCTACATTATATATAATGGTAAGGTTTTATTGTTACGTCGTGAAAAGCAGGATATTTGGAAAGGCCTGTATGAATTCCCTTGCATTGAAACGAAAGAACAGATGGATTTTGCGGATCTTCAGTCGACGGTGGATTTTCATCATCTGTTTGATCAGACGGGAAGGCTGGATATAAATGTTGAACTTTCGAATGTTAAGCATATATTAACTCATCAGGTTTTGTTTGCTACCTTTTATAAAGTTCGGATCGAACGGATGAGTGATTCTTTGCAAAACTATCTTCAAATTTTACCAAAAGATATGGATTTGTATGCTGTACCTCGTCTGATACATATTTATTTAGATAAGTTGAGAGGAAATTTGTCGGATTGATTGTTTTTATGTTACTTTGTACGACTAAATTTTAAGATATGTCATTAAATAAAGTATTATTGATCGGATACGTTGGTAAAGATCCTGACGTCCGTTATTTTGACAGCGGTGCAGCTGTAGCCAATTTTCCTCTTGCTACAACGGAAAGAGGATATACCTTAGCTAACGGAACTGTGGTTCCTGAACGTACGGAATGGCATAGTATTGTCGTTCGGCGTGACTTGGTCCCCTTTGTTGAAAAGTGGGTAAAGAAAGGATCCAGTTTGTTTGTTGAAGGGAAGATTCGTACGCGTAATTACGACGACCAGTCGGGTATTAAGCGTTATGTAACTGAAATATATGCTGATCGCTTGGAGTTTTTTAACATGGGTTCGGGAAATCGTGACAACACCGCGAATAATTCCAATGCAGGTGCACAGCCTGTACAAACCTCTCAGGCACAACCCGCAGCTCAACCTGTTGTTGCTGCTCCTGCGCAGCCATCGGCACCTTTGCCATCAAACAGTGCGGATGATCTTCCGTTCTGATATTGTTTAACTAAAAAGTTTACCATTGGATTCAGACTATTTTTTATCGAGTTTATTTAGTCAAGTTACTGTTTGCCCAATTACAGCCGGAGCAATAGTAGCACTTCTAATTGCTGCGTTGTTACTGCTGGTTTCGGGCTTTGTTTCAGCTTCTGAGGTTGCATCTTTCTCATTGACCCCAAGTGATATGAATGAGGTAAAGGAGGAAAATTCAACCTCGGATTCATTACTTCTGAAGCTATTAAGTCATTCGGAGTATCTGCTGGCCACTATTCTTATCATTAATAATTTTGTGAATGTGGCTATAGTAATGCTTTGTACATACGGAATCAATGCTATATTCGATTTCTCCCATGCAAAGACATTGGGCTTTGTGCTTGAAACGATTGTCCTTACTTTTCTGCTTCTGCTGTTCGGTGAAATCATGCCGAAGATCTATGCTCAGAAATGTCCACTTCGTTTTGTTCGCCATGCAGCACCTATGCTTAATGCTATGGAACATTTGTGTCGTCCTCTTGCTAAAGTGTTGGTTACTTCAACGAATATTATCAATAAAACGGTGACAAAGAAAAAATATGATCTTTCGGTTGATGAGTTGTCAAAAGCGCTTGAACTTACTTCCAAAGCTATCCCTGAAGAGAAAGAAATGCTTTCGGAAATCATCAAATTTTATGACAAGACCGCTAACGAGATTATGACGCCGCGATTGGATATGGAAGGATTGGAGATAAAAACGCCTTTCAATGAAGTCATACGGTTTATTGTGGACTCCGGATATTCGCGTATTCCTGTTTACGCTGAGTCGGAAGACAATATTAAAGGAATTTTGTATATTAAGGACCTCCTTCCTTATCTTGAGAAACCGGATGCATTCCGTTGGCAAAGCCTGATTCGCCCGGCAATATTTGTGCCGGAAACAAAAAAAATCGATGATTTGCTGGAAGAGTTCCGTACTAATAAGATTCATATGGCAATTGTAGTGGATGAGTTTGGTGGGACATCCGGGATCGTTACCATGGAAGATATTTTGGAAGAGATTGTTGGTGAGATATCTGACGAGTATGACGAAGATGAGAAACAATATATACGCCTTTCTGATGGGAGCATGATTTTTGAGGCAAAGATTCTGCTTACTGATTTCTTTCGCGTGATCGATGCTGATCCTTCGGACTTTGGTAAGTTAACAGAAGAGGTGGAAACGCTTGCTGGCTTACTGTTGGAAATCAAAGGCGATTTTCCGCAGCGGCGCGAGGTGATAGAATATAATGGATACAGATTTCAGGTTCTAGAAGTTGACAATAAACGAATTCAGAAGGTGAAGTTTAGTCGTATCACTCCGAATACAAAGCAAGAAGAAGATAAAACGGAATGAGATACCTGAATATCATAGTGATGGCGTTGATTGCAAATTTGGTTTTCTTATCGTGTACACATCAGTATACACCTAAACCCAAAGGTTACTTTCGTATCGATCTGCCTAAACCTCATTATCATGAATTTGCAGAGAAAGATTGTCCTTTTACATTTCATATTTCTAACATGGTTAAGATTGAGCAAGTGGCATTGACTTCTCAAAACAATCATTCGCAATGTTTCACATTGTCTTATCCAATGCTTAATGCCAATGTGTATTGTACGTATATACCTGTAAATAGGACGAATATTGATAAGGAAATAGCCAATAGTAGAGACCTGGTATCGCATACTTCAAAAAATATTAATGCAGTAAAGGAACAAGCTTATGATAATCCTGATGCACAGGTTTATGCTTCGTTTTTTATGTTGGACGAGGACGCTGCATCACCGTTTCAATTTTTGGTAACAGATAGCTGTCATCATTTTTTTAGGGCTGCTCTTTATTATAATTGTCCTTTGAATGCTGATTCACTAGCTCCGGTTACATCCTATCTGAAGCAAGATATTGTTGAGATGATACAATCTTTTAATTGGAAGAAATAATGCCTTTGGTCTCAATTCATAACAAACCGCTTTGGGGGCTTTGGAAGATTGAAGAATCTTCGGAAAAGCTTTTCTCTATGTTGGAAGGAAGCGAATTCTATAGCACAGAACTGGAAAAGATCCATACCGAACATCGTCGGCAGGAATGGTTGGCAGTCCGAGTGTTGCTCCATTGTCTTTTAGGTCGGTTTGCACATATTGCGTATCATGACAGTGGTGCTCCGTTTTTACCGACGGAACCTTTGCAGATTAGTATTTCGCACACAAAAGGGTATGTTGCAGTTATTTTGTCTGAAGAAGCAACGGGTATTGATATTGAATATCGCTCTGATCGTATTCTGAAGGTACGCAGCCATTTTATGACAAAGGAGGAAGATGCAGATGTAGGATCGGAACATGAAAAAGAGCACTTGCTTATTTATTGGTGTGCGAAGGAAACCTTATATAAGATTCTTGGACGTGAAGGTGTGGGTTTTTTAGATTTGCATGTCGTTCCATTTTCTTTTTCTACTGAAGGAAGTATTTCTGTTTATGAAACTTTTACACCTAACCACCTGACATTTCCGTTATCTTTTCAGATAACGGACGACTATGTTCTTACGTATAAAATAGAAGAATAATCTGGTTTTGGAATTGAATATTATTTCTGCCAGATTTCCCAAGCGGCGAAAGCTTGCAACAGCAACATTTCGAGTCCATTCTTAACAACGGCTCCCTGCTCTTTCCCTTTTTTCATGAAAAGTGTTTCATCCGGATTGTATAATAAATCGTAAAGCAGATGCTGTGGAGTCAGCAATTCGTAAGGAATATTTGGACAGGCATTGATATTCGGAAACATTCCCAATGGAGTCGTGTTGACAATCACAGTATAATGCTCCATGATTTTAGGGGTGATTTCTTCGTATGTTATGCAATATTCCTTTGTTTTGCGCGAAACTAAAGTTGCGCCGATGCCTAGTTGCTTTAATCCTTGAAATACAGCTTTTGATGCGCCCCCTGTCCCTAATATGAGGGCTTTATGATGCGTTTCTTTTAGTAATGGTTCTATGGATTGTTTGAATCCGATGATATCTGAATTATATCCTTTAAGTTTGGTTTTGCCAAACAATCCTTTAGTGAACTTAATTACGTTGACGGCTCCTATTTTCTTGGCATCATCATCCAGTTCATCTAAATAAGGAATAATCTGTTCCTTATAGGGTATAGTCACGTTTAATCCGTTCAGTTCCGGATTATCTTTGAGTACTTGTTTGAAATCTTTAATAGTTGGAATCTCAAAATTGATATATTGCGCATTAATCTTCTCTGCTTCAAATTTCTGGTTGAAGTAGTTTTTTGAAAATGAATGTCCTAATGGGAATCCTATTAATCCGTATTTTTGCATAATTATTGTCTCTTTATTTAAATCGCTTTTGTTGCGGTGTATAGCGAGCAAATTCCAAAGGTGAGGGTTTTAGAATGAGCCTCAATGAATTTTTCTTTTGTAAGCAATTCAGTCATCACTTTCCCTTGTGGAACTACTTTTATGGATTTCGGTAGATATCGATAAGCAGCTTCTTCTTTTGAGACAAGGCGTCCGATATTTGGAATAACGAAGCTTGAATAGATACGATAAAGCTGTTTCATTGGAAAGTGTTCAGGGGTTGAGAGTTCTAGAATCATTACGTGTCCGCCAGGTTTGAGTACGCGAAACATTTCAGAAATGCTTTTCTGGATGTTTTCGAAGTTCCTGATGCCAAAAGCCACTGTAACAGCATCAAATGTATTATCATCGTAAGTAAGAGCCAAGCAGTCTTGCTTTTCAAATTGAATATGTTCGGAGAATCCGGCATCAGCTACTTTTTGTCTTGCTACATCCATCATTCCTTCAGAAATGTCAATACCTATAAGGTGTTCGGGCTTTAGAGAACGATACAGAGCGATGGCCAAATCGCCTGTGCCGGTGGCAATATCCAATATGTTGGCAGGTGCAAAAGGCTGCAGGAAAGCTATTCCTTTCCTGCGCCATTTTTTGTCGATGCCCATGGAAAGTGTATGATTCAGAAGATCATATTTACCAGCAATGTGATCAAACATACGCGTCACTTGCGTTTTTTTGCTCTCTTCTTCATTATAGGGGCGGATGGTTTCTGAACCGTATTTCATGGCCATTGTTTATTTTTGCTTTTTTAGATACTCTGATACGTTTTTCTCAATGCGTGAAAGCAGATTGTCAGTGTCGCTCTTGACGAATGATTCGCCGGTAATATGTTCAAACAGTTCGATATAACGATCGCTGATGCCTTCAACAATCGCTGGAGTCATTTCCGGTACCTGTTGTCCGGCCTTGCCTTGGAATCCATTGTCCATCAGCCATTCACGAACGAATTCTTTAGAAAGTTGTTTTTGTGGCTCACCATTTTCAAAACGTTTTTCAAAGCCTTCTTTATAGAAATAGCGAGATGAATCAGGTGTATGGATTTCGTCCATCAGGATGATTTTACCGTCACGTTTACCGAATTCATATTTGGTATCGACTAGGATCAGACCGCGCTGTTCAGCAATTTCAGAACCACGTTTGAAGAGACCGAGTGTATATTTTTCTAAAGTAGCATATTCTTCAGGTGTAGCCAATCCGCGAGCTAATATTTCTTCTTTGGAGATATCTGCATCGTGTTCGCCAATCTCGGCTTTTGTTGTCGGGGTGATGATTGGTTCAGGGAAACGTTGGTTTTCACGCATTCCTTCCGGAAGTTTGATGCCGCAAAGTTCGCGAGCGCCATTCTTGTATGCACGCCATGCACTTCCGCACAAATAACCACGTACAATCATTTCTACCGGGAATCCTTTGCAGCAGATCCCGACTGTAACCATTGGATCAGGAGAAGCCAGTTTCCAGTTGGGACAAATGTCGGTGGTCAGGTCTAAGAATTTTGAAGCAATCTGATTTAAAATCTGTCCTTTGTAAGGAATACCTTCGGGCAGGATAACATCAAATGCAGAGATACGGTCTGTTGCAACCATGACCAATACATCGTCGTTGATGTTGTATACATCACGCACTTTTCCGTGATAGACACTCTTTTGTCCCGGGAAGTGAAAATCTGTTTTAACTAATGCCTTCTTCATATCTTATTCTTTTTTTATTGAATTATTTTCCTGTTTTCTTCTATCGTCGTATTTGTCGTATGCATCAACGATTCGTTGTACCAGCTTATGCCTTACGATATCACCTTTGTTGAATTCAATCTTTCCTATGCCTTTTACACCTTTCAGTATCTGCATGGATTGAATCAATCCGGAAGTGGCTGTCGGGGGAAGATCTATTTGTGTAACATCACCCGTCACTATCATTTTTGCATTCATTCCCAACCGAGTAAGGAACATTTTTATCTGATGTGTCGTAGTGTTTTGTGCTTCATCGAGGATGATGACTGCATCATTGAGTGTTCGGCCACGCATAAAGGCAAGAGGAGCAATCTGTATGACATTGTTCTCCATATATTCTTTTAGTTTTGCACTGGGAATCATATCTTGCAATGCGTCATATAATGGCTGGAGATATGGATCTAACTTATCTTTCATCTCACCGGGAAGAAATCCCAGTTTTTCGCCTGCCTCTACAGCCGGCCGACTTAAGATGATTTTTCTTATTTCTTTATTTTTAAGTGCTTTTACAGCTAATGCAATAGCAATGAAAGTTTTCCCGGTACCAGCTGGACCTATGGCAAAGACCAAATCATATTCTTCAAATGCTTTGACAAGTCGTTGCTGGTTTTCAGAACGGGCAACGATAGGTTTGCCATTCATTCCGTGAATGATCAGGTTTTCTTGAGGTACTGTCGTTGGCGCTTTCCCTTTGATGATGTCCAAAATGACATCTTCGCTTAGAGAGTTGTACTCTTCGCAGTATTTTTCAATCTCTCTTATTTTCTTTAAAAACAACTCCGATTCGTCTTCATCACCAATCACTTTCATTACGTTTCCACGTGCTACAATGCGTAATTTAGGAAACAATGTCTTGATGAGTTGCATGTTGCCATTGTTTACACCGTAGAAGATTACGGGATCTACACTTTCAAGAATATATATTCGTTCAATCATTCAGTTTATTTTATTGCCACATTGGACAGACAAAATTAGTAATATTCTTCATGCTCGAATGAATTGCATGAAAAAAAATGAATCACCAATGTTGTATTTTATGTCCATAGATGGCAAAGAAAATCAAGTAAAGATAGCAGGGAAGCAGAATCCAATAGGCAGACTGCATACTGGTGTACTGCGAAACGAATCCGTAGAGGAGCGGCATCAAGGCGTTGCCGCAAAGTCCCATTACCAATAGTGATGAGCCTGTTTTGGTGAATCGTCCCAGTCCGTGGATGGATAATGGCCAGATGCTGGCGTAAATCAGTGAGTTAGGAAGTCCGAGCGCACTCAGAAACCAGATCGAAATGCTGCTGTGATGTCCCAGAATCGTTACAGGCATATTGGCAAAGACCACCCCAATGGAGAAAAGCAGGCCAAGACAGCAACATATTCGGAACATGTTCTTTTGAGATATGTATTTCGGTATTAATAGGATACCAAGCATGTAGCCAATGATGGTAAAAGTAAGCGTGAATGAAGGAAATACTTTGGCCTCCAGCAAATCCATTCCCATAGAATTAGCGTAGTTGATGATCGTGTCGATAGCAACCACTTGTGAACCGATATGCATGATCATGGCAATAGCACCGAGAATAAGGTAAGGAAAATCCAGGATGGATTTATGCTTTGAATCACAATTGTCATCGGAACTACTGTTGGCTGTCTCCGGATTTATTTCGGGAAGGATGGAAAAGCGTATGAACAATCCAACAAGGAATAGAAACGCAGAAAGGATGCTGTAGGGTAGAATGACACGGCGGATTAATCCATCAAGAAGTGCATTTTTGTCGGCTATACTGAGTGTTCCTGAATCGAGAGCGCTGAATAGACTGCTGTCGGTCACTTTCAGTACTACGGCTGCAAAAAGAAGTGGAGCCATGATTCCGGCCAGTTTGTTGCATACGCCCATGATGCTGATCCGTTTGGCAGCGCTTTCAATCGGTCCGATAATAGTAATGTATGGATTGGCAGCCGACTGCAGGACGGTGAGTCCGGTGCCAATGATGAAAAGTCCGGTAAGAAATATACCATAAGTTCTGGTCAACGCAGCCGGTACAAACAGTAAAGCGCCGAGCGACATCATGAAGAATCCGATCATGATACCGCGTTTGTATCCGGTCTTTTTCAACAGGAAAGATGCAGGAACAGACATGACCAGATAGGCGATGTAGAAAGCAAAAGTGACCAGATAGGATTCGAGATGTGTCAGTTCACAAGCGATACGGAAATAGGGGATGAGTATTGCATTCACCCAAGATACCATTCCGAAAATAAAAAACATGAGTCCGATGATGGCGATGGCAATAACCGTCGTTCGCTTGTTGTTTGGATAAGTTGAATTTTGTTCCATGATATGATTCAGAATATAAAATGTGTGTCAAAGATAGTGCCGAAAGCAAAGAATACAAAGCAAACCTGTCTCCTTTTTGGCATTACAGACTGTTTTTGTCGCGAAATGAAGACGGTTTTGCATTAAAATACGATTTTCTATATCGTCTTTCTGTTCTTACAGCATCTCTTTTGTCCGTTTGAATGAAGAATCCCGGATTCTTGGACAAACGATGTGAAAATGTTCCAATAATCCGGGATTTTAGGGTGGAATAATCTTTTGGTATTGAGATGCGGTGTTGCGTTTATCTCAATTCGTAATTTTCTTGAAGTCGTATATCCGCAGAAGATGCACCGACCATAAATGTATAAGTGCCTTGAGGAGTAAAAAACTTTTCAGCTTTTTCGTCCCACAATCGGAGGTCGGCTTTCTTTATTTTGATGACAACGTTTTGCGTTTCTCCTTTTTTGATAAATACTTTTTTGAATCCTTTCAGCTGTTTGATTGGAATGACCAATTCAGGCTGATCAGGGAACTTGGTATACAGTTGTGCAATCTCATATCCATCTCTATTTCCATCATTCTTTACAGAGAAATGAATGCTTACACTGTCGGCTTCCTCAGCAGTTTTCAAATTTTTATATTTGAATGTGGTATAACTCAAACCATATCCAAAAGGATAGAGAGGTTTGCCTTTGAAATATTGATAAGTACGCCCTTTAGTCACATCATAGTCGTTGAACGGTGGAAGTTCGGAGAGGCTGTTGTAATAGGTTAATGGCAAGCGCCCTGACGGATTAAAATCGCCAAACAGTACATCTGCAACAGCTGTTCCACCTTCTTGCCCCGGATACCAGGCGTTTACGATGGCCGGGATATGATCGTTCATCCAATTGATGGCCAAAGAACTTCCTGCTACTAATACCACAATCGTTCTCGGATTGAGCTGATAAATATGACGGATGAAGTCTTCTTGGACTTTGGGCAATGTTAGATCGTTACGGTCTCGTCCTTCCTGTTCTATACTTTTGTTGATACCAAGAACGGCAATGGCCAGATCACTGTTGCGGATAGCTGTTTCGTTGACAGGTGCTTTCCACGGAGTGAATGTTATTTTAGCTTTGTTGCCTACTTTGTTTCTGATGCCT
Source organism: Tannerellaceae bacterium (assembly GCA_036734445.1). GTDB lineage: Bacteria > Bacteroidota > Bacteroidia > Bacteroidales > Tannerellaceae > Parabacteroides. The sequence continues at coordinate 48,764 of DAIMYP010000006.1, forward strand.
TCGAGGATGGACACGGATTCGCCTATCGGATTGCCACTATAATCGCCAAACACGCATGTATCAGCATTGATGCCCATTACAGCTATCGATTTGACTTCGTTCAGCTGGATAGGCAGCATATTCTTTTCGTTCTTTAGCAGGACAATACTTTGACGTGCAGCTTCTAACGCCAATGCTTTATGCTCGGGTGAACCGATGACAGAAGGTGAAATCTTATTGTATGGCACATGCATCGGATCATCGAATAATCCTAATCTCATGCGAGCTCTTAATATATGAAAGGCTGCCGAGTCGATATCTGCATCTGTAACCATTCCCATACGGTAAGCTTTTTGCAACGGTTTTGTAAACACATCGTCGCCACATTCCAAATCCAAACCAGCTTTGATGGCTAAAGTAGCAGCAGTCTCTTTTGTCTTAACATACTTATGCGCTGAGACGATAAAACCGGGTGCTCCACAATCAGAAACTACATAACCGTCGAAACCCCAATCTCCGCGAAGCACTTTCTTTATCAGCCATGGATTGGCAGTACAGGGAACACCATTGATTGACGGATAGGCAGTCATGATGGATTGGGCATTTCCATTTTTGACACACGCTTCGAAAGCAGGCAGATAATATTCGCGTAAGATGCGTTCGGGCACGTTTACGCTGCATTCAAAGCGGTTATGTTCTTCGTTGTTGGCTACGAAATGTTTTGGGGTAGATACTACTTTTAGGTAACGCGGATCATTGCCTTGCAATCCTTTTACGAATTGCGCTCCCAGAACACCGGCTAGATAAGGATCTTCTCCGTAGGTTTCGGGTGTTCGCCCCCAACGGGGATCACGAGCCATATTGACTGTCGGCGACCAGAATGTCAGCAGATCACTGAAATGCGCTAATTGTTTTTCTCCTTGATCCAGTTCATTCCATCTGGCACGTGCTTCGTCTGAAATAGCACTTGCAATTTGATAATGCAAATCCGGATTCCACATGGCAGCAAGAGCAATGGCTTGAGGAAATACTGTAAACTTACCCGGTCTTACTACTCCATGCAGAGCTTCGTTCCCATGATAATATTTATTGATTTCCAAACGAGGTATTCCTGGAGAAGTTGCGATCAGTAGGCTTATCTTTTCATCTGTAGTGAGAATAGATAATAAATTATTGACTCTGGCTTCTATGGGAGCCTGTTCATTTCTGAATAGCTCTTGTTGCGCCTTTACTGCACAAGGAGAGAGAAGAAAAATGCATAAGCTGCATACAAGGATGTAATGTGACTTCATGTCTCAAAACATTATTTCATTTGTTTGAAAGCTTTTCCCATCATTTCGATGATATCGCTCGCAATCATACTTTCCTGAGAGCGGAATGTGGCGGCTAAATCACCGGCTGTACCATGTAAGAATACACCGGCAACTGCAGCAGCTTCAGGCTCTTGACCTTGAGCAAGCAGTCCGAGGATAATCCCGGTGAGCACGTCTCCACTTCCGGCTGTAGCCATTCCCGCATTTCCACTGTTATTAAAGTATATATTTCCTGAAGCAGTACAAGTGGCTGTAAAAGCTCCCTTTAGAATAACAGTTACTTCGTGTTCAACGGCAAAGTTTTGTGCTTTGATCAGCCGTTCATAGCCACAGGAACTGTTGCCTGCCAAGCGATCGAATTCTTTTGGATGAGGCGTCAAGATACTGTGAGCTGGGAGTTCCTTTAGTAAGTTTTCGTTTGCAGCGATGAGGTTTAATGCATCTGCATCGAGAACCAATGGCCTATGACAAGATTGAAGAAGTTTCTCTAAAGCAGAAATGGTTTCGCTATCTTGTCCTAAACCGGGACCAACACCAATGGCAGTGTATGGAGTCAAATCAGGAAGAGAAGAAAAATGCTCCTTACTATTATCCAGACTGAGAATGGCTTCTGGAAATGATGTCTGCATGATTAATTCTCCCCGTTTGGGAATGTGCGTGGTGATTAAGCCTGTCCCACTGCGTAGACAGGCGCGGGCTGACAAAACAGCTGCCCCCATTTTTCCTTGGCTGCCAGCTATGAGTAAAGCATGACCGTAAGTGCCTTTATGCGAGAAACGTTCGCGTGGAGGGAATACGCCAACAATATCTTCTTCGGAAACGAGGGTATAAGGAGTCTCTGTATTTTCGATAATGTCAGGGTGTAAACCTATATCCAAAACTTTCCATTCGCCTACGTATGATGCATTTTCAGACAATAAAAAAGCTAGTTTTGGAAATTGAAATGTCAAAGTTAGGCTTGCTCGTATAATAGAGCCGGTATTGTTTGAACGATTATCTTCACCGAATAAGCCGGATGGAACATCGATGGATACAACAGTTGCTTCCGATTGATTTATATAGTTTACAACAGCAGCGAAACCGCCTTCTAAAGGTCTGTTAAGTCCTGAACCGAACAAACCGTCGATGACAATGTCGCGTTCATTTAGTTCGGGAGCAGAAAAATCAGTAATAACTTCACTGAAATGTGCTGTTTCCATTTCTTCCAGACGCTGCTTGTTGAGCTCGCAATCAATAGAAAGAGATTCTTTTGGATTAAAAAGGAATGATTCAACGCGATAACCTTCGTCTTGCAAAAGGCGCGCTATAGCCAATGCATCGGCACCGTTGTTCCCGGGACCGGCAAAGATGATGATACGGTTTTGTTTGGAATAACGGCGACTGAATTCGCGCATGAATACAGTTGCAGCACGTTCAACCAAACTTATTGAGTCGATGGGCTCGTTCTGAATAGTATACTGGTCTAGTGTTCTGACCTTGTCTGTTGTAAATATCTTAGTCATGATTAATCACTTTTTTGTATGCAAACATAGAGAAAATTATTGAAATGTGATAGGATTTTATTCTCTTATAAATGAGAGAAGGAACAAAAAGATTGTGTATCATCAAAAAAGTTGTAATTTTGTAGCCCATAAAATTGTATGTTATGGATAAGATCCGGTTGAAAGATAAAGAATTTGAACTTTATATTTCTGAAGAAGAAATCAAGGCAGCTATTGCTGATATGGCAGAACGTATACGTGAAGATGTGAAAGGAACTGATCCTTTGTTTGTAGGAATCCTTAATGGTGCATTTATGTTTACTGCTGAATTGATGCGCCAACTTAACGAGCATTATGAATTGACATTTGCACGCTATTCTTCTTATCGTGGAACCAACTCAACTGGAATCGTCAACGAGATTATGCCGGTGCAGGCAGATATAAAAGGACGCACCTTGATCTTGTTGGAAGATATTGTGGATACGGGTTTTACAATGAAGCGGGTAATGTCCAAACTTCGTGATGAAGGCGCTGCTGATGTTAAGCTGGCAACGATGCTATTTAAGCCGGAATCATTGAAATGTGATTTGAAACCTGATTATATCGGAATTCAGATTCCTGCTGATTTTATTGTTGGCTATGGATTGGATTACGATGGTTTGGGACGCGCTTATAATAGTATTTATAAGATTGTAACGGATTAGTTTTTTTATAGATACAAATTGAACTATATATATTAATGTATAATAACGACAGACGCTGCTTGTGAAATAGCAAGTAACGTCTGTCTATAAAAAAGATAATTATGTTGAATATTGTCATTTTTGGTGCTCCCGGCTCAGGAAAAGGAACACAGAGCGAATTAATTATTAAAGAGTATGGTGTTGATCATATTTCTACAGGTGATGTATTACGTTCGGAAATGAAGAACGAGACGGAACTTGGAAAGATTGCCAAGGACTATATCGATAAGGGTCAATTGGTACCTGATGATTTGATCGTTAATATGCTTGCTAAAGTTTTGGATAGTAAGAAAAATTCCAAAGGTGTAATCTTTGATGGTTTTCCGCGTACGATTCCACAGGCAAAAGCATTAAAAGAGATGTTGAACAAGCGCGGTACGGATGTTTCTGTAATGTTGGATCTACAAGTTGATGAAGATGAATTGATCAAACGTTTGTTAGAGCGTGGAAAAATATCAGGTCGTTCGGATGATAATTTAGATACAATCAAATCACGTCTTGATGTATATCATAAGCAGACGGCACCGTTGGCAGATTATTATGTTGGCGAAGGCAAACATGTTGCAATTAAGGGCATGGGTGCTATTGAAGAGATTTTTGCTAGAATTAAAGACGCTATAAAAGCAGTAAAATAAGGATTTGTATGGCTGAATCGAACTTTGTGGATTATGTGAAAATCTATTGTCGCTCTGGAAAAGGTGGGCGAGGGTCTTCTCATTTCCGGAGGGCAAAATATATTCCTAAAGGTGGGCCTGACGGTGGTAATGGAGGACGAGGCGGCCATATCTATCTTCGTGGAAACCGCAATTATTGGACTCTTCTCCATCTGAGATATCAACGTCATGTACTGGCTACAAACGGTGAGCGGGGAAGTGCAAAAAGAAGCACTGGAAAGGATGGAGAAGACATGATTATAGAAGTTCCTTGTGGTACGGTTGCTTATGACGCCGTTACAGGGCAATATATCTGCGATGTGACCGAAGATGGTCAGAAAGTGATGTTGCTCAAAGGCGGAAAAGGTGGCTTGGGGAATTGGAATTTTAGAACTTCTACCAATCAGGCACCACGCTATGCACAGCCAGGTGAGCCCGCTGAAGAACGTATGGTTATTCTTCAACTTAAGTTATTGGCTGATGTGGGTTTGGTGGGTTTCCCGAATGCAGGTAAATCGACATTATTATCTGTTGTTTCTGCAGCAAAACCAAAGATCGCTAATTATCCATTTACAACTTTGGAGCCTAATTTGGGGATAGTCAGTTATCGAGATAATAAATCATTTATTATGGCGGATATCCCTGGAATCATTGAAGGAGCTAGCGAAGGAAAAGGATTGGGATTGCGCTTTTTGAGTCATATCGAACGTAATTCTTTGCTTTTGTTTATGATTCCGGCTGATGCAGATGATATCAAAAAGGAATATGATATTTTGCTGGGAGAACTAATAAAGTATAATCCGGATTTGGCAGATAAGCCACGTGTCTTGGCCATCACTAAAAGTGATATGCTAGATGAGGATCTGATGCGGGAGATGACCGACGGTATGCCCGAGGATATTCCCTATGTATTTATCTCTTCTATTACTGGACTGGGTATTACAGCTTTAAAAGATTTATTATGGCGCGAGCTTAATAAGGAATCATTCCATGAGGTTGAACGTATCGTTCATAAGGATATTGATGTGAAAACACTTCAATTAGATGATGACAGCGATTACATCGTTCCTATGGAGGAAGATGCTGACGAGGAAGATGACGATTACGAAGAATATGAATGGGACGACGATGATGATGGCGATGAAGGTTTATCCAAGTAAGATTGAAGAAGTGAAGATGTTGCAATTTCCGTCGCTTGGCGGTTGTTGCAACATCTCTCATTTTACGACTACCCGTCATGGAGGTGTGAGCAAAGGACCATTTGCTTCGCTGAATTTCGGACGGCATAGTGGCGATGATATTCGTATTGTATGGGATAATTTTCGGATATTGTCGAAAGCAATTGATCTCCCTTTAGAAAATATATATGCTCCAAGGCAAGTCCATGGTAGTAATATAGTAGATATTGATGACGCTTTCCTTAGTCTTTCTAGAGAGAAACAGCAGGAGTACATTCAAGGTGTGGATGCTTTGATAACAAAAATTTCTGATGTGTGTGTTGCTATCTCTACTGCCGATTGTGTTCCTATATTATTATATGCTCCTGATAAGAATGTTGTTGCTGCTATCCATGCCGGTTGGCGTGGAACAGTCCAGCGTATAGGAACTAAGGCAGCCCTATACATGAAAGAACATTATGGCGCAGATCCGACTTGTATGCTTGCTGGAATAGGCCCTTCTATTGATTGCAATTCATTTGAAGTAGGCGAAGAGGTAGTGCATGCTTTCTCTGAAGCAAAGTTTGACCTCATCTCCATTATGAAAAGAAATTTAGAAACAAAAAAAGCCCATATCGATTTGTGGGAAGCTAATCGTCTACAATTGATGGAGGCAGGCTTAATGCAGGAAAATATAGAAATTGCGGGTATTAGTACTTTTATGCATGTTGATGATTTCTTTTCAGCACGGCGATTAGGTAAAGATTGTGGACGTATGTTATCAGGTATTTGGATAAAAGGGTTAAGAAAATGATGAAGATTTTTGTATCAGACGAAATAAGAAACGCTTGTCCTGATTTGCGAATATTGGCTATTTCTTGTAATGTAAAGAATACTGAATCAGATGAGCAGTTGTGGAAAGAAATTGGTGATGTAGAGGCAGATGTTCGTTCTTCAATGAAACTTGAGGATATAAATAAGTGGGTACCTATTCAGGCCACTCGTCAAGCATATAAAAGATGTGGAAAAGACCCAAATCGTTATCGTCCTTCATCGGAAGCCCTCCGTCGGCGGATCATTCGTAATCTTCCTTTATATAAGGTTGATACCTTGGTTGATGTGATAAATCTAGTATCTATACAAAGTGGCTATTCAATAGGCGGATTTGATGCTGATAAGATTGTGGGTGATCAACTTGTATTGGGTATAGGTCAGGAGGGTGAATTGTATCATGGAATAGGAAGGGGTATTTTAAATATTGCAGGCCTTCCGGTTTATAGAGATTCTTTAGGAGGCATTGGGACACCAACCAGTGATGAAGAAAGAACAAAAATTAGCATGGAGACAAATCATTTATTAATGATTATTAATGGCTATTCCGGTTTGACAGGATTAAAGGAGGCATGTGAACATGGCGAAAAATTATTGAAACGATATGCATTTGCAACGGGTATTGAAACGATGCTTATCTGATTTTATACTTAAACTTGTAAGCAATAGTTAGTTAATCATATTTTACAATAGTAAAATAATCTGTATTTTATGCTAAAAAACATCTTTTTCTTTCCTTGGTAATATATTTATCTGTAACTTTGTGCCCGTTAATCAATTAACAAATAAAAGAAAACATGATCGAATTGATTGGAACTAATGCTGGCATCGTTTGGAATGCATTGAATGATGGTGGCAAAATGAGTGTTAAAGCTCTTAAGAAGGCAACAAAGATTAAACTTGACAAAGATCTTTATGCTGCATTAGGTTGGTTAGCTAAAGAAGGCAAACTGACATTTGAAGAAAAAAGTGATGAATTGTATGTTGCCTTAGCTTGATAAGCTGCAACAAATTTAGTCGGGCTGTTCGGAATTAATTTTGAACGGCCTTTTTTGTGTTTTAATTTTTCTTAGAAAAAAATAGACTCTTTGTTGGATAATTCAATACTTAATTCTACTTTTGTATAGAATTTGGTATGAAATGGTCGAGGATCATAAAAGGCTGTTAGCTGTATTGGATGTCAGAATTCGGGATTTAATGAGCTTATGTGATATGAAGCAACAGAAAATCAACGAATTAGAATTGATTTTAGCCCAAAAGGAAGGTGAATTACAGAAGGCAGCACAGGCGATAAGCGATTTGAATATCAAATGCGATAACATGTTGACAGCTCGTGTCGTATCGGCAAATGAAAGAGAAATACGAAGTGCGAAGATGCGACTGTCAAAGTTAGTACGGGAAGTAGATAAATGCATTGCACTATTAAATGAATAGAGGCGATGAACAACAGATTTCTTATACATGTAGAGATAGCCGATAAGAGTTATGCCTTATGGATCGATCGGAAAGATGAAGAATTGGTACGCGAAGCGGCCAAGCAAATCCGAAAGACGATTGGTCAACTTCGGCAAATATATGCACAGTCAGAAACGAATGTAAAAGACTTGTTAGCAATGACAGCTTTGAAGATGACAATAGATAATTTGCAGTTGAAAGAAAAGAATGATACAAGTCCTTTTACAGAAAAAATACAAGAACTGACAGAACAACTGGAAAGTTTTCTGAAGGATAAATGATATATTGGCTATAAGAACATTCTCCTGTACTTGCTTTGCATGGTTATTCGTATACTGTGTGAAGATATATTTTTGGTGGTATTTATAATAGAACTTAAATTATTAGTAATATGGGAATGTATATAATCATAGCTATAGGAACCTTCATTATAGGAGGCTTGGTTACATGGTTCATTTTGCGCATCCTTTTAAAGTCCAAATATGATTCAGTACTGACTGAAGCAGAGAAGGAAGCAGAAGTAATAAAGCAGAAGAAACTGCTAGAAGTAAAGGAAAAATTTCTCCATCTTAAAGCTGATTTGGAAAAACAGGTATCAGCACGAAATGCAAAAATTCAATCTGTAGAAACAAAATTAAAACAACGTGAGTTGTCGCTAAATCAGAGACAAGAAGACTTACAACGGAGAAACAGTGAGATTGATACAATTAAAGAAAACTTATCGGTACAACTTGATCTTCTTGATAAGAAGAAACAAGATCTTGAGAAACTTCATCAAAAAGAGGTAGAACAGTTAGAAACTCTTTCGGGTTTATCAGCAGATGAAGCAAAAGAAAAGTTGATTGAATCATTAAAAGATGAAGCTAAATCAGAAGCCACTTCGTATATCAATGAGATTATGGAAGAGGCAAAAATGACGGCTAATAAGGATGCAAAGAAGGTTATTATACAATCTATACAGCGTGTCGCAACAGAAACCGCAATTGAAAATGCAATCACTGTATTTCACATTGATTCTGATGAGATAAAAGGTCGTATCATCGGTCGTGAAGGACGTAATATACGGGCTTTGGAGGCTGCAACAGGAATTGAAATTGTGGTCGACGATACTCCTGAAGCTATAGTTCTCTCAGGTTTTGATCCGGTACGTCGAGAAATAGCTCGTTTGGCATTGCATCAGTTGGTTCAGGATGGACGTATTCATCCGGCTCGTATTGAAGAAATCGTCACTAAAGTCAAGAAGCAAGTTGAAGATGAGATCGTTGAAACAGGTAAACGTACTGTCATTGATTTAGGTGTGCATGGTCTGCATCCTGAATTGATTCGTTTAATTGGTAAGATGAAATATCGTTCTTCATACGGACAAAATTTGTTGCAACATGCTCGTGAGACTGCAAATTTGTGTGCAGTTATGGCTTCAGAACTTGGTTTGAATCCTAAAAAAGCAAGACGCGCCGGTTTGTTGCATGATATAGGCAAGGTGCCAGATGATGAACCGGAGTTGCCACACGCAATCCTCGGTATGAAATTGTGCGAAAAGTATAAGGAGAAACCAGACATTTGTAATGCCGTAGGATCTCACCATGATGAAGTAGAGATGCAAACGTTGTTGGCGCCTATAGTACAAGTATGCGATGCCATTTCAGGTGCTCGTCCGGGTGCTCGTCGTGAGGTCGTTGAAGCTTATATAAAGCGGTTAAATGATCTTGAGCAATTAGCTCTCTCATATCCAGGCGTTGTTAAGACTTATGCTATTCAGGCTGGTCGTGAGCTTCGTGTAATTGTTGGAGCTGATAAGATTGACGATAAGGAGACAGAAAATCTGTCAAATGAAATAGCAAAGAAGATACAAGATGAAATGACTTATCCGGGTCAAGTGAAAATTACGGTTATCCGTGAGACTCGAGCCGTAAGTTATGCAAAATAGTGGTATTATAAGAGATTGTTGCAGGAGTTAAGATTATATGCAAAGTTTTGCTACATTAATAAAGAACAGAAGGAGCGTACGAAAATTTACTGATCGTCAACTTACTCCTGAACAGGTGGAAATGGTATTGCGGGCAGCATTGATGGCTCCGACATCCAACCATCGGAATCCATGGCAGTTTGTTGTTGTTGAGGATAAAGAAATGTTGGCAAAGCTGGCATCTTGCAAGGAAAACGGATCTGCATTTATAGCCGGCTGTACATTGGCTGTTGTTGTGGCGGCCAATTTTATGGAAAGCGATATGTGGATGGAAGATGCTACGATTGCTGCTGCATATATGCAGCTTCAGGCTGAAGATCTAGGTTTGGGTAGCTGTTGGTGTCAGATACATGGCAGATATACCGAAAGCGAAGTTGATTCGGAGCAATATGTACGTAATTTATTGAATATGCCTTATCAACTAGGAGTTCTTTGTATCATTGGGTTCGGATATAAGGCTGATGCCTTGAAACCGCATGATGAAACACAACTACCATGGGAGAAGATCCATCTTGATAAATTTGTAATGCCAGGCAGTGAGAAAGAAGGCAAAGTATGAAAGTTATATTTATTGGAGCGGGTAATTTAGCAACTCGATTATCTCTCGAGATGAAGCGGGTGGGATTTACTATAGCTCAAGTTTATAGCTATACACAGGAACACGCATCACTGTTAGCAGAAAAACTCGGTTGTGGTTGGACTACAGCGATAGAGGATGTTCGCGACGATGCTGAGTTGTATGTATTTTCTTTGAAAGATTCTGTTTTGTCGAATGTCATTGCTCATATAAAACCTAATCAAGGTATTTGGATTCATACGGCTGGAAGCATGCCAATGGATGTGTTTGCTGGTTTTTCAAACCGATATGGGGTGCTGTATCCTTTGCAAACGTTTAGTAAACAGCGTGCTATTGATTTTTCCATTGTGCCAATATTTTTGGAATCCAATAATGCTGAGGTTGCTGAGAAATTGAAGAAGATAGCATTCTCTATTTCTAGCAGTGTTTATTTTCTTTCTTCTGAAAAGCGCAAGTACTTGCATTTGGCCGCTGTATATGCTTGTAACTTTACGAACCATATTTATTCTGAGGCTTTTAAGCTGCTTGCATCTCAAGATATACCAACCGCAGTGTTACTCCCTTTGATTGATGAAACAGCGGCAAAGGTACATGTTATGGCGCCGTCAGAAGCACAAACAGGACCGGCTGTACGTTACGATGAGAATGTGATTAATAAACATCTTGCTATGCTGACTGATGCAGATATGAAGTCTATTTATCAGTTGATTAGCAAGAGCATACATAAGGAAGTAACAGATGGGGAGCATCAATTATGATTTGAAAAAGATAAAGGCCTTTGTGTTTGATGTGGATGGAGTGCTTTCATGTAACTTCATCCCGTTGTATCCTAATGGCGACCCGATGCGGACTGTCAATATCAAGGACGGTTATGCGATGCAGCTTGCCATAAAGAAAGGATATCAAATAGCCATTATCACTGGTGCATATACGGAAGCGGTTAATGTGCGTTATTCCCGTTTGGGGATTACTTATATTTATACAAGAAGTGCAGTAAAGATTAACGACTTCTATGATTTTCTGGAAAAGACAGGTTTAAAGGCTGATGAGGTGCTTTATGCAGGTGATGATATTCCGGATTATGAAGTGATGCAGTCGGTTGGACTTCCTGTGGCACCGGCAGATGCTGCTCCAGAAATTAAAAATATAGCTAAATACATATCGCCCTATAATGGTGGTCAAGGTGTTGCACGCGATGTAATTGAACAAACGATGAAGGCACAAGGTCACTGGATGGGCGATGAAGCTTTTGGTTGGTAATAAATACTTTATATATGTTGTCAAATTTAGAAAGATATAAGATTGTTTTAGGTTCGGCTTCTCCACGGCGTAAAGAGTTGCTGGCAGGGTTGGACGTGGATTTTGAAGTCCGTGTTATGGAGGGAATAAATGAATCATATCCAAAGGATTTGCGTCCGGATCTTATTCCCGTTTTTATTGCAGCAAAGAAAGCGAAGGCTTATAAAAAAACAATGCCGGAAGACGAATTGCTCATAACGGCTGACACTATTGTCTGGACTTATAAGGAAGTGTTGGGCAAACCTGCCGATCGTGATGCAGCAATAGCTATGTTAAAGCAATTGTCAGGTAATGAACATCAGGTAATTACGGGTGTTTGTTTGACATCAAAACAGAAAACGTTGTCGTTCTCGGTGACTTCATCAGTGTTTTTTGGTGAATTGACTGATGAAGAGATTGAGTATTATGTCGACAAGTATCAACCCTTTGATAAGGCAGGTGCATACGGCGTGCAAGAATGGATCGGTTACGTTGGCGTTGAGGCTATCAATGGTAGTTTCTATAATGTGATGGGTTTGCCTGTAAGACGCCTATATCAGGAATTGAAAAACTTCTAAGTATTTCAAAAACGCTGCTTTATGGTGATGCGACGATTCTGCTATTTGTTGTTATGCTTGTTCGTTTGGCAATTAAACTTTGCTGCCGATCTGAAAGAGACATTCGATGTAAAGCTTCAGAATGGTTTGAAGATGCGTATTGAAGTATGTGAGGAGGGAATCTTTCGCATACAGGTAACGCCTCATGATCAGTGCTCGGAATCGCTGCTGCAGAGGTATCAGATTCTGAAAGCAGATTGGACGACAGTGGTCGTGAGCAAGAAGGAAGATCGTCAGAGGTTCCAGTTGAGCACGGCACATTATACGCTAGCCGTGAACAAGCAGACAGGTGCAGTTTCCGTGGCTGACAACAAAGGTAGGAACATTGTCGAACAACTGCTTTTCCATCCATCATCCGACAAGCTTTGTGAACAACTGGGCGAAGTTATCAACAAGAAGTTCCAGAACCTGAAAGTGGCCAATAACAGCAACATAATCGGTGACGATAAGAAGTCGACGCTGAAAGATATGATAGAGACGGGCGATTACAAGAACAATAGTATCCTCTCTGTTCTCTTAAAAGATGGCGAGCGCTTTTACGGTGGCGGCAGTACAAGCCGCGAGCATATCCAGCATCGGGGAGAACTGTTGCGTATGTGGACTACCTATCAGCATACCGAGATTCCGACACCCTTCATGATTAGTTCAAACAACTGGGGTATTTTTAATAACACGACGCGCAAGAACTTTTTTGACGTTGGCAGTTATGATTCCAATCATTTAAACATTTATAACACTACTGATGAAGCGGACTTCTATCTGATGTTCGCTAATTCCATGCCCGATATCATCAATCAATATACCACTATCACCGGTAAACCCTATATTTTCCCGAAGTGGGCATACGGCTTGAACTTCGGTCCGAACATGCTTGAAGGGCAGTTTGATATTTTGAATGATGCCGTGCATTTCCGTGAACTCGGTGTCCCGTGCGACATGTTCTGGCTGGAACCACAGTGGATGGAAAAACGTTACGATTTCTCGACGAAGAAGAGATGGAATTATCAGAAGTTTTCGGCAGAGCCTTACTGGGTGGCCGACCAGTATCCGAAGAGCGAATCGCACAATTTGCTGATCGGTCGTCTTCATGCTTTGGGTTTCCATTTGTGCCTGTGGCTTTGCGAAGAATACGACGAGAGTCTGGTAGCCGAAGATGAGTTGGCTGCTCAAGTCGGAAAGTCTCAATCAGGGCAGGAGCACTGGATGGATCATCTGATGAATTTTGTCGATAACGGTGTTGATGGTTTCAAGCTTGATCCGGCACGGACAATTGACGAGCGCCCGACTTTTGCCTACTATAATGGCCGTACTGACAAGGAGATGCACAACTTGAACCAGGTGCTGATGCCAAAGCAACTTTTCACTACATCGCGCAACCATAAGGGGACGCGTGCATTTCAGCATTATACTGCCGGTTGGGCAGGAACACAGCATTGGGCTGCTTCGACTAGCGGCGACAATGGAGGCGGGCGGACTGCCCTCTTTGATCAGCTTAATCTGGGAATGAGCGGTTTCCTCAATACGTCATGTGATGTACTTGCCGTGAGCAAGGAACAGGAGATGCAGAGTCTGCATTTCGGTTTATTTCTGCCTTGGGTACAGATAAACAGCTGGTACTCGCTGCATCAGCCATTCTACTTTCCAGAGAAGGAAAAGAATATGTATCGCGATTACGTGAAGCTGCGTTATTCGCTGATGCCTTATATTTATTCGGCAGCGCTGGAAGGCGCGCAGACGGGAATGCCGATCGTGCGTTCGATGCCGATGATGTTTCCCAATGATCGTCATGTTGACGATATGGTTTATCAATACATGTTTGGCGAAAACCTGCTGGTGGGCATTTTTAGCGACAGTCTCTATCTGCCGAAAGGTGGGTGGATTGACTATTGGACAGGCGAAACCGTTCAGGGTGGACGCGAAATCAAGCATGCCATACCTGATAATCGTGCCGGACTGCTTTTCATTCGCGAAGGGGCGATTATCCCTTATCAGAAGGAAATGCAGTATATCGGTGAGAAGCCGCTCGACAGCCTGATCGTTAAAGTCTATCCTCATGGTAGCAGTTCGTACACGCTTCTTGAAGACGATGGCAAGAGTTTTGATTACGAGAAGGGAAGGATTGCTTCAACGCGCTTCGAATGCAAGCAGCAGGGAGCGAAGGTGGAGTTTGCGATACTTCCCGTCAGCGGAAGTTACGAGGGCATGTACCGCTCGCGAACGTATGAAATGGAGTTTTCGCTTTCGCAGCAACCAACAGTGGTAAAGGTGAATAATACGCCGGTGAAGAACTGGCAGTACGGTGCCGACCATAAGCTACATCTGTCATTGAATCAGGCAGATGTGTCAGCAAAGACTATCGTATCCATAGAATAAGATATTTTAGCGATCAAGCGCAGCGTTGCGTCGAGCCTTGACGTAACGCTGCGTCGTGTCGTGACGTAACGTTGCGCTTAGGTTAGACGCAGCACCTCTTTCGATCGAGCACCAACGCCTTTCTCAAACGAAGAGCAACGTTGCTCTCAACCTGAGAGTAACGCTGCTCTTTTATCCAACGCAAAATATCTTTTAGAAAATTACTTTTGTGGAGTTGTAGCCTGTGCCCTTCTAGCAGGGAGGTACTTCTCCATTCCTTTGGAGAATTCAATCTTTTCGTCACCGTTCTCGTCACGGTAAATGATATAGTATTCAATTTCCGGAATAGATGCAGCCATCTGTTCTGCCTTTTCGCGTCCCATAGCCATGAAAGCAGTGGCATAGGCATCAGCCGTCATGCAGTTGTCGGCAACGATTGTGGCACTCAGAATGTCCTGTTCAGCAGGATAACCGGTCTTTGGATTGATGGTATGTGCATATTTCTTGCCATCCTTGATGTAGTAGTTGCGGTAGTTGCCCGACGTTGCAATGCCGCCTTTCTTGCAGAGTTGTACAGCCTCTTCAATATCGTTTTTCATACCGGTCGTGTCGTCTTCGGGCTTGTTGATACCAATCTTCCAGCAGTCTCCGCGGTCGTTGATACCTTTCATTGTCACTTCGCCGCCAATCTCAATCATATAGTTTTTAACGCCCAGACGTTCGAACAGACGAGCGATGACATCACAAGAGTAGCCTTTGGCAATAGCCGAGCAGTCGAGCATCAGGCGTGGATCATCCTTCACCACCTTGTTGCCTGCTAGATGTACTTTCTGATAACCCACGAATGCCTTGACACTGTCAACAATAGCTGGTGTAACGCTGTCTTTCTTGCTGAAGCCGAAACCCCACAGGCCGACAAACGGCGCACAAGTGATATCAAAAATGCCGTCTGAATGCCGCGAAACCTCCATGGATTTATTGAAGACCTCCTTAAACCATTCGTCAACCTCCACCGGTTCGTTGCGGTTTACCTTGGCTATGATTGAATTGGGATTGAATGGATTCAGTGATAGATTGAACTTCTGCAGTTCGGCATCAATGCTGTCAGTTAGAACATTAGATGCTTCGTACTTGATGTGATAGATCGTGTGGAACACGGTCCCGCTCTCTTCAAAATATTGCTTCGGCTTGCTACAACCGTTGCAGAGTATAACCAATAACCCTGCGATAAGGCAAATTTTCTTGTACATATTCTTTGTTTTTAGTTCGTTGATGAATGATTATCCATTGAAATAGAGGTGTTGAATAAGAATCTTGATGCCGATGGCCATGAGAATGAGTCCGCCTACCACGCCAAACTTTACCTTCATCTTATGTCCCAATCCATTGCCTAGATAAACGCCAATGGCAGAAATGATAAAAGTGACAACACCGATGGTAACAATATCCAATACAATGTTTGACTCCAGACATGCCAGCGATATACCGACAGCCAAGGCGTCAATACTTGTGGCAATGCCTAACCCGCATAGTGTTGTGAGGCAAAGTGGGTCGTGCTCGTTTTTCTCTTCCTCCTTAGCCAGGTCTTCGTAAATCATCTTTCCTCCCAGATACATCAGCAGAACGAACGCAATCCAGTGATCAAATTCCGTAATGTATTTCCGAAAGCCCATGCCTGCCAAAAATCCAATTAGAGTCATCCCTGCCTGAAAAGAGGCCAAGATGCTGCCGATACGGAATACATTGCTGAACTTTAGATTCTTGATGAGTATACCGCTGGTAACAGATACAGCCAAACTGTCCATCGATAAGCCAATAGCCAGCAGTATAATTTCAATAAATGACATATCTGAATGGTGTTATGAGAGATTAAAGCTCAGTTTCAATTTTGTAACGATTCCTGTTGGGCGAGTCCCTCGATATCAGTTCGCCGATGAAGCCTGCCAAGAACATCTGTGTTCCAAGTATCATCGCCGTCAGCGATATATAAAAGTATGGTGAACTGGTCACAAGTGGCCTGAGATCACCTGAGCAGATGGAGACAAGCTTTGCTGCTAGAACGATGACTAAGGCAATGAATCCGATGAAGAACATCACACTTCCCCACAGACCGAAGAAATGCATCGGCTTCTTTCCGAACTTGGAGGTAAACCAGAGGGTCATCAGGTCCAGATAACCGTTGACAAAACGGTCAATTCCGAACTTACTAGTTCCGTATTTGCGTGCCTGATGCTTTACCACTTTTTCACCGATCTTGCTGAATCCCGCGATCTTCGCCAGATAGGGAATATAACGGTGCATATCGTTGTAGACCTCAATATTCTTGATGACGATGTTCTTGTAAGCTTTCAAGCCGCAGTTGAAGTCGTGCAGATTGTGAATACCCGAGATTTTGCGTGCGGTTGCATTGAACAGTTTAGTCGGGATGGTCTTTGTCAGTGGGTCATAACGTTTCTTTTTCCATCCCGAAACCAGATCGTAATCGTCTTCGGTAATCATACGGTAGAGTTCTGGAATCTCGTCAGGACTGTCTTGCAAGTCGGCATCCATCGTAATCACCACATCGCCCTGTGCTTTCAGAAAACCGCAGTTCAGTGCCGGTGATTTGCCATAGTTGCGACGGAACTTAATGGCATGCACAATGTCAGGTGCCTGCTTCTTCAATGCCTCTATCACCTCCCACGAATTATCGTTGCTTCCATCGTTGATAAAGATGATTTCGTGGCTGAATTGGTGTTCTTTCATGACACGCTCGATCCATGCAAAAAGCTCTGGAAGAGATTCAGCTTCATTATATAAAGGTATGACTACTGAGATATCCATTTCTAACTCCTTTTTTTATCGTTTGTTTGCCGTTGAACCTGTATTTCTTTGTACTATTGCCGCTACCGGAATAGATAAAACAATACCATAAAATATATTATTGAATATGCCTTGTATGGTCATGTGGATTGGAGAGAGATTGATCTGCGATAGCTTCTTGATTGCCTCCGGACTCACGTTTGCACTTTTTAGCGTTTGTACCATCGCATCAACCATACTTGGCAGGTAATCGGGCGAAACAATGTATTTGAAGAAAATGTAATGTGCAAGCGAAACAATGAGCGCAGCAAAGAAATAAATCATGACACCGAAACGCCACGCTTGCGAAAAACGGATTGATCCGCCCAGATCTTCTCTGAATCGTTTGGTTAATACGTATGCAATGAACGGAACCGTGAGTGTGCAACCCCAATAGACGGCCATGAATGCAGGATGTTTGTATCCGATAATAAAAAAGATATATTTGAATATCCAGTATATACCCATTGCCAACCCATACGACATTGCACTTTTAAGAAGTATGTTCTTATTTTCCTCCATCTATTAATGATACAATTGTTTAAATAATGTCGACAAAGATACTGCAAGTCGAGTGCAGAACAAAACAAACTCGTTTGTTTTTTATGCTGCTACCAGCATATCTTTGCTTTTATGGCAAAGATATGTTTTTCTCGCTGCACTACCACGAAATAAAAAAGAGAAAGCCTCAACTGAAACTTTCTCTTTTTTTGAGCCTCTTGTCGGATTCGAACCAACGACCCCGAGATTACAAATCACGTGCTCTGGCCAACTGAGCTAAAGAGGCAGGTGGGTAAGCTTACTACATCGCGCCGCTACAACCAAGTACCCTTGCTGCGGTCAAGCCCTGGGGGATTCCGAGGGAGCATGCCGTATAGGACTTACCCGGGTGCAAAGGTAGATATTATTTTTTACCGTGCAAGTGTTTTTCTCCTTTTTGTGAATAAAAGTTACTTTTACCATATCTAACTTGCTTGTTTTCAGTAGGCTTATTCCTCTTGTGCTTCGTCGTGATGTCAATCAGTTTTAGACAAGTGTTTATATATTATTCCTATTTTGACTTTTGGAAGCGATACTATTAGCGTAATTCTTCAGTAAAAAGAATTAATGATAATGGCGATTTTTCCTCTATAAAATCAAGAGCTCTTTTAATAAAACTTTTACCTTTGTGCCCGAATAAAAACTTAAACACGATATAACAATGGGTGGTTTTTTCGGGACAATATCTCATTCGGCATGTGCTACCGATTTATTCTATGGCACAGACTATAATTCACATCTGGGAACGCGCAGAGGCGGTATGGCTACTTACAGCAAGGACTCCGGTTTCGTCCGTTCTATTCATAATCTGGAAAATGCATATTTCCGTTCGAAGTTCGAGTCAACACTTGGCGACTTTGTTGGTAACTCCGGCATTGGCGTTATCAGTGATACGGATCCGCAACCCATAGTCATCAATTCACACTTGGGCAAGTTCGCTATCGTTACTGTGGCGAAGATCAACAATATCAACGAACTCGAACGTGAACTGTTGGCAGCCAACATGCACTTTTCAGAAATGAGTCTGGGCAAAACCAATCAAACGGAGCTTATTGCGTTACTCATTGTTCAAGGTAAAACATTTGTCGAAGGCATCGAAAATGTTTTTAATCGTGTCAAAGGTTCCTGTTCGATGTTGTTGTTGACGGAAGATGGCATTATTGCTGCTCGCGACAAGTGGGGACGTACACCTATTATCATTGGAAAGAAAGATGGAGCTTATGCTGCAACGAGCGAATCAAGCAGTTTGCCAAACTTGGATTTTGAGATAGACAGATATGTCGGTCCGGGCGAGATTCTCCGTTTGCGCGCTGATGGCATTGAACAGATGCGCAAACCTAATGAAGGCATGCAGATTTGCTCGTTCTTGTGGGTATATTATGGATTCCCGGTTTCCTGTTATGAAGGAAAAAATGTAGAAGAAGTCCGATTTACTTGTGGCTATAAGATGGGTAAAAAAGACGAATCTGTAGTCGATTGTGTGTGCGGTATTCCTGATTCGGGTGTAGGTATGGCTCTTGGCTATGCTGAAGGTAAAGGTGCGCCATATCATCGTGCCATGACCAAATATACGCCGACTTGGCCTCGCAGTTTTATGCCTTCCAATCAGAATATGCGTTCGTTGGTAGCAAAGATGAAACTTATTCCTAACCGGGCTATGTTGCAAGGCAAGCGAATTCTGTTTTGTGATGATTCGATTGTTCGTGGCACGCAGCTTCGCGATAATGTAACGATGTTGTATGGTTATGGTGCAAAGGAAGTTCACATGCGTATCTCATGTCCACCGCTTATCTATGGTTGTCCATTCATCGGTTTTACGGCTTCAAAGAGTGATTTGGAGCTGATTACTCGCAGAATCATTAAAGAATTGGAAGGCGATGAGAACGTAAAACTGAAAGAATATGCTACAACTGATTCACCGGAATACAAGAAGATGGTACAAACTATTGCCGATCGTTTCGGTTTGACTTCTTTGAAATTTAATACGTTGGAGACTCTCGTTGAAGCAATAGGCTTACCAAAATGTAAGGTTTGTACCCATTGTTTTGATGGCAGTAGCTGTTTTTAATGATAAAATGATGTAGTTACTTGCATTTTTACTATCTTTGGAAGCAGAATAATAAATAAAGAACTATGACAGTAATAGATCGGTTTTTAAAATATGTCACTTTTGATACGCAGTCAAGTGAGGATTCAGGAACGACGCCCAGTACTCCGGGACAGCGTGTGTTCGCTGAAGCATTAGTAAAGGAATTGCAGGAGATAGGGCTGGAAGATGTCACTTTAGATGATAAGTGTTATCTGATGGCAACTCTTCCGTCCAATACAGATAAAGAATTGCCTGCTATAGGTTTTATCTCTCATCTGGATACAAGTCCAGATATGAGTGGAACGAATGTTGACCCTCATATTGTGTTTTATGAAGGAGGTGACATTGTACTTTGTGAAGAGGAGCAGATTGTCCTTTCTCCAAAAATGTTTCCTGAAATGAATGACTATAAAGGCGAAGATATCATAGTCACGAATGGAAAGACATTGCTTGGCGCCGATGATAAAGCCGGTGTCGCCTCGATCATTTCTGCCATGAGTTTCTTGGAAGAACATCCGGAAATAAAACACGGCAAGATTCGCATAGGTTTCACACCTGATGAGGAAATTGGTGCCGGAGCCGATTATTTCGATGTAAAAAAGTTTGGGTGCGCCTTTGCTTATACCGTCGATGGTGGTGCTATTGGTGAATTGGAATATGAAAATTTCAATGCCGCTGCTGCTAAGATTTCTTTTAAAGGACTTAATGTTCATCCGGGATATGCAAAAGACAAGATGCTGAATGCTTCTCTTCTGGCTATTGAATTCGCTTCGTGGTTGCCTTCTGTTCAACGTCCTGAGCATACGTCAGGCTATGAGGGCTTTTATCATTTGACGAATATGACGGGTACAGTTGAATCTGCATCCCTTTCTTATATTATCCGCGATCATGACCGGAAGCTTTTTGAAGAAAAGAAGGATACTGTTAGAGCACTTGTACAGCGGATGAATAAATTGTATCCTGGAAGTACAACCCTCGACTTGCATGACCAATATTATAACATGCGTGAGATTGTAGAACCGAAGAAACAGATTATTGAACTGGCTATGGATGCTATGAAAGCTGCCGGAGTTATTCCTCAAGTGAAGCCTATTCGTGGTGGAACGGATGGAGCTCGCTTGTCATTTATGGAATTGCCATGTCCTAACATCTTTGCCGGTGGACTTAATTTTCATGGTCGTTATGAATTCCTGCCTGTTAACTCGCTAGTTAAATGTATGGAAACGATTATTAAGATTGCAGAATTACTGAATGTTAAATATTAAACACATATAATGAGATGAAAACAACTCCGTTTACAGACGTGCATATTGCCTTAGGTGCAAAGATGCAGGAATTTGCCGGCTATAACATGCCTATTGAATATACCGGTATTATTGAAGAACACATGACTGTTGTCAATGGCGTCGGCGTGTTCGATGTTTCACACATGGGTGAGTTTTGGGTTAAAGGTCCGAAAGCGTTGGACTTTATCCAGAGTGTTACTTCCAATGATGCTTCTGTATTGACCGTAGGAAAAGCTCAGTATACCTGCCTGCCGAATGAGCAGGGCGGTATTGTGGATGATTTGTTGGTCTATTTCTATGAACCTGATAAATATCTGATGGTTGTCAATGCAGCAAATATAGAGAAGGACTGGAACTGGTGTGTTAGTCATAACACCGTTGGTGCAGAATTGGAAAACTCTTCTGATCGCATCGGTCAGTTGGCTATTCAAGGTCCGAAGGCTGAACAAGTGCTTCAGCGTCTTACTTCTGTCGATTTGTCTGCAATTCCATATTATTGCTTTACAACAGGAGAGTTTGCCGGTTGTAAGAATGTCATTATTTCGAATACCGGTTATACGGGAGCAGGAGGTTTTGAACTCTATTTTTATAAGGAAGATGCGATGAAAATTTGGAATGCTATCTTCGAAGCAGGTAAACCAGAAGAAATCAAACCGGTAGGTTTGGGTGCTCGTGATACACTGCGTTTGGAGATGGGATTCTGTCTGTATGGTCACGATCTAGATGATACGACATCACCTATCGAAGCAGGTTTGGGTTGGATTACCAAGTTTGTTGATGGCAAGAACTTTACGAACCGTGCCGAACTGGAACGTCAGAAAAAAGAAGGTGTAACACGTAAGTTATGCGCTTTCGAGTTAATCGATAGAGGTATTCCTCGCCAAGGTTATCCTATTGTTGATGCTTCAGATAAAGAAATTGGTCATGTAACATCCGGTACGATGTCGCCTGTATTGAAAAAAGGTATTGGTATGGGATATGTTCAACCTGCTTTCGCCAAAATTGGAACTGAAATTTTTGTCAAAGTGCGTAATAGGAATTTGAAAGCTCAGGTCGTAAGAGCTCCATTTCGTAAATAATCATTCTGTATAACAGTTTATATAAAAAAGAGCTGCGTCATTTATGGTGTAGCTCTTTTTGTCTGTTATTATATTGATTCGCGTTTTTGCGTCATCTGAGTTAAAATAAACCTCCGTGCCAAAACTTCTAATTTTGTGTTATCCTTTCAAAGGTGCAAACTTTGTTACCAAAGTTAAATTATTTTTCCTAACTTTGCAAGACTAATCACAAATACACTTTATATGCTACTTACTGCAATGGTAATCGTGTTCTTGGTAGGTTATCTCATGATAGCCCTGGAACATCCTTTGAAAATCAATAAAGCCGGAACAGCATTGTTGACAGGAACGATTCTGTGGGTGATGTATACAGTAGGCGCTCCACAATTTATTCCCAATGCTTCTGCTGATAGTTTTGAACATTTTCTGAATTTGTTTCCACAGTTCAGGTCGTTGCCATACATGGAGCAATGCCGTCATTTTGTGGTTGAACATCAGATATTAGAAAGCATAGGTGAGATTGCTGAAACTTTGATTTTCCTTATTGGTGCGATGGTAACTGTTGAATTGATTGATTCGCATGGTGGATTTGTGTTCATTACCGACAAGATTAAAACTAGCAATTCTCGAATGTTGTTGTTTACAATTGCTGGCATCACATTCTTTATGTCGGCTGTATTGGACAATCTGACTACCTCTATTGTTATGGTGATGTTGATTCGTAAGTTGATAGCTAATTATAAAGAGCGTTGGGTTTTCGGGAGTATCATTATCATTGCAGCGAATGCCGGAGGAGCGTGGTCGCCTATTGGTGATGTGACAACAATCATGTTGTGGGTGCGTGGTAATATTTCTGCATCGAGTATTATTCCCAACCTGTTTTTACCCAGTTTGGTGGCAGCTATCGTTCCTGTCTTGCTTATTGAACGTAAATTGCGTGGTGATGTTACGCATCCATTTAGATTGGAAAATAAGGATAATGAGCTGATTGATGCATTGGGCAATCGTGAGAAGGCTTCTATTCTTTGTATGGGTTTGTTTTGTTTGTTGTTTGTCCCCGTTTTCAAATCTGTCACTCATTTGCCTCCATTCATGGGAATTCTTTTAGGAGTGGGTGTTTTGTGGATATTTACGGAGATACTTTATAGTCGTAAGACAATCGACGAACATGTTAAACTTCGTCTTAGCAAAGTGGTAAGTCGCATTGACGGCGCTACATTAATGTTTTTTCTAGGTATTCTGCTTGCGGTTGATGCTTTGCGGTATAGTGGCGTTTTAGGCGATTTCTCTGCATGGCTTGACAGTACGATTGGAAATGTTTACTCAGTAAATCTAATTATTGGAACGCTTTCTGCTATTGTAGACAATGTTCCGCTTGTCGCTGGCGCTATGGGAATGTATCCCGTTGCAACAGAGGCGATGGTGGCAGCAGCTCCAGATCCGGCATATTTGTCGCTTTTTATGCAGGATGGCGTTTTCTGGCAGTTTCTAGCCTATTGCGCCGGAGTAGGAGGAAGCATGCTGATTATCGGTTCTGCTGCAGGTGTTGTTGTGATGGGACTGGAGCAAATCAACTTTATCTGGTATCTTAAGAATATTTCATTGTTGGCTTTGGTTGGTTACTTGTCAGGAGCAGCAGTGTTTATATTGCAGAATATGTTGTTCTGAGTTTGAAATGGCGAATAGAAATAAAGAAAACGCGGGTTGCAATAATTAGCAATCCGCGTTTTTGATATGTAAAGATCAGTTGTTATAAATCGATTCGGTACGAAACGCCTGCGTTGATCCATATTCCAGGCTGCGGAATATTTCCGAAGTCGTAATATTTATGATTAAGCAGATTATTTGCCTCTGCAAAGATGCGATAGCGTGGTGCTGCCCATTGGATTTTCAGATCAACGAGTCCGAAAGAAGGGTAAGACTGAATAATGCCTGTGCTCTTGTGATTCTCGTTGTATATTTCATATCCGCCCATACGCTTTTGGAAACGGAAATTCCAAGTGGCTTCCAGATTCTTATAGATGCGGTGGGAGAGTGAAGCAACCAGTTTATGGCGCAGATACTCGAGTGCATAATTCGATTTGTAGATAGCCTGATCATCATGACGTTTCTGATAAATATAGGTATATCCGACATTGAAGGTTTCAAGCAGGGAATTCTCACCCAACAAAGGAGCAAAGTAGAGTGTGACGTTACTCTCTGCGCCCATGTTGTCAAGTTTGAAGTTTGTTGAATGGTAAGTGTCTTCGGCGGTGTATTTCACCCAGTCTATCATGTCAGTGCCTTTGTGATAGAATCCATTAACTTTGGCATTGATCCATTCTTTACGATAGTTTACTCCAAATTTTACGGCCTGTGTCTTCTCCGGCTTCAATCCGACATTCCCCTCTTGTGTCGGACTCTTGTAATACAGGTCTGTGAATGTAGGCATGCGGAGTGCTTTGTTCCATGAAGCAAATATTTTCCATGAGTCGGTTGCACGCCAGGAGATATCAACCCCGGGATAATAATGCATGTTATCATCCAACGCCGTGTTCCGGTTGATAAGAAGTCCGGCAGAAATGGTGACACGCGAGAGCAGAATATCATGCTCGAAGAAATAGTCGATGTTTGTGCGATTATCTCTTTTCTTATATTTAATGCTGTCTTCGCCTGGAACGTTTACATATCTTGATTCGTCAAGAGGTTTACCCAAGTTGGTGCTCAATATTCCTTCATTGCGTATCTCTGCTCCGAAAGAAGTTTTGCCGAGCAACCAGTTGAAATAGGCATTCAGATTGACGCCGAACACATCGTTGCGGTGGAAGTTCTCTGCCGTATGTGTGTTTCTGATCAATTGAAAATGATCGTAGGAACGATTCCAGAATATGGATGGAGCGAAATGCAGCCATCCTTTTGTTTCGGCTTTGACAGCCAGCATTGTTCTATTTGTTGCTTCGTATTGGTTGGGATATGCAGCTGAATAGAAGGTATTGGCACCATACTTCTGATTGCTGTAACCTGCTTGCCAATGTACATCGGCTTCTTTGGTATTGTAAGCTCCCTGATAAAAAAAGCGGCGCGTGTTGAAATCGCTGTTGTCGGTCCCGCCGTCACTGCGGTTATAGTTGCCTGACAACTGATGGGAGAAATTGTTTTTCGTGTAGTTTACACTGCCTCCGCCTTCGAAAAGTCCATACGAGCCACCGGAGAGGTGAGCTGTGATGTTACTTTGTGAATCGCTTTTTGTTACGATATTGATGGCACCGGTGAAGGCTGAAGTGCCGAAGACGCGAGCTGAGGGTCCTTCTAATATTTCTATTCGCTCGATGTCTTCCATTGATACCGGGAAGTCAGCTACTAAATGCCCTGTTTGCGGGTTGCTGACGTTGATCCCATTAAGAAGAATTGTTACTTGGTCGAATGTTCCTCCGCAGACTGAGATGTCTGTCTGGATTCCGAATCCGCCTCTTTGCCGTACGTCAACGCCTGCAGCGTACTTTAACAGATCGTTGACACTGTGCACTCCCACTTTTGCAATATCTGCTCGCGAGAGTACAGTTACCATTCTTGCTGACTTTTGTTCGGTCAGCGGGACACGGGTGCCGGTTACTTCAATCTCCGAAAGCTCATACGTCCGAAGCTGTGAAGAAGTAGTGTTTTGCGCTTTAACGTCGCTTACGTTGGCAAACGACAGTGTCGCACAAGTCAGTACACCAATGGTGACTACTTTCTTCATGCTACGGAAGGCCGAGTAATTCTTGTGGTCGAAGTGCTTCCAGCGTGAAGCCTGTCCCTTGAATAACTGTTCCTTTTTCATTTAAATTTGAATTATATATTAAAAACGGGTGTAAATGTAGGAAGTTATTTGTTATTTTGCCTTTACTTTGCAATAAAAATCAGAATTGATGATCATCAGATTTATTAAAAACTGGGCGCTTCCTATTGCTATGATTCTCGGTACAATCGGGTATCAGCTCTTTTATCGTTTCTTCTTTTTGGTCCCTTACTTGTTGTTTGCCATGCTGTTGCTTACCTTCTGCAAGGTTTCTTTCCGGGAGTTGCGATTCGAGCGTTTACATTTCTGGTTGCTTTTGATTCAAGTGATTGGTTCGGTGCTTTCGTTTGTCGTTTTGTATCCGTTCAGCAAATACCTGGCCGAAACAGCGATGCTTTGTTTCATTGCGCCTACTGCGGCGGCAGCAGCTGTTGTCACCGGAAAGTTGGGTGGCAGCGTTCCAAGTCTCACGATGTATACATTGCTCAGTTGTTTGATGACAGCTATACTTATTCCTCTGTTTTTTCCATACGTGGCAGCGTTGCCACCTTATATCGATTTGCAGGTCAACAGGAGTTTTATCGTTTCGGTACTGCTGATTATGCGCCGTCTTTTCCCGATTATTGTGCTTCCTCTCATCCTGGCATGGCTTTTGCGTGAGTTCTTGCCTCGGCTCCATGCCAAGCTGTCAAGCATTTCGGGTGTCTCTTTTTATCTGTGGGCTATTTCGCTGACTTGCGTTACAGCGATTACGGTTAAGAGTCTGGTTGATAGCAAAGGCGATGTCGCTATCGAATGGCTTTCGGCATTAGTAGGACTGATTATCTGTTGCATTCAGTTTATCTTAGGAAAAGCCATTGGTCAACATTTTGGTCAGCGGATCTCCGGCGGGCAGAGTCTTGGACAGAAGAATACTTCTTTGGTTATCTGGATATCACAACTTTATCTCAATCCTATCTCAAGTTTGGGGCCTTGCTCGTATGTTATTTGGCAGAACATCATCAACAGCTGGCAACTTTGGAAGAAGAGAAAGGGTGAAGTCCAAAGATAAATTACTTCTTGCTTCCAGAAGAATTTGTGTCTATCTTTAGAAGAAAAATTGCATTTGTCCATATAAAGTTATCGAACCATATGGGTGGCCCAATCGGTTCATATATATGGTTCGATTGATTCATATAGTGTGATCTGATCGATTCATATATATGGTTTGATAAATATATTATGACTTAATAATCAATTGTTCAGTATCTTTTTACAAATACATTATTGTATTTGAAAAAAGATGTATGTAACTTCTTTCGTGAAAATAATCGTTTTTTATCTGTAATCACAGTTGTTTTTAGTGTGACGAACATATTTGAAGTGCTTCCTTTACTGAAACAAACTCATAGCCTTTTTTCCGTAGTTCTTTTATGAGTCGAGGCATCATCTTGTAGAACTTGTCGGTGCGTGCGTCGTCTGTTCCAAAATGAATCATCAAAAAATGACCGTTCAAACCGTGTGGATCATTCTTCTCGTAATCCATGATTTGTTGATAGAGCTGTTTGCTGCTCTTGTATTTTTTCAGATCGGGTGTGGTATAATCGGCATTGCTGCCTGTTCCCGGTGTGAAATTGATGATCTGCAGTCCCAGCTGTTTCGCCCATGAAGCAACTGTGCTGTTGTAGTATTCGTAGGGAGGAATAAAGAATGGAGCGTCTTCCTTTTCGATGCCGAAAGTGCGCATCAGAGCATAGCTCTTCAGCATGTCCTTATCGAACTCTTCATGTGTGACGAGCAGTGAATCCTGGTTTGACCAAGGCGCATAAAGCAGATGTCCGAAACTGTGACTGCCAACATAATGTCCGTCGGCAATCAGTCGTTTTACAATGTCTGGAAATTTCTGATAGAACTCGCCCGTGAAGAAGAATCCGCCGTGGATGTGGTCATTTTTCAGTGTTGATATGATAGTTTCTGCACCATCCGCCTTATCGGCAGCAGTGAATACCAAACAAATTTTCTTCTGAGATGGATCGGTGCGGATGATACCTCCTTCGGAATAAATATTCTTGTCTTCTTGCGTGGCAGTTTGTTTCTCTCCTTCTTCCTGATAGGCAGAAAGCGGGAAGGTGAGCGACGCGGTCCCATCCATTGTCGGTTCGTTCGTTGAATAATCGTGCATATTATCATGATAAACCATTCTGTCCGGTTGGAACTCATCATAATTATTTGCGCTGCCTCCATTGATTCCCTTGATAATGTTTACACCTTTCAGACTGTTGAAGATGGACGAATAGACGGGTCCGTCAACCAATCCTCCTGTTGTATTTCCTACATTCAGAAATATTAGGCAAGAGTGTGGCTGATGCGGATAAACGCCGCTCAAAGGCAGTTCTACAATCATACTGGTTCCCCATGGATTGCAACCGAAAAGCCAGTCGCGCAGCGAGCCTTCCATCTCTTCAAATTGTTTGTCGCCTGTAAGCTGCCGATAGAGAATACATTGTGTAAGCATTGCTGTCGTCAGATTGTTGGAGCACCAGATCGAAGGAATACCATATAGAAAAGGCGAACCTTGTGCTTTTTCAAAAGTACGTTCGATGCCTGACTTCAGATTACGTATGAACTCTACTTTGACACGGCTGTCGCCCGAAACAGCTACCTGATAATGTCCCATGTTTATAAACGGATACCATTGATAATGGCGTGCGCTATCGGCGCCCATCCAAGGTGTTACAGGTTCACGGCGTCCGTATTCAATGGCTTGTTGCAGATAGTTTTTATCACCGGTCTGGCGATATAATTCCATTGCGCCCAGTTCCATGTCGTCCGTCCAGTTGTCTTCTTCGTAGATGTAAGGCGAGAGAACTGATGCGGTCTGACAATTACCCGGTTGTTCCATTCCTTGCTGATATGCGTCGGATGCCTTTTTACCAATGGTTTCGGCGAATCGGGCGTAAAATGGTTTCAGTATCTGTGAACCGAGGGCAAAGTCCGAAGCGAACTTCCCGGCAATACTGGCAGATCCCATCGTGGCATTCATATATTTGCCTCGTTGTTGAGGTTTCCCGGTAACGAAATAGACGGGACGACCATTATTGGGACCGTAGCCATAATCTGCCGGATCGTCTTTGGGCAGTTTCATTCCTATATGATCACGGTCGTCGGCAATCTGGTTATACAATTCGCCTTTAGCAGGATTCATGCGGCTGAGCCAATCCATTCCCCAATAAATCTCATCGATGATGTCAGGAATTCCATTGGCTCCGGGCAGACCGTTTGCCTGAAAATAATCGCCGAACGCACCGGGATTCTGTTGGTAGGCGAACATCATCTGATAAATGGCATTCGCCGAAGTGGTTGTATATTGGAGACAGTCGGACGCATCGTGCCAACCACCGCGCACATCCAGATGCTGTCCGGTTTTTGTCGGATGATAAATAATGAATGCATCCTTCGTATGGCAGCTGTCCTTCAGATACGGATTGAATCCGCAGCGCTGCTGGCGCATGTATTTCAGAACGAAATCTGCTGTTCCATTATATACGCGGCTGTTGATGGGAAAGTGCGGCGATGCACATTGCCCGACGCGTATAGAATATGTCCCTTTGTGGGTGAAGCGACTGAAGTTCAAACGATATGTACTCTTCATTTGCCCTAATGTGCCGGTTGCTTTCACTTCAGAAGGAGTGGATTGGAAAACGACTTCTTGTGTAAAGATATCGACAATAGCAAACGATGTGACAGGGACTTCTTCATTGCTCATGTATACGGCTACTTTTGTTGCTTCAGGCAAATATCCAAGCTGGTTGATGCGAATCCATTCGCTTGCGTAAACAGAAACATTTATTGCTAAGAGGCACAATAATGCGGCGATAGAAGAGGTGAGTCTGCTTTTTGTCATGACGGTGATATTTTTATGCTGTTGTCGTTGGATTAATTGTTGGCAGAAGCATTGCGTTTTTGCATTAGTTCTCTGGCTTCTTTGCCTGTCAAGTGTTCAATCTCCAATGCAAGGATATGCATGTGGTTGAATGATTTGGTGATTTCGTGCTGGAAACCTTCTTCACGATTGGGCGAATATTTATTAGCCAAAAGGCGTGTTGCTTCCATCTTTTCGGTCTCGTCTTCAACGATATGTATTTTCCCAAACGCGATGACACTGCGGAAGTGTGTAGTGAAATGATCGGGAATAATTTCATCTTTGGCAATCACACAGAAAGAAACTTTATTGTTTCTGTTGATGGCATCTATCTTATGACCTTCCAATGCACAGTGAAAGTAAATCTTGTTGTCGTGATATACATAACTGATTGGTACAGCGTATGGATAGTCGTCATCTCCACTGACAGCCAACACTCCTGAAGTCATTTTGTTAAGAATAGCAATTGTCTCTTCTATGGATAGCAATTGCTTTTTACGGCGCATTTCTCTAAACATAATCTTTTGAATGATAATTGTATTTTTATCGCTTGCTTGCAAATGTAATAAAATCTTTACTACGGACAGAAATCTGTCTTATTCTGATTGCAGTTTTACAATGAATTCGGCTAGTTTACGCCGGTATTTCAATAGTTCTTGCGGATTCTTTGTATAGGTCTTTTCGTCTGTATAAATACTGGACGGAATATTCAACAGTTTCTTCGCTGAATTCGCAAGTGCTTGTTTTCCCTTAGGAGCATGTTCGATAGCGTTTTGCAGTATCACAAAATAATCGTAGTCTTCAATGCCGTCACGCATTATTTCGAGGCGGATAGAAGGAACAGGCGGTTCAACATACTTGGTTTTGTCGATACCCGGATGATGATTGTTCGGATAGAACAATCTCCCATCACCATTGCCCCACTTTTGCTGTTTACCCATTACATCGCCATAACAGCAATACGATTGTGTTTCTTCGTAAGGATTCTGAATGTATCCTTTAGGAAAAGGCCATTCGTTGGCATTCCAATAGCAGGTTTCCCATATCAGAATTCCCTTCAGTTTCTTATAGTAGGAACCCCAAAGCCACATGCGAAAATTGATAGCATCGCTGTCAATAAATTCGTTTATCCACGGTGCTCGTGGACCGCAACACAGATATGACCAGCATGATTTATCATTACTGTTCATCCGATTTATTTTTCTTTGGTCTGTTTTGTCCCAAATCATACAAGTGATATCTGCAAGATCCTTCTCTTCTTCGAAGAAATGATTTTCTGTGATGAAAGTAGTTAGTTTAGGCGCATAACGTTTGATTAATTCTTGCGTTTCGCGTACAAACGGGTAATCTTTCTTGTCTGGTTCGTCAAACCAATAGATATATTCTTTTCCTAACCATCCGCTTTTTTCCAAGTCGTTTTGTATCTGTGACAAATAGCGGCTCATCAGTTTTTCATATTGTGCTGTTCCTTGTTCGAAACCATCAAAAGAACCTGGTGTGCGACTGACGAATGTTCCGCTTCCGAGTCCTTTCAGTGACAGATTGAATCCAGTGAAGCCATAGTCGTCGAAATATTTCTTTCCGGCTTTGTTGAAGTCGGTGAAATCAAGGTCTATATCCATCTTGTTAACATCCACTTCGAAGTTGCCTATGCTTAATTCATTCTGTTTAGTCTGAAGATTAATGAGTTGCATATCGTCAAACCAGACTGTCCCTGTATTGCCTCCCCATGGCGTACGGTAACAGGCGTAGAGGCGTATTTTGATGTAACTGGCTTCTTCAGGTAATGTTTCAAGTGGAAGAGTCGCTTGATCCCATACTGTACTGTCTTTCCACACTTTGTATTTGTCGAAGCGGTTCTCAAGGATCATGAGTTGTTTGTTCTTGTCATAACATTCAACGCCAACGGTATATATGTGATTTATAGGTTTTGATTTATATTTCCAACGCAGTTCATAGTCTGTGCCGCCTTTTACCGGTATCAATTCTTTGGTCGTTCCTTCAGGATCATAGTTTACTTCGTTGTCTACGATTTTGTAACTGAATGTTCCGTCGTATTTTTCTTTATCATCAAAGGAACCGCCTGTCCACTGGACACCGGTCACCGTTTCTTTGATTGGAGCAAATTGAAAAGGATTATATGGATTGATTTTATAATCCCGAAATGCTTGCATGTAATAATCGAATACAGTCCGCTGGTCGGCAGAGTCGGTTAGGTTCTCATAATTGATGACATTCGAAAAACCTGTTCCAAACCCGAATCCCGAACGAATGCTTGGCGATTTGGGAAGCGTGAAGTTCCATACTTTGAGCGAGAACGGGAAAGATTGTTGCCATGAACTGCAGATTAAGGATATTTTGCCGTGATAATCACCGGGGACGGTTCCTTGAGGTACTTTCACCGTAATCCAGAAGGCATTGTTTTCGTCTGCGTTTAGTCTCTGATTGCCCCGACATAAGGGGAGAGGATCAGGCCAGAAACCTTTGAATGCGTAACTATCGGTAGGACGGGTGATGTTCAGATATTCCACACGGCGTAAGGTGATCTGTTCGGGAGAGATTGTGTGACCTTTCTCATCGGTCAGCATTTCTGTCTGAATGTGGAACTGTTCAAGAGAATCTGAGGGTTTGATGACTAAAATAAATGATTCGTATTCATTACAAGCGGATTCGAGTGATATCTTTTTAGCCTTTTTGACTGGTTGTGGCGTGTCTTTCATGATTTTGTATGCGCCTTCCGCCCACCAGATAGAACTTCTATTGTCAGTCGATAATAGATATCCATAACCTCCAAACTTGTTCATATATGGATCTGTCTTTGTTTGTTCCTGTGCCTTTAATGGTATAAGAATGCTCCATAGGAGAATAATTGCTAATATATGCTTTTCCATCTTGTAATAATATTTGTGTTTAAACACGTGAGTTTATCAATATATCGATGATGTTGTAAAGATAATAATTCTATTCAATGCTGTCAAATATATAAATTCGAATTTGTTTATTGGCGATGAATAGAAAGACTCCTCAACAGTTCCTTGTCGGTATGTATTTGAAACGATATAGCTTTTTATCATTATCCTTATTAGTTGCATAACGTATGGATACAATTGAAAAAATATTCATATCTTCGCGCCGTCAAAAAATAGAAGAGAGTATGAAACGTATATATTTAGTGTTGATTGCAGTTTTGATGAGCACAGCGCTTTTTGCACAATCAAAAGCAGAAAAGACTCAGGGAGTGGCATTGAATATTCTTGGTGTACAATATTATAATGAGACACCTGTGGGAAAACAATCAACACTTATTTTTCATGGAGGTCTGGCGGGAGAAGTTGCGTATTCATCATCTTCCCTTTATTTTAGTGACAACGAATTGTATTACGGCGAAAGTTGGGCGTCATCGGTTCGAGGTGCATTGGGAGTTGAATATCGCTATTATTATAATCTGGCCAAGCGTGCGCAAAAAGGCAAGAACACGCGAAAGAACTCGGCAAACTTCATCTCTATGGATCTACAGGAATATACGCCGGGATTGTATTCGCATAATATGGATACAAAGAATATTATATTGCTGACACCTTCATGGGGTTTGCGTAGAGTCTATCGTAATAATCTTTATATCGAATTCAATGCAGGTATAGTTGTAGGTTGCCAGGGAACAGATTTTGGAATGGCACCAACTGCTAATTTCAAGTTCGGATATTCTTTCTAACTACCTCCTTTCATACTGTGATGATATGAATAATTAAATGTTAAAACTCAAA
>DAIMYP010000007.1:0-73306 GCA_036734445.1 Tannerellaceae bacterium
GCTGCATTATCATTCAGCCATATTTATTTGTTTGTTCCGCAAGGTCAGATCGAAACAAAGGGTGCTGATTCAAGTGGCAAACCTTATTTGGTTCAGAATGAAGGTTGGTAATTTAGTTGCATGAGTTTTATAAGAAAAACGTTGTTTAGGTGAATTTTTCACGGATTATTTTCGAAGGGGATGGTAAGTTAATCCATCCCCTTTTATTAAAATAAAAAATAAATATGATGAAAACGAATTCGTACTTTGTACTTTGGGCTTTAGTCTCAATATTGTCCTTTGCTTGCTTTGCATGTAAGCATCAGACAGTATCCTATAAGGATTTTTCTTTTAGTTATACGTTGCAATCGGTTAATGTTTACACGGTGACGACAGTTATTGACAGCAAAAAGAACTGCCAGATACGGAAAGAAAATATTTTCATGAATCGTGTAGAAAAATCGCCTGTCATTAAAACGGATTCAGTGAAGTTGAGCGATAAGGAGTATCAGCAAATCGTAACTCTTTTACAAGAAGCAAATCTTTTTGAGATGAAAGATAGTTATGGGTTTGATAACAAAACAAACCAAAATGCTGATGATTTTATTCTTCAGATCGTCTTTAAAGCGGATGGAAAGAAAAAGTTTATTACCATAAAAGGTATGCCATCAACAAAGTTCAATCCGGAATTTGTGAAACTGATCAAAACAATGAATGACTTGATGAATCGTTACGGCAGTAATTAAATGCCGTATCTGTGTCTGGTGAACACACTTTTTTTGCGAAATATTTGCAAAGACAAAAAAAACATATACCTTTGCAGCGCAAAACACAAAAGTGCATCATTGCGGAAGTAGCTCAGTTGGTAGAGCATAACCTTGCCAAGGTTAGGGTCGCGGATTCGAGTTCCGTCTTCCGCTCACCTCTTCGGAGAATGGATGCTCGAATGGTGGAATAGGTAGACACGAAGGACTTAAAATCCTTTGGCCATTGCGGCTGTGCGGGTTCAAGTCCCGCTTCGAGTACAAATAGTTTTGATTGCATTTTGCGGAAGTAGCTCAGTTGGTAGAGCATAACCTTGCCAAGGTTAGGGTCGCGGATTCGAGTTCCGTCTTCCGCTCAACATGAAAGCTTCGACATCTGACTGTGATGACGGAGCTTTTGATGTATTTGGATTTTAATGAAAGACACATCCCCTGATAAAATTAGCTGACATGAAAACATTTAAATTATTAGTCGTTTGTACACTGATGTTGCCGATGTTTGCAACTTCTACGTGGTGCAATGCAAAACCTAAAGCAAAAAAGGTTTATATGAGTTATGTTTTGCATGGAAACATGAACTACGATCGTTATGTACGCCCGACAATCTGGCGCGATTTTCCAATCATTTATAATAATCTGCTCGACTTTATGGACGAGCATCCCGATTTCAAAGGACAGGTGCAGTTTTCGGGACAGACATTCAAGTCGTTGCAACAAGCGGCTCCGAATGTGATTGCTCATGCTTTGGCTATTCATAAACGTGGTCAGTTGAATTTTACGGGTACATTTTATTCTGAACCGGTGAATGTGAATATGGATGGCGAAACAAATTTCCGTTGTGCCTGGCTCGGAACAAAAATAATTGAAGATGCCGTCGGGTCGACAGATGGATTTTATCTTCAGGAACGGGCGTATCATCCGCAATTGCCTTGGATTCTGAATCATGCCAATGTGTCTTGGGTTCCGGTAATCACAGGCGATGAGGCTTTCTTTCCGTTTAAGTTGAAAGGCATGGATGGCTCTGTTTCTACTTGTGTCCCGATAACGCGTGACAGTATTGTTGCAAAAATCAAACGCGCTCCGCAAAACAGTCTGATACTGATTGAAGAAGATTACGAGATTCCACAGAGTTTCACGAATACTTATAAAGTGGTCAGCGAGTTTGATAAGACAGCACCTGATATCGATGTCGAATGGACAACCGTGAAGGATTATATTCATAAATACGGAACGAAAGGCGAACATTATGTCGATCATACAGCAAAAGCCAAGAGCAGAGATAATGGCACTTATTCGCGCTGGACTGCTGACCCGCTGGATATTATTGTTCAGGATTATACCAATCATGCAATGGCAGATTTTCGTTCGGCTACGATCATGAACGGACTGATGAAGTATGTTTACGACAAGCAACTGGATGTTCTTTTCTCTGAATCGGATGTTACCCTCAAGCATGATCCGTTGGTTTGGAATATCGAACGGGCAGATTTGTATCCGGATATAGAACCGACCTATCTCACACACGATGGAAAAGTGACGGTGATGACTAAAGCTGAACATCTGTTGTTGTGGGCAGTGAATAGCGATGCCAAAGGATGGAATCCGCTTTATGAAAAACGTCGCGAACGCATCAATTCGTTTGAAAACAGCAGCAGCCTTTCCAAGTCTATCATTTATAAAGGCATGGACGACTTGAGTCGGCAGATAAAAGTTTCCGGTTATGATAAATATTATATGCTTTTTAATGCCGAGCAACAGCGCAGTAAAATTGTGACGATTGGAGCAGAAGCACCCTATACCGTGTTTGACTATGCAAGCGGGAAACAATTGAAAAGTCAATGCATTCAGATGAATGGCAAATACTCGCTAAGTTTTGAAGCACAACTTCCGACATACGGATACAAGGTTGTCGCTTTGAAGCGTACAGAAAAGGCAGATACGGAAACTTGGCAGTCGGGCAATCAGATTTCTTCCGGTCAATATACGCTGACCGCCGATAATGATAAAGTCGTTTTGAAAGCCGGAAATAAGAGCATGGAGATTTTACTCGATTCATTTAAGGTAAAAGCCTTGGCGGAGATTACGGATGGAACGGGCGATGATGTCTGGCGTGATGCGAAAGCTTATGGCGATGCACGTATCTCTGTCCAAAAGGATTTCTATCCGCAACTTCGTATTGAAAAACAGATTGACTGGTTGATTCATATGCAGCAGACATTCACGATTATTGATGACAAGATTCTGTGTGATGTGAACTTCGTTTTCCCAAATCCGACGTTGATTCGCAAAATGGGTCCCGCGAAAGGACGTGTTTATGATCCACAAGGATTGACATTGATGATTCGCACGCATCAGTCCGGAAAGATGTTTTATGATATTCCTTTTGGAATGTCGACCTATGATAAACCCGGTGTCAGCTATTTCTGTCCGTTGAGTACTTGCTTCTTGCAACATGCTACTGAGGGCGGACTCATGATTACTCCGCAAACGGGCGAACAGGCTGTTTATGCAAATCTGGATAATGGAGAGGTCGGACTTTATCTTGGAGCTTCAACCACTTCGGGACCGATTCATGATGTAGGTCTGACATTTAAAACAAAAACGGAAGTCGATCATGAAGCTGCCTGGTATTCGGAGCCTTTCCATGGCGAATACAAGCATCAGATTGTGCTGTTCCCTTACAACGGCGATTGGAAAGAGGCTCATCTTCCGCTGATTTCTAAAGAATCAACACAGCCTGTTTATGTCAGAGAATGTTTTTCAGGTGCTTCCGGTGAACATCTTCCGGCAGAAATGAGTTTGATTGATATAGATAAACCGAACGTAGAAATCACTTCCATGGAAATGAAAGATGGCGGTTTGCAACTGCGAATGAATGATATGGAAGGAACGGATACACACGTTTCGCTGAAGATGAAAAACAAGACTTCAGAGATTCATGTGCCGCCGTTCGGTATTGTAACTGAAACAATAAAATAATAGTATTAATAACTTAAATGCAGTGATCATGAAAATGAAGTCATTTTGGATTCTTCTTTGTGCTGTTTGCTTTGTTTCCTGGCAGACGGCGGAGGCTAATGAATATTCAATTATTCCACAGCCGGTAAATATAACTTATTCAACAGGTTCGATAAAACTGAAGGCATCGCCTGTTATTGTATCGTCGTCGCATCTGATGAATGAAGCACAGATGCTCCAGTCTTATCTGTTGTCAGACTTTGCCATGAAGGCGAAGCTGAGCACCAAATCAGCAAAAGG
Source organism: Tannerellaceae bacterium (assembly GCA_036734445.1). GTDB lineage: Bacteria > Bacteroidota > Bacteroidia > Bacteroidales > Tannerellaceae > Parabacteroides. Next base: position 4,002 of record DAIMYP010000007.1, read on the forward strand.
CGATATCGTTTTGGCTATCGATGCTTCTGTAATGCCGGATAAGAAAGAGGCATATATCCTGGATGCTTCCGGCAATTCAATCATTATCAAGGGCAATTCGCCTGCCGGCGTTTTTAATGGTATTCAGACATTGCGTCAGATCATCAAGAATAACGGCGGCGTGAAGAGTGTGGAAAAAGGAACCATAACCGATTATCCGGCTTTTTCGTGGCGTGCATTTATGTTGGATGAAGGACGCCATTTCAAAGGCGAGAAGGTCGTTCTGCAACTGCTCGACGAGATGGCAGCTCTCAAACTGAACACATTCCATTGGCATCTGACGGAAGATCAGGGATGGCGTATCGAAATAAAGAAATATCCGAAACTGACCGAGATTGGCGCTTATCGCGATTCTACGGAGATCGGACATTTTGGAAATAATAAATTCGATGGCAAACGTCATGGTGGTTTCTATACACAAGACCAAATCAAATCGATTGTTGCTTATGCTGCCAAACGTCATATCACAATCATTCCCGAAGTTGAAATGCCCGGTCACGCCAGTGCAGCTATCGCTTCATATCCATGGCTTGGAACGACAGGCAAACAGATTCAGGTGCCTTGTAAGTTCGGTGTGCAATATGAAGTTTATAATGTTGCCGATCCTCGCGTATTGAAATTCCTCAATGACGTGATGGATGAAGTGATTGCATTGTTCCCGGCTCCAATATTCCATATCGGAGGCGACGAAGTGCGCTATGATCATTGGAACGAATCACAGATGGTAAAGGATTATATGGCTCAGAACAATCTGGGAACTCCGACCGAGTTGCAGATATTCTTCACAAATAAAGTCTCTAATCTTTTGGCAGACAAAGGTCGTCGTATGATGGGTTGGAACGAGATAGTCGGTTCAAAAGTAAATGACTATCAAAAAGAAGCCGGTAAAGAAATGAATACGAAACTGAATCCTCAGACAATAGTCCATTTCTGGAAGGGCGATCCGAAGCTGATCAAGGAAGCTATCGAAAAAGGTTACGATGTTGTGAATTCCTACCATGTCTATACTTATCTCGATTATGATTACAAAGCAACACCACTCGAAAAAGCTTATTCTTTCAATCCGATCACCGAAGGACTGACGCCTGACCAGCAAAAGAAAATTTTGGGAATGGGTTGCCAGATGTGGGGCGAATTTATACCGACTGTCGAAAGTATGAACTACAAGGTTTATCCGCGTATTGCCGCTTATGCCGAAGATGGATGGACGCCTGCAGAGAACAAGGATTATCAGCGTTTCTTGAAGTCGTTGCCTTATTTCTTGGGCAAATGGAAAGCTGCCGGAATACAGTATGGACCGCTTACAGCAGAAAGTGCAAAGTAAAAATTTTCTCAATGAATTAAACCTTCTCATGTTTCTATAGTCTATTATTTCAAAGCGCTTTAAGAAGTATAAATGTTTAATTCAATTAAAAGATTATTGTCTATGAAAAAGGCATTAGGTTTAGTTTTGGTTATCTTGTTAAGTTCAGGAGCAGTATATGCCCAGAAAGCAAAAGTGGATGGTAAAAGCGGCGCTACGCCTCAAACTGAGCAGATGATTAAAGACTTGAAGCTCACAGATAAGCAAGCTGCTGATTTGAAGAGCTTAAATGAGGAGTTCGCAACGAAGATGAAGAACGACCGCGAATCAGCAAAGGCTGATCGTCAGAAGATGCGCGATAATATGAAGCAGATGCGTGAAGATCGCAATGCAAAGATCAAGAAGATTCTGACCGATGAACAGTATCAGCAATATCTGAAGATGGAAAAAGATCATCATAAAGATATGCGCAAAGGCGGTAAAAGAGGCAACAGAGACAAATCGAATGATTAAAAAATGATTTTGAATGTGTGAAAAGGCTATGCTGACAATGTTCGGCATAGCCTTTTCTTTTCAAGATATACTTTGTGCAGCCTTTAGAGCCTAAAAGTAACTGTCAAGATATACTTGAAACAGCCTTTAAAGCTCCAAAACTATCGTCAAGATATACTTGAAGCGGCCTTCAGCGTTCTAAAGTCATTGTCAAGATATACTTGAAACCTGCTTTAGTTGTCCGGACCTGTTTTCAAGATATACTTGAAGCCTTTGCAACGGATAAATTGCCTTAATCTATACTTCCTCTCATTTTTTATCTCTATCTTTGCACTCGCAAAATGAAGGCTATTCTGGTGCCTCTCTTATCTTAGAATTGAATACAGATATAATATAGATGATATGATTCTATTCTTTCAATCTCCAACAAAGACCGTGCTGGCTGTCGAAGCTGCACAAGCGTTCTCGTCCGAGGATGTACAAAAACTCGTTTGGCTGTTTAGTGAGGCTGAACCGTTGCAAACCGAAAAATTGGAAGGCTGGTTCGTTGGCCCTCGTCGTGAAATGATTACTCCATGGAGTACGAACGCTGTTGAAATAACACAGAACATGGCGCTGAAAGGCATCACGCGTATAGAGGAATATTTCCCGGTTTCGTCCGGAGAGGCCGAGCATGACCCGATGCTTCAACGCATCTATAACGGACTGGATCAGACAATCTTCACTATCAGCAAGAAGCCCGATCCAATCGTGTATATTGAGAACATGGAAGCCTACAATCAGCAGGAAGGCTTGGCGCTGAGCAAGGAAGAAATTGATTACTTGAATGAGGTAAGCCGCAAGTTGGGACGGAAGCTGACCGACAGTGAAGTGTTCGGTTTCTCGCAAGTCAATTCCGAACATTGTCGCCATAAGATTTTCGGTGGTCTCTTTGTGATTGACGGCGAAGAAAAAGAAAGCTCGCTCTTTGCTCTGATCAAGAAGACTTCGGCAGAGAATCCTAACAAACTTGTCTCTGCTTATAAAGATAATGTAGCTTTCAATAAAGGTCCGGCTATCGAGCAGTTTGCTCCGAAGAGTGCCGACAAACCTGATTTTTATCAGGTGAAGAAGATCAATACCGTTCTTTCTTTGAAAGCTGAGACACATAATTTCCCGACAACAGTCGAACCGTTCAATGGCGCTGCAACCGGTACGGGCGGTGAGATCCGTGACCGTTTAGGCGGTGGAAAAGCTTCGCTTCCTTTAGCAGGAACAGCTGTATATATGACAGCTTATCCACGTACTGAGGGCGCTCGCAACTGGGAGAAGATTCTTGATCCGCGTCCATGGCTCTATCAGACACCGGCGCAGATTCTTATCAAAGCTTCGAATGGTGCTTCCGACTTCGGAAACAAGTTCGGACAACCGCTGATCTGCGGTTCGCTGCTCACTTTCGAACATGCTGAGAACAACAAGAAATATGCTTACGACAAAGTGATTATGCTTGCCGGCGGCGTTGGTTTTGCCAACAAACGCGACGCATTGAAGGGCGAACCCGAAGCAGGTGAGAAAGTGGTGGTTATCGGTGGCGATAATTATCGTATCGGAATGGGCGGCGGCGCTGTCTCTTCTGTAAACACGGGTCAGTATAAGAGCGGAATCGAACTGAATGCCGTTCAGCGTGCCAACCCGGAAATGCAGAAACGAGCAGCGAATGTAATTCGTGCCGTTGCCGAAGCTGATGAGAATCCGGTTATCTCCATCCACGATCATGGAGCTGGCGGACACTTGAACTGTTTGTCGGAATTGGTTGAATCAACCGGCGGACATATTGATATGAGCAAACTTCCTGTAGGCGACAAGACTTTGTCGGCAAAGGAAATCATAGGAAATGAGAGTCAGGAGCGTATGGGCTTGCTGATGAAAGATAAAGATCTGGCACGCGTGAAACGTATTGCTGACCGCGAACGTGCACCGATGTATGTTGTCGGTGAAACAACAGGCGATATGAAGTTCGTGTTCGAACAGGCAGATGGCGTCAAACCTATCGATATCAAGTTGGAATATATGTTCGGAAAACCGCCGCGTACGGTGATGACCGATCATACGGTAAAAGAAACTTACAGTCCGGTTGCCTATAAGGAATCAGAACTGCATCATTATCTGGAATCGGTTCTCCAACTGGAAGCCGTAGCTTGCAAGGATTGGTTGACGAACAAGGTGGACCGTTCTGTAACGGGCAAAGTAGCACGCCAGCAGTGTCAGGGCGAATTGCAGTTGCCACTCAGCGACTTGGGTGCTGTTGCGCTCGATTATAAAGGTGTTGCCGGAATGGCTACTTCTTTGGGACATGCGCCTCAAGTTGGACTCATCGATCCGGCAGCGGGTTCGGTTGATTCAATTGCTGAGGCGTTGACGAACATTGTCTTTGCTCCGATAGTTGATCAGTTGACCGGTGTTTCTCTTAGTGCAAACTGGATGTGGCCGTGCCGTAATGAAGGCGAAGATGCTCGTCTGTATAAAGGCGTTGAAGCCGCTTCGGAGTTTGCTATCGCTCTCGGAATCAATATCCCGACAGGAAAAGATTCACTTTCGATGACACAGAAATATGGCGACGATAAAGTGATTGCTCCGGGTACCGTGATTATCTCGGCAGAAGGCGAGGTGAGCGATGTGAAGAAAATCATTTCGCCGGTTCTGGTAAACGACAGAAATACGCATCTCTATTATATCGACTTCTCGTTTGATTCGATGAAGTTGGGAGGTTCTGCTTTGGCACAGGTTCTGAACAAGTTGGGCAATGAGGTTCCGACAGTGAAAGATCCGGAATATTTCCGTGATGCATTCAACGCTGTGCAGGATGCAATCAATAAGGGTTTGATTCTTGCCGGTCATGATATTTCGGCAGGTGGTATGATTACAACCTTGTTGGAAATGTGCTTTGCCAATGTGGAAGGCGGTTTGGAAGTGAACTTGGATAAGATTGCAGAGGAAGATATTGTGAAACTTCTCTTCTCGGAAAATCCGGGCATCATTGTTCAGGTTAAAGATAGAAAAGCTTTCGAAAAACTGATGGAGAATGCCGGCGTAGGCTTTGCTGTTATCGCCAGACCTGCTTCAGAACGTCATATTCTGGTTTCAAAAGAGGGTATTCAGTATCATTTCGGCATCGATTATATGCGCGATGTTTGGTACGAATCGTCTTATAAGCTTGATGTTAAGCAAAGTGGTAACGTTTGCGCAGGCAATCGTTTTGAAAACTATAAGATGCAACCGCTGGAGTTCAAGTTCCATAAGGATTTTGCCGGAACGTTGGCTTCCTACGGACTTGCAGCCGATCGCAAGAATCCGAGCGGAATCAAAGCGGCAGTCATTCGTGAGAAAGGCAGTCAGTGCGAGCGCGAAACGGCATACGCCTTGTATCTTGCCGGTTTCGATGTGAAAGATGTTCACATGACCGACTTGGCTTCCGGTCGCGAAACATTGGAAGATGTGAATATGGTTGTCTATTGCGGCGGATTCTCCAATTCGGATGTTCTGGGTTCGGCAAAAGGCTGGGCGGGAGGCTTCTTCTACAATGAGAAAGCAAAGAAAGCATTGGATAATTTCTATGCACGCAAAGATACGTTGAGCTTGGGTATTTGCAACGGTTGCCAGTTGATGGCTGAACTGGGTGTTATCTATCCGGAGCACGAGAAAAAACACAAGATGGTACATAATGACTCGCATAAGTTCGAATCAAACTTCGTCACACTCGAGATTCCGAAAAATCATTCTGTGATGTTCGGTTCGCTGAGCGGTTCGAAAATCGGCGCTTGGGTTGCTCATGGAGAGGGCAAGTTCGAATTCCCGTATGATGAGAAGGAATATCATATTGTTGCCAAATATAATTACGACGGTTATCCAGCTAATCCGAACGGTTCGCCTTGGTCGGTTGCCGGTGTTTGTTCGCACGACGGTCGTCATCTGGCCATGATGCCTCATCCCGAACGTGCTATATTCCCTTGGCAGTGTGCTTATTATCCGGCAGAACATCGTGGCGATGAAATCACACCGTGGATTGAAGGTTTTGTGAATGCTCGTAAGTGGATTGAAGAACATAAATGAGTTTGGATTGTTATATCTAAAATTAAAATTTGATATATGAAGAAGATTTTTGTATTGATTTTGGCTTTGGTTGCACTCCAGGTGAGCGCACAGGATATCAAGATTATCCCGAAGGTTGGTTTCAATTTGGCGAATATGACTAAATTGGGCAAAGGAGATGTTCGTCCGGGTGTAAATGCCGGCGTCGGTTTCGATTTCAAAGTTGATGAAACATTTTCTATCGAACCGGGTATTTACTATTCTATGCAAGGATCGAAGAACCCGAGCGATTTGGAAGGATTGGTTGACAAGTACGCTTCCGAACTGATTGGATCGTCGGTTACAGGCGTTTCTAAATTGACGGTGAAGAACGATTACATCAACATCCCGATTTATGGAAAAGCTTATTTGGCTGATGGTTTTTACGTTTTTGCTGGCCCGCAGTTTGGTTTCCTTGTAAGCTCTAAGTTGAATATGAAAGCTTTGGGTTTGCTGGAATATTCACCAAGCATCAAGGATTATATGAATACGTTTGATCTTTCTGTAGGTATCGGTGTTGGTTATCAGATGCCGGAAGGTTTGCAGATTTCAGCTAATTACAATATTGGTGCAACAAACGTAGTCGATACTTCAAAACTCGGTGGTGTTTCGTACGATGGCTTGAAAGCACACAACAACGTATTTCAGATAAATATCGGATATGCATTCTAAATTGATCCGAATGTATTTATAAAAACATTCGGATGCACATCCCAATTCATTCGGATGCGAAGATCATTTCATTCGAAAGAAATTTTTTTTCTTTCGAATGAAATGGTTGCCGCATTCGAATGTTTTTTTTTACATTTCCTTATCCTGATTATCAGGTAGTTTGTTCTCCTCTTTTTTCTTATTGGCCATCTTCAGTTCGATTACAAATGCGATAATCAGTCCGATGCCACCAAAAAGAAGAACAGATGCGCCGTAGACAGAGCCGACAAGTTCTTGGCGAATGTAATCTTCACCCATCAGATAGTTGTACGAACAAGCTACAACTATGAAGGCAATCAGTAACCCCAGTCCTATTCCGGCAAGCAGACAACCCGCTTTCAGTGCACTGAAGGAAAATCCTTTCATAAAGTTATATCCCGGCATTGACAATTTGCCTTCAATCACTTTTGAGTCGATCTTATCGCTCAGCTTTTCGATCAGCGCCAACCGCTCTTTGCGGCGAACAAACAATTCAAACAAGCCGTAAACTCCGGCGATGCATATTCCGACTACTATCGGAACCATGATAAAATCCATCATAACTTTAAATATTTAATTGGTTCTTTATTTCGTTTGCCCTTTTGACGCAAAGAAAAGGAGAAGGTTACAGTATCGGATAAAATATTATTCAAAAATAAATGATTATTTTTGTTGCAATAAATTGTAACCTGAAAGCTCGACATGCGTCCATTATAGTAGATGGAATTGTATACGGATACATATTATATAACGAGGATACAATCGGGCGACACGGAATGTTTTGCCTGTCTGTTGGATCGCTACAGCCGTCAGGTCTTTTCCTTGATTGTCAAGATTGTAGGAAACAGAGAAGACGCTGAGGAACTGGCACAGGACACATTCTTGAAAGCTTTTAAGAATCTGTCGTCTTTTAAAGGAGACAGCAGCTTTTCAACCTGGATTTATCGCATTGCCTATAACACGGCTATTTCTGAAACGCGAAAAAAGAAGCAGGAGTTTCTTTCTATTGACGAGACGATGATGGAAAATGTATCCGAAGATGATGTGGCGGCAACGATGGGAAGCGAGAGCAACGAAACGCGCATCGATAAACTGAATGCCGCTTTGGCAAAACTTCCTCCCGACGAGCGGGCGATGATCACGCTTTTCTATATGAAGGAAAAGTCGGTCGAAGAGATTGCCGAAATAACCACACTGAGCGTCGCAAACGTAAAGGTGAAACTCTTCCGCATCCGGAAGAAATTGTATGTTTTATTAAAAGAAATGGAGAATTGATTATGAGTACAGAACAAAATAATGACGAACTGTTGCAACGACTGTTTAGCGAGATGAAGGAAGAAAAACTTCCCGAAACATTTCGTGCCGATGTGATGAAGCAGGTGTTGATGGAAACGGCAAAAATCAAGAAACGCAATGAATTCTTAGGATTGCTTTCGGTTATCCTGGCTTCATTGGCAATTATTGCTTTGGCAGTCCTTTCCTTTATATATATGGGAATGACAAAAGATTTTGCTGTGCCGAAGGTAGTCATGCCGAAATTTGATTTGTCAGTAATCTATTTTTATTCCTTTATTGGTCTTATTGCTTTATTGCTTTTGTTTATGGATTATCAGTTCCGCCGGATCTTCCGTAAAAAACATCCTTTATAAGTTGAAAAGTAAAATGTTTTAATTGAAATACTTGTGTTTCAGAAAAAAGCATTACCTTTGTCGCACTTTTTGAGAAGTGACAATATAATGTCTAATTTACTAATTAAAAACTAAGTATTAACAATTAAAGAATGGAAAATTTAAAGAACATCCAGCCAATCGAAGATTTCGATTGGAATGCCCTTGAAAAGGGCACCACGTACAGTGAAGCAAGCAAGGAGGATCTTGTTAAAACGTATGACGACACGCTGAATACCGTTAAGGATAAAGAAGTTGTCATGGGTACAGTTACCGCAATGAACAAACGCGAAGTCGTTGTCAATGTTGGTTTCAAATCAGATGGCGTCGTTCCGATGTCAGAATTCCGTTACAATCCGGATCTGAAAATTGGTGATCAGGTAGAAGTCTACATTGAAAACCAGGAAGATAAAAAAGGTCAATTAATCCTGTCTCATAAGAAGGCACGCGCTACACGTTCTTGGGATCGTGTAAACGAGGCTCTCGAAAAAGACGAAATAATCAAGGGTTACATCAAGTGCCGTACAAAGGGTGGTATGATTGTCGATGTATTTGGTATCGAAGCATTCTTACCAGGTTCACAGATTGATGTTAAACCTATTCGCGACTATGATGTATTTGTTGGTAAGACAATGGAATTCAAGATTGTAAAAATCAATCAGGAATTCAAGAATGTTGTTGTATCACACAAAGCACTCATCGAAGCAGAACTCGAACAGCAGAAGAAAGAAATCATCTCAAAATTGGAAAAAGGCCAGGTTCTGGAAGGAACAGTCAAGAACATCACTTCTTACGGTGTATTCATCGACTTGGGCGGCGTAGACGGTTTGATTCATATCACCGATCTTTCTTGGGGTCGTGTTACACATCCTGAAGAAATCGTTCATCTGGATGAGAAGCTGAATGTCGTTATCCTTGATTTCGATGACGAAAAGAAGCGTATCGCTCTTGGTTTGAAACAGCTTACACCGCATCCATGGGATAAGCTCGATCCGAACTTGAAGGTTGGCGATAAGGTTAAAGGTAAAGTTGTCGTTATGGCTGACTACGGAGCATTTGTTGAAATCGCTCCGGGTGTAGAAGGTCTGATCCACGTTTCTGAAATGTCTTGGACACAGCACTTGCGCTCTGCACAGGATTTCATGAAGGTTGGCGACGAAGTTGAAGCTGTTATCCTGACACTCGATCGTGAAGAACGTAAGATGTCACTCGGTATCAAACAGTTGAAACCGGATCCATGGGAAAATATCGAAGAACGCTTCCCTGTTGGTTCACGCCACACAGCAAAAGTTCGCAACTTCACCAACTTCGGTGTATTTGTTGAAATTGAAGAAGGCGTTGATGGTTTGATTCATATCTCTGACCTTTCTTGGACAAAGAAAATCAAACACCCGTCAGAATTCACACAGATCGGTGCTGATATCGATGTAGTTGTTCTCGAAATAGACAAGGAAAACCGTCGTTTGAGCTTAGGCCACAAACAGTTGGAAGAGAATCCTTGGGATGTATTCGAAACAATCTTCACCGTTGGTTCAATCCACGAAGGAACAATCATTGAAATGTTAGACAAGGGTGCAGTAATCTCATTGCCATACGGCGTTGAAGGTTTTGCAACTCCGAAACATTTGGTTAAAGAAGACGGTTCACAAGCTCAGGTTGATGAGAAACTCCAGTTCAAGGTAATCGAATTCAACAAGGACGCTAAGAGAATCATCCTTTCTCACAGCCGTGTTTATGAAGACGAACAGAAGGGTGCAAAGAAAGATGACAAGAAGCCTTCAACAAAACGTGGAGCAAAGAAAGAAGAAGAAGCAACAACTACAACTCCTATCGAAAAGACAACACTTGGCGATATCGAAGAATTGGCTGCTTTGAAAGAGAAGATGACAAAAGAATAATATTCTTATCATACATGAAAAAAGAGGTACTGTAAAAAGTACCTCTTTTTTTGTGGGCTTATTGATGTTCCACTGATTTTATGCCCTATTCCTAAAAAATAGTCTGTTACTTTTCTTCAGGAATATTCAGCAACTGATTAATCTCATGCCGTTTGTCTAAATCAATAAAATAAGCTTCAACAACTTTGTAAATATCAAAGTCGTCGGTTGAACCTGCTGCCAGATTTAATGCTTCTACTAATTTGCTAACGCCTGTGTGAATGTCATTCTTTCCAATCAGATGGAACTCATTTTTGTGAATTAATGGACCTTTTCCCATGATGTTTGATTTTAACGTTATACTTTATTATTTGTTTATACTGTCTTTTGCGAGGTGGAATTTTGACTCTTCTTCCGTTTCGCGCACTAAATATACAAACTTCTTCTAAACCTTCTTCATTTAATTGAGAAATAATTCGCAATAATGAAAATAAAATACATTTTCTGATTATATTTGCATGTTCAAAATTTAATGTAGACTTTTAATATCACGGAAGCTAATATGGATACGACGAGCGAAAACAAAGAAGTGACTATTTTGATTGCAGAAGATGAAGAAAGTAATTTTCTGCTATTAAAAACTATATTGAAAAAACATTGCAATATTTTGCAGGCTAAGAACGGTATCGAGCTGTTGCAGATTTATGCAGAAAAGGGAGCAGATTTGATTCTTCTCGATATTAAGATGCCGGAAATGAATGGCATGGAAGCTTTGAGAGAATTGCGTAAGAAAGATAAAAAAGTTCCTGTTATTATGCAGTCGGCTTATGCTTTCGAAAGTGATATGGAAGCCGCTCAGGAAGCGGGAAGTAATGGCTTCATTACAAAACCGATTAATATTGCTGAGTTCAAACAGACCATATCGAAGTTTTTACCACAAATAAAGTGGTAGTCACAATATTATTGTGTGATGTATCGGAAGGCATAAAAAAAGTTTTATGCCTAAGTAGGGTATTCTGTAACTATTGTGGCAAGTCCTTATTCTAAGAGTATATAAGCCATATAGCGTGTTTGTTCTGTAACGGGACATAATGAAAAATAACCTGTACAAATTTTATCGTCTTTAGTTTGAAGAGGATACTGTTGGCTTAAATGCAAATATTCTGCTAAAGCTTGTTTATCTTGATTTATGTATTTGATATATAGATAGCCTTTTGCCATAGGATGAATATATTTTTCTCTCAATTTCAACGCTAATAATCCAATAGTATATCTCATATTTACTTCTATACATGGGTGTATAAGCATTTGGTTATCATTATTTCTATAGATAATCATGTCGACGCCCAAATATCCGTTGTATGTTTTTCCATAAATGGTTTGTAATGATTTGATAACAGCTTCTTTTATATTGTCGAAATACGCTTTTTGAAAATAATTTTGGAAATGCTGTCCCATCGATTCCTGCGATTCCAAAGAGTTGCCTTCGTATGCTCCATTTTTGTTTGTTCCAAAAGTAGACAATCCCTCAAAACGGACGTTTCCTAATCCATCAGAATAAAATTCCATGGCAAAGTCGCTTACTTTATTATAAGCCTGTTCGATACTGAAACTACCTTGCTTTTTTATGGCACCGTTGATCCAAATCATTTGTTGATTAGAAAGTTCTTTTTGATTCAGCCATATTAATCCTCTTCCCGACGAAGAATATGGAGTTTTTAATACGAACGGTGCTTCGTGGGCGGATAGATATTCGTTCAGTTCAGATAACGATGTGATGAATCGCGGACTGTCCGGTATTTGTTCATCCTGAAGTATTTCTCGTATGATGTCTAAACATTTAGCTGCTGATTGCCGACCTGTCAAAGCTAAATATTCATTTTTCCACAGAGGAATTTCAATAGGTAAGGATTCTCTTTTTCTTATTGTTTCAAATAGATGTAAACAATGAGGTGATATTCCCCACGGAGTTGCAATCATGGTTGGAAGTTCGCTTGATCTTTTTTCGGCGGTTCCTTTTAATGGCAAGAGGTGAATATTGGGTTTGGAGCCTTTTGGAAACTGTGTAAAGAATTGTGGAGCAATATTATCTTCAACAAGAATATAATCATCAGGATCTGCATACCAGGCGGGAAGGAGAGATAAGTCGTGAATCATTCTCCGTACATTTTCGGGAGCGGTGTAGTTTGCTTTCCCAAACAGTACGGCTGTTTCGTGTCCTGGATTGAAATAATGCAGTCTTACTTTCATATCAGATAAAATTTAGGCACGGATTTATAAAATTCGTGCCTAATAAATATTTCAACTGTTTGTGCAGTTTTTATTCCAGATTTTCATCGATGGCATCAATTTTCTTGATGGCGAGTTCCATTTCCTCTTTAAGGCTCTGGATCTTTTTCTCCATTTCTTTTACCAGGCCGCCTCCGCCTTTAGAAGAAACGCTCAAGAATCCGATGTTGTTTTCGTATGTTTGAAGTTCACTCTTCATGCGGTCGTATGTGCGCATCAATTTTTCGCGTTCGCTGTAGAGCTTCGCTTTTGCACGATCGCCAGTACTCATATCATTCAGATTATTACGGAATGATTGCATTCTGCGGTCATTCTGATCTACTTTCAGACGGTCGAATTGTTTGTCGACTGCTTCATGATATGCCTTGTAAATCTTGTCTTTCTCTTTGAAAGGTACAAATCCGATTGTGTTCCATTCTGCCATATAGCCTTTAAGCAATGCGAATGATTCATCTCTGTCTTCTGTATCGCTCAGTGCATTAACTTTTTCTATGAGTGCTTTCTTTGCCTCCAGATTAGCGTTTTCTGCATTCTTCTGTGATGAAACATTTGCATTCTTCTGATCAAAGAAATGGTCGCATGCAGCAATGAAGCGTTTCCATAATTGTTCTGAATGTTTACGAGGAACAACACCGATTGTTTTCCATTCTTTTTGGAGAGCAATAAGTTTGTCGGTTGTATTCTTCCAATCTGTACTGTCTTTCAATGCTTCAGCTTTTTCGCAAAGGTCGTTCTTCAGCTCAAAGTTTTTCTCCATATCTGCTTTGATTGACTTGAAAAACTCACCCTTCTTATTAAAGAATATATCGCAGGCAGCACGGAAGCGATCGAATATTTTTACATTTACCTTTTTAGGTGCATATCCAATAGTTTTCCATTTAGCCTGAATCTCTATAACCTCTTTATTCTTGCCGTCCCAGTCCTTGAAAGTTTTCAAAGTTGTGTAATCGATAGCTTCAACCTGTTCACAAAGTGCTGTCTTTGCATCCAGATTCTCTTTTTCTTTTTCTTTCTGCTGGTCGTAATAGTCTTGATGACGTTTGTTGATGGCAGCAGAAGCAGCTTTGAATCGATTCCAAATTTCCTCGCGCAATTCTTTTGCTACTGGTCCGATTTCTCTCCACTGTTGATGAAGCTTTTGCAGCTGGTGGAAAGCTGAAATTACATCAGTTTCATTTTCCAAACGTTCTACAGCTTCGCAAAGCGCTGTCTTCAGTTCAAGATTCTTCTTGAAATCGTAGTCACGGAACTGATTGTTTATCTTGATAATATCGTAGAACTGCTCGTTATAAAGTTGATATTCTTTCCATAATTCATTGGCATGTTCTTGTGGAATCAACTTTATCTCTTTCCATTTTTGCTGGATTTCTTTGAATTCGTTATAAAGTTTATTGAAGTCGTCCTGACTTTCGCATAAAGCTTTCAATTTATCTATGAGCTGCAATTTGAGCGCGTAGTTCTCGGTTTTTGTCTTCTCTTCTTCAGCGAGAATAGAAGCTCTTTTTTCTTTGTATGTAGCGAGAAGTTCTTTCATTTTGTTCTCTGCTTCATCTTCTGGAGCAATGAAATCCTTCTCTTCGTTTCCTTGTTCAATAAATGCTTTTTTCAAATCATCCACTTCATTACGACGGATCTTGTAGAAAGCTTGTTTAAGCGCTTCCATCTCGTTGCGTGTTGCTTCGGCAGCGGAATCAATCAGTTGACTAAACTTTTCGATGATTTCTTCCTTCGAGAGTTTGCTTAGAGTAGCAACATTCAACTTAGGCGCAGTCTCAGCAGCTGTGTTTTCAGAAGTGCTTTCTTCTTGCTTAGCCTCAGATTCAGTACTTGATGTTTCTGCTTGAGGCGCTTCTGTAGCTTCAGGTGTTGTAACTTCAACTTCTACAGGTTCTTCAGCTTCTTTTTCTTCTGGCTGATTCGTCTTAAGTTCTGTCTGTTCTACATTGTTTTCTACAATAGTTGTACTGGTCGCAACTGCATCATCATTGGATACATTTTGTGCTGCAACTTCTTCAGTCGTGTTTTCCGGAGTTGTTACCGGAGCTTTAGTTTCTTCCGTTTTGCCTGTTTCTTCTGTAGGCAAAATGGGTTTCTCAGTGTCGTTCATATTCAATCGCATTTATAGAGAAGGAAAAAACTTCCTTATCAAGTCACAAATTAAAGTAAATATTTTGGGATTACAGCAATGAAAGTCGATTAATTTATAATAAAATGTTAAAAGAACCTCGAAAACTTGTTTAAGATATCATTTTGTAAGTTTTTAATTCGTTTTTTAATTCTCGGTGGGCGTGATTATTTTAAATCGTTCGAGAATATGATTTATAAAAAGTGCAATTCCAATCAGCATAAAACTACCTAAGGCTACTTGTAGTGGCAGCCAAGCTATTCCTTCTTCAGGTAAAATCAACGTGAGGATGGCAAGAGCGGCGGCGGGAGCAAAGTATTTTCCGCAAAGATGAAATATAAGAAGCATTCCTATCATAATGCAGCCTCCACATATCCATTGCGGTATGGGAATATACAAATGAATGATTCGAAAAACAGTACCCAGGCAGGAAGCCAGAATCATTAGCATCAGAATCTGAAAAGGTCTGTTTTTCAGGCTTGCATGCGAACAAATCATTTCAGTAAAACAAACGACCATCGGCGGTAAAATAAGATAAGGAATAGAAAGCTGTATCGAAAATATTCCCATTAAAGTCACGCAGAATATAATGACAATCCATTTATACAATTCTTCTTTTCGACTTTCGTCGTGTGGTAAATGGATTACTTTTTCTCTCCAACCGTATTTTTCCATGACTTTCTGTCCACTGATTAAAATGAAGGCTAATACGAAAACAGTGGCTGTATAATTCCAGCTTTGTATATGCAGCATAACTGGTAGAAGACATGTTGCGATGGTTGGAAAAAAAGTAGATCGGGCAATAAATAGAGCTATCGCTGCCAAACAGAGTGCTATTGGAATATTAATCATGTTAGAAAAGGGCGAATATCGTGCAATGAGTGTTCCGCATAAGGCCCCGAACACTAATAATATAAGCAATTGCCGTCTTGAAACGCACCATACATGTTTGTCGACGACCCAATAGCCGATTGTAAGAGCTGCCATAACCGGATAAATTATTTCTTTCATATTCGTTATGTCGGCTATTGCAATCATGACGGTCACCGTTAGTGTAGCCGATATGGCGCGATAAAGGTTTGCTCTCATTTACTGTTGGGCTTTATTTTTTATTTGAGCCAAAGCAACGCAATAAAATTGATTTTGCCAAGTATTCGTCCACTTTTTATTTGAATTAAACATTCTGCATTGTTTTGTATTCTCCATGGTCTATTTTACTTTGTTTTTAAGAGCGAAGATAAGTTGAACCTTGGCATAAAAAACAAAAAAGTTTGTTTTGTTCTGCTCTTGACTTGCATTATCTTTGCTATAAAAGCGAAGATAAGCTGCACCTCGGCATAAAAAATGAACAAGTTCATTTTGTTCTGCTCTCTGTTTGCATTATCTTTGCACCAAAAGTATAACATTTTGGTATATGAAGAAAATTAGAGCAGCCATCGTTGGTTATGGCAATATTGGTAAATATGCATTAGAAGCATTGGAAGCAGCTCCTGATTTTGAAGTTGCAGGAATCATTCGTCGTGATCCTAACAATGTCCCTGAAGAATTGCAGAAATATGTAGTGACCGACAGTATCGCAGAGTTGAAAGATGTCGATGTTGCAATATTGGCAACGCCCACTCGTCGTGTTGAAGAGCATGCGAAAGAAATTCTTGCTATGGGAATCAATACGGTAGATAGTTTTGATATCCACGGTCATGTAGCAGATCTTCACAAGGTACTTGATGTTGTAGCAAAAGCTAACAATGCCGTATCTGTTATTTCTGCCGGTTGGGATCCAGGAAGCGATTCGATCATACGCGCTTTGAGCGAAGCAATGGTTCCGAAAGGCATTACCTATACTAATTTCGGTCCGGGTATGAGCAT
Source organism: Tannerellaceae bacterium (assembly GCA_036734445.1). Classification (GTDB taxonomy): domain Bacteria; phylum Bacteroidota; class Bacteroidia; order Bacteroidales; family Tannerellaceae; genus Parabacteroides. Next base: position 20,457 of record DAIMYP010000007.1, read on the forward strand.
GGGACACACCGTTGCCGTAAAAGCAATTGAAGGAGTGAAAGCTGCTTTGTCAATGACAATTCCATTGGGAACCGGCATCCATCGTCGTATGGTATATATCGAAGTGAAAGACGGTTACGAATTCAAACAGGTCGCTGCAGCTATCAAAGCGGATGATTATTTTGCTCATGATGAGACACATGTGATGCAGGTCGAAAGTGTTGATGCGCTGAAAGATATGGGTCATGGTGTGAATTTGGTTCGCAAGGGCGTTTCCGGTAAAACACAGAATCAGCTGATCGAATATGATATGAAGATCAACAATCCTGCATTGACAGGTCAGATACTTGTAGCTGTTGCTCGTGCAAGCATGAAACAGCAACCGGGTGCATATACAATGATTGAGCTGCCTGTGATAGACATGCTTTATGGTGAAAAAGAAAGTTTAATAAGACGACTAGTATAATATGCTTGATTACATCACATGGACAGCTGATCCGGCAATCTTTACCATTGGTTCACATGAGATCCGGTGGTATGGACTTGCGTTCGCTATTGGTTTCTTGATTGGATATAAGATCGTAGAAAAGATGTGGAAAAACGAAAAACTTAATCCTTCATGGATTGATTCACTTCTCCTTTACACCTTTTTAGGAACGGTCATTGGTGCACGTTTAGGACATGTTCTTTTTTATGCACCGGGTTATTATTTTGCAAACCCGATTGAGATATTCAAGATATGGGAAGGCGGATTGGCAAGCCATGGAGGTACACTGGGTATCATCATCGCCATATATTTTTATTCCAAACATGTCAGCCATCGCAGTATGCTGTGGGCTTTCGACAAACTGGTTGTTCCAACCGGACTTGTTGCTGCATTCATCCGTCTGGCTAACTTGATGAATCATGAAATCTATGGACATGTAACGAACCTGCCGTGGGGATTTCGTTTCATCACGAATCTGCATGCTTGGAAACAGGGAGCGGATCCCATTTTTACTGCGCCTTGTCATCCGACGCAACTCTATGAAGCTTTATGTTATTTCGTTACATTTATAATATGTATGTGGCTCTACTTTAAGAAGGACGCTTGGAAGAAGGAAGGACTCATCTTTGGTATATTTATGATTTGTATTTTTACGGCTCGTTTCTTTATCGAATTTTTGAAAAATGATCAGGAAGATTTCGAAGCCAACATGATACTCAACATGGGACAATGCTTGAGCATTCCGTTTGTACTTGCCGGTTGTTACTTCGTTTGGAGAGCATTAAAGAAAAATGATAAATCAGTAGAACATGTATAAATTGAAGGTAATTTCAGACAAAGTCTTTTATGTTGGAGTGAATGATCGTCAGAAAGCACTCTTTGAGAATATGTGGCCATTGCCATACGGTGTGTCCTATAATTCTTATCTGATTGTAGATGAAAAGACTGTGCTTATTGATACAGTAGATGTTTGCTATTCGGATATCTTTCTTAAGAAGATTGCCGATGCATTGAATGGTCGCACACTCGATTATCTTATTGTTGATCACATGGAGCCTGATCATGCGGGAAGTATCCGTTTGCTGCGTCAGCAATATCCGGATGTTCAGATTGTCGGCAATAAATATACGTTTGGAATGTTGGACGGATTCCATGGCATTACTGACGGACTCTATGAGGTGAAGGAAGGTGATTCATTGAATATCGGTCATCATCAGTTGTCATTTTATATGGCTCCGATGGTGCATTGGCCTGAAGTAATGGTTACTTATGATGCAACAGACAAGATCCTTTTTTCAGCCGATGCATTCGGTACTTATGGTACTTTGGATGGCGGCGTGATTGATTCTGAAATGAATGTTGACCATTATTGGGAAGAGATGCTCCGTTATTATGCCAATATTGTTGGCAAATATGGCAATCCTGTTCAGAAGGCTTTGCAGAAACTTTCTGCGTTGGATATTCAGACAATCTGTTCTACTCATGGTCCTGTTTGGCGCGAGTATAAACAGAAAGCTATTGAAATCTACGATCGTCTGAGTCGCTATGAAGGCGAAGACGGTGTCGTTATTGCTTACGGAAGCATGTATGGAAATACCGAACAAATGGCAGAAGCCATTGCTGCTTCGTTGGCAGATAATGGCGTAAAGAATATTGTGATGCATAATGTAAGCAAGAGCCCTGCATCCTATATTCTGAAAGATATTTTCAAGTATAAAGGATTGATTATCGGTAGTCCAACGTACTGCAATAATCTTTTCCCCGAAGTGGAATCGCTGTTGAGTAAGATTGAGATTCGTGATGTGAAAAACCGTTTATTCGGTTACTTCGGATCCTTCAGTTGGGCGGGAGCGGCTGTCAAAAGACTCGCTGCTTTTGGTGAGAAGATGCAGTGGGAAATCGTTGGAACACCTGTTGAACAGAAACAAGCCTTGAAAGCAGACAAGTATGAAGCTTGTCGTGCGTTGGGTGAGGCAATGGCTAAGCAATTGATAAACAAATAAAACACATAGATTATGAGATTGATTATTGAACCTGATTATGAGCAGCTTTCAAAATGGGCTGCCAATTATGTAGCAGCAAAGATAAAAAAAGCAAATCCTACTGCTGAGAAACCTTTTGTGTTGGGACTTCCAACCGGCTCTTCTCCTCTGGGAATGTATAGGAACCTGATTGAACTGAATAAGAAAGGAGTCATTTCATTTCAGAACGTGATAACTTTCAATATGGACGAATATGTTGGCTTGCCAGAGAATCATCCGGAAAGTTATCATTCATTCATGTGGAATAACTTTTTCAGTCATATTGATATCAAGCCTGAACATGTGAATATTCTCAATGGCAATGCTGCAGATCTTGAAGCTGAATGTGCTTCTTACGAAGCTCGCATCAAAGCAGCAGGAGGTGTTGATCTGTTTCTTGGCGGAATCGGTCCTGATGGACATATAGCATTCAATGAACCGGGTTCATCACTGGGTTCTCGCACTCGCGTGAAAACATTGACAACCGATACGATCATTGCCAATTCGCGTTTCTTCGAAAACGATGTGAATAAGGTTCCGAAAACGGCTGTTACTGTTGGTGTTGCAACAGTCCTTGATGCTAAGGAAGTACTGATTATGGTCAACGGCCATAATAAAGCGCGCGCTTTACAACAGGCTGTTGAAGGAAGCGTTTCACAGATGTGGACTATCACAGCTCTTCAGCTTCATCCGAAAGGAATCATCGTTGCCGATGATGCTGCTTGTGCAGAAATGAAAGTAGGAACATACAACTATTTCAAAGACATTGAGAAGAATAATCTTTGTCCTTCTTCTTTGTTGAAATAATTCGGAAACAGATAATATAAAAGCCGGGAGCATGATCTTCCGGTTTTTTTTATTTTTATGAGTGTGTGTGTTTTAAGAAAATTTATGCATCAATCCCGGTAAATTCCTTCAGCGCATAACCAATCAGGAAGCTGAGTGCTGCAACACTGAAACTCAGAATTGCCATTTCAGCGAATCTTTTCTTGAAACTTTCGCTGCGGGCAACGGCGTAGTAATAGTTGAACAATGCAATAATCAGTAGCGCAATTGCCAACATGATAACCAAGGCTATCAGAACATTGCTGATAAAAATGAATGGAGCCACCAGTGCTACAACTGTAAAAATGTAGGCAATGCCTGTATAAACAGATGCTTTTATCGGATGTTTGCCTTCTTCTCCTTCGGATTTGGTAGAGAGATATTCCGATGAAGCCATTGATAATGCTGCGGCAATACCCGTAATACTTCCGGTCAGCGCAATAAGTTTTGAATCACTCAATGCAAGTGTAAAACCGGCTAAAGCACCGGTGAATTCAACTAAGGCGTCATTCAGCCCCAATACAACCGAACCCATATATTCCAATCGCTCTTCGTTGATCATACCGATCAGAGCCATCTCATGTTTTTCCTCTTCTTGGGCAATCTGTTGCAGTTCCGGGAAGTCTTTGAATGCTGAATAGTTGGTTTGTGCATTCTCTTCGCCATTCTCCATCAACTTGATAGCAAAAGTGAGGCCGAAGATGCGCGACAACCAATAAAATTTGCGGATGCGAGCCTTGTCGGGTGCAACATCTTTATTTGTCCGGTTGCGAATGACGGCATAATGATGCTTTTCATCTTCCGAAATACGCATCAAGATTTGCTTATTCGCATCATCCTTTTCTATTGAAGCCAGCTTGGCGTAGACGATACTCTCAGTGATCTCGTTCCTTTGGAAAGCCAAGAGGGCAGCTGTTGTTCGTTCATCAAGTTCCATTATTACATCCTTTCCGGCACTTCCATGCCTAACAATGCTGTGCCTGATTTGATTACTTTTGCAACGTTTGCCGACAGTACAAGACGGAATGTTTTCAGTGCTTCATCTTCTTCATGCAAGATGGAGAAGTCGTGATAGAACTGGTTGTATTCCTTTGCCATGTCGTATATATAGTTGGCAATTAAAGCCGGACTGTATTCGCTACCGGCATCTTTTACGGTAGCGGCAAAGTCGGCAACCAACTGAATTAAGTTTTCTTCCTTTTCGGAAATTTGTGTCGTTTCGGGCAGAACAGCTGGGATAACGATGCCATCTTCAGCAGCTTTGCGCAAAATAGAACGGATACGCGCATAGGTGTATTGGATAAAAGAACCAGTGTTGCCGTTGAAGTCGATAGATTCTTTCGGATTGAAGGTCATGTTTTTGCGCGGATCTACTTTCAGAATGAAGTATTTCAGTGAACCAAGACCTACGATACGGGCAATATTGTCGGCTTCTTCCTTTGAAAGTTGGTCGGTTTTACCTGCTTCCTTAGAGATATCTCGGGCAGTCTGAATCATTTCTGCCATCAGATCGTCGGCATCGACAACTGTTCCTTCGCGACTTTTCATCTTTCCTTCGGGAAGTTCAACCATTCCGTAGGAGTAGTGAACCAAGCCTTTACCGAAAGCGAATCCCAGTTTGTCGAGTAATATCGACAGGACTTGGAAGTGGTAGTTCTGTTCATTACCAACCACATATATCATCTTATCGATTGGATAATCGTCGAAACGCAACTTGGCTGTTCCAATATCCTGAGTCATGTAAACGGAAGTGCCGTCAGAACGAAGCAGAAGTTTCTCATCGAGTCCTTCGCCGCGCAAATCCGCCCAGACGGAACCGTCGTCGCGGCGATAGAAGATGCCTTTCTCAAGACCTTCCATCACTTTGGCCTTGCCTTCGAGATAAGTTTGCGACTCGTAATAGATCTTGTCGAAGTTGACGCCCAACATTTTGTAAGTCTCATCGAATCCGGCATAAACCCAACTGTTCATCATCTCCCACAATGCGCGGACATCCTTGTCGCCTGCTTCCCACTTGCGAAGCATCTCATGCGCTTCCTGCATCAGCGGAGCTGCAGCTTCAGCTTCTTCCTTCGTCATGCCTTTAGCTTCGAGCGCTTCGGTTTCTTCCTTCAGTTTGTTGCTGAACAGAACGTAGAAGTCACCAATCAGATGGTCGCCCTTTTTGCCGGCTTTCTCCGGAGTGATTCCATTGCCCCACTTTTGCCAAGCGAGCATGGATTTGCAGATATGAATACCGCGATCGTTCACGATATTGGTCTTGATGACCTTGTTACCATTCGCCTTCATGATCTGTGCCAAACTGAAACCCAAGAGGTTGTTGCGCACATGTCCGAGGTGAAGCGGTTTGTTTGTATTCGGTGAAGAATACTCAATCATAATCAAAGGCGACTTGTCGGTGGCTTTGGTGATGCCGTATTCCGGTTGCGCATTGATATCATTCAGCAGATCGATCCAGCAAGCACATGAAACGGTCAAGTTCAGAAATCCTTTGATTACATTATATTCAGCTACAGCCGTAGTGTTTTTTTGCAGATAGTCGCCGATCTCATTCGCAGTCTGTTCCGGCGATTTCTTCGACAGGCGCAGGAAAGGAAATACGACAAGTGTCAGATGCCCTTTGAATTCTTTCTTCGTCTTTTGCAGTTGAATCTGATTGTCGGCCACGTCAGCGCCGTAAAGTTCTTTAATGCCGGCCTTCACTGCACCGGCTATCTGTTGTTCTATCTTCATATTGTTACGATTACTGTTTAACGAATCGGCAGTGTAACACACTGCCGATTTCAATGTGCAAAGATACAGCAAGTCGAAAGGACTACAAAACATATTTCTTCCTAAATTTGGATGTGTAACATAATTGTGTAACTTTGTGGCAAAACTTTGATTGTATGGAAAAGAACGTGAGACATAGGCGGCAGATAATCTTTTATGAAAATTATTTTATCGAGTTTTATAATAGCTTACCTGAGCAAGTACATCGAAAGATAAGATATGTCTTTGAAGTTGTTTGTGTGATGGAACGTATTCCTGTGTCTTTTTTTCGGCGCGTTACCAGCGTTAAAGGACTTTATGAAATAAGAATTGAAGCTGATGGTAATATTTATCGAGTGTTTTGTTGCCAAGATGGAGATTCTCTGGTTGTTCTTTTTAATGCATTTCAGAAGAAGACACAGAAGGCTCCATCTAATGAAATTGAAAAGGCAAAAAGATTAATGAATAAATATTTTAATTCAAAAAGGATAGGAGAATAAATATATGGATAAGTATTTGACAAAAGAACAGAAAGTACAGATGTATCATTGTAAAACGTACAATGAGATGTTGGATATTGAGTATGGACCTATAGGTTCTCCTGAACGGGATAAACTTGAATCAGAAGCAGAGGTATTCTGTCTTGCTGAGCGTTTGCGCCAAGAACGTTTGGAGGCAGGACTGACTCAACAACAGTTGGCTGATCGTATTGGAGCCAAGAAAAGTTATATCTCTCGTATTGAAAATGGAAAAACAGATATTCAATTGACTACTCTTTTTCGTCTTTTTCGGGGCTTGGGTAAGAGCGTTAAGTTTACAATCATGTAAGGAAAGGGAGCATTATTTCTTTTTGTTTATTTAGAAACTATTTTGCGGGCATCCGGACGAATCTTTCTACGGGAGCGGAGGAAGTTTTGTGAAATGCGGATAAACTTATCGGACCATATAGGTAGTCTGATCGGTTTATATTATATGGTCTGATCGGTCTATATAATATGGCTTGATCGGCTCATATATATGGTCCGATAAATTTGTTTGGAAGGATATGAAAATGTATCATAAACCAAGCATTAATTCGTGCGGTCTTTTGATAAGATTTGTTGGGCAGAACCAATTCGGATGACAAGTTCTCGTGTAACAATCATTTTAATTCCGATATTCATTTATTTTGTCTACATTTGTTCCCCTAAAAAAGGGACTATGCATTATATACATCATATTTTTTCAGGAGTGCTGCTTTGGTTGCTGTTTGTTTCGACTATTACGGCGCAGCAACCGCCGATGCGGCCATTACCAATTGATACGAGCGTTCATTATGGAAAGTTGGATAACGGGCTGACTTATTATATCCGTCATAATGCTTTGCCTAAGGAGCGGGCAGATTTCTTCCTGGCGCAGAACGTGGGTTCAATTTTGGAAGAAGATAATCAACGCGGGTTGGCGCATGTCCTTGAACACATGGCGTTTGACGGAAGCAAGCATTTCCCCGGCCATGCGATGGATGAATATACCGAAAGTATCGGTATGCGCGGAGGCGAGAACTTCAATGCTTACACCGGTTTTGATGAGACGATATATATGATTATGAATGCGCCTGTGAAGCGAATGAATGTGGTTGATTCCTGTCTGTTGATACTTCATGACTGGTCCAATTGCATCACGCTTGCCGATACATCGATAGAAAAGGAACGTGCGGTGATTCGCGAAGAATGGCGTACGCGGCAGGATGCGCAGGCAAGGCTTTGGGAACAGCAGCTTCCGAAAATGTTTCCCGGAAGCCGTTATGCCAACCGTATGCCTATCGGTTCGATAGATGTGATCAATCATTTCAAGAGCAAAGAGTTGCGCGATTACTATAAGAAGTGGTATCGCCCTGATCTGCAAGGTGTAATCATTGTGGGCGATATTAATGCAGATAGTGTGGAGATGGCACTGAAGAAGATATTTGCCGATATTCCCGCTCCGGTGAATGCGGCAAAACGTCCGTATTTTGATGTTCCTGATAATGATGCACCGCTCGTTTCGGTGGCGACAGATAAAGAGTCGTCGAACACGATCCTTTCCATCTTCTACAAACATGAACGGATGCCGAAAGAACTGACGGCTACAATGGCTGGATTGCTGAAGGATTATATGGATGAGGTAGCTGTTTCGATGATTAACGATCGTTTCAGTGAGATGTTGCAGAAGGCAAATCCTCCTTTTGTTGTTGCTCAGGCTGCCGATGGAAACTTTATGATTGCCAAAACAAAAGATGCGTGGACTGTTTCTGCGCTGGTTAAGGAGGGCGAGATAGAAAGAGCAATGATTGCATTGGTGAACGAGACGGAACGTGTGAAACGCTTTGGTTTCACGCCTTCTGAATATGACCGTGCACGAATAAATGTGCTGAAAGATTACGAGTCGATGTACAACGATCGCGACAAGCAGCAGAATAGGAATTTCACTAACGAATATGCGACGCATTTCACCGATGGTGGTTATATTCCGGGTATTGAAGCCGAATATACTTTGATCAATCAACTTGCTCCACGTATTTCTGTTGAGCAGATCAATGAGCATGTGAAGCATCTGATAGGCGAGAAGAATATTGTTATCAGTCTGACCGGTCCTGAGAAAGAGGGATTGAAGTATCCGACTGAAGCGCAGTTGCTCGAGTCGTTTGAAAAAGCACAGCAGATGCCTGTTAAACCTTATAAGGAAACGGTTTCGAACAAACCGCTCGTTTCGAAACTACCTGTTCCCGGAAAGATAAAGAGTTGTGTTGTCGACCCGCATTTTGGTGCAACGGTTATGACGCTGAGCAATGGTGTGAAAGTGGTTCTCAAACATACCGATTTCAAGAAAGATGAGATTCTGATGACGGCAACTTGTCCCGGCGGCAGTACTTTGTATGGCTCCAAGGAGATAGCGAATCTGAAAGTTCTGAATGATGTGGCAGGATTGGGCGGTTTGGGTGATTTCTCTCTGATTGATCTGGGAAAGGTTCTTGCAGGGAAGAAAGTATCCTGTTCGTCATCGATTGGTCTCGACGACCAGAGTTTGAATGGTTTTGCCGCTCCGTCAGACATCAAGACTCTGTTCGAACTGATCTATCTGAGCTTTACCGCTCCACGGACTGACGAGGAGGCATACAAATCTTTTGAGTCGCGAATTAAGGCACAACTGGTTAACCTGGAGTTGAATCCGGTGGTTGTTTTCAATGATACGTTGACCAGTATTTTGTACAACGCGAATCCTCGTGCAGCACGTATTGTAGCGTCCGATTTTGATCGTATCAGCTATTCGCGCATCATGCAGATTTACAAAGAACGCTTTGCAGATGCTTCGGGGTTTGTTTTCTCTTTCACGGGCAATCTGAATCCCGACAGTCTCAAACCGTTCATAAAACAATATTTAGCTACATTGCCGGCAAAAGGAGTTATCAAAAAGGGTAACCCTTTGGAAGTACCTGATTTTCGCAAAGGCAAATACGCGGATGTCATCAAGCGGACTATGGAAACGCCAAAAGCTACAGTCGTTGATTTCTGGTCCGGACAGATGCCATATACATTGGAGAATATTCTTACGGCGAAGATGCTGAAGCAGATCCTCGACCTGGTATATATGAAGAAAGTTCGCGAAGACGAAGGTGGAACGTACGATATATCAACGGCTATACAGATTGCTTCTTTCCCGAAAGGACAAACATATCTGCAAACTTCGTTCGAGACCGATCCCGTCAAGCAGAAGAAGCTGAATATCATTGTTCATGATGAATTGACAAATCTGCTGAAGAATGGTCCGGCAACAGAAGATTTCCAGAAGTCGCGCGATAATATTCTGAAGCGTCACGCCGAGAAACTGCAGGAAAACAGCTATTGGCTGAATACGCTCGATAATTATTATACCAAGCAGTTCGATGGGCATACGAGTTTTGTGCAAACGATGAAATCAATCACGCCTGCAAAAATACAGTCTTTTGCCAAGAAGCTTATTGATCAAGGCAACAATATCGAAATAGTGATGCAGCCTTAAGACTGCATCAGCGCACCGGAAATACTTTCTTGAAGCGCATCACTTTTCCGTTGGGATGATAAAGTTCTGCATAGAAAATGTAAATTCCTGTGGAAAGTCGCCTGTTGCCCGATTGCATTCCGTCCCAAAATAATTGTCCGCTTGTTCCGAGCAGTTCACTTGTTGCAATAGTCGCAACACGTTGTCCGGCAGTGTTAAAAATGAATGCTCTGCATCGATATCCTGCTTCGTCAGTCAGATATGAAATGATGTATTTGCCATTTTCGTCGGACCAGTGAGGTGCATCAATGCTTAGAGGAGTCTCTGAAGCGGTGTTTCCAAATTGTGAGTTTTTATATCCGGGTGTTCCGAAACCTGCCGATTCTGCAGCGGAAGTCCAGTTCGTTTCATCTTGACTTTCCTTGTCGGGAGAGATTCGTTCCAAAGCAACGCCTTTTTTGTCTTTGACAAAAGAGGCATGCCATTTGCTGTTGTAGCTTACTTCATCAATGACTGTTTCGTCGGCTGTTCGAAACAACACGATTGTTGAAGAAGTATTAGCGAGAACCGGAAGCTTTTCCATTTCATGCAGTGCATAAGGTTCACTAAGAAGATAATAGGATGCTACGCCATCATAACTTTTTGTCAAGACGGCGTAACTGCCTGCTTCTAGATTTCCTTTTAAAGCAGATAGCGGATAGTGCGTACTTAATGTTTCGTCAGATTTGCGGATTGCTACAGAAAGTCCGTTCAACGGAAGCGCCTTGCCGGAACGATTGTAGAGTTCTATATATTCACTGCCTCCGGTGCGCGGTTCGGGAAGTAATTCGTTGAAGATGATTTCGTTTGGCTCGACGGGCGATGACTCCGGTTCTGTGGGTTCAACAGGTTTATCCGGTTCTTTCGGTTCGTCGGGCTTTTCTTCTGTCTGCAAACTGTTCTTCGAACCGGGCGTTCCGCCGCGCGGGTCGGTTGAGAGATTCCATTGATTGTCCGTGCGTTCCCATGATTTGCCAGGAGAGGCTTTGGCGTAAGTCACTTCGTCAACAATATTTCCCGATGCATCAAGTAATTGGAGTCTCTTTCCTGTATTTGCCAATGCCGAAGGAAATGTGGCTGAAGGAATGGCGATTCCTGGTTTGTCAACGGTTATATCGCGTCCTTCTCGATAAAGAATGGCATAGTTTCCTGCGGAAAGTGTGATATCACCAATCTCTTTTTCCGATGTGTCATAAACGAACTTACATCCGACAAGCGATACTGCCTTGTCTGTTGTGTTGTATATTTCTACATATTCTGTCTCAGGAAGTAAAGTTAATCCTTTGGGATCGGCCATGATTTCATTGATGATTATTGCGCCTGGAATGATAGTGCTTTTATCCGCCTTTTCGGTATTATCATCTTTATTATCTTCTTCCTCTTCTGCTTCAATCTGTAGTTCTTCCGAGAAGTCGGGAAGTTCGTTGCCGGATAAATCTTTTATGCCTTTGTATGTAACTGTATAAAATTTATTGGTTTGCAACTCTTTAGCAAAGGTGATATTTATTATTTTATGTGTTTCGTCAGTGTAAGACTGTTTGGCTGCATTTCCAATATCTACAATACTGAATGTAGCTTTTTCAATATCGACTGCTTTGTTGAACTGAAACTGTAAAGTCGATAGATTGATAATATCAATGGCTTCCACGACAGGCAGTTCTACAGGCATCGGGTCCGGTTTTTCCGGTGTTGCAGTTCCAGAAGTATCTGTTGGCGTTATTTGATTGGAAATCTTCACGTTGTCGATGCTGAACAGTTTGCTTCTGGTTTTCGTATATACGAATTTGAAACTGAACTGTCCGTTGTCGACGGGTTTCACGGCAACATCGCACGAACCTTCCTTTATGTAATAGGTGGAATCATGTTGTCGGCTATATAAAGTCCAGAATCTGTTTTCTTCCAGCGTGACTTTAAGGTGTATCCAACTGCCACTCTGGTAGTTGTTGCCTTCGTTACGGATGATGTCGGTTCCGTTGTGTCGCAATCCCAGCTTCTTTTCTTTGTTGTAACCGATCTGCAAATTGAAATACTCGGTGCTGTCGGTGCGGTAAAGATAAACCCAGAGTTTGTTGCTGTCGCTTGGCGCATTGCTCATTTTGACATCGAACTCCCATTGCATGTTTGAAGTATACGGAATGTTCATCCCGATGGCAGCACTGCCGGAAGATGTCGGCGAAAAATCTAATTGCAGACGTCCGTCTTTGATGGCAAACAAACTTCTGTCTTTACCAATCCATGTGGAAGAAATTTCGGAACCTTCGAAGGTTTCATTTATCTGCGAATGCAGACATAATGGAAGAAAAAGGAGTAAAAAAACGATGAATTGTTTCATAGTACAACGGTTTTGTTTATAAATTGTTTATCTTTGCAGCCTCACTTGTTGGAGATTTCTGCTTTGACGGTGATAAAAATACAATATAATTAGTAAACAAACAAATTAGTGCTCAAAAAAATGAAAGTAGCAGTTGTTGGAGTCAGTGGAGCCGTAGGACAGGAGTTCATGCGTGTGCTCGACGAGAGAAACTTCCCGATCGATGAGCTTACATTATTTGGTTCATCGCGCAGTGCCGGACGTGATTATTCTTTCCGTGGTAAGAAGTACACGGTCAAAGAATTGAAGCACAACGACGACTTCAAGGGAATCGACGTTGCTTTTGTTTCGGCGGGAGCGGGAGTTTCTCGTGAATATGCCGAAACCATCACTAAGTTCGGAACCGTGATGATTGATAATTCGAGTGCATTCAGAATGGATAATGAGGTGCCATTGGTTGTTCCGGAAGTCAATCCGGAAGATGCTTTGGTACGTCCACGCAATATTATTGCCAACCCGAACTGTTCAACAATCATCATGATTGTTGCTTTAAAAGCTTTGGAAGATATCTCACATATCAAACGTATTCATGTGGCAACTTATCAGGCTGCCAGTGGTGCGGGTGCTGCCGCAATGGACGAGTTGTTCGCTCAATGCAAGGAATATCTGGAACAGAAACCGGTTACTGTCAACAAGTTCTTCTATCAGTTGGCATTCAACTTGATTCCGCAGATTGATGTGTTTACAGATAATGGATATACCAAAGAGGAAATGAAGATGTTCAACGAAACGCGCAAGATGCTTCATTCTGATGTCGTTACCAGTGCAATGTGCGTTCGCGTCCCGGTTCTTCGTTCTCACTCTGAAAGTGTTTGGGTTGAAACGGAGCGTCCGATCTCTGTTGAGGAAGCCAAAGAGGCTTTTGCAAAGAAGGATGGTTTGGTTCTGGTCGACAATCCTGCAGAGAAAGAATACCCGATGCCACTGTTCGTGGCCGGAAAAGATCCGGTTTATGTGGGGCGTATCCGTAAAGATTTGGCAAACGAAAACGGTTTGACATTCTGGGTAGTAGGCGATCAGATTAAGAAAGGCGCTGCTCTGAATGCCGTTCAGATTGCCGAATACCTGATCAAGGTGAAGAATATTGGATAAATCGTCTGAGGTAAGCCATATAAATATATGTAATTGCCTCTTCAAAATCATTCGAATGGGAAATCAATCCTGTTCGAATGAAAATACAAATGCATTCGAATGAAATGACTTTTTCATTCGAATGTTTTTTTTGATTAAGTATGTATTGATAATGAGTGCGTTAAGAATATTCAACGCATTTCTTCCAAGCCTTCTTCAAACGTATGCGGTTGATAGCCTAATTCATTGATAGCCTTTTTAATATCGAGTCCGCTGTTGAGTGGGCGAGGAGTAGCTTCATGCATCTCGGATGTTGTGACAGAATGAATCAGACTGCTGTCCAGATTAAAGAATGCAGCGGTTCTGTAAGCGATATCTTTAATAGACATGTATTCTTTCCCGCAGATATGATAGATTCCGTTCTTTGAATCGAGCAGAAGTTTGATGCCTTCGGCAATATCCTGAACCCAAGTCGGCGTGCGATATTGATCGGAGACGACTCTGATTTCCTGTCCGGCTTCGAGTCTATTCTTTACTAACTGCACAATGTTTCCGTGTTGCCCTTTCAGCGCTTTTCCATAAACAACTACTACACGAGCGATGGCATAGCTGCTACAAGTCTTAGCAACCATTATCTCACTCAGGTATTTTGATAATCCATAGTAGTTGACAGGTGCAGGCAAGTCTTTCTCATTGTAAAGGCGATCAGCTTTGCCATCGAACACGAAATCGGAAGAGAGATGAATCAAACGGCAGTTGCACTGTTCGCAACACTGGGCTAAATGTTCTACTGCCGCAACATTGATGGCGAAAGTCTCTTCATGATGTTGTTCGCAATAGTCGGGAGTCGATAACGCTGAACAGTTGACGACTGCATCTGGCTTTATTCCTTGCATCATCTTCTTGATGGCTTCATAATCAGTCAGATCCGCAGTGACGAAACTGTGTTTTCCTTCTGTTCGTATATCCTGATGCAGTGAAGCGCCGGTGACTGTATAATTAGGATCTGTTGAAAGGACGTCAAGAATTCTTCGTCCGGCAAAACCATTAGCACCTATAACAATTATCTTTTTCATTCGAGTTCCTTTTAAAAAATGTACATAGCCATTAATGCAATTCTCTGGTTTGTTACCAGATGTGTATTAATAACCTTTCCGTTTTCCAAATTGTTTTCGCCATACCATGCTTTTGTTGGATTATATTCAAGCCCTGCGCTCCAATGAGGAAGATTGTAGGATAGCGATGCTACAAACATACATAACCGATCGATATTCAACCCCATCCCGTATGTTGAAGATGAGGCAAGCGAATGGTCAGTCCCTAGATTTTTTGTATAGCCAAGAAAAAGCCCGCCTTTCCATTTAGTGCCGTAAGTCAGATTAACCCAGGATGTTGAATGATGGAAAGGTACATATTCCTGTTCTCCTGTTTGTTGGTTAATAGAACTTATACCATAACCTCCGAGCAGTGATACATGGTCAAGACATGAAGCCATGTAACTTTTGGCAGCGAACATGAAGTTTCGGTCGCAATATTGCAAATGCGCTTCGTAGGAGAAAGATCTGAGATGTTCATTTACCTTGTACGTCTTTCCTTGCCATTCGGATGAAAGTCTGGGTTTCAGCGACATGGTATGTACTCCCGCTCCGAAGCGCCAACCTTTGATTCCTACAATGTCTGCTCCGGCGAAAAACTCCGGAAGACAGTTATTCTTCATATAATCAAGACTCTTTCCACTCGGTCCGTTTGAAGTATATTGAAGTTGCCACATAGCAGCAGCTGTAAGTTCAATTGCAGGAAATTTATATTGATAACGGAGTTGCGGTTCGCGATTAAATGCTTGAAATGGTGCGCCTTGAGAAATCGAATTGGTATTTGGCATTACGTCGCCCCAAAGTGGATGCCATGTCTGTCCAATAAGCAAACTGCTGTGTTCCCAATCAAGTTTACAATAAGCTTGACGGATACGTAACATGGTGTAACTATTTGAGAATCCTCCAAAATCAGTTTCAATCCTCGCAGAAGAATGTGCCGAACCAATCATCGGTCCTTTGATGTTCATCCCCAATCGTGTGGTGAAGGAATAGAAACCTGTATTTGATTGCTCGTTTAAATCAGCGCCATTGCTATCAAGTTTTCGATCTAAAGGATAAAGATAAAATGATCCTTCAACAGGAGCTATGTTTGCGCGCGAATTATAAAACACATCGTTGCGGATAAACCCATAAAAACTATATGAGAAATCTTTCTTTTGCGCCTGTAAGAGAGGCGTAAGCATAAGTGCGGATAGGAATAGAGTTAGTCGCTTCATTTCTGTCGTTTGTTATTTGTCCGTTAATGGATTGCAAAGGTATATATTTTGCTGCAATTAATTTGAAAAGTGGAATATTATTTGTTCCTTTGCTTCCAATTTGATAGAAATATTGCCTTTATGGATTACGCAACAATATATTATAAAACAAGTATAAAATGAGTACTAAGAAGTTTTTATTGCAGGAAAAAGACATTCCAACAGCTTGGTATAATATCGTAGCTGATATGAAGAACAAACCGCTTCCTCCGTTGAATCCAAAAACGAAGAAGCCTCTTAATCCTGAAGATCTTTATCCATTGTTTGCAAAGGGATTGGTTGATCAGGAAGTAAACCAGACCGATGCTTGGATTGAAATACCTGAAGAGGTTCGTGATATGTATAAGATTTGGCGTCCAACGCCATTGGTTCGCGCTTATGGATTGGAAAAGGCATTGGATACACCGGCGCATATCTATTATAAGAATGAAAGTGTAAGTCCGGTCGGTTCTCATAAATTGAATTCGGCTATTCCTCAGGCTTATTTCTGCAAGAAAGAAGGTGTAACGAATATTACAACCGAAACTGGTGCAGGACAATGGGGTGCTGCTATGGCTTTGGCTGCTAAGCATTTCGGTCTCGAATTGGCTGTTTATATGGTTAAGATCAGCTATAATCAAAAGCCTTATCGTCGTTTGATTATGCAAACATACGGTGCCGAAGTCGTTGCTTCTCCAAGTATGAGTACTCGCGCTGGGCGTAATATCATCACTAAACATCCGAATTATCAGGGAAGTTTGGGAACTGCTATTTCTGAGGCTGTAGAACTGGCTATGCAAACACCTAATTGTAAATATGTTTTGGGCAGTGTCCTGAATCATGTTATGTTGCATCAGACAGTGATCGGTTTGGAAGCTGAAAAGCAGATGGAGATGGCCGGTGAATATCCGGATGTGTTGATTGCTTGCTTTGGTGGAGGTTCAAACTTCTCGGGTATCGCTTATCCGTTCTTACGTCATAAGCTCCTCGAAGGAAAAGATATTCGTGTGATTGCTGCAGAACCGTCTTGTTGTCCGAAGTTGACGCGTGGTGAATTCCAGTATGATTTTGGTGATGAGGCTGGTTATACGCCACTGATTCCTATGTATACTTTGGGACATAGTTTTACTCCGGCAAATATTCATGCAGGTGGATTGCGTTATCATGGTGCGGGTTCTATTGTCAGCCAATTGAGAAAAGATGGCTATGTAGATGCTGTTGATATTCCTCAACTTGAAACATTTAAAGCAGCTTTGCTTTTTGCTAAGACAGAAGGTATCATTCCTGCTCCGGAATCATCACATGCAATTGCCGCAACGATTAGAGAAGCTGAACAGGCTAAATTGGAAGGCAAACAGAAAACGATTCTGTTCAATCTTTCCGGTCATGGATTGATTGATATGACTGCTTATGATCAGTATTTGGAAGGTGATCTGACAAACGGAGAAGTTTCTGATGCCGATATTGCAAAGAATGTTGCAGAATTGGATAAGATTATTTGATCGGTTATAAATCAGTCTTTTTTAATAAGAAAGGCGCTAATAGCAGAGACTCACGTCTTTTGCTGTTTGCGCCTTCTTCAATTATGAATGTGTGTATGAAACTTTGTTTGGTTTTTTATGAGAAAATATCGTTATAGCTTGAATTAGGTAAAACTAAGTTTTGAGCATTCAAACTGTAAGATCTCTTGTTTTTATCCCACATGCCGTAAACTGCATGAATCTCGCCTTTTTCGTTGTATGTGAATATCGACTGATAGTAAGGCTGCCATTCATCGTTACTCTTGTCCCAGCGATAAGCAGTTTTTGAAGCTACTTTGCCGTTTTCATTGTAAGTGAATTCATATTTGAATTCTTTACTTAAAAGTCCATCGTTGTTTAAAAAGACAACTTTAGACATAATCTTGCCGTTTTCTTCTTTTGTGTCATACATGTAATTTCTTGGTGAAGCTGCGCTCATTGCCAAGTTACAGATGAACATAACTGCAAGAATCAAAATGCTTTTACTAATATTTGTACGTCTCATGTCAGATTGTAATTTTATTGTTGCTTTCAAATTGTAATGCAAAGTAAGGCATTTACTTGATGTCAACCAAATATATATTGACATTTTGTTAGTTTAATACCCTTATTTAACTATAATTATATTATTTGGCGTTCAATCGAAATTGATGTTTGCTTTCAATATGTAACTTGTTGTCCTCGTTTCTATTCAAATAGCATACTTTTGAGGATGCCTTTTCGCACGAAATGATTGCTTTTTCCTTTTGGAACTTACAATTTTTCATTGGGCCCTGAAGAGGGCAATTGTAAATAATTTATACATGAATAAGGATCAATTTCAACCTCGGTCGTTTAATGACAAACAGAGGTGAAATTGATCCTTTAATGCTACAATAATCTATGTCAATAAGCTTATATTCCTTTTATACACAATGGCATACGAGCAATAATCCCTTTTTCGTTCTTTGCCCGTTGCAAAGTACTGAACAACTCATAATCACTGCCTAACATAGTTTTAACGATAGATAGTTTTACTTCATCCATTTTCTTTTCCAGGAACTTAGTGAAGAAGTCTTTGGGTTCATCAGCCACTGTTATGCTATAATTCTTAAGCTTGGCTAAAGAAGCGGCTTCTTTGATGGCAACGTCAATACCTCCCAATTTGTCGACTAATCCTCTTTGCAAAGCTTGTTCGCCGGTCCATACACGTCCTTGACCAATAGAATCAATGTCTGCTTTGGCCATTTTTCGACCATCGGCGCAACGAGTAAGGAACAAATCATAGGTGCGCTCAACGCTGTGCTGTATCAATGCTTTTTCGTCATCACGCATTGGACGTGAAATATCACCAAGATCTGCGTAGGTGTTTGTTTTGACAATATCTGTAGTAAGACCAATCTTTTCAAAAGTGCCTGTGAGATTACGAACAACACCGAAAACGCCGATTGATCCTGTTAAGGTTGTACGTTCGGCTACAATTTTGTTTGCGGCGCAAGAAATATAATATCCGCCTGAAGCTGCATAGTCACCCATTGAAACGACAATAGGTTTAACTGCTTTCAATTCTTTTACCTGTTTCCATATTTGTTCAGAGATATAAGCGCTTCCGCCAGGAGAGTTAACACGGAAGACAACAGCTTTCACATCCTTGTCTTCTTTTAGTTTGCGTAACTGGTCGGCCATGTCTTCAGTGATTGACTGGTCTTTGATAGAATTTAGAGGTGAAGAGGAAGCCTCGTCAACAATTTCGCCTTCTGCGTAGAGAACAGCGATTTTATTTGAACTATCATTGCTTGATTCTTTGATTAAAGCAACTTTATCAAGACTGGCTGATTTGAGTTTGTCGTCCACCTTTTGTCCGGCTAACTTCTTTACACTGTTTTCGGCTTCGAAACGATAACGAAGTGCATCTGCCAATTTGAAGTTGACAGCATTTGTAGCATCACCTATAGCGAATCCTCCATTTATGTATTGATCTAATTGACTTGCTGTAATTTTACGACTGGAGGCAATTTCGTTTGTGATATTACCCCAAACACTGTTGAGGATGGAAGTTAACTGTTCACGATTTGCATCGCTGAACTTTTTTAAGAAATAGGGTTCTACAGCACTTTTATATGTACCGACTTTAAAGATGTAATGTTCAACGCCTAGTTTCTCTGCCAGTCCGGTGAAGAAAAGGCCTTGAGATGCTAGTCCGATCAGAGCAACTGTGCCCTGCGGGTTTAGAAAAACAGAGTCGGCGACGCTGCATACATAGTAACTCCCTTGCGTATAATTGTCACTATAGGACACAATGAATTTGCCACTTTTTTTGAAATCCAGCAGTTCCCGATGAATCGCTTCTATGCTGGCGAATCCCGATGCAAAGTTGTCTGCTTCAATATAGATGCCTTTGATGTTCTCATTCGTTTTTGCATTGCGAATAGCCTTGATCATATCTGATAAAGAGATAGTCTCATTTGTTTCGCCAAGAAGTTCGGAAAATGGATTCTTGCTTACTTGTTCGGCAACAGTCCCTTTCAGTGTAAGTTTGAATACGGTATTTTTATCCGGTTTGTATGTACTTGAGCCTTCAGCAGATGCTGCTACTCCAATAATGAAAAAGATGGAACCAAGGATAACGATTCCCAATGCTATGAACGCTCCTAATGCGCAAGCAAACATGGTCTTAAAAAATTGTTTCATCTGTTGTTATGTATTTGTTAGGTTATAAATTATTTATTTCAGCTTTTATATTCGACCTTCGAATTCATCTACTGTATAATTTAAGAAACGATTGAAAGGCAACATTATTTTGAAACAAGCCGCAGTTTGTTCTAGCCAATCGGATGAGGTGAAAAAACTTTCTGGCTTGAGTGAAATTATAGTGAAATCTTTGTGCCTCAAAACTTCTTCATATTTGAAGTCCGAAGGAAATCCATAAGGAATTCGTTTCAATGTATCGCCATCCAGTGCAGGAAAAACCTTTTTAAACGCGGGCTTTTCTACAATGGCTTCATATTCTTCAACGTGATCGTAAATGTCTTGACGAATTTTTTTTAGTAGAGGAGCGGGAGGGCACCATATTCCACCGGCTAAAAGACAATGTTCGGGTTCGAGATGAAGGTAATAGCCGCCACGCTGACTGTTTTTTCCACCATAAGCAGCAATATAAGCTCCAAAATGGGTCTTATATGGTGTTTTATCCGGCGAAAAACGAATATCGCGATAGATTCGGAAATAGCAATCTTTGGCTTCAATACCAATTATTTCTTTGTCGAATAGAGCAATTCTGTTAATCAGATCCTGTACTTCATCTAAAAAAGCCTGATGTAAAAGGTCGTAACGATCCTTGTTGGCATGAAACCAGTTCCGATTGTTATTCTGTCGGAGTTCTCTTAGAAACTGTAAAATCTGTTCGTTCATGTTTTTTCAATTCATTGTTTATTATCCTTTATTCTGCATTTGTTCTGAATGGAGCGACCGGAAGACCTTCTGCGTTAAATAAGTTGCCAACTGTTGCATCATCAAAGCAATACTCTACTTTTGCAGGATGCTTTATTTTTGGAGCAGAAACAATTAATTCGTTCCCTTTAATTTTTGCTTTTGCATTTACAAAAGAACCATTTTCTTCAGCAATAGTCAGGCCTACAACTTGCTTCCCTTTACAGATGAGTCCGTTTTCGGCATGGTTGAAGGTCAGAATGATTTTGTCTTTGTCTATTCGCATTTTTTCAAACAAAGGTGAAGCATATCCTGGACTAACTTTGCCGTAAGTTTGAGATATAGCTAGTTTCGCTAAGCGTAATCCTACATCTTGCTTGTTGATTGGATGAATATCTTTGATATTGTTGACTAAATCTGAAACGACAACCAATCCTGATTGACTGATATTCTTTGAAACCCATTCTTCAGCTTCACGAACTTTTGCCGGACCGTTGTCATTCGATTTGTATGTGTAAGGTGCAATTTGAACAATATAAAATGGAAACTCTTTTTCAAAGCTTTTACGCCAGCTTTCGATCATTGTCTTTAATAAAGTTGCATAAGAGGATGAATGATCAACATTGGCTTCACCTTGATACCAGATAGCTCCGGCTATTCCATAAGGGACAAAAGGATTAATCATTTGATTATAGAGAACTCCAGGTTCTACAGGCCACCAAGGGTATGTTTTTGCGGGAATAGCTTTTACAATGGATTCGTTCGCCATTATATTCTCTTTGGGAGTCCATACTTCAGCTGGAGTTCCACCCCAAGCGGAAACAATCAGTCCAATAGGTACTTTCAAAGAATCTTGCAAATTGCGACCAAAGAAATAGGCGACTGAACTGGTTATCTTCATCACATCAGGCGTGCATGTTGCCCATGTTGCTTCGCAATTATTTTGTGGAGTTGCTGCTCCTCGTTTTAAAACCTGGAAGAAACGGAGATTCGGATGATTGGCAGCTGCTATTTCTGTCTCTTTGTTCTTAAGTCCCCATTCGGCATTGAAATCCATATTTGACTGTCCGCTGCATAACCACACTTCTCCTAACATCACATCTTGCAATGTCTTTTCTCCACTGCCTGTAATGGAAATAGTGTATGGACCACCGGCTTTGATTGTTGTCAAAGATGTTTTCCATGAGCCATCGGATGCAACGACTGCTTTTGCAGTATCGGCGGGAGCCCAACTTCCTACTACTTTAATTGTATTGCTTGCTCCACCCCAGCCCCAAATGGCTACTTTACTATTTTGCTGCAAAACCATGTGGTCTGTGAAGATCGATGGTAAACTTATTTGTGCATTTAAGCACAAAGCTGTGCCAAACAAACAACTTAAAACCAAACAACTCAAATGAGTCTTATTCATTTTTTATTCCTCCTACATTATAATATATTGTATACATCATTGATACATTAGAAGTAAAATCCTAGATTTAAATAGAATTGTACTTTCTTATTTCTGCTAGACATCCCAATGTTTGCACTAAGAGGTCCGGCAATACTGTTGTAGGCATAACCTATACTGCCGCCCCAAATGCTTTGTCCATCAACAAGTTTGAAAAAGTCATTTTGATGGATAGCATAATTGCCAATCAAAGAAATGTAATTGTTGTCTGCAATGCGTTCACGAAATTGAAAACGTACAACGGCAAAGGCATTATCAAGAAATTCAAGATGACTGATACCGGCAAAAGGCATTTGCTGCGGTAAATATCTGCCAAAGATCTCTCCACCTAAAGCATTCAGATAGGGATATGCAACTTTATGTCCGATTAGCACACGTCCATACAAGCTGGGTACAAAACTTAGGTGATTTGTAAAAGGAACAACTATTGCCATATTAGTGGATAATGCAGAAAAGGGTGTGTCACCATCATATTTGACAAAGTTGTCAGTATAAACAGAATAATCAGACTGTAACGAAAAACCTCTATCGGGAAAATATCTACGGTCGAAGGTTTCCAGATTTGCTGAAGCAAAATAGCTGAAGAATCTTTGAGGTTTGACATTATATTGATTGCTTTCGGTTTTTGCCAGGAAGGCATTATAGTCGTAATACTCGTACCGCATTCCAATCTTAAACTTGAAGCTTAGCCAGTTCATGTCTGAATAGGCAAATTCTGCCAGGTGATGCGTATATGTAGTATTGTAAATTTTGTCTCCTTTATGATAAATATCGAGGTCATTGTAGGAAAATTGATATGATAAATTAAAGTTACGTAGCGGGTTCCGCGCTATTGAATAATCTATGCGAGCATAAGAAGTTTTTCCTCCTATTCGTCCGGTAAAAGCCATTTTGGAACGGAAGTTACGGCGATAGTCATAGGTCGCATTGAGCAGAACGCCAATGATTTCTTCAGAATCGAAACGTAATCCTACATTGACGGAACTTACAGATTTGGGCTGTACTTCAAAATTCAGATCTTGTTGTTTGTCTCCAGTAATTTTGTAATTAACATTTGAATAGGCATTTGTTCCCACAAGAATTGACATGGCATTTTGTAGTTTGTTCACAGTTAACAGACTGTTTTCTTTCAGCCCACTAATCTTCTTTAACCAATTGATGTCTCGTGGGTTTGCACCTGCAAATGTAATATGGTGAATAAGAAAACTGTCGGTTGGAGAAACTGGTCGTTTGACTCTATATCCTTCCGCTCCTTCCGGATGATAGTCTTCGGCAACTCCAATTTGTTTTTTTAATGCTATGATATCATTCCATCGGCTTTTGGCATATTGTTCACCTCGTTGGATGAGAGAGTCTAAAGCTGCATGTGTAAAACTTGTAGAACGGTAAGGCTCCATATTTGGACGCAGTAACAAATCTGTACGTTGTTTATTGAGATTGTATTTCTCAAAACCATGGAGGGCGATGATTTGCGTGACAATATCGCCTGGTGTATATAGTCTGTCGTGTGATCGCAAATCGCTTGTTGCCAGATCAACACCGATAATGATGTCAGCTCCCATTGCAATTGCCACATCTACCGGGTAATTGTTGTTCAAACCACCGTCTACAAGAACCATACTGTCTAATCTTACCGGAGCAAATGCTGCAGGAATGGCCATACTAGCGCGCATGGCAATAGGCAGACTACCATAATGAAATACATAATCTTTGCCTGTTACCATATCGACGGCGACGCAAGCAAACGGTTTATTGAAATGATTGAAGTCAACTGAATCCTGATAACCGATAGTCAGGTTTGAGAATAGATTTTGCAGGTTTTGCCCTTTGATCATACCTTCAATAACACGGTCTTTTTTTGCCATTCCAAACGGAAGAGATACAATATATCGTTCTGAATTCTCTTTCTCGGGGAAAAATAATCTATTGCGTTTGACTCGGTCGCTTAGGAGCATTTCCCAATCTTGGCTGTCCACCATCTTTCCAATTTCTTCAGGAGAATATCCGATGGAGTATAATCCACCAACGATCGCACCCATACTTGTTCCTGTGACAATATCTATTGGGATTCCTGCCTCTTCCAATACTTTAAGAACGCCGATATGAGCGACTCCTTTTGCTCCACCGCCACCTAGAACAACAGCTACTTTCTTTCGCTGACCAACAGCGGAAGTAGCGATAAGAATCATCAGCAGGAAGCATAGATATTTTTTCATTCACAGAATATTAATAAAACAAAAGTACGTGCTTATTTTGGGATACACAACTAATATAATTCTATTTTGTCATTTCATCAAGAGCAACAACCGCCATAGCAAGTACCTTCGGTCTCGAATTCCAAGGTGACATGTTGAATACCCATTTCCATCAGTTTGTCTTTGATAAGATGTTTAATTGGTGACATTTGCTGTGCGTCTTTGATAAGTACATGAGCAGTAAGCGCTGTTTCAGTTGTACTGATAGCCCAAATATGTAAATGATGAATGTTTTCTATGCCGTCAATAGCATTAATTGACCGTATGATTTCATCTACATTCACTCCTTCAGGTACACCATCTAGAGAAAGACGAAGACTATTCCGTAACAAGCCCCAAGTTGAATAGATGATGATGAGTGCAATGATGAATCCTATGATAGGATCTACAACATACCAATGTGTTTGTGTGATGATAATTCCCGAAGCAACTACACCTATTGATACAAGAGCATCAGCAGCCATGTGCAAATAAGCTCCTTTGATATTGAGATCTTTATCTTTGCCGCTAATGAAAAGCCAGGCGGTAGCTGCATTAATAATAACTCCAATCCCGGCAACCCAGGCAATGGTTGAACCTTCTACAGCTTGCGGATGTATAAATTTGCTGATACTTTCGGCAATGATGATTCCTACAGCAACAAGCAGTATGACAGCATTGAGCAATGATACGAGTACAGTACTTTTCTTGAATCCATAGGTATAGCTTGATGTAGGATGAACTTCAGCTAAACGAAAAGCCAGCATGGCAAGTATCAGACTAGCCACATCTCCCAAGTTGTGGCCTGCATCAGAGAGTAAGCCTAATGAATGTTGCCAAAAGCCTGCAATGAACTCAATAATTACAAAAGCTGAATTAAGCACAATACCAATAACGAACGCTCGTTTGGGAGAAGAAACTTCAAATTGGTGATGTTCATGAGGATGTTCCATTTGCTGACTTATATGGGTTGTTTAACATAGAAATCGTTGACTTTTCTAACTCTGCCCATTGGATGGTAGGCATCATGACTGAAAATCAGAATTTGATTCAGAGCGGCAGCTTCGTCGAGCATCCTTACCTTTTCATTATAGGAAATTACAGGTTCGATGTCGTATGCTGATATCCATGCAGGAGAAATACTAGCTTCCATTGGAATAACATCACCGCAGTAAACATAAGTATCAGCATTTTCTTTGATGTATGTCACGATTTGTCCACGTGTATGACCATCGAACAGACGCAATTGAACTTGCGGACAAAGCCATGTATCTTCGGCAATCAGGCAGAGCTGATGTTTATCGGCTACAGCTTGCATGTCTTCAGAAAAATATGAACTGCTTTCGAAGGCATTGGGTTGAGTAAAGCTTTGCCATTGTTCGCGACTGACCCAATGTTTAGCATTAGGGAACATAAGTGAATAATGAATATCACCACTAGTGTCTTGCTCTTCTATTGTCGTGTATCCGCAATGGTCGAAGTGAAGATGTGTGAACACAACATCGGTGATCTGTTCAGGCATTATGCCGTGCTTGTTTAGTTCTTCAGATAAGTCATGCAGATCAAAGAACTTATAGTAGCTTAATTGCTTGAGATGTTTGGTCCCTGCGCCAGTATCGATGAGGATGACGTGTCCGTCGTCGGTGGTTATTAATGCGCTTCGCATAGCAAGAACACATTCGTTGCGTTCGTTACATGGATAGCGACGACTCCAAGAAACTTTAGGTATAGCGCCAAACATGGCACCACCGTCAGCATTGAAAAATCCGGAATCGATGAGTTGAATATCCATATATAATTATATTTGCAAGCAAAAGTAATGGCTTTTAATTTAGAAAGCAATTACTTTTTGCATTAATAGCATTTGGTTCGTATATTTGTGGAAAATATTAATCAACTATGTCATTTAAGAAGTACTTGCCTCTGTTATTGCCTGTTGTGTTTATGATTTGTTATATCACAACTCATGATTATTTGTACGATTTTCTCACTACATTTTCTTGTGCCGTTATAGTCGGTGTATTGGCTATACGAAAGGGAACTATCATGAGTTGGGGTATTGTTGTGTTAGCTTTCCTGTTTTCTATTGGGGGCGACAGAATGCTGTTTACGCGCGGAGGCTCAGAGATGCGTTTCATTTATGGAATTGCTTTGTTCTTTGTTGCTCACTTGTTCTATATATTTTTCTGTCTAAAGAATGGTTGTTTAAATGTTCGTCTTTTTATTGCTTTGCTTCTTTGCTTTATGATATACTTCTTTATTGCATTGATGCCCAACATTTCGGATAAAGTATTACTGATGGCTGTTGGCCTGTATGTTGTGGTATCCTGTCTGAGTGTTGCGGCTGCCGAAGGACTTTCTCTGGATAAAACGACTAGAGTGCTTTTCCTTGTTGGCATAGTTTGTTTGGTCTTTTCGGATACGTTGATATCAATCCGGGAGTTTTTGCATCAGCATTTGCTTTATGGCTTAATGCTTCCCACTTATTATGCCTCGCAGATATTGGTGTCGGCAGCTTGCATATGCTCATTGGCAAGAACCGGAGAGGAGTCGTTGCATAATAAAGAATAATTAGTTTTCTTCTATGAAATATAACCTCTTTGATTGAAAATGTTTACCTTTGTGGCAAAATATAGGCAATGCAAAAAATACATTTAATCTCTGTTACTGAACCGCTGGTTTTTGATCTGGCGCTGGCTCTCAATCAGAAAGAATATGAGGTCAGTGTGTCGGGACTGGGATTAACTGACGCTGTAATTAATTCGTTAAGATACAGTGGTTGCGATTGCCGAGGTGATGGATGGTTCGTTGAAAACATAACAAAGGAAATACGGTTTGTCATTATTGGGGCTACAGTACAGAAAGACAATCCTGAATTAGTTCATGCTAGAGAGTTAGGACTGCTGATTGTTTCTATTCCGGAGTTTATCTTCAGATGGACGAAATCGAAAACTCGGATTGTGGTTTCTGGAAGCCGTGGAAAGAAAAGCATTATTTCAATGGTTATCTACGTCTTGCAACAGAAAAAGTGGGCGTTCAATTATGCCATAACCAATCATGTTTCCTATTTGCCTGGCTGTATTTCGTTGGATTATGAAGCGCATTTTGCACTAATTGAGGGTGACGAACGTACGACATCCGCATTGGATAAACGATTCCGTTTGGAATTTTATCGTCCTCACATTGCGGTTTTGACGAACCTGACTTGGACAGAGTCTACAGGCCATACCTCGCTTGATGCCTATTACGATATGTTTAATAGCTTTTCACAATCAATCGAACGAGAGGGTAAATTGATTTACTTTGATGGAGATGAAGCTGTCAGACAATTGGCTGAGAATGTAAGAGAAGATATTACGGCTATGCCATACAATGCTCATGAAACGGAGGAACATGATGGACAAGTGTTCTTAAAAACCCGTTATGGAGAATTTCCGGTTAAGGTTAGGGATGCCTATTTTCTGACAAATATGAATGCTGCACGTTTGGTTTGTCGACAGTTGGGTGTTAAGGACTCGGAATTCTATCAGGCCATATCTGATTATAGTCTATCATTATAATATGCTTATTGCAAGACAAAAAAGAAAAGAGAATATCGCTGAGTATTTACTTTACATGTGGCAGGTCGAAGATCTGATACGCGCGAATCATTGTGACATGAACCAGATTCGTAAGACCATTGTTTCGCGTTACGATCAGCCTGATGATGTCAAGGAAGAAATAGCGCACTGGTATGAAGAACTGGTTGAGATGATGCGTTCCGAAGGCGTGATGGAGAAAGGTCATATTCAGTTAAACAAGAATGTGATTATTACGCTGACCGACCTGCATCTGCGTTTGCTCAAGTCGCCTCAAGAAATGGTTTATGGCTCTACTTATTATCGCACGCTGCCCTATATTGTGCAGTTGCGCGCGAAATCGGGTGGTGAAGATCTGTCTGAGATTGAGACTTGCTTCAATGCCATCTACGGTTATCTGCTCTTGAAGATGCAAGGAAAGGCAATCAGTGCGGAAACGACGGAAGCCATCAAACAGATCAGTGCTTTTTTGGCCATGCTTTCTGCAAAGTATCGTGAAGACATGAATGGTGAACTGAAGTTGGAGGATTAAAGAAATGATGAAGAATATATTAGTGACCGGTGGCAACGGACAGTTGGGAAGTTCGCTTCGCAAGATTGCCGACCATTATCCACAGTATGCTTTTCTGTTTACGGATGTGGATACTTTAGATATAACGGATGCATCTGCTGTGGAAGCCTTTGTATCACAAAATCATATATCATACATATTGAATTGCGCTGCTTTTACGGCAGTCGACAAGGCAGAAGACAATGAGTCGCTCTGCCTTCGCATCAACCGTGATGCAGTGAAAAATCTGGCGGAAGCTGCCCATAAATTCAAGGCTAAAGTGATACATATCTCTACCGATTATGTGTTCGACGGAACAAGCTGCGTGCCTTATGTAGAGACCAATCCGACGTGTCCTGTTTCGGTTTACGGACGGACGAAACTGGATGGAGAACTTTCTCTGTTCGAGGTTTGTCCTTCGTCTGTTGTGATTCGTACCGCCTGGCTTTACAGTGAATATGGTAACAACTTCGTGAAAACAATGCTTCGCCTTGGACGCGAACGTGACGAGATACGTGTTGTGTTCGACCAGATCGGAACGCCGACTTACGCGACAGACTTGGCACTGGCTATGATGCGCGTCATCGAATATGATGAGAAGGGACTTTGGATTCCTGGCATTTATCATTTCTCCGACGAAGGTGTTTGCAGCTGGTACGACTTCACGGTGAAGATTCTGCAAATGGCAGGTTTGCCTACTCAAGTGCTTCCTATCGAAACAAAGGATTATCCTTCAAAAGCGGCTCGTCCGCATTACAGCGTATTAAACAAGGCGAAGATCAAGCGTACTTTCGGATTACTTATCCCGCATTGGGAGAAGAGTCTGAAGGAGTGCATCGCTATTTTGGAAAAAGAAAATCAATAAATAGAATGGGTCAATATACAGAAGAGATAAGCAAAAGAAGAACGTTTGCTATTATCAGTCATCCGGATGCCGGTAAGACAACACTGACAGAAAAGTTGCTGCTTTTCGGTGGTGCCATACATGTGGCAGGTGCCGTAAAGTCGAACAAAATTAAGCGCACGGCTACTTCCGACTGGATGGAGATCGAGAAACAGCGTGGTATTTCGGTGGCAACATCCGTGATGGCTTTCGATTATTCAGATCATAAGATCAATATCCTCGATACACCGGGTCACCAGGATTTTGCCGAAGATACTTTCCGTACGCTGACCGCCGTCGACAGTGTCATCATCGTGATTGATGCTGCAAAAGGTGTCGAGACGCAGACACGCAAATTGATGGAAGTGTGTCGCATGCGCAAGACGCCGGTGATAATATTCATCAACAAGATGGACCGTGAGGGCAAAGATCCGTTCGACTTGCTCGATGAGCTGGAGGAAGAACTGCAGATCAAGGTGCGCCCGCTGAGTTGGCCTATTGATATGGGACAGCGTTTCCGCGGCGTTTACAATCTTTATGAAGAAAAACTCAACCTTTATACGCCGAGCAAACAATACGTTACCGAAAACATTGAGTTTAAGGACATCAATAGCCCTGAACTTGAGACGTATATTGATCCGGCTCAGGCTGCCAAGTTGCGTGCGGATATCGAATTGATTGAAGGCGTCTACTCGCAGTTCGACGTTGAAGAGTACTTGAAGGGCAACATCGCGCCCGTATTCTTCGGTTCGGCGCTGAACAATTTTGGTGTGAAGGAACTGCTCGACTGCTTTATCAATATTGCTCCGTCGCCACGTCCGGTGCAGGCTGTGGAACGCACGGTCGATCCTGATGAGGAGAAGTTTTCGGGCTTCATCTTCAAGATTCATGCTAATATGGACCCGAATCACCGCAGTTGCATCGCGTTTGTCAAGGTGTGCTCAGGCCGTTTCGAACGCAACATGAACTACAAGCATGTGCGTTTCAACAAGTGGATGCGTTTCAGCAGTCCGACAGCGTTCATGGCGCAGAAGAAAGAAGTTGTCGATGAAGCTTATGCCGGCGATATTGTCGGTTTGCCTGACACTGGTAATTTCAAGATCGGAGATACGCTGACCGAAGGCGAGGATCTTCATTTCAAAGGTCTGCCAAGTTTCTCTCCCGAGATGTTCAAATATATCGAAAATGCCGATCCGATGAAGTCGAAACAGCTTAACAAAGGCATTGAGCAACTGATGGACGAAGGTGTCGCTCAGTTGTTTGTCAATCAGTTCAACAACCGCAAGATTATCGGTACGGTCGGACAGTTGCAGTTCGAAGTGATTCAGTACCGCCTTCTGCATGAATATGGTGCGCAGTGTACTTGGGAACCTCTGAGTCTTTACAAGGCTTGTTGGATTGAGTGCGATAATCCTGAAGTGTTCGACAATTTCAAGAAACGCAAAGCTCAGTATATGGCATTCGACCGAGAAGGCCGTGATGTTTACATGGCCGATTCAAGCTATGTCCTGATGATGGCGCAGCATGATTTTCCGGAGATAAAGTTCCATTTCACTTCCGAATTCTGAATCTTGCCGTAAACTTATTTGCCGTCGGGGTCGAACGCAGCACATCTGCATGCAACCTATTTTAATTACAATATTGCTTTGATTTCGCTGAGTGCTCCGACCGTATAGGTTGGCGTAAACTCGCGGGGCTGCTGTTTGCTGGGATTCAACC
Organism: Tannerellaceae bacterium; assembly: GCA_036734445.1. Lineage (GTDB taxonomy): Bacteria > Bacteroidota > Bacteroidia > Bacteroidales > Tannerellaceae > Parabacteroides. Next base: position 51,668 of record DAIMYP010000007.1, read on the forward strand.
AGAGTTGGTCGATCCGAGCGTTGTAGGCGCCTTCGATGTCAGCTTCCCAACTGTCGCCGATCATAAGGCTTTCGTGACGGATAGAGTTGGTGTTGACCAATGCGTAGTCGAAAATGCCTTTCTGGGGTTTCTGGATGCCTGCATCTTCGGAGAGAATCATCTTCCCAAAATAAGGTGCCAGTCCGGAATTGGTGAGTTTTTTGAGCTGCACTTCGTGAAAGCCGTTCGAAAGTATGAAGAGTCGGTAGTTCGGGCGCAGGTAGTCGAGAATTTCTATGGCGCCTTCGATGAGGCGCGTTTTGGTAGTTGTGCGCTGTAGAAACTCGTTGTTGATGGCGAGAACCGACTCCGTGTCTTCAATTCCCAGTGGGCGTAGCATGTAGCTAAATCTTTCGATAATCAAGGTTTTACGGTTGATCGTACCTTTGCGGTATTCGTCCCAAAGGTGGTTGTTGTGCGGCCAATAAATATCAAGAAATGCCTCGAAGGAGGCATAGTAACGACCAAAATTGTGCGCGTTATATAGCTCTTCGAGGCATTCTGTGTTATTCTGAAACGTTGCCCACAACGTATCATCCAAGTCGAAAAACAGATTTCTGTATTTCATTATCCAACTTGAATTACCAGATACTTGCCGAGGCTCCAGAATGATTTGATGTCTGTGATTTTCAATGTAAGGTTGCCCTCGCTGTCTTTAACAAATTCGTAAGATCCAGTCGGATGATTGGATTTCAAACTAGCCTTACGTGAGAACAACGGAATCTCTTTGACTTCGCGGATGTCGACAGTGATGAAATAATCCTTGTTGAATCCGCTCTGAAGTGCTTTCGATTTAGAAAACAGTCCGCCGCCCGAAAGAATCTTCTGGTTCTTCAGTTCCTTAGCTGTACCAAAGCAGTAGTAAGCGGTGTTGAGCGCTTTGTCCTGTGCACTGATTTTCTTCGATTGTTCTGCATTCTTGCTTGACAGGTCTTCAACGTTTGTGTTGAGTGAAGCAACTGTCTCATCCAATTCCTGGATACGAATGTTTTTCTTAGCCAGATCTTCTTGCAGCGCGACAATCATGGTTGCCTTCTGGTCGAGTTCCGATGTCAGACGTTCGATTGTTTTTTTCAGAGCTGCCGACTGGAGTTTGCTTTTCTTCAACTTATCTTGAAGATCGCTGATCTGCTGTCTGTTCTTCTTTAATGTCTCCGTGATGAGCTGCATGTTCTCCTTAATCTGCTCGCGGTTGCTTTTGGCAAGATCACCATTCTGCTGCTGAATATTCAAGAAGTTTTCAGCGTCACGGATAGACTGGATGTCCGTTTCTACATCGTTCAAGGTTGCGATGATATCGTTCATCTCTTCCGTATTCTTAGTATTCTCAATCTTCAGAGAATCGTTTTCTGCCTTCAACTTCTGGTAATCGGATGACTGTTGTCCGCAGGAAGCCAACATAGTGGCACAAATAATAACTGCAAATGCTACTTTTTTCATATACTTCTCTGTTTTATGTAATTATTCAATATCGTTATCTTTATTTCTATCTTTCTTGTCTTTGCCTTCTAGGATAATAACAAATTCTCCTTTAGGTTCGTTCATTGTAAAATGAGCTATTACCTCTTCGAGTGTTCCGCGGACGGTTTGTTCGTGTACTTTAGAAATCTCGCGTGAGACGGAGACATGTCGCTCCATTCCAAAATATTCGGCAAACTGCGTCAGTGTTTTAAGCACTCTGAAAGGTGATTCATAAAAAATCATTGTGCGGCATTCTTCCGAAAGTTCTTTAAGTCGCGTTTGCCGTCCTTTCTTTTGAGGAAGGAAACCTTCAAAGCAGAACTTTTCGTCAGGCAGTCCTGATGCAACCAATGCTGGAACAAAAGCGGTGGCTCCTGGAAGACATTCTACGTCAACGCCTTGACGCACGCATTCACGAACCAGCATAAAGCCTGGATCAGAAATAGCAGGAGTTCCGGCGTCCGATACGAGTGCAATGTTTTCTCCTCCTTTGATGCGTTCGGCTATCAGTTCAACCGTCTGATGTTCGTTGAACTTGTGATGCGACTGCATTTTGTTCTGTATGTCGTAATGTTTGAGCAGAACGCTTGTAGTACGCGTGTCTTCTGCCAAAATGAGGTCGGCCTCTTTCAGCACCCGGACAGCTCGGAAGGTCATATCTTCCAGATTCCCAATCGGAGTAGGTACTACAGTTAGTTTTGCCATATCGCTTTATTTAGGACTTTGTTCATGATTATAGAAATCTTTTCTCCACAAGCTTGATGAAGTCGCCGACAGTTTCGTCTTCCATATTCCACTTCAGTGCATGGCTCAGATAAGCGATAGATTCTTCGTATGAATGCATGCCATTGAGTATGTTGAGTGTTTTATTCATTTGTTCTTCGTCGCCACTGAACAACTCTTTCTTAAAACGAAAACGATCGTTGAGGCTGAAAGCTTTGCAGAAGTCTGTCAATTTTCTTTTCTCTAGGATATCACTTAAAAACAGACCGGTTCGTTCACCCAAAGGATTACGCTCGGGTGTTTCGGTAGGTGCTGCTTCAACTGTGGGCTTCTCTTCTTCAATTGTTTTTTCGGGCTCTGCTTCCTTCTTTGGCTCAGCTGAAAGAAAATCGGTTTCTATTGCAGGCGCTTCAGACTTACTTTCGAGGAATATTTCAGATTTTTCATCACGAGTTATTTCAGCTTTATTTTCCTGAGAAATATGAGTATCGTTATGTTGTGAAACGTCGGTGCCACTGGGAGGATAAGTGAGTGTCTGTATGATCGTTTGATGTTCATCCATTTGTCGCTGCAACATTTCAACCTGCGCGACTTCAAGAGAATGAATGTCTTTCAGTATTTGATGGGTCATGTCGAATGACCGGCTGAAAAAGGAAACCGGATATATTTCAGCTTCCTGCATCCCAGCGATAGCAGACTCAAGTTCTTTGATGTCGGAAAGCAAATGAACAATTCTGTCTTTATTCGTCATCCTTTAGTTGTTTTAGAGGAATAGATATCACATCCCCATTAATTGTACAAAAATAGATATTTTATTATATATGTTGACTGCATTATTCTTATCAAAAGATTTTTTAACGCTGTTATCTCTTCTGAATCATGACTTTTCAATGAATTGTTCAGGCAGATTAACCAGGTAAAGTTTGTGTGTTGCCCGAGTAAAAGCCGTGTAGAGCCAGCGATAGAAGTCTTCTCCCAGCATATCTTCCGTAATGTAACCAATGTCGAGGAATACATTCATCCATTGTCCGCCTTGTGCTTTGTGGCAAGTGACGGCATAAGCATATTTAACTTGTAATACATTATAATGGGGGTCTTCCTTCATCTTTTTCATTTTGCCTGATTTGGTATTGACGTCTTCGTATTCTTCCTGCAGAATGGTGTAGAACAGTTTGTCGTTAAGTTCTTTGGGAAGCGAAGGCGTTTCGCTTTGCAGAGTATCCAGTAGTAATTTGACTTCAGTCTCAAGATCGTAATCTTGAAATCTGACGATGACATCTGCAAAACGAAAGCCATATTGTTCATAGGTCCGTCGTACACGCACTACTTGGATGATTTCGCCATTGGCTATAAAATCCATCTCTTTATTGTCTTTCGTCCAGTAGTAATTGTTTTTTGCCACCATCAGTCGGTCTCCGCTCGAGAGTTCTTCTTCCCGATAGAGAACACGATTCCTTATTCCATTATTATATATGGTAGTCCGTTTGTTAGATCGTGAAATAATCATGGTTTCTTCAATGCCATCACGATTGTAGGCGGATGTAATTTCTTCTATCAAATCTTCCCCGCTGACTTTTTTTATGTCTGGATAGTCATCAAGGCGCAGTGTTGGATATATTTCCACACTGTTGTTACGCAATGCATCCCGAAGTCGTGTTGCATTATAAAGTATTCCTGAGTCCTCGCTTTGTCTGACAACCTGAGTCAGAAGTATCTCTTCGACATCCAGATTGTATTTTGCCAATGTTTGTACATCTAGAGCCGGACTTTCAGTTTGCATGACAGGAGGAAGTTGTGCCACATCTCCCATCATAATCAGGCGGCAGTTTTCACCGGAATATACATAATATATAAGATCATCCAGCAAATGGCCTGAACCAAAATTCGAAGAGCCGTTTGCTTCGTTTGAAATCATGGAGGCTTCGTCGACGATAAATAAAGTATCTTTATGCATATTTTCGTTGAGGACAAAGCCCGTTGGCTCATTCGAAAATGCTTTTTGTCTGTAAATCTTTTTATGAATGGTAAAAGCTTTTTCTTCGGCGTAGTTCGAAAATACTTTGGCTGCTCGTCCGGTAGGAGCAAGAAGTATGCTTTTTTGTTGAAACTCATTCATCGTTTTGACTAATGCACCGATGAGTGAAGTTTTTCCCGTTCCGGCATATCCTTTTATGAGTAAAAGGGTATTTTTGTTGTCGTCGAAAAGGAAGTCGGAAAGCTTTTTTAACGCGAAAAGTTGATTTTCTGTGGGATTATAAGGAAAATTTAGCCTTATTTGTTCCCTCAAATAACTATTTATCATTTTGGATGTAATAATTTTCGCGATAAAGATAGTTCTTTAAATATTCTTTTTTAAATTTGCCGAGCGAAATAAATTCAAAAAACAATATAAACCATGAAAGTTACAGTTAAGATTTTATTGTTTGCAGCAGTTATACTGCTTGCATACATGTGCTACGAGAGTATTGAATCTCCTATTCAGTTCAATGCGACTAAAGATCAACGCGAGAAAGCTATTGAGCAACGTTTGATTGATATTCGCAAAGCGCAGATAGAGTATAAAAATATTCATAAAGTACATGCAGCAAATTTCGATGAACTGAAAAAGTTCCTTACCTCCGAGAAGATGCCCTTCTTGGTTAAGGAAGGTGTTTTGACTGACGATCAGTTGGAACAGGGTTTGACAGAACGCGAAGCCGTTAAGAAAGGTATTATCAGACGTGATACTGTTTGGGTAGCTGCTGGTGATACATTACTTGGAAGAAATTTCGACTTTGCAAATATCGACAAAGTTCCTGGTTCGAATGTCAAGTTCTCTATGGATACAGCAACGCTGAAATCGGGTTCCGGTTACAGTGTAAAAGTATTCCAGTGCGGAGTTTTGTATGATGATTATCTGGGCGACTTGAACAAGAAGCTCGTTGCTAATTTGAAGTACAAAGCTGTAAAGGCAAACAAGTTCCCGGGTTTACGTGTTGGTTCATTAACTGAAATCAACAATAACGCAGGTAACTGGGAGTAATCCGTATGCCTATTTCTGCGAAGTTGACAGCTGATAACGCGGAAAGATATCAAGTGTCCATCCGACTTCGGTCGGGTGGACTTTCTTTTTCCGGTTATGATCCTTCGGTCAGCGACTCATTCTTCTATCAAGAAGTTGAGTTTGATCGGAGTCGTTCTTATATTACTTCGTTGAAAGATTATTTCTTCGATAACGAATACCTTACCTGGCCGTTTAAAAGTTTTCGTATTGTTTGTGTATCGCCCAGATATACTTTATTGCCTGCAGTGGCATTTCATGAAAATCAAAAAGACAAGCTTCTTGCTTTTGCCTTCTCCACTGATTTGGGCCATGGACTCTATAATGATTTGAAGGACAAAGAGACGGTTTTGCTGTTTGATGTAGAAGAGGATGTTTACGAGTTCTGTTCTCGTTCAATCATTAATCCGATTTTTTTACATTATATGACATCACAGTTGAATTGGTGGAAAAAGCAAAGTCGCAAATTTTTTCCGAAATTGTTGTATGTCGTGTTACATTCAAAATGGATTGATGTAGCTTGTTTAAGTCAAGGCGCATTGCTGTTTGCCAATTCTTTCGCGTATGAACAGGCAGAAGATATTCTATACTATATATTATATGTATGGAAACAGACAGGTTTGGATCAGGAGAAGGATCGATTAAGAATTTTTGGAGAAGCAGTTCTACGGGCTCGTATAGCTGATTCCTTACGTCAATATATACAGTATATAGATTTGCTGGATATTCCATCGGAAGCCTATTTGCAAGGGATGGAAGTCCGTAAAGCTCCGTTAGATATAATCACCTTATTATTATGCGAATAATCAGTGGTATATATGGTCATCGGCGGTTTGATGTCCCATCCTCTTTCAGCGCGCGTCCGACAACCGATTTTGCTAAGGAGAATATCTTTAATGTTATTGGTAACCTGATTGACCTGGAGGATTTGGATGCGTTGGATTTATTTGCCGGAACAGGCAGTATTTCTTTCGAATTGCTTTCGCGAGGTTGTAAGCATGTTGTTGCTGTAGAAAAGAATAATGCACATGCTTCATTTATTGCCAAAGTTGCCAAGGAATTGAAAACTGACTCATTGCAGTTGATTCGTGGAGACGTTTTCCGTTATCTTCATTCAGCCCCCGAAGAGGGTTTCGACTTTATTTTTGCCGATCCGCCTTATGCTTTAAAAGAACTTCCAACAGTGCCTGAACTTATTTTCGCACATAATTTATTGCGCGAAGGAGGATTGTTCATTATGGAACATCCTAAGGCGAATGATTTTTCGCAATTACCATTCTTCAATCAGCATCGTGAGTATGGTGCTGTCAATTTTTCTCTTTTCATTAAAGACAGCCATAAATAAATCTTTTTATAATAGGGGTGAGAATAATCGCATGAATGATTCGGCAAGCTTTTGTTTGAGTGGGCGCTTGAACCATTTTGATGGAATAACTTGTTCGCAGCTGTTCAAGTCATGCATGAATATTTTTCTCATGTGTGTAGCAAAAGCCGATTCATAGACGAAGGCGTTGATCTCAAAATTGTGTTCAAAGCTTCTGAAATCAACATTAGCGGAACCGATGCAGGTGAGTTCATCATCGGTGACGATAAGCTTTGAATGTAAAAAGCCTGCTTTATAAAAATACACTTTAACCCCGGCTTTTATCATTTCATCCAGAAATGAGTGTGTAGCCATATTCGCCGTACGAGTATCAGAGCGTTCAGGAAGCATCAGTCTTACATCGACTCCACCTAAAGCAGCTATTTGAAGCGCTTGGTTAATTCCTTCGGTAGGGAGGAAATATGGCGTTTGTATGTAGATATACTTTTTCGCATTGGAAAGCATGAAGATCGCGGCTTGTAATAAGGTTCGCCATTGTCCAACGGGTCCGCTTGTTGCAATTTGCATGATATTGTCTTTGTTGTAGATTGGAGCAGGTGGATAATAGACCTTATCATTCAGCAGTTTTTTACTGATGACGTACCAGTCAATCAGGAATGAAGCTTGCAATCCATGCACTCCTTTTCCGCGTATTTTAAAATGCGTGTCACGCCATGAACCCCAGTTTGTCCCTTTTACATAACGGTCGGCAATATTCATTCCGCCCATGAATCCTACTTTGCCATCAATGACCACAATCTTTCGGTGATTACGATAATTGACCTTGCTAGTGAAGATCGGGAATGCCACTTTCAGAAAGGCATACACTTCTATACCCGCATCTTTCATCTCTTTGAAGAATTTGTTCTTCACATTCCAACAGCCTACGTCATCGTACAGAACGCGAACTTCGATTCCTTCTCTCGCTTTCGCTATAAGTATGTCTTTGATTTGATTCCCTATTTCGTCGTCGCAGAAGATGTAATATTGCAGATGAATATGATGTTTGGCCAGATTTAATTCATGCATCAGATCTTTGAATTTGTCTGTCCCATTTGTATAGACGGTGATTTCGCTTCCATAGAGGAGCGACGATTGTTTACTATTTGTCAAAAGCGTGACGAGTGGTCGATATGGGGTGGGAACAGCGCAGACATCTTGCGGCATTTTCCCTTCCTGCGAACGTTTCATGATTCGTTTATAGGCCCTTCGGGAAATGACACGAAGTTTCCTGTTATCTTGTCCCAGAAAACAGTAAACTAACAGACCAATACCCGGAGCAAGCAAGAGTACAATTACCCAAGAGATTGTTTTTAAAGGATTTCTGTTTTCCGCAACTATGACTAGGATAACGCTTATTGTTGTGACGGCATACAATATAATAAATATCAGTCCAACTATCCATTGAATATATACGTAAATGGCCGCTAACATTTATTTGATGTTTTTCGATATAATCACAGGGTAAAAATAAACACTTGCTTTGAGAAAAGCAAGTGTTTAACTGAATTTTAAACAATCGAAAATATTTAGATCGTTTTATCACTGTGATTCAATGGATTATTACATCGGTCCGCCACCGCCTCCAGGAGGAGGACCGCCGGGACCGCCACCGGGACCGCCGCCACCAGGACCGTGATCATGATCTCTGCCACCAAAAGCATCTTTCATTGAAGCGCCTCCTTTGAAGATACTGAATCGATAGATGAAGTGAACCATAAAGTAGCTGTTCAGTGTGTTATATTGCGTATCCGTTATAGCAGAAGCAGTTACGCTGTGAGAGATATTACTCCGTTGTTGCAGGATATCATATATTTTGAAGCGTAGCGTAGCGGCGTTATTCTTTAAGAAAGATTTTGAAGCGGATGCATTCCAAAGCCATTCACTTTGCTCGTATCCTGTGGAATAACCGGAATTGGTTGAGTAGGTTATATCGCTTTCAATCTTGAAATTATATGGCAGATATATCGTAGTGTTTCCACCAAAACCGTAATTGTAAACATTTTGATTTTGCTGCTGTTGCAATGAGTTTGTTGCTCCATTGTAACGGAAGTTTCCATTAACGCCCAGATCCAGATAAGTAGAGCGGAAGTCGATGCCGGCACGTTCTGAAAGAATTAAGTTTTTGTTCGTATTCTTTTCGCCATTGATGAATCCATTGCTATTGGCAAAAGAGGCCATCGTCATTGAGTTGATCGAGAACTTTTTGTTGCGCAAAGGCGTATTTATCATTGAACGGATGTTGGCATTGTAGTTGCCGTTTACGTTTTTGTAGGTTGTCACTTTCTTACCGCTGCTTCTTTCATATTGTGAATAGCTGACGATATCGTTGATGACATAACTGCCGTTGGCCATCAACATGAACGCCCGTTGTTGTTCGGGAACAAACTTCTGGAAGCGGATGAAGAGATTGTTCGTATATTGCGGATTCAAGTCAGGATTACCAATAATAGTATTCAACGGGTCGGTTACATCGGCAACCGGTTGTAATTGAGTCATACTGGGTTGACTGGTCGTACCGGTATAACGGATACGCAAGTTCGTACGATTGTTCCAACGATAGTTGAACAAAGCCATCGGTGAAATATTGACCACATGGCGTGAGAGAGTAGACAGGATCGTATCGCCTACGAAGTTCTCACTTTTGCTGTAAGATGGATCGAGGTTTACGCCGATGGTATAATTATATTTCTCACGTTGCGCCTTAAAGCTTAAGCTTACACGCTGATTGGTGAAATAATTGCGGTAGCTCTTGCTGTAAGCAGTATCCAATTGACTGTAGTCTTGGTCGCCATCATCCCATGCATAGGTTTTCTTCAGCGATTTTTGTCTGTTCTGACTGAAACTGTATGTTGCCTGGATGAAGTTGTTGTGTCCGATAGGTTCAACCCACGATGCAAAAGCCTTGTAGTTGTAACCACTGTTGTCGTAGCGGAACTGCTGATTGATGATGGAATCTTTATTCAATAAGTAGTAGTTCGTTTCAGAATAGTTCGAACCTTGATTGTATGAATCATTGCCACCTCCTGATAAAGAGAAGCTCAGCACGCGACCTTTATTATTCAGTTTCCTGCTGAAGTCTAAAGTTGCACTCAGATTATATCCTTCTCCGTGTGAAGAGTAGTTCGAACTACCTGTGTTGATTTTATTGTTGCTTTGTGACAATGTCTGGAAATCGCTTGTCTCAAGATTGTGGCTGTTGCTGTAGCCGATGCTTGGACGGAACAGAATCTGAGTCATCGTATCCGGTTTCCATTCCATGCGGAAGTCGGCACCAACGTTGTCATTTTTTGTTCGGCTGTTATCATTTGCTGAATAGAAGTTTGAACTGTCGCCTGTCAGAATATTCTGTTGATTACTTTTACTTGAAGCTTCGTTATCAGAATGATTGAAACGGGTATTTCCGTTTAATGTCATTTTGGAAGTGAATTCTTTATTGAAGTTCAAACCTGCATTGCTGGATGATGTGATACCGTTGCCGGCGCCACTTCCACCAAAACCACCACGTCCACGACCGCCCATTCCGGAGAACATCGTTGAGGCAAGATCTGAAAAGCCCATGTTGTTCGTATTGTTCAACCCGCCCATGAAAGTCAACTGGTCGTTGTTGACAAATCGGTTTACCATGGCATTGGCTTCGTAGCGATCCTTGCTGCCAAGGCCTCCATAGGCATTTCCGAACCAACCTTCCTTCATCCCTTTTTTGACGGTTAGATTGATGACGGTCTCTTCATCGCCATCGTCGAATCCGGTCATCTGAGCCATATCACTCTTTTTGTCCCAGACTTGTATTTTGTCCACCATCTTTGAAGGCAGGTTCTTGGAAGCTACCTTCGGATCGGAAGAGAAGAACTCTTTGCCATCGACTAATATCTTTTTGATTTCCTTGCCATTGACGGTAACTTTACCATTGCTGTCAACTTCGACGCCAGGCATCTTTTTCAGCAAGTCCTCAAGGACGGAGCCTTCGGTTACTTTATACGAATCGGCATTGTATTCGGTTGTATCATTCTTTACCTGTACTTCAGGCGCTTTGCCTACAACGACAGCTTCACCCAATTGTATGGCGGCATCGCTCAGCATCAAGTTGCCTAACTTGATGGTCGCAACTTTACCGGTAATGCGCAATGGCTGATATAAATCGTTGAAACCGATAAAGGATACATGAAGCAGATAATTACCCGGCTTTATGTTCCTTAAAGTAAAGGTGCCGTTTTTAGAACTGGCTACACCACCTACCATTGAACTGTCTTTTGAGCCAAGCAAACGGACAGTAGCTTGTTCAACGGGTTGATTGGTTCCTTCTTCAATAATGGCTCCTGTGATTGTGACTGTTTTTTGCTGTGCATACACTTGTACGGACAAGAAAAATAAAATCATCAACAAAAAGTATCGTTCCAATTTCATATTGTTGCTATTTATACTTTTATAATATCATCAAAACATATAGATAGACGATAATTGAATCAGAAAGTTTAATCGGAAATCAGCTAATTTTTATTTATTAACAATACTCGTACCGCAAAGGGTGTTTTGTGTATTTTTATATCATGCCATTGAACAAGAAATATATCTGCTGTTTACTTGATATCAAAAATCCATGTTCGTTTTCAGCAAAAACCTTCTGTTTTTTTCGATTCGCATAAAATAGCTATTTAATTCTAATGTAAATAGCTGTAGTTCTGTCGCTTATTTTATCTAATAGAAACTTCCAATTCATTCGGAAGAAAGTTTCGTTTCATTCGAATGAAACCTTCACTCCATTCGAATGAAATGATCCGCGGATTCGAATGAATTTTTGAACGTTTCCGAATGGCTTTTAGGCTGTATCAAAAATCTATGTTTTGCTTATTCTTATGTGGTTTGTTGCAGCTGATTCCCGATTTCCGGTCGTAATAGTTTGTCTAAATATATAAATGTATGGGAAATTTTGTACGATTGATGAATTTGTCTATTTTTGTAAGTATAATATAGCGGGCTTTCAGTAGAAACCGCTTGTAGTTTAATTGATGATTAATGAATAGACAATCGTTTTCGGTGAAAAACTGTAAGGCAGAAGCATTTACGACACATTACAGTGTGGAGTATTACTCCTTGTTCCTATTCCGTGGGGAACATAGCTTTATGGTTGACGAGACGATTTATAATTCACATGGCTATACGCTTTTGTTTCTGTCTCCATTCCAACCGTTCCGTTGGATGAGCGATGAATCTACAGACATGCAACTTGTTCAGTTCCATGGCGATTTCTATTGCATCGAATATCATAAAAAGGAGGTGGCCTGTAATGGATTGCTATTCAATAACATTTATCTCTCTCCGTCTATTGAAGTGGATCAGACGGTTTGGGATGAACTTGAGCTGAATCTTCGAAAGATGAGTGAAAATTCTTTGCCTGATGCTTATTCTGAAGCTGTTGTCAAATCTTATCTCCAGCTTATTTTAGCTATCAGTAGCAAGATCAAAGCCAAAATGTTGACGAATGTAGAGGAAGACGAATCTCCGTATGGTGAGATGACGCGTTTTCAGAAATTGATAGAGAATCATTTTATCAAGGAGAGAGGTGTTTCATTTTATGCGGATAGTTTTTCGCTTACCTCTAATGCTTTTAGCAAGAAAATTAAGAAAGAATTTGGAAAAACTCCCATGCAGCTAATTCAGGAGCGGGTTACTCTTGAAGCGAAGAAACTGTTGCATCTGACCTATAAATCAGTTAAAGAGATCGCTGCCGAACTGAATTTTGAAGACGAATTCTATTTCAGTCGCTACTTTAAAAAGAATGTTGGTGTGTCGCCTCTGCGTTATCGTGAAAAAGTCGGAATATCTATTGTGGCAAAAATATCTATGTGATAGCCCTTTTTGTCCATTCTTTCTCTTTTTTTACTACCCTATCTTTGCATTGTCTTAGATGATATAAGGCACTAAGTATTTAAACAGAGTAATCATTATAAAATTTGGACGTTATGGATACAAAAAATTATGAGGCTTTGATCATAGGCTTTGGCAAAGGAGGCAAAACTCTTGCTCAGGACTTGGCTCGCCAAGGGAAGAAGGTAGCGCTTATTGAAAAATCCCCGGAAATGTATGGTGGTACGTGTATAAATGTGGGATGTATTCCGACTAAATCATTGGTCCATAACGCTAAATTCAGTGAACAACATCCTGAATGGACTTTCGAACAAAAGGCAGAATTTTATCGTAAGTCTATTCTGAAAAAGAAGGAACTGGTTTCATTACTCCGACAGAAAAATTTCGATATTCTGGCAAATAATCCCAATATATCGGTGATTACAGGCGAAGCTTCTTTCTTGGATTCGAAACATGTCGCTGTCAAAACGCTGCATGGAGAGGATCTCGTTCTAACTGCTGATAAAATCTTTATTAATACGGGTTCGACAGAATTCATTCCACTTATTAAAGGAATTGACAGCAAACAGGTATTCACCAGCAAAACATTGCTTGATTATGACCAATTGCCACAGAGCATGTGTATTGTAGGCGGCGGATATATTGGATTGGAATTCGCTTCTATGTATGCTTCGTTTGGAACCAAAGTTACCGTTTTGGAGTTCGGAAGCGAACTGATAGCGCGCGAAGATCGTGATATAGCAGAAGCAGTTCAACAACGTCTCGAAAAACGTGGCGTCAAGTTTATATTCAATGCAAATACATTGGAGATTCGTCCAACGGATAACGGCAATGTTGTGATTTATGAAGAAAAGGCGTTGGGTCAAGCTGCAAGTGTTGAAGCTGAGATAACATTGATCGCTGTAGGCCGCCGTCCTAATATTCAAGGCTTGAACTTAGATGCAGCAGGCATAGAAATCACAGAGCGCAAGGGCATAAAAACCAATGAATATCTGCAAACATCGCAGTCGCATATTTGGGCAATGGGCGATGTAGTCGGAAAGGAACAGTTTACTTACATCTCGCTTGACGATTCACGTATTGTTTTTGATTTTCTCAATGGAAATCGAGAGAAATCAACACTGTTGCGTTACGCTGTTCCATATTCGGTATTTATTGATCCTCCAATGTCGCGTGTGGGATTAAGCGAAAAAGAAGCAAAGGCGCAAGGTTTGAATTATGTCGTTGCTAAACTGGCTGCTGCAGGTGTTCCTCGCGCCCGATTGTTGGAAGAACTCGACGGACTTTTGAAGATCATAGTAAATAAAGACAATGGTGAAATTCTTGGATGTACGCTTTTCTGCGCCGATTCTCACGAAATGATTAATATCGTTAGTGCGGCTATGAAGATGAAAGCTAAATATACATTCCTTCGCGACTTTATTTTTACTCATCCGACAATGAGTGAATCACTTAATGATTTATGCAAACAAATTAATCTATAACAATAAAAACAACAACGAATATGAACAAGTTAATTGAATTAGCAGCAAGAATCCTCGAAGGTAATCAACAGAAATGGTTTCATTTCATGCGTATCGCAATCTTTATCGTTATGGCTTGGATTGGTGGTCTCAAAGCATGTCAATATGAAGCAGACGGCATTGTCCCCTTTGTAGCAAACAGTCCGTTCATGAGTTTTCTCTATCAAAAGAAAGCACCCGAATACAAGGATTATAAGAATCCTGAGGGAAAAATGGTTGCTAAAAATATTGAATGGCACCAAGCGAATGGTACTTATCCATTTGCCTATGGATTAGGAATTGCTATTGTTTCGATCGGTATACTTACTTTGCTCGGAATCTGGTTCGACAAAATCGGTATGATTGGTGGATTACTTACTTTCGGAATGTCAATTGTAACACTATCTTTTCTCATAACAACGCCAGAAGCATGGGTTCCAAATTTGGGCGGCGACTTGCCTACTCCTAATTTCGGATTCCCTTATCTCTCCGGAGCAGGGCGTTTGGTCATCAAAGATATTATCATGATGGCTGGCGGACTGTTAGTCGCATCGGATTGCGCACGGAGAATTTTAAAGAAATAGGCTGATTATTCGCTTATTAAAAAGCGCCCGGGTGTAGTATCTATTACACTCGGGTGCGATTATTTATTTAGACTTGTTATCTTCTTCTTTGTACCAGGATGCATACATGTGATAGTTGCGTGCAATCTTCTGATTGATTTCTTTTGCTTCTTCAGGATCTACTTTCTTGACAAATTTAGCAGGAACACCGGCGTAAATGCAGCCAGGTTCAACTTGCGTCTTGCCGAGAACTACCGAACCGGCAGCAACAATAGCTCCTTCGCCAACAACTGCGTGATCCAGAACTACTGCACCCATTCCTACCAACGCACCTTTGCATATCTTTGCTCCGTGTATTGTAACATTGTGACCTATCGAAACATCATCTTCAATCTCTATGGTTGATTTCTCGTAAAGAGTATGAAGGACTGAACCGTCTTGAATATTTACTCCGTTGCCTATGCGTATAGAATTAACGTCGCCACGAAGTACAGTCCCAAACCAAATGCTGCAACCTTCGCCAATTTCAACATCTCCGATAATGGTTGCATTATCAGCCAGGAACGTGTCTGCACCAATTTTAGGCGTAAAGCCTCTTACTGATTTGATTAATGCCATGTTATTTTTGTTTGTTTATAATTATATTTCTGCTGTTTTCTCTTTTAACCATGCTTTCTCTTCGTCGGTCAAGTATGGACTGAGTTTTTCATATACAGTCTGATGGTAACGATTTATCCAAGCATGTTCGCGCTCGGATAACATCGAAACAACTACCAGACTTGTATCTATGTAGCAGAGTGTCAATGTCTCGAACCCAAGGAATTTGCCATATTCTGTTTCGCTGTCTTCGTGAATAAGTACCATATTTTCTGTGCGGATACCATATTCGCCAGTGCGATACATCGCTGGTTCGTCACTCATAACCATTCCTGCTTCCAGAATGACCGGGTTTTCTTCCATACGGATGCTTTGCGGACCTTCATGTACGTTCAGACAATGTCCGATTCCATGGCAAGTGCCGTGAAGATAGTTGATGCCTGCATCCCATAAAGCTTTACGAGCGAATACGTCCAGCAGACAGCCACGTATTCCTGCCGGGAATTTGCATTTGGCAATTCCTATCGTCCCTTTTAATGCTCTTGTAAAGTCCTTACGCATTTGTTCGGTCGGTTTGCAAAGTGCAATCGTACGCGTGATATCAGTTGTTCCATCCATATATTGAGCACCTGAATCCAAAAGATACAGATTATGCGGCTCAAGTGGAATATCTGTTTCCGGCGTTGGCGCATAGTGAACGATAGCACCATGAGCGCCGTAACTTGAGATACTGGCAAAACTGTCCATCACATAAAGTGGTTGTTCTGCACGCAAAGATGACAGTTTGTGACTTGCACCTAATTCCGTAACGGTTGCTCCGGATTTCATTTGTTGCTCTAACCAGAAATAGAATTTGGTCAAGGCAATGCCATCTTTCAGGACAGCGTTGCGGAAACCTTTAATCTCAGTTGCATTCTTGATGCTCTTTAAATGATTGGCAGGCGAGATGCCTTCAATCACTTCTGCATTTTTAGGCAGAGCGTTGTAAATGGCAACATTCGTACGATTACCATCGAGAAATACTTTGCTATGTTCTGGAATACGGGATAAATAGGTATAGAGCATTGAGTAATCGGCTAGCTTTACACCTTCTTTTTTCAAGCGGGCAGCCGTTTCGTTATTTAACTTCTTCGGATTGATAAAGAGGACACTTTCTTTTTCTGAGACAAAGGCATAACTGATTACAACCGGATTGTAAGTGACGTCTGTGCCACGAATATTAAAAGTCCATGCAACTTCATCAAGAGCAGATAGTATTGTGCAGTCTGCACCGGCCTTGTGAAGCATATTGTTGATTTCAGCAAGTTTGTCTTCAGTGGATTTTCCGCTTAATTCAACAGGCATTTCAAAAAGTGGACCTTCCGGGATAGCCGGACGGTCTTTCCAGATCGGATTGATCAGACTGGCATCGGTACGTAGTGCGATATTCTTTTTGCTGAGCGCTTTAGCTAGCGACTGCGAATCGCTGGCACTGTAAGTTTCACCGTTAAGACCTACGGTTGCTCCTTCTTTGAGTTCACTGATAAGAAACTCAGGTATGGATGGCGTTCCAGGTATCATAAGCTTATAGAGATCAATACCACTGCCTTTAAGTTGAATATCAGCTTGCAGGAAATAGCGTGAGTCAGTCCACAAACCTGCTTTGTCAGCTGTAACTACCACTATACCCATTGAACCTGTAAATCCTGAAATCCAGACACGATATTTCCAACATTCTGCTGGATATTCACTCATGTGGGGATCTGAAGTCGGGATGATGTAGGCGTCAATCTTTTCTTTAGCCATCTCTTTGCGTAGAGAGGAAATTCTTTCTGAAATATTTGTTTCCATTGCAATTGTTTTTTAGTCAACGTTGTTGTGCAAAAGTAATCAAAAAGATTAGTTCTTTGACAGATTATTCAGATAAAAGGGTTATGATAATAAATAAAAGTATAATTTTGCATAGAACAAGAATATAGATTCTAACCCGTATTGCAAATATGAAAAAGTTACAAAGATCTATTGTAGTCCTTTTATTCTGTTTGTGTGCTTTTGGTGCAGCAGCCACAAATTTGGTCTACCATATTACTTTTCAGCCTGCAGCTCATTATATTAATGTAGAGTTGACAGCTTCGGACTTATCTTCGTCGCAAACTTTATTTAAGATGCCCGTGTGGGCACCAGGCTATTATTTGATCCTTGATTATCCCAAAAATATGGTTGATTTTCAGGCTACAGACGCCTCTGGAAAAAATATCGAATGGACAAAAGTCGGTAAGAATGGATGGCTGGTAAAGAATGGCAAACAATCGATCATAAAAGTTGCCTATCGAATTTATGCCAATGCACAAAGTGTGGCCGAATCGATGGTGACTGCCGATAAGGCTTTTGTAGCACCGAATGGGGTGTATTTATATGTAGAGAAAGAAAAACAAACGCCAGTTACGATTACATTCGAACCGGCTTCTAATTGGGCTAAGATTTCTACCGGCTTGGATCCTGTGCCAGGTCAGAATAATACTTTCCGTGCCTCAGATATTGATAATCTTTATGACTGTCCTGTCTTTCTGGGTAATCAGCGAACGATTGATTTTGTTTTAAATAACCGTTCGTATCAGTTGGCATTAGAAACGCCGGAAGGTCTTGAAAATACAACTTTTGTTTCGGATATTAAGAAGATGATAGCTGAAGCGACCAATCTTTTTGGTGACGCACCTTATAATCATTACTCATTTTTATTGATGGGCGAGGGCAGAGGTGGATTGGAACATATCAACTCTCAGGCAAGCTTTAGCGATGGTTCGTTTAATTTTGATTCGCATGCAGGTTATATCCGTTTTCTGTCGTTCGTTACACATGAGTTTTTCCATTTATATAATGTAAAGAGTATTCGTCCTGTTGAATTAGGCCCATTTGACTACGATCGTGAAGTTTATACTCCATCTTTGTGGATTTCGGAAGGCTTCACCGTTTATTATGAAACAGCATTATTAAGGCGTGCGGGAATTATCAGCAGTGATGAAGTGCTTAATGCATTGGGAGAGTTCACTAAAGCGGTCGAAGGTAAAGAAGGCCGTCATCACATGAGCTTGCGCACTAGCAGTTACGATATCTGGCTCAATTTCTTCAATCGTAATGCTAATGGAGCAGATACACGTATTTCCTATTATGATAAAGGTCCGATCCTGGGTCTGCTTATGGATATCAATATTCGTCAACTGACAAATAACAAAAAGAGTCTGGATGACGTCATGCGTACATTATATAATGTATATTACAATCAGCAGAAGCGTGGTTTTACGGAAGAAGAGTTTTGGTCTGTCTGTGCAGAAGTGGCAGGGAGTCCGCTTACAGACATGCGCCGTTATGTTGATACAACTTGTGATATAGATTATGCGCGTTATCTTGGCTATGCGGGTCTTACACTAGGTTCTGATTTGCAACTTCATAAGACCAGTTGTGACGGTTTGGCTAAAAAAATTCAAAACAGTATCTTATAGGGCAATGATCTATTGATTTCTAAAGCTTGGCATATCGATATTCGCAAGTTGAATCAATGGTTAATGTCGAATAGAAATAGCATATATATTATATGTATAGTAAAATTACAGATATAAAGACTGTACGTCTCAGTAAAGAAGGTGATGCTGTTATTATTTTAGATCAAACGCGTCTTCCATATGAGGAATCATATTTGTCTCTATTTTCAGCTGAAGATTTGTTCGAAGCAATAAAAAAATTAAAAGTACGTGGTGCGCCAGCTATTGGCGTTGCTGCTGCTTATGGATTGTATGTTTGCAGTCGGCAGATTGATGAAAAGAATTATTTGGATTTCTACGGTGCCTTCAAAAAAATAAAAGACTATTTGGTTAAGGCACGTCCAACGGCAGTTAATCTGCAAGTTGCTTTGGATAGAATGGAACGGGTGGTTATTGCTAATGCTTCAGTTGCTCTGCCTATTATATTGCGGTTATTAAAAGAAGAAGCCGAGGCTATACGTAATGAAGATGCTGCTGCCTGCCATCGTATTGGTGAGTTGGGCCTTTCTTTGTTGCGTCCGGGAATGGGATTGCTTACTCATTGTAATGCTGGACATTTAGCCGTTTCAGAATATGGCACGGCTTTAGCTCCTATATACTTGGGAACAGAACGAAGTTATGGATTTAAGGTCTTTGCTGACGAAACACGACCTTTGCTGCAAGGAGCACGTCTTACGTCTTATGAATTGCAAAAAGGTAATGTTGATGTTACTTTGATTTGTGATAATATGGCTTCTGCAGTCATGCAAAAAGGCTGGATACAAGCCGTACTTGTAGGTTGTGATAGGATAGCTGCAAATGGAGACACGGCAAATAAGATAGGAACTTCAGGTCTTTCTATTTTGGCTCATCACTATGGTATACCTTTTTATGTCTTAGGTCCAACCTCAACAATTGATCATAATTGTCCGAATGGCGATGCTATCGTTATAGAAGAACGAAATGCAAACGAGATTACCGAAATGTGGTATGCAAAACGGATGGCTCCAAAGGATATTCAGGTGTATAATCCTGCTTTTGATGTAACTCCGCATGAACTAATTACCGCAATCATAACTGAACAGGGAATTTTTTATCCACCTTTTCATCTCTAATAATCTGAATGTTGTATGAAGAGATAAGTTGAGGAAAAGATGAAAAAAAGTGTGGAAAGTTTTGCTACAAAAGAAACAATCAGTAACTTTGCTGCCCAATTTGAGGATATAAACTAATAAACAAAATAAAGAAATTAAATTATGATTGTAGTTCCATTAAAAGAAGGCGAGAATATTGAAAAAGCGCTGAAGAAATTTAAAAGGAAGTTTGAGAAAACAGGTATTGTTAAAGAGTTGAGAAACCGTCAGGCTTTTGAGAAGCCTTCTGTAGAGAAGAGAAAACAACAGATGCATGCTGTTTATGTTCAACATTTGCAGGAAGCTGAAGAATAATTTTGTAATTTCTTTCTGCTAAACTTGTTTTATTGAATTCTTATTCTTATTTTCGTTGCAGAAAAGTTGATGCAACGTGAATATGCTTATAGATTCATTTTTAGATTATCTTCGTTTCGAAAGAAACTATTCTGAGAATACGGTTTTGGCTTATGCGAAAGACCTTCATCAGTTTGAAGATTTTGTTAAAGAGAAGAAAGAAGGCGTATTCATTCCGGAAGAAGTAGATGTGGATATTGTTCGTAATTGGATGGTATCTTTGTTAGATGAGAAAATGTCATCTTTATCTGTCAACCGGAAATTAAGTTCTTTGAAATCCTTTTTTAAATTCCTTATGAAACAGGAACTGATTTCGGTGGATCCGCTAAGATTTGTAGTCGGTCCGAAAACAAAGAAGCCTTTACCTTACTTTATTAAAGATAAGGATATGGAGAATTTGTTGGACGATTATGAATTTGAAGACGATTTTGAAGGAATGAGGAATCATTTGATGCTTGAGATGCTTTATGATACCGGGATGCGTAGATCGGAATTGATTGGACTGCGTGATTCTGATATTGACTGTAATTCTTTGCAGATAAAAGTTACAGGGAAGCGCAATAAGCAAAGGTTGATTCCTTTTACGGAAGGTTTGAAAAGGATGATTGTTGCATATCTTGATGCCCGAAATCATGATGTAGGTTCAGCCAGTGGTTGGTTCTTTGTCAGAAAAGATGGCCGACAGTTGTCGGCTTCCATACTTTATTATATGGTAAAGAATGTATTGGCAGTGATACCTACGTTGGGAAAGAGAAGTCCCCATGTTTTAAGGCATTCGTTTGCTACGAGTATGTTAAATAATGGAGCAGAGCTGAACGCAGTGAAAGAATTACTCGGTCATAGCAGTTTGGCTTCAACCAGCATTTATACACATACAACCTTTGAGGAATTAAAAAAAGTTTATCATGCTCATCCAAGAGCACAAAAAGAAGGAGGTTAATTATGGAAATTAGAGTTCAATCTATCCATTTTGACGCTACAGCACAGTTGGAAGCGTTCATTCAGAAGAAAGTTTCAAAGTTGGAACAGTATTTCGACGGAATTTTGAAAGCAGAAGTTGTTTTGAAGGTTGTAAAACCGGAAACAAGTAAAAATAAAGATGCAAGTATCCGTTTAGTAATTAAGAATGGTGATTGTTTCGCTGAGAAAGTTAGTAATTCTTTTGAAGAATCAATAGATGGATGTGTGGAAGCTTTGGAAAAGCAGTTGATTAAATATAAAGAGAAAATTAGAGCAAAAAAATCTACTGCAGTATTTGATAGTAAAGAAAAAGAAGACTCAGCAGATGAGAATGTCTGAAAAGAGTTATTCAATCTTTTGAAAATAAAAAGTCAAAGCAGAATAAAAAAAATAGCAGATAAATTTGGTATCTAAGAAATAATATCTAAATTTGCAGCCGTTTCGGCAATATGTTGAAACGGCTGTTTTATGGAGATGAATTGAATGCCTCTTTAGCTCAGTTGGCCAGAGCACGTGATTTGTAATCTCGGGGTCGTTGG
>DAIMYP010000008.1:0-19614 GCA_036734445.1 Tannerellaceae bacterium
CCCTCCATGAAAATCGTTTCAGTAGGCCAGAAAGGTTATCGTTTGGAGTTCAATAGGTAAAAGTAGATATTTAGTCGGCTCCTTCTTGTATAGTAGCTTACTTTTCAATTAGTACATTCATTAGTTTACCTTGTTGCCATTGTATTCTTCATTGTATCTTGAATTTAATGATTTCATAATCCGGTTTCATCGCAATCAGATAGACATCGTTTGATTTGAGATCTCCGGCTATTCGCAAAAGTCCAAATGGGAAATGATATATTTTTACTAATTGTAGATTATAGTCATATACAAATACTGACTGGGGTCTTTTTAGTGGATTTCTAAGATATGATTTCAATGTTATGATATCCTCATGCGCTTTGTCAAATCGAAGAGATACGATGTAGTCCTTTGTCATGTCCATATCAAAAGTTCCAATAGGTGTGTTGTCATTAAGATGAATGTTTCCATTGTTTACTGAATATTCAAAGTGTTCATTCATCTCTTTAATCAATTTGAACTTCTCATTTGACATATTGTATATGGCCATGTATGGAAAATCGAAAGTGCAGTACACCAATATTTTCCTCTCGTAATTATATTTCATCGGCCCCTGGAATCTATCATAGCCATTAGTACATGTTTTTTCAATTGGAGCATGGCCAAAATGAATGGTATGACTCTTTCGCTGGAATTGGAAAGGCATGCCTTTACCGGGATATAAATAGGTGATAGTAGTATCGTCGATTGCAACGGCATTGCTCCACATTCCGCCGCCAAAAAAAGCAGTGATTGTTTCTTTGATGGTGTCTGCGGATGGTTTATATAGGACAGCTAAATGATTTTCTAAATTTTTAATGCATACGCCTCCTTGTGGCAATAACGATGGAATCGGATTGTCAAATTCTCCCGGTCCGCCGCCTTTATTGGCAAAACGGCAAAACTCCTTTCCCGTTGTTGCATCTATCATGTGCATAAATTTCTCAGAACTTGTAGCATCTTCCCAATATATTCTCTTATCCTGATAAAAGAATCTACTTGGCAAAGAGGCATAGACACTATCTGTAACAGAAACATATTTTACATTCGCTATTCTTTCCACATTGACTTCCTTTTTCTGGCTACAAGCCAAGAGAAGGAGAAGGAAAAGGATGACTGAACAAATAAAAAAGTAGATTGTATTCTTCATATTGAAACTATTTTGAAATCGTTGATTGTTGTCTGGAAAACTATGCATAGTTTTTCTTCAAAGTATTAATACTTTTCGCGAAAACTATTAATACTTTTTGAAGAGTGTCCTAGATCCCTGTCTCGTTTTATCAACAAATAAATGTATTTCATGATCATCAATTTATTAATGTTACAAATATATACTATATTTTCGTCGATACTCCTGCCCCAAAAATGCCATTCATCTTAAACTACTGATAGTATTCCCATTAGAAGGCGAAATGTCAGAAAAATGTCAGAATTATCCACTTCGTTTAATGTATTTTTGCCAATTGCTAGTGGTTCTTGAAAAAAGGATGCATGCTTTTTTCAAAAAGGGCGCGCCCTTTTATGAAAAAGGATGCGTCCTTTTACAAAATCCCGCCTGGCGTGACTGCTAAGCGGGATTCTCAGGTTGCCTTGTCGGATGACAGGTATTGTTTCTGATTGGAGAAGATCTGACTTCTACGCCATTTCTTTAATTTGATGGCTCATCTTGTGTTTTTGATAAAGCCGCCAAGCCTCCGATAGCACCTAAGTTCATCGATTCCAGGGCGGAACTCGGAACGATGACCATTGATCCCTTTTCTTTCAGACCTTCGAAAAGCATATTCATACCCCGCAGATGAAGCGCAACCGGATTGTTCGTGTAATTCTTGCTTGCCTGTGCAAATTTTTCTGCAATCTCTGTTTCGGCTGTTCCAAGAATGACTCTGGCTCTTCTTTCGCGTTCGGCTTGAGCCTCCTTGCTCATGGCTTCTGCCAAAGCGGGAGGAATGGCTATATCCTTGATACCTACGGTCTGGCAGGTTATTCCCCAAGGGCTTGTCTGCTGGTCCAGGAGCACTTGCAGATCTTCCGCTATTTTGTCGCGTTCCTGCAGAAGTGTTGACAACTCGTGCTTTCCGATGGTGTCGCGCAAACCTGTTTGGGCAATATGCTCGATGGCTTCCTGATAATCCTGTACTTCCAAAGCCGCTTTCTCAACATCCCAAACCGTCCAGTATACTACGGCGTCTACATTTACGGGAACCGTGTCTTTGGTCAGCGTCTGCTCTGCCTTAAAAGCATTTACTCGTACTCGCTGATCCACGTATGTCGATACGCTGTCAATAATAGGCACGATAAAGAATATGCCGGGACCTTTCATTCCTATAAATTTTCCCATGCGCAAGACTATTGCGTGTTCCCATTGATCTGCAATTCGTATGGATGCAGACAAAAGACCAAGCACAATAATAGAAATAGCGGACAATACTATCATACCCAGCATGTAAAATGCCAGTGATAGTGTAATGGCTAAAAGCATCAACGATATTGATGTCGGGTTAGCCCACCCTTTTGTTTTCAAACTATTCGTCATGATTATTGTTATTTAGAATTTCATTTTTTGATAGATACGCTATGATCTCTTTAGTAGTAAAGCCATAAGCCGAAGCCAACATTGAAAACTGCGTGCAAATATCTTTCAGCTTCATGTCTCTCTCTTTTTTTAGCAGAACTGAATCCACTTGGTTTATGAATGTGCCCGAACCTTGCTGGGTGGTTAGAACCTCTCTTATCTCAAGCTCTTTGTATGCTTTTGACACGGTGTTGAGGTTAACTTTCAAGTCCACGGCAAGCGCTCTTACCGTAGGAGTCGTTCGCCCAGTTTCAATTGACCTGACGCTATCCCAAACAATATCTGATCAATTTGGCGATAAACAGGAACTCCGTTTGAGTAGTCTAATATAAATCTAATCATATTGTAATATTATTATAGTACAAACATGCAATTATAGAATTTAATAGCAATAGCACTTTAGAATACTTAATAATATTTATTGGTCTATATAATATTTACTAGAGGTTTTGGAAAGCATTAGAAGAAAATGCAATCTACGTCTAAAGAACAATTAATGGATATTTGCAATAGCAAAACATGGTGTAGATTGTATTCTTCATATTATTGAAATTTGAACATACATATTATGGGATTGTCTTCTTCAGATAATTTATCTGCAATATTTCGAAGGTCTGCCCGTCCGATACTTTGAGATCTCTTGAGCAGTGCAGTCGACAAGGAGCAAACGAAATAGTTATTGTAAGTACCGATGATGGTATTCAGGCCATTTATTCCTAAAAGATGGCAGAACTCTTTGTTTGTATATATTCTGGAGTGTTTGCTCTTTTTATTGTAAATGGCATAGTAGTCCTGATTTCCATGGATGAGAAAGGTGGCCAACAGATAATCGGATGTTTCATTGAGATTGAATGCACAAATATAGGGCGATTTGAATAATGACGGCAGATAATTGTCATCCTCGTTTATATGTGTTGACAACCAGTCGGCGGGAGGGAATTTGTATTGTCCAAATGAAACTTGATAAACAGGTTTTATCGTATCTGTTGATACTTCGTAGGCGATAGGGTTAAATTGCGCAGCCAAATAATGATGATTGTCATTTTCAAAGAATCTTTTTCCTAAACTGAGGAGGTAACCTGTCGTAAGTTTTGTTTCGAATCCGTATCGTAATGATTTTAGATTCTGATCGGTGATGTTGACATAGAAGTGTTTTCTTTTAGTATTTTCGTATCCGCTCAAATCAAACCATGCCATGTTTCCATCGGGTAGCCAAGTGCAGTCTGTTAATACATTCGCTTTATGGGATGATAGATATTGATAGCTTTTCAAGTCGTAGTCAATCATTTTACTCTGACTGAAATCCATGGCAGTCAGCTTTTGAGAAACTGTATCAATATAGAATCTCTTCGCCATAAGATATTCGCCAGGACCGTTTCCGTATTTACCAATTTGTCCGATAAAATGTCCGGAATCAGTAAAAGCATATATTCCTTTACACTGAATGTCGTTGACAAAAATCCTTTTATTATAAAATGAAATATCTTCGATGGAAGAAAGCAAGCATTTACTACTAGTCTCTAATGGAATAAAAGCAAGTTCTACAGAGTCTAATCTCAAATTGTCGCAACTAAAATCAACAACAGGTAAGGATGCTGATGGATTATTACAGCTACAAAGCATCCATAGGAGTATGAACCCGGTCCATGTCATTAACTTTATTCTTTGCATATCCTTATCTCTTGATAGCATCTATGTTTTACAAATGTAGAAATTATCTTTATCGCTTTTATAAGTTGGAAAATAGTTATTTTGTCAAATCATATCTCAAAATATCCTGTCCTCCGCCGGATCGGGAGGAAATGGCAATCAGATACTTGTCGGTTTTGTCAACAGCTATTGCGCGACAGTTCCGATCTACTTCCCAAGTGGCTACATGCTTGCCATTCCATTTGAAGACAAATATCTTTGAAAGCGCATTGAAATCATTTGAACCGTTATAGACGCAGTAGACATACTTGGGCGATCCGGCAATTGTAGTGAAACACTTATCCGACTGCAAAACATCCACTTCGTCGTGAGTGATGACGGGTGCGATTGTTTTATCACCAATTGAAACAGTAACCATAGCGTCGCCTTTTAGATTATAGAAAGTAAGAAGATTCGTGTATCGATAAGCAGCTACGGCAGCCTTGGCTTTTTCGTTGACACACAAGGCACAGGCATAAGCGTCGTTGTTTGGAGGCAATGCAGCTGAAGCCTTTTCTGAAGGATCAACCCAAAAGTATTTGTCCTTTGGATTGTAATAGTAGAACGGCGAAGGATACGAACGTGTGAGCGGTGATCCATATAGTTCATTCCCTACCTTATAGAAATCAAAGCTGAGAGCAGGCGAATGTTGCAGTTTTGTAGTTTTGGCTTCTATGTGCGACGAGTGCAAAGTGAATGTCTTTTCGAACTGATAGTTATCGATAGCCGAGAAGTTGTCGCTATCATTGTCTTTGCTGATTTTGTAAATCAGTTTGGGAGCGATGGCATTTGTAGTTCCGGACTGTTTGGCGACAACTAATGGTTGCGCTTTGAAGTCGTCTTTCCGGTAAGCCCTGATAGTAGTATCACTTTGTATATCAGTGAAGACAATATACGAATCAGTCATTGTTATTTCATTGAAAAAACAATGACTGTCTTCAGAAAACAGAACTTTTCCCAATGGCAATGGAGCAGTGTCCTGAGGCAGCGAATAATCTTTCATCTTCCCGCAGGCGGTCAGCAAAACCATAATTAAACTGTAGTAAATTAGTGTTGTAGTCTTCATGCTATTATTTTTTGATGATTGTTTTTGTATTGAATTCATGGCTCAACCATTTCTTCTTGCAAATATATGGTATCGCATTCAAGAAAAACCGGCTTTGCACGAATATTATTTTGGAAAAGATATTTTGTCGTGTATTTAATATAACAATCCGAAATGCCAGAGCGGTAGAATATTTCCACTCTTGTATTCGATATTGTCTTTGACGACAAAGCCTTTTTGGGCTTGGGCTATTTGCTTTTTCCCTTTATTTTTTCCACCAACTTCAAAGGTATATTCATTCACTTCAAAATCGGCAATCTTCGATGCCAGAACAGGATATTTTACTCTTATTTGGTTATTAAAGAATGTTTTGCGGATATTGCCAATATCAGGAGTTCCTTCAGCCAATAGATATAGCAGAGTAGGATTGTCCAAATAAATTTTTTCTATTTTACCTAATGAGCGGAGCCCCCCTGTAGTATCTCGTAATTGAGCTATCAATCCAGTCTTCTCAATATAATATAGATAATCTTTGACTTGTGTACGATTTGTGTCAATCATCTGTGATATTTCTTGATAATTGGGCTTAAACGGACAACTCTGAGAAATGATTCTCAATAATTGCTTCAGTTTTCTTGCCGTCGAAACAGTCAGGTTTGCGTAAAAAGGAATATCTGTTTCCAATGTTTGGTTGACTACTTGTGCAAGCTTGATTTTGAAATCAGGTTCTTTGGCAAATGGATAATAGCCTTCTGCCAAATAAGAGGCGAAGAGTGATAAGGGATATTTTAAATCAATTGCTTTTTTGACTTCACCAGTTAACACTGCCTCAAGAGAATAAACAGGCATTACTATATTGTGAAACAATTGCAGATATTCTCTGAATGAAAGACCTTGCATCTCATACATTACCGCACGTCGGCTCAAATCGGCTTCTTCGCCTTTGTCAATGTCCAAGATGGATGACCCTGTAAAAACGATTTGTAACGTAGGATGCAGGTCATAGATTAGTTTGAGTTCTTTTGACCAGTCTCCATATTTGTGTATCTCATCTATAAACAGATGTCTGCCTCCCATTTTGACAAAGTAGTCTGCCAAGTCAAACAGGCGATGTTCAGAAAAATAGAAATGATCAGCTGTAACATACAAGCTGTCTTTTGTGCTCAAATTCCGTTTGATATATTGCAATAACAGAGTCGTTTTGCCAATTCCACGCGGACCTTTGATGCCAATCAAACGATTACTCCAGTTGATTTCATTGTACATGTATCTAACAAAAGTTGTATTCGTTAGATCAATCATATAATTTGATTGCTCGATGAGTTCTTGTATCTCTTCCATAATTTATTCTTCTTCATTTGACTTGCAATACTGCAAATATACAAAAATGCACATTTGGATGTGCATTTTATTCATAAAAATGTATGTTCGAATGTGCATTTTAAATAGATAGTCAAGTATTATGTTTTTTTTCTCTACCTTTGCTTCACAAAAGATTGGTTGAATGATTAGAAAAACAAGGATAGGAGGAACAATGGCAGGTATGAGATTAATAACAGACCTGATGAAGCCGCTATTATATATTGTGTTATTCTTGTCTTTGTGTATCGGATGCAGCAGAACATCTCATCATGCGAGATTGCAGCAGGCGGATAGTTTGTCGGCGGAAGAACCGGATAGCGCTTTGTCGCTTCTCAAGCAGTGTCTGTTTCCGGAGAGATTGTCGGATGCCGAACGGGCAGCGTATGCTCGAATATGGGCAAATTCGAGTTTGGCAACCGATCATACTTTTGCGCTTGATACGATGTTGCCTCAAGCTGTTTGCTATTATAAGGCACAAAAAGATACAGCCCGCTGGTTGGAATGCTTGAAACTGGAAGCAGCGCGTCAAAACGAATTGGACAATTACCAGCAAGGCCTTAAACTCCTAAACCAGGCCATTGGTATAGCTAATGCATCTCAAAGGGATGAAATTTATGGAGAGATAATTGATTGTGCATTCTGGAAGAGAGATGCGGCAACAGTTCGCCAATATGCATCCTTGATGACTCAAAGCAGCGATTCAACCAAACAGGCTTCTGGCTATTATATGCTTTTTGTATGTTATGGTTTGGAAAACAAGGATTATTCGGATTCTGCCTATCAATATATTGATCGTTGTCTGGAAATTGCCAAAGCGAATCATGACAAAAACTATGGGCAGTATTTGAGAAACAGTATTACAGGCAATCGGGATCTCAACATGAATCAACAGATTGCCCGACTCAGAGAAGTATTGGCGTTCTATCATCTGGAGGAAAACAGTAATATCTTTACGGATATGGGATTCATTTTCTTACAGAATCATCAACTCGATTCGGCCGAATTTTATGCGCGCCGTGCCAAGCTGTGTTATGCTAAAGACTGGAGTGATAAGGGTTACGAATATGTGAGCCTCCGTAACTCAATCAATGTATTGCAGACTTGTATCGCTTTTGCCAAAGGCGAGAAAGATATCCGTTCGAAGTCGGATATAGGTCATTTCAATGATTCAATCTTCACGGGCGACATTCGGAGTAAGATGCTTAAACAGGAACAGAACGATTATCGTGAATATACATTCTCTCGTGAACTCCACATGCAGAAAATGCAGGAACGTTCACATCTGCTTCTTGTCTCTTTCTTCTTTATGGCGATAATCGCCGCTATCGCTGTTGTGATATATGTGCGTAACCGGCGCAACTGCTGGATTGAGACCTCGGAGCAATTGGAAACACTTCAGCAACTTCTGCGTGAGACGAATGCTCCGACGGAAACCAACAATAATGAGCCGTTACAGCCGGCAAAAGGCGACAGCCGCTTCTTCAAACAAGTTATCCTTCAGCAGTTGGGTATCATCCGTTTGATGGCAACGAACCCGACGGAACATAATATGGCGCTTCTGCAGCAGATGACGCGTATTGCACATAAGGAAGTATCTGTCGATACGTTGGTGAACTGGCCCGATTTATATGCAATTATCGATTCGCTTTACGATAACTTCTATACGATTCTGACCCGTCGCTATGGATCGTTGCTTTCAGAGAAGGAAATCCAGATATGCTGTCTGCTGTGTGCCGACTTTTCAACCAAAGAAATCAGTACCGTTACGCAACAAAGTCTGCGCACCGTTTACCAGCGGAAGAGTTATATTCGTGGCAAACTGCAGATGGAGGAAAAAGAAGATATTGTAAGCTTTGTGCGTAGTCATGCAGTCCCTGTATAAACATCGATGAGGGTGTGTTTAAACTTTTCTCTAAAAGTATATTTGATTATCAGTCGTTTGCAAAGCTGTTTGCAGTCGAGATACTTGCCAGTATAAATCAATCGAACCTTTGGTGAAGGCTAACTTTGTATCCGTAAAAATTCAAAATGGATATGAAGCGAATATTATGGATGATGCTTGCAGGTCTTTGTTGCCTGACTGCATTTGCACAAAAGAATTACTCCTTGAAAGGGAAAGTGTTGGATGTCGATGGGCGTGCCATCGGTTTTGCCAATGTGGCATTATTCCGAACGGACTCTACAATAGTATCGGGTGTTACAACCGGCGATGACGGACGTTTTGTTTTGCAGGCTCCTGCAGGCGATGGCTATTTGCGTATCTCTTATGTTGGATATGTTGAACTGTTTCTTCCGCTGAAGAATCTTTCGCATGCATTGGATCTGGGTAATCTGAAGCTTGCTTCCGAAGCGATAGGATTAAGTGAGGTGACAGTCAAAGCGGCGCATGTAACCCGGAAGGTGGATAGGCAGATCATTTTCCCTACGCGCGAGCAGTTGGATAAGTCGCTCAATGGATTGGAACTGACACAGCGTTTAGGACTTCCCCGCATTTTTGTCAACAACAGTAATCACTCTATCAGTATGGCAGGAAATGAATCCGTACAGCTCCGAATCAATGGCGTCGAAGCTTCTTCGCAGGAAGTGCTGGCTCTTTCGCCCCAAGATATTCAAAGAGTGGAATATCACGATAATCCGAGTGCCCGCTATGGTGACAATGTTGGTGCCGTGATCGATTATATTACGGTTAAACGGACTTCGGGAGGAAGTGTAGGCACAAGTTCGCAACAACAAACGAACTCGTTAGGATTATATCAGCTATATGGAGATTTTCATCAGGGGAAGTCGCAGTTTAGCTATAGTTATTACACCAACTTCCATTCGTACAACAATATGTATGTGAATAAGCAGGAATCGT
Source organism: Tannerellaceae bacterium (assembly GCA_036734445.1). GTDB lineage: Bacteria > Bacteroidota > Bacteroidia > Bacteroidales > Tannerellaceae > Parabacteroides. The sequence continues at coordinate 9,547 of DAIMYP010000008.1, forward strand.
TTTCTTTTCCAAGCGGTCGCTTGTTGGAACGGCGTGTTGATGGAATCCCTGATAAACAGAGCGAGATACTTCATATGGGCAATATTGGATACAGCTATACAAAAGACGAAGATTTTCTGTTGAATGCCAAGTTCAATATGGTGAAATATAATGTAGGGACAGTCAATCACAGTGGCTGGGTGTTCGATCTTGATGATCCTTCGTATCGTATCTATCGCCATCAGGAAGCACCAAACTGGCTGAATAGCCCGTCGTTTGATCTGTATATGTATAAGAAACTTGGGGCGAACCGTTCGCTGATTTTCGATGTTGTCGGTACTTATAACAGTAGTCATCAGAAAAGTCTGTACCAGGATAGTATGGACGGAACAATGCTGACGGATCTCTTCACCGACGTGAACAGCAAACGCTATTCGCTTATCTCGGAACTGGTTTACGAACAGCGTTTCAAGGATAACCGGCTTTCGTTCGGCATGAAACATACGATGGCGAAAACAGATAATCATTATACCGGCTCTACCGATGCGGATACTCACATGCGCAACAGCGATTTGTATGCATATGTCGAACTACTTTTGAAATGGAACAAACTTACTTGTACTTTCGGAAGCGGTATGGCTTATACGCATATCAATCAGATTGAAGGCACAACATTGAACCGCTGGAATTATCGGCCTACTGCCAAGTTCCTTTATCCGTTGAGTAAGGTGGCATCGCTTCGATTCTCGTATAAGTTGCGCAACCAACTGCCTTCATTGTCGGAACTGAGTGCTGTGGAGCAACAGGTTGATTCATTGAGAATATTGAAAGGTAATCCTTTGCTGCATACGTATCTTACGCATTCCTTCTCTTTGGATTACGATCTGAATGTTCCGAACTGCAATATGGGTGTGAGTCTGCTTTATGAACTGCGGAATCATCCGGTTATGGAACAGACTGTTTTTGATGCGTCAAAACAATTGTTTGTACGCAGTTATGACAACCAGAAGCGCTTCGAAAAGATGGATGCTTCGCTGTATGCAAACATCAGTCTTTGGAAAGATCATGTAAGTCTGTATTTTAACGGCGGCGTTACGCAGTATCTTTCCAACGGCAATGATTATTTCCATCGCTATACGAACCTGTATTATATTTCCCAGTTGAGAGGTTCAGTAGCGAAATGGACACTTACCGCCACGTTTATCAATCAGTTCAATCTGTTTTACGGTGAAACAATGAATACATTGAATAAGTATAATGAAGTCAGTCTCGATTATCGTCTGAATAAACAGATGCGTTTGGGACTTGGCCTCATGAATCCTTTCGGAGAATATTCGAACAGTTACCGTTCAGAGAACTACAGTCACCTGACGCGCACTACTTCTATCTCGCATTATCCGCTTACTCGCGTAGCCAGCTTATCATTTACCTGGAATTTTGATTTCGGCAAAGAGTATAAAGCTATCGCACGCAAGATCAACAACTCTGATTCAGAGAATGGCATCTTGAAATAAAATGATTCCATGCTTGTATATTCAGCAAATGTATAAGCATGGTTTTGTTTATGATTTTTTCTCCAATGAGAACAAGACCAGCACTGGATTATCTTCTTCCTTCCATTTTTTTAATTCCGCATGGGTTGGCAATGCTTTCTTTACTTTGTCGGAATAGTTCATGGAAGCAACCATATAGTTGTTGATGACGCCTTTAATCGGTAATGAAATGCCAAATAGTTTGGGTTGGTTCATCAGTTTGGCTCTAAAGGATTTGCTTGCGTCTGATTTGGGAATAAAAAGATATTCGTCTGATGGCGTAATGAATGGCATACATACAAACATACTGTCTGTTTCATAAATGGATATCAAATCTTTGATATGGTTGTTGTCTTGTATAAATCTGGAAACATTGTTTTCCATTCCTTTTAACTCGGAATATGAAATATATTTGTCGGATGTGATATGGAGAGCTTCTTGCAATGAACCATTTTTGTCAATCGAATAAACGGTCGGGGTATAGCGGTCGTTGTAGTATATATGTTCATTGGAACGGCATAAATAATTCTTTGAACATCTCATGATAGATAGTTCGTTCACCGTTTTCTGGGAGTCGACTAGCAGAGGCTTCATTGTCTTTTGATTGCTGTCGAACAGAGCCAGTTTCATCTTTCTGTCCTTGGATCCGAAAACATCCATAAGAATAAATTGGTGCTCATTAAGACTGCAAAACTCCATGAAATGTTCCTTGACTGGAATGGTTTGGTAATGTTTTGCGTTCGTCCCCATGTACTTGATGATTTGCGCCCTGCCATTGTCGGCAACATAAATATTACCTTCGTTATCTACATCCATATCTATTAATTCGAGATATTCTCCCGGTCCTTCTCCTTTTTGTTTGATTGAAGAGACATATTTTCCCTTTTGATTGAAGATAAAGATTTCGTTTTGTCTTTTGTCTAATATATAGAAATGATTGTTTTTATATAAGAGTTTGTCTATTGAACCAATCAACGATGATTTATTCGTTTCCAAAGGAATATATTTAATCTCTGGAATGGAAATCTCACTTTGTGTCGCCTTGTCGTAATTTGCTTTGACGGCACTGCCGTTTATAACTTCAGTCTCTGACATGCATGAAGTCAATATAAGGAGGATAGCTAGAATTGATTGTTTCATGTTTGCTGCAATTTTTCCGTTTCGACAAATGTAAGTATTATCCTTATCGGTTATACACCCTTCGGAATATCGTTTTGTGTAATTTACTTATTATTAGTATCTCTTTGGACGCTTTGCATTTTCAATTGAATGGCAAACCTCCGCGATGTTTTTTCATGATTATTGTTGTTCTATAATTTGGAATATGAAACATCTTGAAATAATGCTCCTCTTGCCTATGTTTTTGGTATAATATTTCTGTTGAGTGCCTATGTTTTTAGTAATTTTTTCTGCTTTTATGCCTATGTTTTTAGTATTATTCTTATCTTTGTGTGAATAAATATAAAGGCTATGATATATCGTAATATTTATAAACAGTTGAAACAATGGGCTTCTAATCGAGAACATAAACCGCTTATCTTGAGAGGAGCTAGACAAGTGGGGAAAACTACAATTGTTGATGAATTTAGTCGGGAGTTTGACAATTATATTCACTTGAATCTAGAACGACCGGAGGATGCGCTTTTATTTTCCAGTTCGGATTCAGTATCCGATATAATGCAATTGCTTTGTTTCCGTCAGAATATTTCTATGGAAAAAGGTCGGACTTTATTATTTATTGATGAAATCCAAACTGAACCTAAGGCGGTTGCTTTATTACGATATTTCTATGAAGATATGCCTCAATTGTATGTCATTGCCGCAGGTTCTCGTTTGCAGTCATTACTGAAGGAACGGGTTTCTTTCCCTGTCGGGCGTGTAGAATATTTGCAATTATCTCCTTGTTCTTTTGATGAGTTCCTTGGAGCTATTGGGGATACTCAGTATCAGACTGCTGTTAAGCAAGCCTCATTACCGAACGCTTTGCACGATGAAGCTATAAAGCGATTTAATATGTATGCAACAATTGGAGGAATGCCTGAAATTGTTGCTGATTATGCTGAACACAGAGATTTAACAAGATTGAGGCGAATATATAATACGTTACTTAGAGGCTATAATGAAGATGTTGAGAAGTATGCTCCTTCACAAAAGCAGACCCATATTATCCGCCATATTCTTAATACGGGATGGACTAAGGCCGGGCAGACAATTACATTGACAAACTTTGGGGATTCCAATTATTTGTCGAAAGATGTGAAAGAAGCGTTTGTAATTATGGAGAAGGCTTTTTTATTGGAATTGGTATATCCGGCAACTAGCGTACAAGCGCCTATCGAATCTTCTTTTCGGCGAGCTCCTAAATTATGTTGGGTGGACACCGGACTTGTGAATTTTGCAGCGAATCTTCAAATAGATATTTTAGGCAAAAAAGATATTCTTGATACATGGCAAGGACATATCGCTGAACAGATTGTAGCTCAAGAATTGCGTGTATTGCTTAATGATGCTTATATAGAAAATTTGAACTTTTGGGTGCGCGATAAGAAAGGATCAAACGCCGAAGTAGATTTCATATGGCAATATGGAACTGAAATTATTCCAATAGAGGTGAAGTCTGGTCATAATTCTCATTTGCGTTCGTTGCAGTCATTCATGGATTTGTCAAAAGGTCATACGGCTGTTCGAATATGGAACGAAAAGTTTTCTGTTGATTCTGTAACGTCACCTAATGGTAAATCATTCAGACTTCTTAATATCCCATTTTACTATGTGGGAGCATTGCCTTTAATTCTTGATCGGGAAATAGCAAATGCATAATAAATGTATTTCGATCCATTTTTATTTTATCTTATACCTGATGAATTCCGGGGTTTCGATGGATGATTTGCGAGTCGTGGCGTAGAGGTATTTTTCTTTGCTGTCTATGGAGATAGCATAAAGGAAGCGATCGGCTTTGTATTCGCATATCGGATTGCCCGACAAGTCGAACTGGAAGATTTCAACAGGTGGCATATTTGATGGATCATACTTGCCGCCGTTGATGTTGATATAAACGATGAAAACAGAATGTGCCGTCTTTGCCCAGGAAGAATAGGTCATATAACTTTTGTCTCCTTTAAAAGTGATAAAAGTCATCGGAATATTTCCCGCCCGTTCTTCGTACTGCAGTCGGATATGGTCAGGACCTTGTATGATTTTTTGCACTTTGAGTGAATCATTATAGATGATGATTCTGTCGCTATGCATATCTGCAACCCAGATTTGTTTCTTTTCAGGAAGAGGAATGATCTGTCCGCCATTGACATCGGGTACGAAGTATTTGTATTTTTTCATCAGCGAGGTTAGATCATCCGCCTTTTGTCCTTCTTGATTATTTGTAGAATAAATCTTCAGCATGGGAACATGGTTGTTATAAGCAGAATCGGCAATGTACCACATTTGATAACCAAGATAATGTCCGTTGTCAATCAGGCAAGGATCCGAATAGGGATGAATGTCGGGACTGTAGTTGAACTTCTGTTGGATAGCAAGTTTGCCGCTATTCATTGTTTTTCGCAGATTGACGGTGTAGAACTTATGAGCGCCATCATCAATCATCTGGAAAGAAGGATCGCTGTTGCTGTAGACGAGTGCTCTAGCTGAGAGAAATTCGTCCGGTCCTTGTCCTTTTGTTGCCAGTAATAGTCGGCGTTTTCCATCTTTTAGCGCGAATATCTCGAGCATCGAGTCGCAATGTTGTGGGTTGTTGTTGACAAGCACCAAACTGTCATTAATAAGATAGAATGAAGTCGGATCATCAATCGTCTCTTCCAAAGAAATCTTTTCCGGATTCCTCAATTCTATATGTTTTTTGAAATCTGCGCGTGTAAATGAACGTACATTACTATTGCTTCCCTGATTGCAACTGATCAGAAGGACTGCGATACTTGCTGCTAAAAGAGTTTGCTTAATCATGATGCTTGATGAATTTGAATTGTTTGGATGCAAAGATATGGCAAATAAATTCTTTTCATCTAACTCGCTTTCTCTGAAATATTAAGCGACTGAATGTTTGTTCGTTAGCAGCTATATTTTCAGTGAAATTTCAGAACCGGAGAGGCTATTCTGGAGGGGGTTGTTTCATCTGATTAAAGTATTTGACTACTTTTGTAATGAAACTTTTATGATATGAAGTCTATTCAGGAAATAAGGATTGTTGCAGTGGCGTGTGTCATTATCACATCGGCGTTCGTTTTTATAGCGGGAAGAAGTTATATGCATGAACGCGAGTCCTTGCTTTCGTCGGCTTCACAGGCATTTGACGAAGCGGTTTCAACTGATAATATGATGCAAGCTTCCAGTAGTATCAGATATGATTCCTGTCGTTCACTAAACGGTCCGTCGGTCGAAGAAAAAATGTTCTTTTGTAATCAGGCGTATATCACTGAGCATGATTCCACCCGGCAATCTCTTGACTGCATATTTCACGCGATGCTTGTAAAGGAACATATGCCTGTGCCTTCAGCCGTATCGGTTTCGTATAAAAATAAGATCCGATACAGTTGTAAGGATACTTCTTTTTATCAGATTGCTTCAGCTCTGCCTCCTGTCTTTTATCGCTTCGATGATTCGCCGGCAGGGAGAATCGAAATGAGAGGTTATCTGCAGCTTCCCGTTGGCGTGGTTCTGAAGAATATGGAAGGCCTTTATTGGCGGATTTCTTTTTGGCTTCTGCTGTTGGCAATTGTTATTGGCGGCTATGTTTTAAGGAGATATCTCGGATATAAACTGGGGTTAAAGCAAAGAAAGGACACCGTGATGGAAAAACATAGCCCTTTGGTGCAAAGAAGTATGAGAGAGTGGACGGATTTGTCAAGTCATATTTGTTTTGACAGAAACAGTGGCATGTTATGCTATGGAGAAAAAACAGTTGTACTTACAGGCAATCCGTTAAAGCTTTTTTGTCTGTTGCTCGATAATTCGGGATGCGTTGTGAAGTATAAAGATATCGCTTCGAAAGTAATAAAGCGAAAAGTAACGAATGAAATATCCAAATCGGATAAGGATGTTGTTTTTGCGACCGTGAAGAGCTTGCGCAATTCTTTGCAGGAGATTTCACCGATAAGTATTGAAACCTTTATGGGAAAAGGCTATAAGCTGGAGATAAAAGAGGGAGAATGATGCGGAAGATATAAATCATTTTCTTTTTTTTTATTAAAGAAACTTTGCATGACTCCGGGGGAAACTTTGCTTTGGTTCCAATCAATTTATCGGACCATATAGGTGGTTTAATCGGACCATATTATATGGTCCGATCAGTTCATAGAGTGTAAACCGATCAGACCATATATATGGTCCGATAAATATGTGTAGTTTAACGATATTATTTGACTACATCCAATCTAATTTGTAAAGGGAGTTGACTCAATTAATACTTAGTCATATCAAAGGTTGACTCCCTTTGTGCTGATTTCAAGATAAGGTTGATTCTGTCTACTTAATCTTGAAAATGGCAGCCGAAACGGCATTGAGCTGAATCAGGTCTTTGACTTTACCGGATTTGTAAGTGGCTATGCCTGACTCGAAAACCGGTTTGACAATTTTGGCTCCGCCGAGGGTTGCGATTTCGCATTTGACCTTTTGTCCGCTTGGATTGAGGGCGATGATATAAGTTCCGTCGCCGGCAGTACGTTTGTAAACAAACGGATACGGATGGTTCAGGTCGTTCATCATTTCCCAACCGCCATTGTTGCCTAAAGCATCCGACGACTGACGCAGCTTGATGAGGTTGCGTACGAAATTGAGCATCGAATGGTTGTCGTTTTCCTGAGCAGCAACAGTCAGTTTGCCATTATCGGTGAAGACAGGCAAGTAAAGTTTATCGGGCGAACAAGTTGAGAAGCCGGCTGTTGCACTGTTTTCCCATTGCATCGGAGTGCGCGTCCCGGAACGGTTGTCACTGCCTTCCTTGCTTGGTAATCCCATTTGGAATTTCATTCCGATCTCATCGCCATAATAGATGAATGGCACGCCGGGCATTGTCAAGAAGAATGTCATAGCCACTTTGAGCTGATCCATAGTGTTGCGCGATCCGACGTTAGGACGTTGGAAATCATGATTGGACGATGGAATGGCGATGTAGCCCAGATCTTTTGTTTTGGTATAGGCGCTGGCATAGTTCTCGATGAATGTATTCAGTTTGCCTTTGCCCGACTTGTCGAAATAGCAGTAATCGTAGTTCTCGCCTTCGCCGCCAGGTGTCCCTTTGGCAAAGAACAGTGATGAATAGCCTTTTACTCCGAAATGGAGCATGAAATCGATACTGAATCCGGCGGGAAGTGCTTGAGCAGGATTCGACCATTCGGCGATGAGCACATGTTCAGGAAAGTTGGTGTCGACCCATTTGCGCATCTCTTTCCAGAGTTTTGTCGTTTCTTTCTTGTCCGGATCGTTCTTTACCAGGCTGTGAGCCATATCTACACGGAAACCGTCTACACCTTTGCCGAACCAGAATGTCATGATGTTTTTCAACTCTTGTCGCGTAGCTTGCGGACCGGGCGCAGTGACCGGTTGTTCCCAAGGATGTGAAGGATCGGGATGTGCATACCCGTAATTCAAAGCGGGTTGGCATTCGTAGAAATTCTTTACGTAATACTTGGCACGAGGTGCATTTGCTTCGACATAACGACCCAGAAAACTCGTTTCAGGATGAGGTAGCTGATGACGTTTTATGATATCTGCCTTATCTTGCTCGGAGATTTCGTTTGTCCATATATAATAATCGCTGTAGCGCTGGTTGGGGTCAGCTTCAGTTGATTCCTTGAACCATGCACATTTGTCGCTTGTATGTCCGGCTACCAGATCAAGACAGACTTTGAAGCCACGTTTGTGAGCTTCTTTAACCAAATTGACAAGATCGGTATTTGTTCCGAAACGGGGATCGACTTTGTAATAATCAATCACATCATATCCGCCATCGAACCATCCGGATACGAAGATCGGATTCAGCCAAATGACATTGACTCCTACCGATTTGATGTAATCCAGGCGCGAAGTGATACCCGGCAGATCACCGATGCCGTTGCCATCGCTATCCATAAATGACGATGGATAAATCTGATAAAAGACTGCTTTGTCAAGCCATTGCGGACCTTTTTGTGCAGTGCTTGAAACGGGAATGGCCAGACTTAATGTTGTGGCGAGCAGTAACCCTTTCAATGATACTTTATTCATCATGATTTTTAAGTTGTTTAAAAGAACCTCCGTTCGTTTTCCGGAGGTTGTATGATTCATTTGCGAACAGTTTTGCGCTATGGTTTAATGCGGGAGCAGTTCTAATATCTTTTCGTGCATAAAGCCGTTTGAAGCAATAACTTGTTGCGCGTTTGTCCAAGTGTCGCCTCCGCTGAAATCGCTCATGCGTCCGCCGGCTTGTATGAGAATCAATCCCGAAGCCGCTACATCCCAAGGACCTAAGAAGGCTTCGATACGTGCTTCGAAACGTCCGGCAGCAATGTAGCATATTTCGGCGGCAGCAGAACCAAGTAATCGAGTTCCACCGGCAAAGCCATAAAGTCTGTCGACAAGATGAAGCGCAGTAGGACGGTAATGGTCCGAATCGTAGGGGAAGCCTATAGCAATGAACGCTTTATCTAGTGTTGCAATATTGGAAACATGAATCTCGCGACCGTTCATCCAGGCTTTGCTGCCTTTCCATGCGTAATAACATTCTTTGCGAGTGACTTCATAGACGACTCCCAACAGCAGTTCTTCTTTGTTTCTCAAAGCGATGCTGACGGCGTAAGGACCCATTCCATGAATATAGTTGGTTGTTCCGTCAAGCGGGTCAATAACCCAGCAATAGTTCTCATCGTTCAGACTGCCCGTTCCTTCCTCAGCAATAAAGCCTGCTTCGGGCAGTAAAGCTGATAGTTCTTTGACCAAGAAACGTTCGCTCGTTTTGTCTATGTAAGAGACATAATTATGGGAACTCTTTTCTTCTACGCGTGCGCGGTCGAAATTCTGATAACCTTCTTCCAGGAATTTACCTGCCTGCATCGCTAACTCTTGTACTTTCTTCGTGAGAGACTCCAGATTCAGCATAATGTTCTGTATTTTATCCGCAAATATACGTTTTTATCACTACTATCTCGTTTTTTTGTTCTATTTTTGACCTGTCATTTAAATTAATACTGGGGGAAATAATGAATATTTTTTCATACTTTTGTAGCTCAGAAGCAAATTATTAGATTGATGATGAGACGTTGGATAAAGTGGATAGGAATAGTTTGCTTGGTGCCTGTGGCATTAGTGCTGCTGGTCTCTATTCTTCTATATATACCACCTATTCAGGACTTTGCCGTTCGTGAAGCTACTCAATATGCCAGTAAGGCTACAGGTATGAAAGTTCGTATCGGTCAGCTTCGCCTTTCATTCCCTTTAGATATAACAGCTCATGATATGCTGGTTGTTTCTGCGCGCGATACATTGTTGGACCTCCGCAGTTTCAGCATCAGCATTCGTCCTTTGCCACTGTTCTATAAGAAAGTATTGATCGATGGCATCGACATGCAGA
>DAIMYP010000008.1:19714-72693 GCA_036734445.1 Tannerellaceae bacterium
ACGTTCGCTTCGACGTCGACCCTGACAAAAGGCGTTTTGGATTTGGCAAACAGTGAATATAAAATTGAAAAGTTTGAACTGGCCGACTCACGCCTCAGCTATGATGGCGATACAACAAAAGTACAACCCGGATTCAATCCTTTCCATATTGCGTTTAATCACCTGAACGCTGTGTTCGAGAATATCGCTTATCGCGGTGCGGATACGAAGGTGAAGATGCATGTCAAGCAGTTTGATGGCATTGAACGTTCCGGACTGGTTGTTCAGCAGTTGATTGGCGATCTTGAAAACGATACCGCCACATTCTCCATACCTGAGATGTTTTTGAAGACGCCGAACTCTGAAGTTCGTCTGCTGGCTACAGTCCCATGGAGTTCTATGGATAGTGTTCATCCGAGAGGTAAAATGAATGTTCTGGCTTCGGGAACGGTAGGTAAACAGGATTTGCTGCTTCTGGCAGGGCCTGTATCAAAGAGTTTTAGCAATGCTTTTCCGAATCATCCGTTGACATTCTCGACGGCCGTTGATGGTAACTTCAATGAGTTGACGTTACGTCAGAAAGCAGAACTACCGGGTGTACTCAAACTGGATGCTTCAGGAAAACTGACAAATGTGGGCGACAGTGTGCGTCGGGCAGGGGATTTCCGAATAAATTCCGAAACAGGCAATCTGAATTTCTTCCTTGCTGCATTGTCTGTCAAAGATCGCGGCAATTATCGTATTCCTTCCGGAATGAAGCTGGTTGGTAATGCATCGCTGAAGAATGGCACTTATCATGCTGATTTTATCATGCATGAGGGTAGAGGCAGTGCAAATCTGCTGGCTACATTTAATCCGACTCATGAAACTTATGAGGTGAACATGATGGTCGATAATTTGCAGATGACTCATTTTATGCCTAAAGATTCGCTCTATTCACTTTCGGGTACACTGTGTGCTGAAGGAAGAGGGTTTGATCCGTATCGGGCTTCAACGTGGGCAAAAGTAAATGGTACCTTGGGTAATGTACAATATGGAACATCTTCTGTTTCGGATGTTTCGCTTGCCGGTTCGTTGTTGAATCATCATCTGAAAGTGGATCTGACAAGTAACTATCCACTGGCTACATTGAATATGTCACTGGATGGAACATTCCAAAAGAAATCTATTGATGCTATCCTTACGGCTGATGTGCAGAATCTGGACCTTTATGGATTGCATATGATGGATGATTCTTTGGCTACTTCGTTTCAGATTTTTGCTGAAGTGAAGACGGACATGAAAAAGAATAATTTACTGGATGTGACATTGGGTAACTGGGAGTTGACTGCTGCTGACGCCGTTTATCATCCGAAGACATTGACTTTGCACGCCTGGAGTACCAAAGATACGACGCAAGTATCTTTCCATGCCGGCGATCTGGGTCTGACGCTGACAGGCAATGCCGATCTGGAAACGATGATGAAGAAGTTTGAGAAGATCAATGAGAAACTTAATAAACAACTGACACGTGATTCGGTTATAAATATTCCGGAGCTGAAGCCGTTGCTTCCGGAGTTGCATCTGGAAATGTCTGCCGGTAGAGATAACCCGATATACAACGCACTTGATCAGTATGACGTTTCGTTCAATCACATGCAGATTGAAGCTTCGACTTCACCAACTGAAGGGTTGCTTTTTGATGGTGATATTTTCGGGTTGAGGCGTGATACGATACGTGTTGATACTATTTGCTTGAAGATTAATCAGGATTCGTTAGGATTGGAGTATGTGACACGAATTGTCAAAAAGCCTTTCCGCAAGCAGTCGTCGTTTGCTGCCGAATTGTCCGGAAAGATTCGCAATACTTTTGCCGATGCACAGCTGACTTATGCGGATGGCAAAGGCGAGACCGGCGTTTTGCTTGGTGTAAGGATGGACAAAGAGCGCGATGGATTGCGTTTCCATCTGTTCCCTGACAAACCGATTGTTGCGTTTCATGCCTTCTCTTTGAACAGTGATAATTATATTCTGTATCGAAATAAACGTGATATCTCGGCCAATGTACGCTTTGTAGGCGAGAAGAATGCTTCGTTGTGGATTCATTCTATGCCGGGAGAAAAGCATGAAGAACTGCATGCCGAATTGAGTCAGATCGATTTGGATGCAGTGACCAAAGGATTTACCGAACTTCCGGCAATGCGCGGAATGTTCAGTGTGGACTTACAGTATGCTCCGACGGACAGTAGTTTTATGATTGTAGCCGATGCACATGTAGACAGTCTGTTCTATGAAAACGGTCGTGTTGGTGAGATGGGTTTGAACGCTGTTTATTTGCCTTTGGGAGGAAATCGCCATCAGGTTGATATGCACTTGTTCCACGAACAGGAGGAAATCTCTTCGATGACGGCTGTTTATCAGTCAGGCAAGAATGATAAGGTAGACGGAAATCTGCAAATCACCGATTTGCCAATGAATATGCTGACACCGTTTATCCCTGATAATATGGCAAAACTCAGTGGACGTATGCAAGGCGAGATGACGGTCACCGGAAGTAGCGAGAAGCCTGTTGTAAACGGTTATATGCGACTTGATACTTCGTCGGTATATGTGACGGCTGTAGGGACAAAGTTCCGTTTCGATGATAAAAAGATTGAGGTAAGGGATAATCTGCTTGATTTTAACAGCTATCGTATCTATGGATCAGGAACGAACCCATTTGTGATTGATGGAACAATAGATTTCCATGATCCAATGCGGATGATGGCAGACATGACGCTTACTGCTGATAATATGCAGCTGATGAATGCCAAGCGTTCGAGAGAAAGCTTGTTATATGGCAAATTGCTGGTCGATTTGAAATCAACCTTGAAAGGTCCGCTCGATGCTTTGGTTATGCGTGGTGATTTGCAACTAATGGGTGGTACCGATGTGACTTATGTTATGCAGGATTCGCCTTTAACGGTACAGGATCGTTTGGCAGATCTGGTGAAGTTCGTCGACTTTTCGGATACGTTGACGCATCGGAGCAAAAAGATGGATGCACCGTTGCCTGTAGGTGGTTTGGATATGCTGCTGTCAATACATGTGGATCAGTCTGTGCGTGTCAATGCAGATATAACACCTGACCAGTCAAGTCATGTTTCATTGGAAGGCGGCGGCGATCTGACATTCCAATATACACCTCGTGGCGACATGTTCTTGAATGGGCGTTATACGCTGTCGGGTGGAACAGTCAAGTATGCTATGCCGGTAGTTCCTTTGAAGGAATTTAATATACAGAACGGAAGCTATCTGCAATGGACGGGTGATCCGATGGATCCATATATGAATCTGACGGCTACGGAGCGGGTACGCGCTTCTGTTGCCACAAACGATCAGGCGTCGCGACTTGTTACGTTCGATGTAGGCGTGTCAATCAAACAGACACTCGAAAAGTTGGCGTTTCTGTTTGTTGTATCTGCTCCCGAAGATCAGACGATGCAACAGGAACTGGCAAAGATGGACGATAGCGAGCGTTCGCAGATCGCTGTGACAATGCTTGTTACGGGAATGTATCTGAACATAAATGACAAGAGTTCCGGCAGTGGAGCGAATCTGGATATGGGTTCGGCTTTGAATAGTTTCCTGCAAAGCGAAATTAATAACATTGCCGGTAGCGCCTTGAAGTCGGTTGATATATCGCTGGGCATGGAACAATACGACAAGAATGGTAATGCCAGCGGCGGACAGCGTACGGACTTCTCTTTCCGTTTCGCAAAACGTTTTTACAATGATCGTATAAGTATCGTTCTGGGCGGACGAATCTCCACCGGAGCCGATGTCAACAGCGGACAGGCACAGCCGTTTATCGATAACGTATCTATCGAATATAGATTGGATAATACGGGTACGCGTTATGTCAAGCTGTTCCACGACAAGAACTACGAAAGTTTGCTGGAGGGCGAGATAACGGAGACGGGTACGGGCGTTGTACTTCGCAAAAAGATGAACCGTTTGCGTGAGTTGTTTATTTTTAAGAGAAACAAAGTAAAACCGGTTGGAAAATAAGGCAATGAAGAATAAACAAACATATTCGCTTATGAAAGGTCGGCGTTTGATTTCGTCAAATGCACAGAGATGTTTTGGTTTGGTTGTATGTGCTATAGGCTGTCTTTGTTTGTGGTTGGTTTCTTGTTCGACAACGAAAAATCTGCCTGAAGGTGAGGTCCTTTATACGGGTGTTAAGAAGATTGATGTGGTCAATGAAGATAAGAGTTCGGACGGCGTTGAGGCTTTGACAGAGATTGAAGCGGCTTTATCGTATCCGCCAAACAACGCACTTTTGGGCAGTTCGTCGGTACGTTTGCCGTTGCCGATAGGATTGTGGGCATACAATGCTTTGGTCAACAAACGCGGAAAACTCAATCACTGGTTGTTTCGAAAACTGGCAGCAAAACCTGTCTATATCAATACGGTGAACCCGGATGTCAGAACGAAGGTAGCCAATAATTTGCTGCGTGAATATGGCTATTTTACAGGTGGTGTCTCCTATCAAACTAATGTAGATACCAAGAATCCGCGAAAGGCAACGATTTCTTATCAGGTGGAGATGAATAAACCTTATACTTATGACAGTGTAGTGTATTTGAGATTGCGTCATCGCATTGATACACTGGTTCAGAAGAATATTGGTGCTACACTGCTCAAAGTGGGTAGCAATTTCAATGCAACCCGTTTGGAAGGTGAGCGTACGCGTGTCACTCAAATTCTTCGCAACAACGGATATTATTACTTCGAACCCGAGTTTATAGTTTATCAAGCCGATACGGTGGCTCATCCGGGTTTTGTGGATTTGCACGTCTCGACTAAGCCAGGACTTCCGCGAACGGCTTTGCGCCCGTGGCATATTGGAAATATCTCTGTGCATTTGTTCGGATATAATAAGGAGCAGCCTACTGACTCGGTACGATTCAAAAACATGTCAATATTCTATGAAGGCAAGTTGCGTATGCGTCCCGAGGTGCTTTATAACAGA
Source organism: Tannerellaceae bacterium (assembly GCA_036734445.1). Classification (GTDB taxonomy): domain Bacteria; phylum Bacteroidota; class Bacteroidia; order Bacteroidales; family Tannerellaceae; genus Parabacteroides. The sequence goes on from DAIMYP010000008.1 coordinate 24,690, forward strand.
TTGAAACTCCGTACGGGTGATCTGTATTCGCAGACTCAGCAAGAAAAGACCCAAACAGGCTTTTCGCGTCTGAACACTTTCAGGTATACTGAAATGCAGTTTACACAAAAAGATACAACACGTCGTTGCGATACGCTCAATCTGGCTGTTAATGCCGTATATGATTTGCCATTAGATGGCGAGTTGGAACTGAATGCAACAACAAAAAGCAACGATCAGACCGGACCTGGGGCTGTTTTTAGTGTAACTCGACGAAATCTGTTCGGTGGCGGAGAAACATTTAATGTTACGGCACGCGGTTCGTACGAATGGCAGACAGGCAAGCGAGTTTCGGGTAACAGTTCGAGAATAAATAGTTGGGAGTTGGGAGCCAACGCGAAACTTACTTTCCCCGAGATTGTACTCCCGAAACTAATGAAAATGGAGACTAGATATCCGGCTTCGACCTCGTTTAATCTTTATGCCAACCAGTTGAATAGAGCCAAATTCTTCAAAATGCTTTCTTTTGGTGGAAGTGCAACGTATAATTTTCAGACGAAACTGACTCGTCAGCATTCTTTTACTCCATTCAAACTGACTTACTCGCTTTTACAGAGTACAACAGCCGAATTCGATTCGATTACAAAGGTGAACAAGGCACTGAAGCGAAGTCTAGAGAATCAATTTATTCCAGCAATAGGTTATACTTATACATATGACGAATCACAGCTGACAACACAAAAGCATCATCTTTGGTGGCAGCTCTCTTTTACAGAAGCGGGAAATATATTGAATTCAATTTATTCAGCAACGGGTAAAAGTTTTAGCGAAAAAGACAAAAAACTGTTTGGCAACAAGTTCGCTCAGTTTATTAAGTTGAACAGTGAAATCCGTTATGATTACGATATGGGTTTGAATCAGCATTTGGTAGGACGTGTTTCGGCAGGAGTCGCTTATAGTTATGGAAACTCAAACATCACGCCTTACAGCGAGCAGTTTTATATTGGTGGAGCCAATAGTATTCGCGCTTTTACGATTCGATCAATTGGTCCAGGGCGTTATCGTCCTACCGATACGAAATATGGGTATTTGGATCAAACGGGTGATCTGAAGTTTGAAGCAAATCTTGAATATCGTTTTCCTATCATGGGCAGTTTGCATGGCGCTGCATTCCTTGATTCGGGAAATATTTGGCTTATTCGCGATGATGAGAGTCGTCCGGATGGAAAACTTAAAGCAAGTCGTTTCCTGAAGGATTTGGCTTTGGGCACCGGCATAGGCTTGCGTTACGATTTGGAATATTTGGTTGTCCGCGTCGATTGGGGTATAGGTTTACATGTACCTTACGAGACCGGGAAGTCCGGATATTATAATATTCCCAATTTCCGCGACGGAATGGGCATCCATTTGGCCATCGGTTATCCATTTTGATTCTCTGATAATGGCTAAAACAGTTTTTGCCCTTTAGGATAGACTGTAGTTATACCTAATTTCTGTTTTTAGCTGTATTATTCAGGCTAAATTCCTATCTTTGCCAATGTTTTGAAATAAATTTATAGAAAATGGAAACAGTAGTAAGTGGAATCCGGCCAACGGGTAATTTGCATTTAGGAAACTATTTTGGTGCAATTAAGAGTTTTCTCAAATTGCAGGAAGAATTTAATTGTTTTTTCTTTATTGCAGACTGGCACTCGCTGACCACCCATCCGCATCCTGATAATATTCGCAATAGCGCCCGTACGATATTAGCTGAATATTTGGCTTGCGGCATTGATCCCGAGAAAGCAACACTGTACCTGCAGAGCGATGTTCGCGAAACGGCAGAGTTGTATCTCTATTTGAATATGAATGCCGGTATAGGCGAACTGATGCGTACGGCTTCGTTTAAGGATAAAGCACGTAAGCAGATGCATATCGCTGATGCCGAGTCTGATGGAAGCGTTGAAAAGGAGATCTTTAACGAGAATAATAAACACAGCGTGAGCGCCGGCCTTTTGACTTATCCGACGCTAATGGCTGCCGATATTATTATCCATAAGGCAGTGAAGGTCCCTGTAGGTAAGGATCAGGAACAGAATATGGAAATGGCTCGCCGTTTTGCCCGTCGCTTCAACACAACCTATGGAGTTGATCTCTTTCCCGAACCCGCATCGTTCTATATGTCAGACAAAGCCGTGAAAGTTCCCGGTCTTGATGGCTCCGGAAAGATGGGCAAGAGTGAAGGTAATGCTATTTATTTGGTTGACGACGAAAAGACCATTCATAAGAAAGTGATGAAAGCTGTTACTGACGCCGGTCCAAAGGAGCCTAATAGCAAGAAACCTGAAGTAATTGCCAATTTGTTTACCATGATGGAAATTGTCTCTTCTAAAGAAGCATATAACTTCTTCGATGAGAAATACAATAACTGTGAAATCCGTTATGGCGATATGAAAAAGCAACTCGCTGAAGACATCAGCAAATTCTGTGCTCCTATACGTGAACGAATTCTGGATATACAGTCCAACGAAGATTATATGGCAAAGGTGGCTCGTATCGGTGCTGAAAAAGCACACGAAAGTGCTGCTAAAACATTGAAAGAAGTTCGTCAGATTATCGGTTTTCGTCCTGAGTAAGTAATGATCCTGTCGGCTGTAGAGTTTGAACGTGTGTTTAAGGATTTGTATAGACCCTTATGCTTGTATGCGCTCCGATTTGTCAGTTCGACAGATGATGCCGAAGATATTGTTCAACAGGCTTTCGCTGATGTGTGGGAGAAAAATATCCGCAACGAGGTGATAACTGATGCAAAAGCATACCTGTTTCGGGCTGTACATAATCGCTCTATCTCGACGGCTGCGCAGATCTCTGTTGTTGAACAGGTGCGCGAACTTCCGGCTGATCTTGAAGACGGTGCCGAGGAAGAGCAGATGTACCAAGCCGAGCGGGATGCGCGTCTTTGGAACGCTATCGATGCTTTACCTCCTGAGCGAAAGAAAGTTTTTTTGCTTTCAAAACGTGACGGATTGAAGTATCAGGAGATTGCCGACAAGTTGAATATTTCTGTCAAGACGGTCGAGAACCAAATCGGAAAGGCCCTGAAATCTTTGCGGGAATCAGCATTGCGGATATATAGTATTTTATTTTGCCTGACATAAAAAAGTTGCCTCCGATAATAGGGGATTTTTGTTTTTCTCTGTCTTATAGACAAACCAATATATGAATAACAACGAGCATGACATATCAGATAAGGACATTCAATTTGTAGCCGGTCTATACAAAGAGAATGTTTTGGATGCGGGAAAGGCGTGGCAGCGATTTGCTGTCCGACATGCAATTCACCGTTCTGTATCCTTCCGTCGCTATTGGTTAGCTGCGGCTTCTGTGTTGCTGTTATTGCTTGTGGGAATCGGCGTACTATATGAATCAGAGAGAAACGATTCCGAATGGATATCGGTGGTGACTGCTCCGGGAGAACTTAAGGAAGTTTTGCTCCCGGACAGCACGCTGGTATCGATGGCTGGCAACTCAACCTTGCGCTATGACAGAACGACTTATGGAAAAGAACAACGCACGGTGCTGATGAGTGGAAAGGCGTTTTATCAGGTAGTTAGAAATACTCAATGTCCGTTTACAGTGCAGACTTCCAAAACGCGGGTGACCGTTTTGGGAACGATGTTTCAAGTGAAAGAAAGTGCTTCTTCAACGTATGTTCATGTAATGACTGGTCAGGTTCGTTTTTCTACTATGACAGGCAAAAATGTCCTTTTGGCTGCAGGAATGTTGGGAAATTGGGCTGTTGGGCAGCAGGAAATATCTGTAGAACATAGAAACGATTCTAATGATCTGTCATGGAAGACAAAAACTTTGGAGTTTAAGGATACGCCGTTAGATGCTGTAATTAATGACTTGTGCGAGTTCTATCAGGTTAAGATTGTTAACAGAACAAAGTCGGGCGATTTGAAGTTGACGGCTACTTTCAATGATATGTCGTTGGAGGAAGTGCTTAAAATCATTAATCAGACGCTCGATACACGTTTGGAAGTAGCGCCTGATTCTAATAAGTAATATTTTTTTATGCGCCGGTACCTATTTGTTATAGGGATTCTTGTTTTTTGTGGTTTGTTTGTGAAGGCTGAAGTGATTACACTCGCACAAACAGATCCGGTACCGACTGTTACTCTGAATGTACGACAAGTCTCTTTGCAAAATATATTTGAAGAGATTCAGCGGCAAACGGGTATGATTTTTTCTTATGAATCATCTGTTATTAGCGAGTTCAAAAAAGTTTCGTTTTCGGCTCAAGATGAGTCTTTTACATATTCTCTAAAGCGTTTATTTTCTTCATTGCCATTGAATTATCGTATCGTAGGTCAATATGTTATCGTGAAAAGAAAGCCTCGAATGTTTACCATAAGCGGTTTTGTACGCGATTCGGCTTCTTATGAAAGTTTGATCAGTGCTACTTTATTTGATCGTCTTTCAGGGAGGGGAACAATTTCCAACAATTATGGCTTTTACAGTATTACGCTTCCACCTGGAGAGGTTATTCTAAGAATTTCGTTCGTGGGTTATGAACCGAAGTCGATATATATCAATCTGGCAAGAGATACAATGATTGATGTTGCGTTGAAGTCTGCTATTCGTATTGGTGAAATTATTATTACAGGGCTTGAACCACATTCGGAAGTTTTATCTAGTCGTCCTGGAGTAGTCAATATTCCCAAAAATAAAGTGACCACATTTCCTGCATTACTGGGTGAAGCTGATATAGTAAAAACACTGCAACGATTGCCGGGTACGACGATGGGGACAGAAGGAATGACTGGTCTGTATGTGCGGGGTGGTGATGCCGATGAAAATCTTTATCTTTTGGATGGTAATCCGGTGTATCATACAAATCATGTATTGGGCTTTTTCTCTGCATTCAATCCGGATGCTATCAAGAGTACAACTTTTTATAAGGAAAGCTTTCCTGCTGAATATGGGGGAAGGCTTTCGTCGGTTATTGATGTTCGTACTGATGATGGCGATCGAAAGGAATATCATGGAAATTTGTCGATAGGGCTTCTTGCTGCTAGGGCTAATTTTGAGGGCCCTATCATAAAAGATCGTTCTTCTTTCAATGTTTCATTTCGTCGCTCCTGGATGGATCTGATTACTTGGCCAGTCTTGATGTCTTTGAATAAGGACGCTGATAGGAAAATTCATGGCTATTATAATTTCTATGATGTTAATGCAAAAGTGAATTATTCGTTTTCTGACAGGAGTATGGCTTATGTGAGTTTCTATACAGGAAGTGATAATTACTTGGATGGTGAAGATTCTGATGATCCTTATGGAGCTGATCGTACTTTTCGCTGGCGATGGGGCAATTTGATTACTTCTGCAGGTTGGAACTATGTTCTCAGCAAAAAAGTATTCGTTGCGTTTACGGGAGGATATACGCGTTATCGTTCGAACATTCTTCAGAAAAGAGACGCTTATGTGTCTACGATTGATGAGCAACATCCGCAATCTTACTTTCAGGAAGGACATTCGAGTTCATCAATGCAAGATATGAGTTTGCGTGCATCTTTCGATTATCGTCCGAATGCGATGCACCGTATTCGCTTTGGAGGTGATTATTTGTTTCATAATTTTCGTCCTGAACAGAGCTATATGGATACTTGGTATAAAGATTCGGTCGTTTCACAGAAGACGAATACGGTCTTTACTAATTCTCTTATTCATGGACATGAGGTGTCTGCCTTTTTTGAAGATGAGATGCGGTTGACAAACCGCTTGCGCGCTAATATTGGTGCACGTTATACTTTGTTCCATGTTCAACGAGAGACATACCAATCTCTTCAGCCACGTATTTCTGCCCGTTATATGATATTGCGCAATCTGTCGGCTAAGATTTCATACAGTAAGATGAATCAATATATTCATCTCTTGTCGAACAGCTTCGTCAGTCAGCCAACAGATATTTGGGTACCCGTCACTGAACGTATCGGCCCGATGAATTCACATCAGTTTACGGGAGGACTTTATTACCGTTGGAAGTCGATTGATTTTTCAGTTGAAGGATATTATAAGCGTTTGAACAATCTGGTCGATTATAAGGATAATGGTTTGGCTTTAGCTTCATTTTCAGGATGGGAAGATCGTGTAGGATTAGGCAAAGGCCGTGCATATGGGATGGAACTGATGGCAAAAAAAAGTATGGGACGGTTGTCAGGTTGGTTGGCATATACTCTTTCTTGGAGCGATCGATGGTTCCCTGATGGTTCTGTAAATAAAGGTCGCCGTTTTCCTGCCAAGTATGATAATCGACATAAAATTGATATTGTTGCAACATATAAGCTTTCTCGTAAAGTAGAACTGACATCGGCGTGGATGTATGCATCAGGAAATCACCTTACCATCATGGATCAGCAGTATTATGCGGCTGTTTCGCAGTCGGATAATGGCTTTTACGGAAACGTTTATGATCCTTATGGCTACAGTGCAAGTTCACGTAATAATTATCAATTGGCGCCTTATCATCGCTTAGATATAGGTGCCAACTTCTATAAATATAGAAAAAAAGGTCGCATATCTATATGGAATGTGTGTATTTGTAATGTTTATATGCGTCCAAATCCTTTTATGGTGAGTCCTGTTTATTATAGAAACGTTGATGGAAAACAGTATGTAAAGTTGCAAGAAACAATTCTTTTCCGCTGTTTCCCTTCTGTCTCATATACATATAAATTTTAAGCAAGATGACAAGAAAGAAATTCAAATATAATTGTTTATGGTTACTGGCTGTATTTGTTTTGCAGACAGCGTGTACGCGTGACGTTGTACTTGAATTACCGTATACATCGCCATCATTGGTATTGAACGCATCGGTAACTCTTGGAGAGGACGTCACTGCCTATTTGTCGAAAAGCTGGTTTTTGTTGGATAGTATTATGGATAATGAAGTCTCCGGAGGAAAAATTCGTGTATACGTAAATGATATCTATCGTGGTACAATGCACGAAGCGAATTTGTTAAGAGATTCTGTTCTGACCAAAGGACGTTATACTCTTCCAGGTTGCCAATTGAATGTCGGTGACCGTCTTCGTCTGGAGGCAGAAGTTGAAGGGTTTAATTCCGTTCATGCAGAGACGCAAATACCCGACAGCGTTCAACTGATTTCTGTGGATACAGTTCGTTTTATTTCGTCAGATGGGACAAATAAACGGCAGGAACAGATGAGACTCTATATTCGATTTATGGATGATGCGAGCAAAAAAAATTATTATCGTCTTTCTGTGGAGCAAGAAATAGAGAAGTGGCGTAATAGTGATAATACACTTATTTCAACAGGGAGTAGTTTCGGTTCATACGTCTATTATTTCTATTTGATATATGAGGATCCGGTTTTTCAGTATGTAGCGACTAATCCGACGTTGCAACAACAAGATGCAACCAACTGTTGGGGAACATTCAGTGATGATATGTTTAATGGTAATCAATATACTTTGAAGTCCGTTTTTTATCCCATACAGACCTCTTATAAGGACTCTCTTTATACTTATAAAGTTTATTATGATGTTCGGTTAATGTCTGTTTCTGAAGAATATTACAATTACTTAACGGTCATACGTAATATCTCTGTCTCATTTGGTGAAGCTTATATTAATGGTTTGCTTGAGCCTTCATCAACATATACTAATGTGAACGGAGGTTTTGGTGTAGTTGCCGGCTATCAAATTGCTCGAAAACGTTTTGAAATGCCTTATGAAAAAGAGAAGCCTTCTTACATCATTGAATAATATGTTTGTGCATGGTCATTTACAAATCTATAACACGAAAAAATGGAATAGAGAATGTTTGAGTTATTAATAACCGTGATGAACTGGAACATTCCTTTTTCCGGAAATGAAGGAAATGATTGCTGTAAGTAAAATTAGAATAAGTTGTAGTTTGTCCTTAGAACCTTGAACTCTGTGCGCCGATTAATTTGGTCTGCTATTGCCTGTTGCTCAGGTGTCAATTTCTCGACAAACTCATCTGTAAGCACATCTCCTTCTTTTAAGAATTCATATTGTTTAGCCATCTTTTTGTTGATGACTTTGGGAACACTTTTCCCGTAACCTTTTGCGTCAAGTCGGTCGGATTTTATGCCGCCAGCGATAAGATAATCAACAACAGACTGAGCGCGGCGTTGTGCAAGTCCTTCATTATATTCTACAGAACCTTTGCGGTCTGTATGTGCACCTAACTCTATGGTTACATTTGGATTGTCGTTCAGCATTTTTATGGTTTCATCCAATGCTTTCTTTGATTCGGGACGGAGAGACGCCTTGTCGAAATCGTAAAAAATATTCTCGATGACTACCGGCTTACTGATTGGCGACAGGAAGAAGTCAACATAATAAGTTTCACTCTTTTCGTCGGGGGCTGTTTTCAGTTCGTAGTTCTGGTTTAAGAAACCCCGGGCGCTGGCCATCATTACATATTTGATGTCGCGTTCCAGTTCAACGTGATATTTGCCATCTTTTTTGGCTATTGTCTTGGCATTGAGCCCATCTTTTCCCACAATACGTACAACAGCGTTTTCGATAGGATTCTCGTCAACATCCGAAACAATACCTTCGATGGATATAGTGACAGACGGTAGCTCAAAAGAATAGAGATGGTCGTAACCGCGGGCATCGTTACGATTTGAGCTGAAGAAACCCTTTTCTTTCTTTCCGGCAAAAGTGATGCCGAAATCGTCGGAGCTGGAGTTGATAGGTGTTTTTAGGTTTTCTACGGTCCAATGTCCGGACGTAGAATCCAGTGTTGCCTTGAAAAGATCCAGTCCGCCCATGCCTGGATGTCCAGAAGATGCAAAATATAGTGTCACAGAATCACGCATGTAAGGAAACATTTCATCGCCTGCCGTATTGATGTCAGGACCTAAATTTTCCATAGGTCCAAAATCTTTTCCCATTACACGGGCACGATATAAATCTTTTCCACCGAATCCGCCGACAATATTTGAGGCAAAATAGAGATATTTACCGTCAGGAGAGATAGACGGATGGCCTAAAGCGGTAACCGAATCCTTTACAATCTCCGCTCGTGTGCCTTTACTCCATTTTGCGCTACTACGCGAGGATACATATATTTCGGATGTACGCGGTCCTTCCGGGTCTTGTGCACAATATGTGTAGTACATCGTATTGCCATCGCGTGAGAAAGAGGGTGTTCCTTCATCAAAATCAGTATTTACAGCATCGTCAATTTCGGTTGGTGTTTTCCAATTTCCGCTTTCGTCTTGTTTTACCAGAAACAGGTCGTTAGTACGCTGGCCTGTGATAGCGCTGAGGGTTTCCTCCTTTGACTTCTCTGTCGTTTGTGTCGTAGAGGTTTCCTTATCTTTGGCTTTACTTTTTTCTTTGTTCTTTAGCGCGCGCGAAGAGGTGAAATAGAGCTGGTCATATTTCTCACCATATAACATCGGGCTGAACTCAGAGTAGCGTGAATTAAACTTGTCCATACGTCGAACTTCATAGCGTGTAGGATGCTGCCGCCACTCGTCAGCTTTCTCCGAACCGAGAATACCATTTGCTGCAAGCGTGCTCTTCGGTTGAAACTTCAAGTATTCGTCATAATACTTAATTGCCTCGGTGTAATGTCCGCTTTTTTGGTTCATCTCGCCCAGCCGGAAAGTGACGATGGTATCAGGATATTTGTAGCGGAGCGCGTTCATATAGGCACTTGTGGCGCGTGCTGTATTGTTTATCAAGCGGTTGCATTCGCCCATACGAAAAGCAATGTATCCACGCAGGTCGCGTTTGTCGGGAGGCGTTTTCGTGTATAGTTTCCGATAAATGGTAGACGCCTGGAAATATTCGCCGATGCGTTCCTTCTCCTCTGCATCGGACAGCTTGACCGATTTGCAGGAGAACATCGATAGAAGGATCCATCCCGTAAGAATACAATATATATATGTATGCGCTTTCATTGACGATGATTATCTTATGAATAACGGAGTTGCCGGCTTCTTATTGTATAATTCCTTTTAATTCAGTCTGAGCACCAGCAAACGTTATAACTTCTCTGTTTTATTGTTTGACAGCTATATTTTGTATAATTATGCTTGGCGAATGCTGCAGCTTTTATACTTTGCAATTTGCATAATCCTTTTTCTTTAGTAAGGACTGTAGCAAGTTATAAGCCTTCTATACTTTGCTGTTTGCTTATTCCGCTGTGCGTAAATAGAGAATCAATGTGTATTGTTACTTCTATATTTTGCGACCACTTGATCCCTCTTTGTACGGCTATAGCAGCAGCGAACTGTCGCCGTAGCTAAGGAAACGGAAATCGTGGCTCAGTGCGTAGTCATATATTTTTCGCCAGTCGCCTTTTACAAATGCCGAAATCAGCAGGATAAGCGTGCTCTTAGGCTGATGAAAGTTCGTCACCAAGCCGCGTACAATCTTGAAATTGTAGCCGGGGGCGATGATTATCTGCGTGGCAGTAACCAGTTTATCGGCATGATTTCTGTCGAGATAATCTAAAATATTCTGAAGTGCTTCGGCAGCTGTAAGTAGATTATTTTTCTCATCGTAAGGCATCCATTGTTTTACGACCAGTTCTTCGGATGATGCTTCCGGGTTTGAAGCCAGGATCACACCCATATAATAAAGACTTTCAAGTGTGCGAACGGAGGTAGTCCCAACAGCAATGATTTTTCCCAAATTGTTTTTTATCCGTTCGATAGAGCTGCGGCGTACGGAGATAAACTCTGTATGCATCTCGTGTCCTTCGATTGTTTCGCTCTTCACAGGCTTGAACGTACCGGCACCCACGTGCAGCGTCAGTTCCTCACGTCCGAATCCTTTTGCATCAATGTCGGCCAGCACTTCAGGAGTGAAATGTAGTCCCGCCGTCGGTGCAGCGACAGAGCCTTTTATTTTAGAATATACCGTTTGATACGTCTGCAAATCACTTTTCTCTGTTTCGCGATGCAGATAAGGTGGAATGGGAAGTACACCGGCTGCGTCAAGAATATCGGCGAAGGTGTATGTTGGATGATTCCACGAAAACTCAATCAGATGGCTGTCGCCGTGGCTTTCCTTTTTCTCTGCCTGTAATGTTACTTTCTCACCGTTTATCGTTACTTCTTTACTGAGCAGCCCCTCTTTCCATTTCTTTAAATTGCCTACCAGACAGGTCCAACTGCAATGCTCTGTCTGTTGGAATATCAATGCATAGTCGCGTGGCTCGGCCGGTTCGAGGCAGAATATTTCTATTCGTGCGCCGGTGTCTTTATGGAAGAGCAAACGGGCCTGGATCACTTTTGTATTGTTGAATACCATCAGCGAACCTTCAGGCAGAAAGTCGGTAATATGTTTGAAAATGCTTTCGCTCACTTTTCCTTCCTTGTATAAAAGCAATTTCGATTCGTCGCGTTTTGGTAATGGAAACTTGGCTATCCGTTCGTCTGGGAGCGGATAATCGTAGTCTTCGATGCGTATCTGTTGCGTCTTTGTTATCATCTTTTTTCTCTTTAATTGAGCTTTCGTTATAGGAAACCCGGCTGCAAAAGTACGAAATTCTTCTTTTTTCTCTATTTTTGTAGTGTATTATAAATGCAATATAAATATGAGTGAAATAAGAGTAGGCGACAGAGTACGCTTTCTGAACACAACCGGAGGCGGTGTCGTACGTAGTTTGAAAGGGAAAGACCAGGTGGTCGTTGAGGATGAAGATGGTTTTGAAATACCCGCGCTGATAAGAGAGTGTGTAGTTGTAGGCGAGCGCGAAGCGCAGGTGAACAGCTCTAACCGTTCGCCGCTGGTTTCAAAGTCGCCAGTTGCGCCCAAGCCTTCTAAAGAAGTGCCTGCTCCCAAGGCTGTCGAGCCGGAAACAAAGATTGTTGAAACTCCCGAAGGTGAGCGGCTGAATATCTATTTGGCGTTTCTGCCGGTAGATCCGGAAAAACTGATTCAGGGCAGTAACTACGAAGCCTATTTTGTCAATGACAGTAACTATTTTCTCTACATTAATTATATGAACCGTGAGAATAGCAGCTGGACCAGTCGCTTTAACGGCCTTATCGAACCGAATACCAAGATTTTCATGGAGGAATTCGGCAAGGAGGCTTTGAACAGCCTTGAGCGTGTTTGTTTGCAGATGATTGCCTTTAAGAAAGGAAAGCCCTATTCACTGAAGAACGCCATCTCTGTTGAACTGCGTATCGATACCGTCAAATTCTATAAACAGCATTGTTTTATGGAAAATGATTATTTTGACGATGATGCATTGCTGTATCCGGTGGTTCGCCAGGACGTTCCGGAAAGAGAAATGCTTGTTTCGGCCGTTGAGCTCCAGGAGGCTATGCAACAGAAAAAGCAAGAAGACCGTCGCCAGAAGCCACAGCCTATTGTGCATAAGAAATCCAATGATGATGCCGTGCTGGAAGTAGACTTGCATAGCAGTCAACTCCTTGACAATACCAACGGTTTGTCCAGTGGAGATTTGCTGAATTATCAACTCGACAAGTTCCGCGAAATACTTGCAAAATACGCTACACACAAGGGACAGAAAATTGTGTTTATACATGGCAAAGGTGAGGGTGTGTTGCGCAAGGCAATAGAGAATGAGTTGAAGACGAAATACAAAACATATTATTTTCAGGATGCGTCATTCCGCGAGTACGGGTTTGGTGCAACGATGGTTATTATCAAGTAAGTGTGTTTAAATGTCGGGTGTGGCAACTGTAGCCTTTGGGTAATAAGACTTTTTTGTTTTGAGTAATAACAGTTTTTATTAAATAAACGAGCATTATGGCAATAGAGATTGAAAGAAAGTTTTTGGTGAAGGGCGATTTCACTAAAGGCGTTTTTGAATCTGAACGAATTGTACAAGGTTACATTTGTTCGACGCCCGGACGGACTGTCCGAGTCCGCATACGCGGTAAAGCAGGATTCCTGACCATCAAGGGTCCATCCGATGAGAAAGGCTTGAGCCGCTACGAGTTCGAACAGCAGATTTCTCTTTCCGATGCAAATCAGTTAATGAAACTCTGTGAGTCGGGCGTGATTGACAAAGTACGCAATCTGGTACACTGTGGCAAACGTGTTTGGGAGATTGATGTTTTTCATGGCGCAAACGAAGGACTCATCATTGCCGAGATTGAACTTGGCTCCGAGAACGAGTCTTTCGAGAAGCCCGACTGGTTGGGTGAGGAGGTAAGTGGTGACCGCCGCTACTATAATTCGATGCTGATAGCCCATCCATACAGTGAGTGGAAAAATTCATAAAGCATATGCCTGCCTAGGAACAGACTTTATGTATTGCCGAGTTGGACTAGGCCGAGACAAACTCTCGCAGTCTGAACAAACTGTCACGATATAAATAAAAGGCGTCGCGATATAAAAGTAACGTAAGTAGTAAACTATATTTAAATAGAAAAACACTATCATTTATGAAGAAAAGATGGATACTCCTCTTGGCTGTGGCCCTGCTTTCTTGGCCGGTTGTAGCCGACGAAGGCATGTGGCTATTGCCTCTGCTTAAAATGCAAAAATTTCCTGAGATGCAGGCGTTGGGTCTCAAACTGCAATACGCTGATATCTATAGTCCCGATTCGGCTTCGCTCAAAGATGCCATCGTTTTGTTTGGCGGCGGTTGCACGGGTGAGATTGTATCGTCGGATGGACTGCTTCTGACCAATCATCATTGCGGCTATGGCAGCATCCAGAGACACAGTACGCTTGAACACGATTACCTTACGAACGGTTTCTGGGCGATGACGCGAGACCAGGAATTGCCTAACCCCGGTTTGACAGTTACTTTTATTGAAAAGATTGATGATGTGACCGACTATATCAAGGCGGAACTGAAGAAAGACACTGATCCAAACAGTATGAATTTTCTTTCGCCCAAATATCTGGACAGTCTGGCCGAGATGCGCATCGGTAAGAAATATCTGTCAGATCATCCGGGGACGGAAGTAGAGATTAAGCCTTTTTACGACGGCAATGTATATTATATGTTTACCAAGAAGGTATATCAGGATATACGCCTTGTAGGTGCGCCTCCTTCGTCGATAGGTAAATTTGGAGCGGACACAGACAACTGGATGTGGCCTCGACATACGGGCGACTTCAGTGTATTCCGTATTTATGCCGACGCCAACGGCAACCCCGCAAAGTATTCGCCTGGCAACGTACCGCTGCATCCGAAACGCTGGTTTAAGATATCCATCAAGGGAGTAGAGGAGAACGACTACGCCATGATTATGGGATTTCCGGGCCGCACAAACAAATACTATACCTCATGGGAGGTGGCAGAACGCCGCGATATCGACAACGACGTACGCATTCGCATTCGCGACTTGCGTCAGAAGGTAATGCTCGACGAGATGCTTAAAGATCCGGCTATACGTATCGCTTATTCAAGTAAGTACGCCGGATCCACCAACGCATACAAGAATGCCATCGGCAGCAATTGGGCGATCAAGATGCGCAACTTCGAGCAGGTGAAGCGCGACGAACAGGAAAGGCTGCTTGCGTGGGCGAAAAATCGGAACGAGACAGTCTATTCCGATGCCCTCAATCAGATAGAACAGATGATTGCCGACCGTAAGGATCTTCGCTTCCGTAGCAAGATGCTGGACGAGGCTATAGTTAGAGGCATTGAATTCAGTGCAGCACCGACTACAATCCTTCCGCTTGTGGCTGCTCTTAAGAGCAAGGATGCCGCTGAGCGTGAGAAACAGCTTCATCAGTTTGAGCTGGCGTATCACGGCTTTGCTAACGACAACTATTCAACTGATGTAGATAAGAAAATAGCCAAGGTGCTTCTGAAGCAGTATATGAAGGAAATTCCCGCCGACAAGCAGCCGGTTTGTTTTGCAGTGATCGGAAAGAAATATAAAGGCGATGTAGACAGATTTATAGACGATCTTTTTGCCAAATCCATCTACGGCAGCGACAGTAACTTTAAGCGTTTCCTCTCTCATCCTTCAGTGAAAGCATTGGAGAAAGACCCTATGATTCTCTTTGCTCAAGGTGTGGCTGACGAGGCAAAGCGTTTGGAGGAGGCGCTTGCCAAGTATGATGACAGCTATGCTGTGGCGCACCGCACTTACGTCAAAGGACTTCTGGAAATGTACGGTGACAAAGCCAACTTTCCCGATGCGAATCTGACACTACGTTTGACTTATGGCCAGGTAAAAGGCTACCAACCTCGCGACGCCGTTGTATATTCGTGCCAGACGACACTCGACGGCGTGATGCAGAAGGAAGATTCTACAAATTGGGAGTTTGTAGTTGCACCTAAACTGAAAGCACTCTACAACGCTCACGACTTCGGGCGCTACTCGATGCCGGATGGGCGTATGCCGGTGGCTTTCTGCGCGACGACGCACACAACGGGCGGCAATTCGGGCAGTCCGGTGCTGAACGGCGATGGGGAATTAATCGGAATTAATTTCGACCGTAACTGGGAAGGCGTTGGGGGCGACATCCAATACTTGCCGGAGTATCAGCGGAGCATCATTGTTGATATCAGATATGTACTCTTCATCATCGACAAGTACGCCGGTGCGGGCTATCTGCTAAAGGAAATGAATCTGGAGGAATAGAAATAAATGAGACGGTTTGAGTGATATGTAGCGATTATTTTGCTGAGCTACTTTTATCTTATGTATCTTCAATTATTCATTTCCAAATTCCGGCAACTCTTTTTCCAGATATCCCGCTGTTACTGAGGCGCTGCAACGCAGCATTTCGCGTGGCGTTCCGTAGAAAAGAAGTTCGCCACCCATCTGCCCGCCGGCGGGACCGAGTTCAATCACATAGTCGGCTGTCTTCAGTACATCCAGATTGTGTTCAATGAGAAAAACCGTATTTCCTTGTTCGACCATGCTGTCGAACAAGGAAATAATGTTACGTATATCCTTTACATGCAGGCCGTCGGTGGGCTCGTCGAGCACAAAGATGCGTCCTTTGTCGCTTAGATACGAAGCAAGTTTCACCCGCTGCAACTCACCTCCCGACAATGTTGAGAGCGACTGGTTCAGATGCAGATAGCCAAGTCCGACTTGCATGAGAGGACGTAGCTTTTCTTCAATCGTAGTGCCGGCGAAACGCAGAGAAGCCTTGCGTACGGTCAAGTCCATCGCCTCGGCAATATTGAGGCCGTCAACTTTATACTTTAGCGCTTCCTCGGAATAACGCAGTCCGCCGCAAGCTTCGCACACTGTTTCTATGGCGTCCATGAACGCCATGTCGGATACGATGACTCCTTTGCCCTTGCACACTGGGCATCCGCCTTTGCCATTGAAAGTGAACATGCTGATGCCGGCTTTGGTTTCGCTGGCGAACAGTTTGCGGATATCGTCGGCTACACCTATGTACGTGCCTGGAGTCGAGCGCAGACTGATTCCGATATTCTTCTGGCTGATATATATCACTTTGTCGCTGCACTGTCGCCGGAAGCAATCCATCAGCGAACTTTTTCCTGATCCGGCTACTCCGGCTATAACTGCCATTACTCCCAAGGGCAGGCGTACAGTCAGGTCTTTCAAATTGTGCTCCGTCGCGTGTTCAACGGTAAACCATCCCGTAGGTTTTCGCGTTTTTGCCTTGAGCGGTGTCTTTTCTGCAATCATCAATCCCGTCTGCGTACCGCTTCGGAGCAATTCCTGATATGAGCCTTCGAAAATAATCTTTCCGCCGTCCATGCCTGATCCGGGACCCATATCGACTACATGGTCGGCAATCTGAATCATCTCCTTGTGATGTTCTACGAGCAGTACGGTGTTGTCGTGGTCGCGCAGTTTGCGTACGGAAGCTTTCAGCAGGTGAATGTCGTGGCTGTGGAGTCCGACGCTGGGTTCATCCAGTATATATAAAATATCAGACAGTGCAGAGTTGATATATTTAGCAATTTTGCACCGCTGCGCTTCGCCACCTGAGAGCGTCCCCATACTGCGGTCGAGCGTTAAGTAACCTAGACCAATTTCCTGTAAGGCTTCGAGTCTGCCGCCGATGGCTTGCTTCAAATCTGCACCCAATGGATCATTGATTTGTTCTAACCATTGACAGATGTCGGGAATTGCCATAGCTGTCACCTCTGCGATATTTTTTCCGTTGATACGGCAGGAGCGGACGGTTTCGTTAAGGCGCGTGCCGCCGCAGTCGGGACAAACGCCCATCGTAAGCATCGGCTCCAGCATTTTCATGTGCAGCTTGCCTTCTTCTGAATTGATGCAACTGCGATACATACGTGTCACCAACCCTTCGAACTTTGCCGTTTTCGGCCAGCCCACGGGTGGATTTTTCAGTCGGATTTGTGGAGAGTAGAGGAAAAACTTCAGTTCCTCAGGTGTGTAGTCTTTAATTTTCTTGTCGAGGTCAAAAAGTCCGCTTTTGGCATAACGTATCCAACGCCACTCGCCCGGCTGGAATGCAACATAGTGTATCACGTCGGGATCATTCAGGCATTTGTCGAAATCTACAAGCTTCCGAACATCCAGTTCTCTGATTTCGCCTAGACCGTCGCACCGTTGGCATCGTCCTTGCGGATGGTTGAATGAGAACGTGTCAGAGTATCCTACAAAAGGCTTGCCAACACGCGAGAAAAGCAGTCTGAGCAGTGCGTAAATATCCGTATAGGTTCCGACCGTAGAACGTGCATTTGGCGCCGGTTTCTTTTGGTCGATGACGATAGCCACAGGCAAATGCTCAATCCTGTCAACGTGCGGGCGACCATACTTGGGCAAATACTGTTGTACGAAGCTTGGAAACGTCTCGTTAAGTTCTCGCCGCGAACAGGCAGCAATCGTATCCAAAACCAGTGACGACTTGCCCGAACCCGAGACGCCGGTAAAAACGGTAATCTTCTTTTTTGGGATGTCTAAAGAGATGTTCTTCAGGTTGTTTTCCCTTGCTCCAACGATCTTTATATTGTTTTCTTCTGACATAATAGTTATGAATAGCCTTAAACAGAAAAGGCCGGTGATTATGAATCATCAGCCTTATATAAAATTTATGATATGTGTTCAGAAAGTTCCTTTGTCCAAATCAGCAGCCTTAACGCGGAAAATGTAGCCGTTACGTGAGAAGACCAGCTCGCCGTCTTCCTTTTTCTTTTGATTTACTAAGCGCTGAAATGCAATGTTAGCACCTTTCAAAATGTTCTCTTCAAATTCTCTTACTTCTTGCTCATTCATGATGTTCAAGTTTACTGTAAATGTCAGAATTAACTATCTCCTTTTTGTCACTCCTGAAGCCTGTTGCAATAATCTGCATTGGCGACATGGAGTTGTCTGTTATCATCCAGTAATCACAAATGGGGATATAAAGTTCGAAAAGATTATGGATTCCTGCATCATAACGGCGACGTATCGTTTCCTCCGGTATGTCATGTCCACCGGCAGCAACCCTCATTTTTACTCTTTCTATTGCCAATTCTGGCGTATTCAACCAAAAGAATAGCAACGTTACAAAATATCCTTCCCTTTGTGCTTCCCGTATCAAGTTCACCACTGATCGGGTAGCCAAAGTAGTTTCCATTGCGAACGTCTCGCCTATCGAGATTAGTTCTTTAACTCTTTTGTACATAATACGACTGGCTTCAACTGCGACTGCTATATTACTCGCATTGAAAGGAGAAAGTCCTTTCGCTATTTCATCAGAATTGACGAACTCCTTACATTTCAGCATCTCCGGTAAGATGGTAAATGAGGCTGTCGTCTTTCCAGCGCCGTTGCATCCTGCTATAATGTACAAATATGGCACTACTTTTTTTACTTCTGTTTTAACGCTGCAAATATATGCAATAGATTTTTACGTTGTATTATTTCTATGCTGAAAAAATTATAAAAAAAATTTGAGGTCGTCCTTGATATTTGCTGTTTCGTTGTCGAAATCTGCCTTTTTGTTCTCTTTTAGTCCACATACATAAGGTCACTCATAATTCCGTCAGAGACAAAAATGCCTCTTTCTGAGAGCTTTATTATATCTTCGTTGTATATTAGAAGTCGTTCTTTTATATAGGGTTGAGCAGCTTTAAAAAAGTAATTCTTTAGATTGTCACCGAAAAGTTTTTGTAAATCAGATAATTTAATGCCCCACATTGTACGCATTCGTGTGACGATATAGTCATTGTAACATGTAAAAAGGTTTAATATTTCACCATCGGTTACAGGTAGCTCATTTTTGATTCCTTCCAAATATTTTGGCAGAGAATCAATATTCCATTGTCTGTTTTTTCCGTTATAGGAATGCGCCGCTGGTCCAAGTCCTAAATATTTTTTGCCTGTCCAATAGGAACTGTTGTGTTGTGAAAAGAATCCTTGTTTGGCGAAGTTTGATATTTCATAATGGATATATCCGGCTGTTGTCAACATATTAATTAAGGTAGTGAAGAGAGCGAGGCTCAAATCGTCGTCAGCAGGTTTGATTTTCCCCGCTTGTAGCATTTTATAAAGTGCAGTTCCTTCTTCATACGTCAGCATGTAAGCAGAAATATGCGGAATATTGAGTTTGATTGCTTCTTTAACATTGGTTTTCCACGCTTCTAGCGTTTGTCCCGGGAGTCCGTAAATCAGGTCAATACTGATATTATGAATTCCATTTTCTTTCCAAAGCTCTACTGCTCGATGTGCTTCATGGCTGTCATGTCGTCGGTTAAGGAAGCGCAGATCGTTGTCGTTGAAGCTTTGCACGCCCATACTCACACGATTGAAAGGCAACTTGCAAAATTCTTTTACTGAATATTCAGTTATATCATCCGGATTCGCTTCAAGAGTGATTTCGGCGTTTCTCTTGACTATAAATGTTTGTTGTATCGCTTCGAAGATACGCGCAAAATCACTTGGAGAAAGTTGTGATGGCGTACCACCACCAAAGTAGATAGTTTCAATTTCTTCTCCTTCAAGATAATCTTTGCGCAGAGACATTTCTTTAATGATAGCTTCTACATAAGGCGCCTTGTATTTCATCTCTGTGTTCGAGAAGAAATCACAATAGATGCATCGCTTGGTACAAAAAGGTACATGAATATAAAGGCCTGCCATTGACGTATTTATTTTGAAGCAAAGATTATTTCTGTTTATTCTTGCATTTGAATGCAAAGATATTAAGAAATAGACAATAGAAAGTTTTCACTTGGTGATTTCTTGTGTAAATAAAAAAGGCAGCCGTTAAAGCTGCCTTTTTTATATAAATGTTTTTGTTATTTCTCAACCGAGAATTTGTACATACATTCGCTTGTGTATTTTTCGCCCGGACGGAGAACTACACTTGGAAATGTGGGTTTGTTTGGTGAATCAGGATAGTGCTGTGATTCGAGGCAAAGTGCTCCGCGATGTGGATAAACGACACCCAGTTTACCTTTGTCACCTGCTTTGTTCATAGCATTGCCAGCATAGAACTGAAGACCCGGTTCAGTTGTATAAACTTCCATAACAATACCGCTCTTAGGAGAAACAACTTTGGCAGCTACCTTTGTGATGTCGCCCTTGGTATTCAGAATCCAGTTATGGTCATAACCCTTGCCATAAGTAAGCTGTGGAAATGTGTCGTCAATATGAGTACCAACAGCGATTGGCATACGCAGATCCATCGGAGTTTCAGCTACAGAATCCATGGCAGCGGTTGGAATCAAAGTTGAGTCAACAGGCAGATATGTATCGGCATTGATCATGATTACATGGTCAAGAATCTGAGATCCCGGAACACCAGACAAATTGAAATAACTGTGGTTTGTCAAGTTTACAATAGTTGGTTTATCAGTTGTTGCTTCATACTTGATGTCGATAGCATTGTCGTCAGTCAATTTATAAGTTACTTTGACATTCAGATTGCCAGGAAAACCAGCTTCTTTATCTTTAGAAAGATAAGTCAGTTCCAATGTCTGATCATCAATTTGTTTTGCATCAAAAACACGGGTGTGGAAACCTTCCGGTCCACCATGTAGACAGTGACCATTGTTATTCTTCGGGAGCGTATAAACAACGCTGTCAAGTTTGAATGTAGCGTTGGCAATACGATTGCCATAACGGCCGATGATTCCACCATAATTGTTGTCAGGATGATCGACATACTGTTTGATATTGTCGTAACCTAAAACAACATCTGTCATCTTTCCGTTTTTGTCGGGAACCATAACAGAGACAAGGCGTCCGCCCCAATTCGTGATGCAGGCTTCAGCGCCATTTTTGTTTTTCAATACATACAAGGCAGTTTGCTTGTTCTGTACTACAGAAACGAAGTTGGCTTTATTTAAGCCGGAAAGGGTCGTTTCTACTTTTTTTGTGCAACCTGACAATGCGATGCATAATGCCATAGCTGCCATAAACAGTCTCTTCATTGATACTTAAAATTAAAATGTTATATTCTTCTATAGCGGCAAATATAATAATTATTGCGGGATTAACTGCGCTTCGAGCTTTCTTTTAGTTATTGTAGTTTGTGAAAGGTAATTTTTGTACATTTGTCCCTTGTAAATTAGAAGAGATGAAACAGTATTTAGATTTATTAGAGCGCGTGCTTCATGAAGGAGTAGTTAAGGGTGACCGTACCGGAACGGGAACAATCAGTGTTTTTGGACATCAGATGCGGTTTAATATGGACGATGGTTTCCCGCTTTTGACTACAAAAAAATTGCATCTTAAATCAATCATCTATGAGTTGCTTTGGTTTTTGCAGGGCGATACCAACGTGAATTATCTTCATGAACATGGCGTGAGCATTTGGGACGAATGGGCGGATGCCAATGGTGATCTGGGACATATTTATGGTTATCAATGGCGTTCATGGCCTGACTATAAAGGAGGCTATATTGATCAAATCACTGAAGTTGTCAATACTATCAAGAATGAACCTAATTCACGACGCATGATTGTAAGTGCTTGGAATGTGGGCGATTTGAATAACATGAATTTACCTCCTTGTCATACTTTGTTTCAATTTTATGTAGCCGATGGTCGATTGAGTCTCCAGATGTATCAGCGAAGTGCCGATATTTTCTTGGGTGTCCCCTTCAATATTGCGTCGTATGCATTGTTGTTGCAAATGATGGCTCAGGTTACAGGCCTTAAAGCAGGCGATTTTGTTCATACTTTGGGCGATGCACACATTTATTTAAATCATTTGGAACAAGTGAAACTTCAACTTACTCGCGAACCGCGACCATTACCCAAGATGATATTGAATCCGGACGTCAAGAATATCTTTGATTTTAAATACGAAGATTTTACCTTGACCGATTATAACCCACATCCACATATCAAAGGTGCGGTGGCTGTTTAACCTCAAAAGAAATTTCGATGAATAATCTTTCAATCATTGTAGCATTAGCAGATAATCATGCCATTGGCAAGGATGGACAATTATTGTGGCATTTGCCAGCAGACATGAAGCATTTTAAGGAATTAACAACGGGTCATACGATTATTATGGGACGTCGTACTTATGAATCGTTGCCTAAAGGTGCTTTGCCAAACCGCAAAAACATAGTTCTTACTACTCGTGCTGATGCTGATTACCCTAATTGTCTAGTCTATTCTTCTTTGGATCAGGCTTTACATACTTTTAATGATGATGAATTGGTCTTTATCATTGGTGGTGCCCATGTTTATGCAGAGACAATTGATATAGTTGATAAGATGTATATTACACGTGTGCATCACGATTTTGAAGATGCCGATACCTTCTTTCCCTTTATTAATTTAGACGATTGGAAGGAAACCGAACGAGAAGAATTCCCGGCAGATGAGAAAAATAAATATGCGTACACGTTCATTACTTACGTACGCAAGTGATATTTATTTTTTATTAACCCCGTATTTGCAAACGTTTGCTCTCACTTTGCATCTTAATCTAAAACTCATTTGTTAAACAGTTAAATGTTCAGATTATGAAAATAAAGTCATTATTCATAGTTCTTCTTTGTATTGTAGGATTTGTTGCTACGGCGATGGTTGTAAAAACAAATACACAATCTGTAAGTAAAAAAAATATTACAGCAACCCTCAAAAAACAAAACCCACCGCAAATGATAAAGTCGATTATTGCTCGAATGAATGATCAGATGGAGAAAGATGCAGATGCCTTCCCTGAACTTATTAATGAGATTGATTCTTACGTCAAACAATGCAAAGATTCAGCTGCTGTAGCCATACTTCATTCAATGGCTGCCGAGATGTATGATTCTTATTATCAGCAACATCGTTATGATATTAATCAACGTACTGATTTGCAGGATTTTGTTCCGGAGGATATCCGTGAGTGGACTTCGAATTTATTTAAGGAAAAGATCAAATCGGAACTGAATGCTTCTTTACAACCTGCTTTTTTGTTGCAGCATACGTCAGTAGGCAAGTATGAATTGTTTATGAATAAAGGGGCAGACATGGCAGAACTGCGCCCTACATTATATGATTTTTTGACGCATCGTGCAATTGATATTCAACCCGATGCTTCTTGGTATGAAGCCTTACTCGGTTTCCGACGTCATGATTCAAATAAGAAAGCACTTTTGATGGCTGAACTTGACTATCTATCCTTTCTCCATAATGGAAAGGATAATGATAGATCGGCATACAAGGCTGCATTAGATAGTTTGTATGCTGTTTATGGAAAAGATTCTTTTGGCGCAGAAATAAAGATTGCCGAACTATCCTTGTTGGAGTCGGATAATTCCTTCAACAGATCTGATAAAGCTGGTCGCGATTCCATGCAGACAAAGATTTATAACTTCTGTAAAGAAGCTATAAAACTCTATCCCAAATACAATAGAATGAGCGTGATACAGAATAAGCTATCGGAGATGGAACGGGCTTCTCTGAACGCAACTGTAGCTAGTCAGAACGTATATCCCGGAAAAAATTTAACGATTGCTCTCAAATATAATAATGTAAATCATGTTTCGGTGCGTATTTATAAAAGTCAGAGAACTCCAACGATGCTTTGGCGCAATTATGATCGTACTCCTAAACACTATGGCGAACTAGTAAAAGAGCTCTCTTTCAATTTGAAGTTGAAGAATAGTTATATACAGAACGATACAACATTAACGGTTCCAATGGATAAGTTAGGATTATATGAGTTTGTCGTTGCTTCCGATAATGAGAATGTTTCGGTCGAGGGTGGCTTCAGTGTCAGTCGCTTGGCTGCATTAAAACGCTATTCTGAAGGAAAGTGGAATATACTGGTAACTGATTTTGAAAGTGGCAAACCTGTTAGTGATGCAACAGTTATTTATTATCGAAACAGTTCGCGTAACGGTTCCCCCGAAAAAGCGGGAGAGGTGAAGAGTGATCGTTTTGGATTAGCTTTTTTACCTGAAAAGTCTAAAGCTGATTGCGTTCGTCCTGTGTTGAAGGATGATACAGCTGCTATTGCATCGCCCGTTTATTATTACCATGATTACATCCAAACACAGAATGAAGAACAGGTGAGTCTTTCGCTTTTTACCGACCGAAATATCTATCGCCCGAACCAAACGGTATATTTTAAAGGTATTGCCTATGTAAGATCTACTGATAATCCGCATGTTGTTCCAAATCATACTTTTGATGTAACTTTTCGTGATGCTAACCGTAAAGAAGTTGCTAAAAAAACATTGAAAACGAATAAGTTTGGGTCTTTTAATGGCGAGTTTACAATTCCGCAAAAGGCTTTGAACGGCGAGTTTACAATTTTGTCAGAAAATGCCAGTACAACGATTCGCGTTGAAGAATATAGACGTCCATCATTCAAGGTTGATGTTACACCTTTAAAAGATGAATTGACTTTTGGCAAAGTTGTCATTATAAAAGGAAATGCACAAACCTTTTCTAGTGTTCCTTTGCAGTCAGGATCTGTTAGTTGGCGTATAAATAAACGTCCTTTCAGATTCTTTTATAACTATGAATATCCTCAAGATACTCAAGTAGCAAATGGCGTAACTCAAATAGATAATAAAGGTCAATTTTCGATAACATTTGTCCCAGAGAAAGACTCTGATTATGAGCAGTTGTTGAAGATATATGATAATGGATGTCAAGGCTATGATTTGAATGTTTCGGTGACTGATAGTAAGGGAGAAACTCAAGAAACGAGTTATTCCTTTAATGTAGGTGATGCTGGAATTATGCTGGTTTTAAATCCGAAGGATAAAGAGATGGATCGCGATTCAGCGTCAGTGGAAATATTAGCTTATACTATGAATTCTAAAAAAATTGCTGCAGAAGGTACCTATATTGTCTATTCATTGTCAGATTTACCCCTAAAAAAGGATTTATATGGTGATGAAACTTATCAGGTTGGAGCTAAGAAACTTTCCGGTCGCTTTACTACGGAAAAGCCTATCACTGCATATTCATTTCGTGATTTACCTTCCGGTCGTTATCGTTTTGAAGCTAAAGTTTCTGACAAAAATGGCAAAGACGTAACTTCTCATTGTGATTTCATTTTATATTCGAAGGATGATAAACGTCCGCCTGTATTTACGCATGCTAGAGTAATTAATCTTCATACACAATGCTTACCGGGTGAAAATGCAACGTTTATATTCGGCACTTCCGATGAGAATGTCTATGTTTTATATGAAATATTCTCTTCGACCGGCAAATGTGTACTGCGGATGACAACTTCCTTGAGCGTAGAAAATCGAACCTTCACCATACCCTTCAAAGAAAGCGATGGCGACGGCTTTACCGTTTCTCTTACATTTGTAAAAGATGGGAAGATGTATAATAAACAGGTTGAAATAACGCGTCGGCTTCCGGATAAGAAGTTGTCTATCTGTACAGAAACATTTCGCGACCATTTATTGCCCGGTAATAAGGAAAGTTGGAAATTTCATCTTACCGATGCCGATGGAAAAACTGTTTCAGCTGAACTTTTGGCAAGCATGTATGATGCTTCTTTAGACAGATTAAGATTTTTCCAATGGGCGTTTAATCCGACACGGCCGATCTATCTTTATTCTCCGACTTTTGAAGAAGGTAGTTCTTTCGGGTCAATAAGCGATGATGATGCTGCAAATATTAAGACTTCGCCAGTGACCAATTATTCCTATTCGGAAATTAACTGGCTGAATGTTCTTTTGGGTGGAAATAGATTTGGATTCCAAAGAATGTATGCTTCTAAAGGATTGATGGCAGCACCGGAGATGGCTCTAATGGCTGAAACGAAGGCTGTTGACATGTCTGAAAATACGATTGCCTTGAAATCAGCAAATAATGAAAGATCTTCGGATGATTTATTTTATAGTACAGAGCAACTCGTACCGCAACAAAAACTCCGTGTCAATTTTGCCGAAACAGCCTTCTTTTATCCTGTGCTGACTACTGACGAACAAGGCAATGCGGCCTTTAGCTTTACAGTACCCGAAAGTAATACCACTTGGAAATTGCAATTGATGGCGCAGACAGAAGATTTGAAATATGGTTATTTAAGCAAGGAAGTGATAACAAGCAAATCGCTGATGGTCGTTCCTAATTTGCCAAGATTTTTCCGTGAAGGCGATGAAGTTTCTGTTTCAACACAAATCATCAACCAACTGAAAGAAACGATAAATGGCAAGGTACGCTTAGAACTATTTAATCCAGATGATAACCGATTGATTAACAGTTTATCTGAGGATCCTGTTCCGTTTGTATTGAAAGGTGATAGTACAACAACTGCCATTTGGCAATTTAAAGTTCCGGCTATTAATTGTGGATTGGTTGGTTGTCGTATTATTGCTGAATCCAATCAAGGTAGTGACGGAGAACAACATCTTATTCCCGTTCTTTCAAGTCAAATTATGGTGACCGAAAGCAAGCCTTTCTTCTTGTTCGACACAGATCAGACGCAGATCGATTTGCAGAAAAAAGGGAATCCTTATCGCATAACGCTGGAAATGACAGCCAATCCAATTTGGTATGCAGTACAAGCATTGCCAACTGTAAGTCAGCCGGATAATGATAATGTTATATCATGGTTTAATGCCTATTATACAAATACATTAGCTTCTTATATCGCATCTGCCAATCCGCGTATCCAACAAATGATCAGTCAGTGGAAAGCAAAAGGTGGAACTGCTTCTACGCTTTATTCTAATTTGCAAAAGAATGAGGAGTTGAAGACGATTCTGTTGCAGGAAACACCGTGGGTTTTGGAAGCCGAAAATGAAACAGAGCAAAAACAACGTCTTGAATTATTGTTTGATATGAATCGTGCAACACAGATGCGTGATGCGGCTTTACAGCAATTGATTCAGCAACAAACATCAGATGGTGGTTGGGCTTGGTTCAAAGGTATGTTTGCAAGTCGTGAAATAACCAGTTATATTTTGGGTGGAATGAGCCAGTTGGAAAAACTGGGTGCTGTGAAATATACGGAAGACGAAAGAATGATGCAAAAGCGTGCTGTTGAATTTTTGGATAAGCGTATTCAGGAGGATTTTAAAGATTTGAAGAAGTATGATTCATCTTGGCAGAAGGCTATACTTACAGGAGATCAGCTCAATTATCTTTTTGTACGCAGCAGTTATCGTGATATTCCTGAACCAACTTCCGCTCGTGAAGCCATCCGTTTCTACACGGAAAGCGCCCGACGGAATTGGAATAAGTTCTCTTATTATGGGCGGGGTGAAATTGCTTTGCTTTTGCATCGCAATGGAAATGAACAGATTGTCAAAGATATAATGGCATGGCTACGAAAAACAGCTACCATTTCATCCGAAAAAGGCATGTATTGGGCAAATAATCGTCGCGAAGGTTATTCATTCGTTTCTCCTATATCTACACATTGTTTGTTGATGGAGGTCTTCCATGAGATTTCGCCTGTTTTGACAGAAACAAATCAATTGAAGCAATGGCTGCTTATACAAAAACGAACGCAGAATTGGGAAACAGCTCCTTCAACCGTAAATGCTATTTATGCATTGTTGTTGACTGGAAGTGATTGGTTGAAAGTAAACAACGAATGTATAGCTCAATGGGGAGATAAAATATTCAGTTCTAATGAAGGCGAAACTGGAACAGGTTATTTGAAAGTAGCTGTTCAAGGCGAATCCATTTCTCCGACCGGAAATGTTATTACTATCCATAAGAAACAATCCACTCCTGTTTGGGGTGCTGTTTATGAGCAGTATTTTACAGATCTGAGTCAGGTTGAAAAGAAAAAAGGCGTTTTGAATGTTGAGAAGAAACTGTTTATTGAAACCAATAATGGTTCTGAGCGTCAGTTGCAAGCCGTCAGTCCATCGCAATCTTTGAAAGTGGGTGATAAGATTGTTGTTCGTTTAACAGTCCGAACCGATCGTGAAATGAATTATGTTTTCCTGAAAGATTTGCATGCGGGATTTTTTGAAGCGAACAATCAAGTTTCCAGAACTGTTTATAGGGATAGAGTTTGGTATTACGAATCACCAACGGATGTTTCTGAAAACTTTTTCTTTGATCGTCTGCCACAGGGAACATACGTGTTGGAATATTCGGGATACATTTCTCGGAAAGGACAATTTACAAGCGGAATAAGTACGATACAATGTCTATATGCTCCTGAATATGTGTCGCATACAGAAGGAGGGACGGTCGTTGTAAGGTAGTGAAAAACTTTAGAAGTTGAATTATGGGGAGTTCTGGAATATAAAGCAAGTGAGTTTGTTATATGCGTTCTGGCACAAAAAACAAACGAGTTTGTTTTGTTCTGCTCTTAACTTGCATTATCTTTGCAAGCAAAATAAGTCACTTCTATTAAGAATGACTGATTGATGGTTATAAAACAATAGCTAAATAGGAAAGAAAATGAAACGAGTTATTTTATTTTTAATGGCATTTTTGCTGACAACGGGGTTGGCTTCTGCACAGCAGGCAGCCTCTGAACAGGCAGTTATTTCAGCAAAAGAAACATCATTCGATTTTGGAAAGATAAAAGAATCAGCGGGCTTTGTATCGCATGTATTCAAAATTGATAATACAGGTAATGCTCCGTTGGTTTTGACGCGTGTGATTGCTTCTTGTGGCTGTACAACTCCTGAATGGACGAAAGAGCCGATTGCTCCAGGTAAAAGCGGCGATGTAAAACTGATCTATGATCCTAAGAATCGCCCGGGTCCTTTTACAAAGACAGTTTCTATCTACAGCAATGGTAAGAAAGGTAGTTATATTCTTACAATACGCGGAG
The DNA here is from genome assembly GCA_036734445.1 of Tannerellaceae bacterium. GTDB lineage: Bacteria > Bacteroidota > Bacteroidia > Bacteroidales > Tannerellaceae > Parabacteroides. The sequence goes on from DAIMYP010000008.1 coordinate 53,774, forward strand.
AAGTAGAAGAATAACAAGATGTAACGCAGAATTTAGTATGCAGAAGCATCTTGAATTTATATGTTTTGTAGCCTTTATATTATCGTTTGCCTTAAACCTTAATATAAAGGCTCAAAGCGTTGCACAGATCAGTTCTAGCGAATTAGTTTATAATTTTGGAGACATTAATGAAGAGGACGGATTGGCAAGCCATGTTTTTGTTGTTAAAAACACAGGCACAGGTCCGTTAGTTATTACAAGAATCACAGCATCTTGCGGCTGCACTCAACCGGAATGGTCAAAAGAACCTATAGCTGCAGGAAAAACAGGGAATGTAAAAGTCACTTACAATCCTAAAGGTCGCCCCGGACCATTTTACAAAACTATCACAATCTATAGCAATGGAGGCAAAGGTTTCTATAATTTGGCTATTAAGGGAAATGTGATTGGTCAAGGCATTAAACCCGAATTTTTGTATCCTTATAATATTGGGGATATGAAAATCGAGATGAAGAATATTCTTATCAGTAGTATCCGTAGTGAAGAGGTTTTAGCAGAACATGTTAGCATTACAAATAGTGGAAAAACATCTTTGACTGTTCATTTCGGAAAACTCCCACATTATCTGTTGGTAGAGGTTAAACCGACAAAACTAGCACCTGAAGAAGTTGGTGAGATTACAATCCTGATGAATGCAAAAGATGTTCGTCGTAAAGGTCGCGTTACTTGTGAAATACCGGTTACGGTAAGAAGTATCGGACAGAAAGAAGTGAACGAGAATCTGTCATTCGCTGCAAATGTGATTGACAATTTTAATAAACTTTCGAATGCAGATCGTGCAAAAGCTTCAACTGCGCAGTTATCAGGTACCTTATTGGAATTTGGCAAACTGCCTTCAGGAAAGAGTCGTATTCCCTTAATTGGTGCGAAAGTTTCAGGTTTGATTGGAATTACAAATACCGGAAGATCTACGCTTATTATTTACAGTGCCACTTGCGATGATCCGCGAGTAGCTATTACAGGCGGAAAAAGAGAGATTAAACCAGGTTCATCTACTTCGCTGAAAGTGACGATGCGCCCCAAAGAAATACTTACAAGATTAGAAACACTTGTTACGATTGTATGTAACGATCCGACCGGCCCGGTACGTTTGGTAAAGGTTACAGCCGATAAATAAAGATTATATGGAACATCCTGAAAATGACGAAAAGTATAAAGGATTGAAAGTGAATCAAGGTATTGAGTCACTTCCTACTGTGAATCCTTATTTGAAGAAAAGACTTCAAAGAAAACAATATACACCTTCCGAATTTGTAGAAGGTATTCTTAAAGGGAATATTACTATTCTTAGTCAGGCAGTTACCTTGGTTGAGAGTTCACGATATGAGCATGAGCAGATCGCTCAGGAAATTATTGAAAAATGTTTGCCTTATGCTGAAAAATCGGTGAGAATTGGTATTACCGGTGTTCCTGGAGCAGGTAAAAGTACATCTATTGATGTTTTTGGAATGCACCTGATCGGTCAAGGTCACAAATTGGCTGTCTTGGCTATTGATCCGAGTAGTGAACGTTCTAAAGGCAGTATTTTAGGAGATAAAACCCGAATGGAAGCTTTGTCGCGCGAGAAGAATGCTTTTATTCGCCCTTCACCAACAGCAGGATCTTTGGGTGGAGTTGCCCGTAAGACACGTGAGACGATTATTCTTTGTGAAGCTGCGGGATTCGATACGGTTTTTGTTGAAACGGTTGGTGTTGGTCAGAGTGAAACCGCTGTCCATTCGATGGTCGATTTCTTTTTACTGATTCAGTTGGCCGGGACAGGAGATGAACTGCAGGGAATCAAGCGAGGAATCATGGAAATGGCTGATGGTATTGTGATAAATAAGGCTGACGGTGATAATATTGAGAAAGCAAAACTTGCTGCTGCTCAATTCCGTAATGCTCTGCATTTGTTTCCACCTGCAGAATCCGGATGGATTCCGAAAGTGCTTACTTATTCCGGATACTATAATATTGGTATTAAGGAGATCTGGGATATGATTGACGAGTATATGGCGTATACCAAGAATAACGGTTATTTTTATGCCAAACGTAATGAGCAAGCCAAGTATTGGATGTACGAAAGTATAAACAATACATTGCGTGAAACGTTCTATAATAATCCGTCGGTAGTCGAAATGCTTGGAATTACTGAAAAACAGGTTCTTAATAACGAGATAAGTTCGTTTGTCGCAGCAAAACGGATGATGGATCTTTTCCTGAAAGATATATCTGGAAAGGAGTAGAAATCAATTTCCGTCTGGTTTTTCAACTTCTGTGAAAGGACTGTTGTCCCAATGAAATTCTTGCACATCATCAGGATGTGCGGGATCGAACTCCTTATAATCGGGAAGTAAGTATTTGACGAAATCGAAATGGTTTCCTTTCATCCCTTCGATGACACATTTGGCAATTTCGTATGCTCCGTAAGGATTGAAATGTGTGTTGTCAGCCAGCGCTTCTGTTTGTTGTGGAAAAGTATTTGCCGGATAATGCACAAACGCTTTAACTGAATTCTCCACGCCTAATGCTTCGTAAAGAGCGCGTGTCATATTGTGCAGTTCTATCAAAGGAATATTTTCCTTTTTTGCAAGCCAGCGCATGGCATCCGGATAATCTTCGTGTGTCTCTTGAATTTTACCGTTTTTGTCAAAACTTCTACGTTGTGTTGGAGTGACGAGTACGGGATGAACTCCTCGTAAAACAGCTTCGTCAATAAAAATTTTCAGACTGGTCATGAATGAGTAATAAGCGCCTTTGCCGGGACCTCTCTGCTTCTGATCATTGTGACCGAATTCCATAAAAATATAATCACCCGGTTTCATTTGGGTCAATGCTTTTTCCAATCTTTTGGCTTCAATGAAAGTATTTGCACTTTCACCACTTTCTGCATAATTCGCTATACAGACATGTTCGTCGAAAAAACGAGGAATCATTTGTCCCCAACTTGACCATGGTTCGTTATCTTGATCAACAACCGTTGAATTGCCGCAAAGAAATAGTGTGGTTACGTTGTCGCTCGCCTTTTCTATGGAAAGCTCGCTAACAGCAGGGGATTTTCCATTGAATTCAAAAGTTAACTTATTGTCCCAGTTTAGTTTGCCACGTTCGCGAGGTTTCAGTTTGACGACTTCTTTATCTTTAATAATTGAGTCGCGCTTGTTGACAGTGAAAGTGAATGTTTTGAGTTCACCTTTGTTTGTCACTATATTTTCAAGAAACAGACGGCGCGATTCGGCTCGTACAGTCGTCAACGCCTTCTGTTTCTTATTGCCTAAAGTAACTGTAATTTTATAATTGCCATCCGGAACTTTTACAGAAAAGAAGAACGGAACTTTTGCTATTGCTGCCGGTGCCGGTTGTAAATCATAACCGTAACCGATATTGTCGTTGTAAAGATTCTGAGGCGTTATCTTGATTGCCCCATTCTTTACGCTTTTGTTCGTTGTAAAATCGAACTTAAAACTCTGAGCTTGACAAAAAGCACTAAGCAACAGACAACATAAAAAAACAGTTTTATGCATTATTATTTGTTCTATAATTAAATAGAAGAAATACGAAGCGTATCCAAAAGAACCGGATTAATCGGTTTGTCGTTTTTGATGGCTTTTGAGAATGGAACATAAACGATTTCGTCGTTTTGAATACCCATCATCACATTTCGCTGATCGTCCAGAAGTGCATCAATAGCGCAAACACCCATTCGTGTGGCTAAAATACGATCTTGTGCCGTTGGAGAACCGCCACGCTGCAGGTGTCCCAGTATTGAAACACGAACATCAAACTGCGGATACTCTTTCTTTACACGTTCGGCAACACCCATCGCACCACCTGTCACTTCGCTTTCGGCTACAAGAACGATACTGCTGTTCTTGGATTTACGGAAACCGGTCTCAATCATTTCAGCCAACTGGTCTTTCTGCATGGAAATTTCAGGAATGATTGCAGCTTCGGCTCCGGAAGCGATAGCTCCGTTTAGTGCCAGAAATCCTGCATCACGACCCATTACTTCGATGAAGAACAGTCGATCGTGCGAAGTTGCTGTATCGCGTATTTTATCTACACATTGAACAATCGTATTCAAAGCAGTGTCGTAACCGATAGTGACATCAGTGCCAAACAAATCGTTATCGATAGTTCCTGGAAGTCCAACAATCGGAAAATCAAACTCTTGTGCAAGTTCGCGTGCGCCTTTCAGCGTACCGTCACCACCAATTGCAACGAGTGCATCGATACCGAATTCACGCAATTTATCGTATGCTTGTTTTTTACCTTCCGGTGTTTTGAATTCCATGCTTCGTGCCGTTTTTAATATTGTACCGCCACGTTGGATGATGTTGCTCACATTCTCAGTTTTGAAGTCTACAATTTCTCCACTGATTAAACCTTTGTAACCACGATAAATACCTTTAACGGCTAATCCGTTATAAATGGCTGAACGCGTAACCGAACGAATTGCAGCGTTCATTCCGGGAGCATCACCTCCGGATGTTAAAATGCCAATACACTTAATTGCAGACATAATGCCTTAGTTTTTGTTTCGACAAAAATACGCATTATTTACCAACTGTACTCTTTTTACTTCAAAATTATGCCTACTTTGAATTGGTCAATTCGCGTATTTTTATAGCCACTTTTTCCATTAGCCATTTGGGAGTTGAGGTGGCACCACACACTCCAACGCTTTTTACATCTTGGGGTAGCGGTTCTTTGATCTCTTCGACATCGGAGATGAATATCGTGTTCGGGTTGGCTTTTTTACATTCTTCAAACAGCATGCGTCCGTTGGAGCTTTTTGTGCCTGCAACGAAATATATCCAATCGTGTTTAGAAGCAAAGGCCTTGATATTCGGGAGCCGATTGGCAACCTGACGACAGATGGTGTCGAAATATTCGAAATTTACACCTTCATGCATTCGGTGTTGAATTTCGGCAACAATCTCACGGAAGCCATCCAGCGATTTAGTCGTTTGCGAAAAGAGGCGTATATTGCTGTTGAAATCCAGTTTATCCAAATCATCAATCTTTTCGATAACGATTGCTGTACCTTCTGTTTGTCCGACAAGCCCGTTTACTTCGGCATGACCTTTCTTCCCATAAATAACGATTTGTGTATTTTGGTCGCGTGTCTCTTCGTAACACTTGTGTATCTTGCGTTGGAGTTGCAGCACAACGGGGCAGGTGGCATCTACAATCGTAATTTTGTTTCTGAGAGCTGTTTCGTAAGTAGAGGGCGGTTCGCCGTGTGCACGCAACAATACCTTTTCGCCTTTCAACTGGGCAAACGTATCATGCTCGATTGTTTGTAATCCCATGGCTTCCAGACGCTCAACCTCCAGACTGTTATGCACGATATCGCCCAGACAATACAGCTTGTCGCTGTTCGCCAGTTCGTGTTCAGCGCTTTTTATAGCTGTGACAACACCGAAACAAAATCCGGAGTTTTTGTCAATCTCTACATTTATCATAGTATTTCTGTAGCAGCCATTCCTTTTGTTCGGCAATGGTCATGTTTGAATTATCCAGTTCGATAGCATCGTCGGCTTTGCGGAGCGGACTCTCTGAACGGGTCATGTCGATGTGATCGCGCATCTTTATGTTTTCGAGCACTTCTTCGATTGAGGTGCTTTCGCCTTTGGATTTCAGTTCGTCCAGACGGCGCTGAGCGCGTACCTCAGGACTGGCGGTGACGTAGATTTTCATTTCTGCATGCGGAAATACGGTCGTTCCAATGTCGCGTCCGTCCATGACGATGCCTTTCTCTTTACCCATTTCCTGTTGTTTAGCCACCATCGCACGACGTACAAAACCTAAAGCGGCAATCTGACTTACATGACTGGCTACTTCCATGCTGCGGATTTCTTTCTCTACATTGGTACCATTCAAATAGGTATCAGGTCTTCCGGTTTCCTGATTATAATGAAAAGTGATATCGATGTAGTTTATTTCTTCGGCCAAACGGGTCTGGTTAACTTCTCCATTCGTGAAGAGTTTATTTTGCAGGCTGTATAATGTTACGGCGCGATACATGGCTCCGGTATCTATATATGTATAGCCTAATTCCTTAGCCAAATCTTTGGCCATCGTGCTTTTGCCTGTTGACGAAACACCGTCGATGGCTATGATAATTTTTTTCATTTGTTACGATATATATTATCAATATGTATAGTGAAGCAAAGGTAATGCAAGTCGAGGGCAGAACAAAACAAACTTATTTGTTTTTATACATTCTTGATATTTTATTCGAATTTATGAGAGCTTTCTTTCGAAGTAAAGTCTTCTTTGATTCAAATGAATAATTCGTTTGATATATGTCAAAATATATTTTGATAATTATGATCTTGTATTTTCATAATTATCAAATGCATGTTTCTATTGAATGAAGATACAATCTCTATCGAATGGAATTATAAACTCTTAGGGGTGTAAGATACAGTGAGCATGAATGAGAGTGCGGATGGATGATATTTGGCAACAGATACACCCACATCAATCGTTTTGATTTTAACACCTGCGCCACCCGAAAATCCGGAGAAAGCATTTCCGCCGTTCAGTTTCATGTCGAGAGCCCGTTTGGGATTGTAGCCGATTCCTGCCCAGAAGTTTTCGGTAGGTATAAAATCAACGCCGAATACGAGGTGCTTGAACAGACTCTTCGAAAAGTTATCGCCGGTATAAGTCTTGTCAGTATCGTCGATATAATTGAACTTCCAACGATTCAGATACATGGCAGTGACGGAGAAGCGTATCGGTGCATGCGCCATTTGTTTGCTGATTCCCATCTGAATATCCCAAGGCATCTTTTGGCGTTTGTCTTCATAGGGTTTCAGCTGTGCGCCAATATTTTTGAATACGAATCCGAACGAAAAATTCTTTTCAGAGTCATAATAACTCAGTCCGGCATCAACGGCGATGCCATACGATGAGTACGGATCCATGCTTGAATAAAGAAACTTGAACGAAGTTCCGCCACGCCAGCGGTCAGAAAGTTCGTAAGCGAAAAATCCGCTCACATTGATATCTTTTGCCATTATATCGCCTGTAGATACCTGTTCGGAAGTCATTCCTTTTATTTTCCCGTTGCTGAAGTAGGTGACACCAACTCCCCAGGATGCTCTTTCTTTAATTGCTTTGGTATAGAGCACGCTTCCTACATTAATATCTGAGATATAATTCATGTAATTCAGGTTTACCATACCGTCCATTTCGCCCCCCAACAGCGCCGGGTTATGAAAAATCAGCGAAGGATCGCGTTCTACCAACGACACCGTATTGCCTCCCAAAGCATTTGCTCGGGCGGAAGTGGGATAGCGCAGAAACGTAAAAACTTCGTCCCCCGTTTGAGCGACAACCGTTTGCATAAAGAGAGAAAAAAGAAGTATACTAATAAAATTCCTCATGTTCCGATCAAAATGACATATATAAACGAACTCGAAGTCACACAGACTTCATTACAGAAACGCAGAAAATGAAGAAAAGGTATGTGACGAGACGAATTTTTATTGTTCTAGTGAGAAAAAAAGTAAAAATCCGAACAATTTTTTTCTTTTAAGACTACGAGTAAAAATTATTTGTATCTTTGTGCCGTATGAAAACACATATTAAACATTAAATATATGGAAATTAAGAAATCACCGAAAGCGGACTTGGAGCATGGCAAATTGACCAGTATCCTCTTGGGTATGGTTGTAGGTCTTGCTGTATTGTTCGTCGGCTTTGAGTGGCAAACTCAAGATTATCAAGCTTCAGCTGAACAAGGCGTAGCTGATGTTAAAGCTGAGGAGGAAGTGGAAATCACAAAGCAGGATACCCCGCCGCCACCACCACCAGCAGCTGCACCGGTCGTTGTTGCCGATGCATTACACGTAGTTGATGATAACGTTAAATTGGCTGATGTCAATTTGATGTCTTCAGAGGATAACCAGGCAAGTGTACAGACTCAGACTTATACAGCACCGCCAGCAGCCGTTCATGAAGAAGAGGAAGAGTCAGCACAGCCTATCTTTACCGTTGTAGAAAAAATGCCGGAATTCCCGGGTGGACAAGCTGCTTTGCTTCAGTTCTTGTCAAAATCCATCAAATATCCGGTTATCGCACAGGAAAATGGTATTCAAGGTCGTGTAACTTGCTCATTCGTTGTTAACCGTGATGGTTCAATCGTAGATGCTCAGGTTCTTCGTGGTGTCGATCCATCTTTGGATAAAGAGGCACTCCGTGTGATCAACAGCATGCCTAAGTGGAAACCAGGTGAACAGAGAGGTAAACCAGTACGTGTTAAATATACCGTGCCTGTAACATTCAGACTTCAGTAATAACATGTGAACTTATAAAAGGAAAGGCTGCTGTAAAGTGCAGCCTTTTCTGTTTATTATATATTATATATATTAATGTATGGAAGGTTTCAATGAAATATTAGCTCGGGTTGAACGGGAAGTGACGAACTTGCAATTTCCTTTTCCGCCGAAAAGTTTATATGATCCGATAGAGTATGTCCTGTCAATGGGAGGAAAACGACTCAGACCGGCACTGACTCTCATGTCGTGCAATCTTTTTTCCGATAATCTTGAAGACGCTGTCAAACCGGCTTTAGGACTGGAAGTTTTTCATAACTTCACACTCTTGCACGATGATCTAATGGATAAGGCCGACAAACGGAGAAACAAACCGACTGTGCATAAAGTATGGAATGATAATACAGCTATACTTTCGGGCGATGCAATGGTTATTGCCGCCTACAGATTGATAGGGGAGACCAAACCGGAATTTTTGAAAGATGTTTTAGACTTGTTTACAGTCACTGCACTGCAGATTTGCGGTGGTCAGCAATATGATATGGAGTTCGAATCGCGGATGGATGTATCAGTCGACGAATATATCGAGATGATCCGTCTTAAGACAGCAGTTCTTCTGGCCTGTGCGCTGAAGATGGGCGCTGTTGTTGGGAAAGCTTCTGCCGCAGATGCAGAGAATTTGTACCAGTTCGGTATTCAAATGGGACTCGCATTTCAATTGCAGGATGATTTGCTGGATGTCTATGGCGATACGGCTACTTTTGGTAAAAATATCGGTGGTGATATTCTTTGTAATAAAAAAACATTCCTACTGATCAATGCCCTTAAGAAATCCAACGACCAACAAAGAAAAAATTTAATAACTTGGATTGAAAAAGACGTGTTCGATCCGAAAGAAAAGATTACTACTGTCACACAATTATATAATGATCTCTGTCTAAAAGAACTCTCTGAAGCAAAGATTCGCGAATGTTGCGACCGGGCAATGATCCATCTTTCGAAAGTCGGAGTCCCTGCTGAAAGAAAAACGGGCTTGGAAGAACTGAGCAATCGTCTGATGATTCGTCAATCATAAAAATGAAACTGATAGATACACACGACCATATATATATGGAAGAGTTCGACCCCGAACAGGATGAGCTGATATCTGTCGCCCAATCTTCTGGAATCGATGCATTGCTTTTGCCGAATGTTGATCTGACGACTGTCGAACGACTTCATGCCTTATGCGATCGTTATCCTGATTATGCTTTTCCCATGATGGGGTTCCATCCGACCAGTGTTGATAGTCATTATGCCGAAGCACTGGCAGCAACAGAAGCCTGCTTAACCAAGCGCTCGTATTGCGCAATAGGAGAAATCGGCATTGATTTGTATTGGGATCAGACGTTTAAAAAGGAACAAATAGAGGTTTTCGAGGAACAACTCCGTTGGAGTATAGATCTGGATCTTCCTGTGGCTATACATACTCGTAATGCATACCCCGAAGTTTTTAATTCAATCCATAAGGTTGGAGCCGAAAAGCTAAAGGGCGTTTTTCATAGTTTTACCGGTACAAATGAAGAACTCGATGAAGTAAAAAAATTAAGCACATTCTATGTAGGCATTAACGGTGTTATCACTTTTAAAAATTCCAAACTGTCGGAAATAGTCAGCCAAATGACTCTCGACCGCGTCGTTTTGGAAACGGATGCTCCATATTTGGCACCTGTCCCTTATCGGGGGCGGAGAAATGAACCATCTTATATATGGAAAACAGCTGAAAAAGTGGCAATCACCTATCAGTTACCAATAGAGGAAGTAGCTTCAAAGACCCGCAATAATGCTATAAAACTATTTAAATTAGTGAAGAAGGGGGCTTGAAAATGAAATTTTTTGGGGTCAAAAAATTATTTTTGTCAGAAATGGTGTATATGTCACGTAAAAAGTATAGATTTGTGCACTCAAACGATAGCATGTGCAAAAATATTTCGTATTTTGCGCTCGTTTTAAAGAAGAAGGCAGCGGCCTGCTTCGGAGAGATGCTCGAGTGGTTGAAGAGGCACGCCTGGAAAGCGTGTAAACTCCTAAAGGGTTTCGCGGGTTCGAATCCCGCTTTCTCCGCTTCTCGAATGCCATGAGTAATATTGATTAACAATTAAAAAATAAGAATAAATAAGAGAATTATTAATCTTAAAAAATTAAACACACAATGAAAAAGTATTTTGTAAAAACATTTATGGGTTTATGTGCCCTTGGTTTTTCAACTGTTGCATTTGCACAAGACGCTGCAGCCGGTGCTCAGGCAGCTGCTGCTGGAGCTCAACAAGCTTCAGAAGGTGGTATGTATCAGGCAATAAAGGTTAAGTTCATCGAAGGTGGTGCAGACTTCATGAGCTCTATCGCTATTGTATTGATTTTTGGTTTGGCTTTCTGCTTGGAAAGAATTATCTATTACAGCTTGTCAGAGATTAACACAAGCAAATTCTTGAAATCTCTTGAAGATGCATTGGATAAAGGTGATGTAGAAGGTGCAAAAGCTATTGCACGTGATACAAGAGGCCCTATCGCTTCTATCGCTTATCAAGGTTTGATGAGATTGGATCAGGGTATCGATGTTGTTGATAAAGCTATTACTTCTTACGGTGGTGTTCAGGGCGGTCTTCTTGAGAAGAACCTTTCTTGGGTTACATTGTTCATCGCAATGGCTCCGTCACTCGGATTCTTAGGTACAGTTGTTGGTATGGTAATGGCCTTCGATAAAATCGAACAAGTTGGTGATATCAGCCCGACGGTTGTTGCTGGTGGTATGAAAGTTGCCTTGATCACAACCATTGCCGGTTTGATCGTCGCTTTGATCCTTCAGCTTTTCTATAACTATTTGTTGAGCAAACTTGAGGCTCTTCTGAACCAAATGGAAGATGCATCTGTAACGTTGCTCGATATGGTTATTAAGTACAACCTCAAATTCAAAAAGTAATTAATTATGGCAGTAACTAAGATAAGAAAAATATCCAGCTGGACATTGTTGGTATGCTTTATACTTTCAATTGTCGTTCTTGGATTGTTTTTCGGCGGTGGTGTAGTAGATCCTGCCGCAGAGAACAAAGATTATGTAAACACCAACCTGCTGCTTAACTGGACATATTTGATGTTCGTTATTACACTGGTTGTCATGTTGATATTTGCAGTGGCTAAATTTATCTCTATTTTAAAGACGAATCCTAAGAATGCCTTGCGGTCGTTCGTTGTCCTCATCTTGTTTGCAATCTTATTGATTGTAACATATTCTATGGGTGATGCAACACCAATCAAGAGTTTGAACGCAGATTCACAGACATACAATATCCCGTTCTGGTTGAAAGTAACCGATATGTGGTTGTATTCTTCTGTAGTTTTGTTCGCATTAATCGTTTTGGCGATTATTTGGGGTCAGATTAGGAAAATGAGACAGAGATAAAAAGTAATAATGAATTGATAAAACAAAAAGCGATATGGGAAAAAAGAGAAAAGTTCCTCAGATGAACGCATCTTCCTCTGCCGACATTGCTTTCATGTTGCTTATCTTCTTCCTTATTACTACATCAATGGATACAGACCAAGGTTTACCAAGACGTTTACCACCTCCTGTACCTAAAGACCAAAAGAAGAATGAAGCACTTGATATCAAGAAGAGAAATTTGCTCGTCGTCCTGATTAACAGTAACAATCAGGTCCTCTGCGGAACCGACTATATTGATATTAAGAATTTGAAAGATAAGGTTAAGGAATTTATTGATAATCCAAACAATGATCCTTCTTTACCTGAAAAGGTTGAAGTTGATGTACCTTTCTTCGGAAAGCAAATGGTTACAAAAAATCATGTAATCTCTTTGCAGAACGACCGTGGTACTCAATATGCTGCCTACATCAGTGTTCAGAACGAATTGGTTAGAGCCTATAATGAATTGAGAGATGGTATTTCCAAAAAGAAATTTGGAAAAGCATTTGCAGATTTGAATGATGATCAACAAACGGCTGTGCAGATGATATACAAACAAAATATATCTGAAGCAGAACCTAAAAATTATGGAGGTGCTAAGAAGTAATGGGAAAGTTTAGTAAAGCGGGCGGTCGTGAAATGCCCGAATTAAATACATCATCACTACCTGACTTGGTATTCGCATTCTTGTTCTTCATCATGATGGTAACAACTATTCGTGAAGTAACATTGAAAGTAGAGTTTCATGCTCCTGCTGCAACCGAACTTCAGAAGTTGGAAAAGAAATCTTTGGTAACATTCCTTTATATTGGTAAGCCAACTCAGGAATATGTTGCAAAGATGGGTTCTGAAACACGTCTTCAGTTGAATGATAAATTCGCTGAGGTTTCTGAAATTCAGGATTATATTGCACAGGAAAAGTCAAGTATGAAGGAAGAGGACCAGCCGTATATGACTGTTTCTATCAAGGCTGATAAAGACACCAAGATGGGTGTTATAACAGATGTAAAGCAGGCTCTTCGTGAAGCTTATGCATTGAAGATTAGTTATTCAGCTCGCAAGGCTCAGAATTAACTATATATGTAAAAAGAAAAGGCGGAGTTTTATAACCCCGCCTTTTTTTTGCTCTTTACTTTGTTACTCCAACAACGCTATATACATTTTTATATAAGCAATCACGTATATCTCCAAAAGATTCCTCTAAGTCGATTTTTCCATACGACATTAGTCGCATCTCAAACCAGCCATCTGTTTTGTGGTATGGAGGTTGGAAGTAAATATGATTATCTAATACAAATCCCATTCGTTTATAGAAGCCTATTCTTCGTTCTGAAAGCTCGTTGTAAGGCATCTCAACTTCTAGTATTATGGGTTTGTCTTGTGTCTCTACAAATTGTTTTAATGCAGTAAATCCAATCTTATGATTTCTTAGTGAAGCTTCAATGGCAAAGTGTTCAATATAAAGGAATGAATCAAAATCCCATCGCGAAATGAAACCGACATAATCTTCCTCTTTGTATAAGCCACTTATTTGAAATCTCTTTTCTTCTTTTGCCAGATTGCTTAACAACAAGAAGTCTCTTCGTTCATTATGCGGAAAAGATTCTTCGTATGTTTTCCTTAAAAGAGCCTTATCCTTATTTTCCATTTCATGGAAGGATTTGTGTTGTATCTGTATTTTATTATCCATTTTGTAAATTGAGTATAGTCTATCCTTCTTATTAGTTATTAATTCAAAATAAATAGTCATGAAATGATACTTTTATTTTCTAAATTTGCTATTTTTGTAACTGATGCTCAATTTTGAATTAATAAAAGTACAATTATGGCACACCATCAATTAGATGAATTAGACGAGAAAATTTTAAAACTTATCATAGGAAATGCTCGCATGTCCTTTTTGGAAGTTGCTAGAGAATGTAATGTTTCAGGTGCTGCTATCCATCAGCGCATTCAGAAGCTTTATAATCTGGGCGTTATCAAAGGCTCAGAGTTTACTGTTGATAATACAAAAGTTGGCTACGAAACCTGCGCTTATATGGGTTTGTATCTCAAATCGCCAGGACAGTTCCCTGCTGTAACTGAAGCTTTGAAAGGAATACCCGAGGTTGTTGAATGTCATTATACAACGGGGCAATATGATCTATTTATCAAGATTTATGCAAAAAACAATCAGCACTTACTTAGTATTATTCACAATGAATTGCAACCGTTGGGATTAGCTCGTACTGAAACGTTGATTTCATTTAAAGAGGCATTCAAAAGACCTATCCCTATTGACTTGAGCGAAGAGGAATAAAAATCCTGTTTAACAATACAAAAGCACGGATTTCACGGAGATAACGACAAATTCTTTTCAGAGTTGTCGATTCTGATCGGTGAAATCCGTGCTCATTTTGTTATAAAGGCATTCCCTTTCCCTTTTGCAGATTTATTTTTTAGAAATCTGCATTTTTGGGTGTACGTGGGAACGGAATCACATCGCGAATGTTTGTCATTCCGGTTACGAACAGCAACAAACGTTCGAATCCTAGTCCGAATCCGGAATGAGGTACGGTTCCGAAACGACGTGTATCCAAATACCACCACATATCTTTCATCGGAATCTTCAGCTCATTGATACGATTTAACAGCTTATCATAGTCGGCTTCACGTTCAGAACCACCAATGATTTCTCCAATCTTTGGAAAGAGTACATCCATGGCTCTAACAGTTTTACCATCTTCGTTCTGTTTCATATAGAATGCTTTGATTTCCTTCGGATAGTCGGTCAGTATTACAGGACGTTTGAAATGGTCTTCAACCAAGAAACGTTCGTGTTCTGCAGCTAAATCAACACCCCAATAAACAGGAAATTCAAACTTATGTCCTTTAGCAACTGCCTCTTCCAGAATCTTTATACCTTCTGTATAAGGCAGGCGTACGAAAGATTCCTTGAGTACATCTTGCAAACGAGCAATCAATCCTTTATCAAACATATCGTTGAGGAACTGCAGATCATCTTTACAGTTATCCAAAGCCCATTGAACGCAATATTTGATAAATTCTTCTGCCAGATCCATGTTATCGGTGATATCATAAAACGCCATCTCCGGTTCGATCATCCAGAATTCTGCCAAATGACGCGGCGTATTGGAATTCTCAGCGCGGAATGTTGGTCCAAAAGTATAAATTTGTCCCAGAGCTGTAGCGGCTAATTCACCTTCCAACTGTCCAGAAACGGTCAGACTTGCTTGTTTGCCAAAGAAATCGTCATCGTAGATAATAGAGCCTTTTTCATCTTTTTTTAAGTTGTACAAGTTCATGGTTGTGACTTGAAACATTTGTCCAGCACCTTCGCAGTCGGATGCGGTAATCAATGGCGTATGGAAATAGAAAAAGCCTTTCTCGTGAAAGAATTTGTGAATAGCATAAGCCATATTGTGACGAATACGGAAAACCGCACCGAAAGTGTTTGTACGAGGACGAAGATGTGCTATTTCGCGCAAGAACTCCATCGAATGACCTTTCTTCTGTAAAGGATAGGTTGCCGGATCGGCTGTGCCATAAATCAGAATCTCTGTAGCTTGAACCTCTACCGTCTGTCCTTTGCCTTGCGATTTAACCAAGATTCCATTGACACTAAGGCTGGCACCGGTTGTAATCGGTTTCATGAATTCTTCACTGAATTTGTCGCCGTTTACAACAATCTGAACATTATTAATTGTAGAACCATCATTTAAAGCGATGAAGCTGACTTGTTTGCTACCACGGCGTGTACGAACCCAACCTTTTACATTGATGGTTGTTCCGTAAGCCTCACTTTTTAGTAAATCTACAATCTTTGTTCTTTTAATTGTTTCCATGTTCAATTTATTCTTAGAAAGTAAAAATAAATTAGCCGATTCCTTCAAACCGGCTAACTTCGATATTTATTTATTCGAATGCACCCATTCGCAGTGCGTTAACCTCTCTTTCGTTCAAGTAGCGCCATTTGCCACGTCCCAAATTCTTCTTTGTCAGTCCGGCAAAGTATACGCGGTCCAGTTTAACTACGTGATATCCCAACGATTCAAATATACGACGAACGATACGGTTGCGTCCAGAGTGAATCTCAATTCCTACCTGGCTCTTATCGTCTTCGCTTGCATAACTGATAGCATCGGCGTGGATTTCGCCATCTTCCAATTCCATTCCGTTAGCAATCTTCTCCATATCTTCTACGCTGACGTTCTTATCCAGCCATACATGATAGATTTTCTTTTTCTTGAATGATGGGTGAGTAAGCTTTGAAGCCAAGTCGCCATCATTTGTCAAAAGCAGAACACCTGTTGTATTGCGATCGAGTCGACCAACCGGATAAATGCGTTCAGAACAAGCATTCTTTACCAGATCCATAACTGTGAGGCGTTCCTGAGGATCGTCAGAAGTGGTCACGCAGTTCTTCGGTTTGTTGAGCACGATATATACCTTGCTTTCTATCTGTACTGGTTTATCGTTGAACAGAACATTGTCCTGGCGTGTAATCTTTGTTCCCAATTCGGTTACTACTTCGCCATTTACCTTGACTGCTCCTGCCTGAATAAACTCATCTGCTTCACGACGTGAGCATACACCTGCATTTGACAGGAACTTATTCAAACGGATCGGTTCATTCGGATCAGCCAATACTTCCTTATACTTCAATTGTTTTTGGAAGTTGTATTTTGCATTCGGATTGTAATCTCCGTTTCCTTGTCTGTAATTATTATTTGGTCTGCGGTTGTTATTGTAACCTCCGCGTCCACCACCGCCATTATTATAACGTGGGTTGTTATTAGGACGACCGTATCCATTATCGCCTCCGCCGTAACTTGGTCTGCTGCTGCGATTATCGCCACCGCCGTAGCTTGGTCTGCTGCTACGATTATCGCGTGAATCGTAATTAACGCGAGAGTCACCTACACGCGGTCTTCTCTTACGCATGTTGTTGTCGGTAGGAGTAACGTCTCCTGAAGGAGTAGCCGAATAAGCTTTGCCACGATCATCGTATGAAGGACGTTGTGGACGATTGTATCCGTTGTTATTGTATTGACCGCCTCCATTATTATACGACCTGTCGTTATTGTAAGGTCTGTCGTTGTTATATGACCTGTCGTTGTTGTATTGCGGACGGTCATTCCCATACGAGTTGTTGTTGTACGGTCTATTCCCATAAGAAGGTCTGTTATTGTAATCACCCTCTCTTGAAGAGCCATAAGAGCGGTTTCCACCGTTGTTATTATATGGTCTGTTATAACCACCACCGTTGTTATCATAGTGAGGATGATAAGGGCGGTTGTCGCCATAAGAGTTATAACCGCCACGATCGTTGTTCGGACGATTATACGGTCTCCGTTCATAGTTGTTCCCATCAGGTCTGTTGTAACCTTGGTTGTAAGGTCTTCTTACAGCAGAATCCTGGTCAGTGTTTTCCCGTGGGGTATTTGGTACCGCATTTTGGGAAGACGGTTGTTGTGACTGTGATTCATCTTTTTCTTCTGTACCCATGTCTTTCTTCAAAATTAAAAATTACTACTTGATAACCTCCCGGTTATCCTCAATTATTATTAAATACCAATATAATTATGTGGCGTTATCGCCTTTAATTCAGTTTTTACTACGTCGCTTACTTGTAATGAATCGATGAACGAACTTATTGACTCTTGAGTTATTTCCTCGTTTGTCCGGGTCAGTGCTTTCAAAGCTTCATACGGTTTCGGATATCCTTCTCTTCGCAGTATAGTTTGAATACCTTCGGCTACTACTGCCCAACAATGATCCAAATCAGCATAAAGAACTTCTTTATGTAATAACAGTTTATTAAGTCCTTTTGTTAAACTTTTAAGTGCTATTTCTATATGTGCCATCGGAACGCCGACATTGCGCATTACAGTCGAATCGGTTAAGTCGCGTTGCAAACGTGAGATAGGTAGTTTCATGGCCAGATGCATCAGTATGGCGTTTGCCATTCCAAGATTGCCTTCGGCGTTTTCAAAATCTATAGGGTTCACTTTGTGTGGCATGGCCGACGAACCTACTTCACCTGCTTTAATCTTTTGTTTGAAATATCCCAATGATACATATTGCCAAAAGTCGCGGCACAAATCAATCAATATGGTGTCGATTCGTTTCATTGCATCGAAAATGGCTGCCAGATTATCATAGTTCGAAATCTGTGTTGTCCATTCTTCACGGTTCAATCCCAGAACCTCATTGACGAACTTGTTTCCGAATGCCTTCCAGTCATATTCCGGAAATGCTACATGATGTGCATTGAAATTGCCTGTAGCTCCACCGAACTTCGCAGAAACAGGAGTTGCTTTCAGTAGCTTCAATTGTTGCTCCAGACGATAGACGAATACCATCACTTCTTTACCTAAACGTGTAGGTGAGGCCGGTTGTCCATGCGTTTTGGCGAGCATGGGAATATCAGCCCATTCTTCGGCATCTTTTTTCAAAATGCTGATAACGCTTTCGAGTTCAGGAAAATAAACATCATTGAGCGCCTCCTTCAGCGAAAGAGGTGCGGCAGTGTTGTTGATGTCCTGCGATGTGAGTCCGAAATGGATAAATTCTTTGTATTTCTCCAATGATAAGGCATCAAATTTTTCCTTCAGAAAATATTCTACTGCTTTGACGTCATGGTTAGTGATACTTTCGATATCTTTTACGCGGGTTGCTTCATCGATAGAAAACCCGATATATATTTTTCTTAAAGCCTCTTTTGTTGCAGCCGTGTTCAACTCTGCTAATTGAGGCAGGAATTCGGTAAGTGCAATAAAATATTCTACTTCCACATGCACTCTATATCTGATCAGTGCATATTCGGAGAAGTAGTCTGCCAAATTTTCGGCTTTATTTCTGTAACGCCCATCAATAGGCGAGATTGCTGTTAGTGCTGATAATGTCATCTTTTTATAAAATAGCGTGGCAAATTTACTACTTTTCTTGCAATATCTGATACGAAAGAAGATTTTTTCGAGTTTTTAGCTAAAATATTTGGGCGTATTGAAAAATGATGTATCTTTGCACCGCCTTAAGGAGATAAGGTTTAGAATACATAATGGAAATGAAAGGGCGTTTAGCTCAGCTGGTTCAGAGCATCTGCCTTACAAGCAGAGGGTCGGCGGTTCGAATCCGTCAACGCCCAC
>DAIMYP010000009.1:0-72409 GCA_036734445.1 Tannerellaceae bacterium
GGCAAATACGATTGAGGAATTGTTAGATCACGTGTTGTAAAATAGTATTATTAATATATTAAATAAAAGGCAGCTCATTTTGAGCTGCCTTGTTTGTGATTTTCAGTATTAGATTTCTATTGCGTAGTTTAAATGTTTACAATCCTCCGGGTTTTTCATCACTACCTCCTCCGCTACTGCTGTCAATGATGTCGGCAGGTCTTTCGTACAGACGATACGGCGCTTTACGTTTCTTTTTTGTGCTTGTTTCCTTTGCAGTGGTATCTGATTTTGTCGTATCTTCTGTTTTAGTATTAATATCAGTTGTCAAAGCAACTGTTTTCAATTCTTCTGGATTTTCTGACGAGTCCGGATTCTCTTTGGAATCAGGATTATCCGATGGTTTTGTTGAATCATCCTTATTTGTTGTATCGTCCGTTTTCTTTTCGTCTGTACTTTTTTTTGGTCTTGGTCTCGTTTGATTGTATTCTGTTTTAGCCTTGGCCAGAAATTCATTAATATGATCAATAAGTTCACCAATCATTTTCATGTCAGCCTCATTTGATGTCAGTATCTGTGATGCATATATCAGTTCGCGTATGCGTTTGAATACCGCATCCGTACGCGGACGTATTATGTGTGAATTTTCTGTTTTGTTGACTGACTTTTCTTTCGTTCTTTGTATAAGCAATTCATTAAATTGATCATTATACTTTTTCAAATCATTCATTGCTTCATCAAGAGATAATACCTTGAGGTATTTCTTCATTTCATCACTATCCAAATCATGAATCATACCATTGATAAGTAATGTTTTCTGTTCGAACGTTTTCTTTTTTATGTCGATATATGGACGGGTAATAACTTCAAGCTTAGCCGCAGCTTCGCGATGTGAAGCTATAGGGGAAAGAAGTCCGGCTTTAGTTATTTGTAAGATATAACTTATATCGGCGTCGCGTAATGGGTCGATTTTATTCAGCTTTGACGTAATAACGCTAGCTTGCGACTGTCTATTCAGTTCTATTTCCTTATCAATACAGTTCTTGTACTCATCGGTCAATACTTTTGGAATGTTCAATTTGGTAAGATCTTTGGGTATTACCGTTTCATAGATATTGGAATGCATCTTTGCATGTAATGCAAGATTGTACCCTGAGCAACTTGTGTTGCTAAACTCTTTCATTTTCTCCATAATTCTTTTAATTTAGTTAATACTACTATTTTTATGCCGGCACAATTCGTGCCGGGATATTTCTGAGCGATTTTATTTCAGCACAACTCGTGCCGTAACATAAATAAGTGATTTTATGCTGGTATAACCTGCGCATGGATATTCTCGTCTGATTTTATGCTTGCACAACATGTACCGGAGCATTTTCGCGTGATTTTATTCCGGCACAACTTGTGCCGAGATGTTTCTGCTTGATTTTATGTTGGCACAAGTTGTGCCGGTTGTAAGACGAGTATTCTATCTCTCTTTAAAGGAAAATTTTAGGTATGAATCTTCTGTTGGCATTTTTTGTCTACGATATTCATAACTCAGGTTTGAAATTAAATCAATTGTCATCATAGTCTAGTTATATTTAATTATTTTGATTTGCGGTAAAGGTAATGAACTCTTTTTGATATACCAATAGATTCTGATTATAATTTTGTTTTATGTGTTGTTTTTCATCCTTCCTATCACTTTCCGCCAATAATATGGCCTTCTTCATCGATTAGAATGATATTGAGTTGACCCTTGGGTAAGAGTGGGGCGCAGTGTTTCATGCAATGGCTGATGATGGCAGTAAAGAAACGATGAGCATCATCATTGGTCAATTCAGTCCATAGTTCGCGTGCCAATGTAATTCTGTTGATTACTTTTCCGGCTGCGGCACTGCATCCGCATTCTTCAGCAACCTGTTGTAGGAATGCTTTATTCATGACGACATTCTTGCTGTGTGTATCGAGATGACCCTCTGCCAGCTTTACAGCCTTGCCAATCATGATTCCCAAGGTGACAGTCGAGATATTTAACTCGTCGGCAATCTTCAGCGTATCACCGATGCAGTTACCATAGTGTACAAAAGCCTGTGGTGGAAGTTCAGGATAGAGTTTTTTCACAAACCGTTCGCTTTTGGCGCCCGAGTTGATAACTAAACGCGGCGTTCCAATAGCTACAGCCACTTCTACCTCCTTGTGTATTGCATCTATAAATGCTTGCGATGAAAAAGGGCTGACTATTCCCGAAGTGCCGATAATTGAGATGCCGCCTACGACGCCCAGCTTCTGATTGAATGTCTTTTTAGCTATTTCTTCACCACCTGGAACCGAGATGGTTACATCGAGCCCTTTACTGCTCAGTGCCGTCAGCTCGTCGATGATCATTTTTCTTGGTGTCTTGTTGATGGCCGGACCGCCTACTTCAAGACCGAGGCCCGGAAGAGTGACGCGACCGACGCCTTCGCCCTGCAAGAAGTGTATTCCGTCGTACTGACTGTAGGCAATCGTGACAACGATGGCACGCCCATGTGTTACATCCGGATCGTCACCGGCGTCTTTGATAACCGTTGCTGTTGCAGCGTTGTTGCTTATCACTGTTTGTGTAATAGGTAATGTCATTTCTTCGCCATCAGGCAGAAAAAAGGACACTTCGTGCTGCTCTTCGTGTAAAATTAATGCCAGTAGTGCCGCTTTGGCTGCAGCAGTTGCGCATGAACCTGTAGTGTATCCGCTACGTAGCGGGTAAAAGCCGGGTACAAAATGTTCGATCTGTTTTCTTAAACCGTATGCTCCTGTGACAGCTATAAAGGTTTGTGGCATCGGCGGGCGTTTCACTGCATAGATGGGAATGTGCATTTTCTGTGCTGTCTTCACCTTGCTTATAAATCCGCCTGTTTCGCCGCTCTCTTTCGTAAGTATGGCTTCAGGCTTCAGGCATTTGAACAAGCGCTCATCTTCATCGGGATGATAAAATACGAGCTGCTTTGTTGGAAATTCCTGCTCATTAGCCAATTGAATTGACTCCGGGCGTTCGAGAATACGAAAGATACAGTAATGCTTTTTCCAATACGCGCGTAGTTTATCGATCGTCTTTACGCCGGTGAGAGCTAACAGGTTCGTGATGCCATCGGTTTCGAGTTTTCGGATGGCATCTTCATAGTCGTTACACCAAATAACAGCTTTATTTCTAGGCGGATAGCTTCGCTCATATCTGACTACAGGCAACGAGAGGCATTTGGCTACTACGGCCACTGTCTGATGCAGCTGTTCAGCAAATGGATGAGCTGCATCAATCAGCAAACGAATTTTGTTCTGCTTGCAGAAGTCGGTCATATCTTCGATTGTCATGCCTCCGGTGAGTCGCTTGCCATGTAGACATTCCACCTGCTGCAGATTTTCCTTCGTCGAGTAGAAGTAGGGTGTGCCGGCTTCGTCAATCGTTTTTACAGCTGCTCTTCCTTCCGTTGTACCACCTAGAATCAGTATCATGGGCGGAACAGATGTTTGAAGTTGCTAGCGTACAGATGTGAGACGCCTTCACGATTATCAATAGCATCGCCAACTACGAGCAGTGTGGTTAGCGTCAGATGATTTTCCTTGACGATATTTGCCAGATCTTTCAGTTTCCCTCGATAGATGTGCTGTTCTTTCCATGTCAGCTTGTAGCAGGCAGCAACTGGCGTTTCGGGTGGATACGACTGAAGTAGTTCGGCTTGCACTTCATCGACGATGGCGGCACTCAGATAGATGCACATCGTGCTTTGCGATTTTGCCAGCAGATGCAGTTTTTCTTTTTCAGGCATAGGCGTGCGTCCTTCACCTCTGGTCAGGATGATTGTCTGCACTCGTTCCGGAATCGTAAACTGCGATTTCAGTTCGGCGGCAGCAGCTTGAAAAGAAGAGATTCCGGGTGTGATGTGATAGCTCATTTTGTATGTATCGAAGAATGCCATTTGCTCTTCTATAGCACCATAGATACAAGGATCGCCCGTATGCAGCCGCACCACGAACAATCCTTTGGTGTAATACTTTTCCATAAGTGCGAACTGCTCTTCCAAGGTCATTCCTGCCGAACTGCGTACTGTGGCACCGGGTTTGGCATAGAAAGTCAGTTCACGCGGAACGAGACTGCCTGCATATAGTATCAGGTCAGCTTCCTCCAGCATCCTTTTACCACGTACGGAGACGAGTTCAGGATCACCCGGTCCGGCGCCAACAATCTCTACATGTCCATGTCTGTACGCCGTAGCGCTCATGGCGATGGCAAAGGTAAAATGACTGTCTACCGTGAGTAATCCTTTCTGTTTCTCCACTAACAATGGGCCATTGTCGCTGCTTTTTAGCGCAGTGCTTTCGGCTACGCCGTAAAGACCGGTGATGGCAAAGGCTTTTTCAGAAGGATTCGGCACAACGATGTCTTTGAGCTCTTCGGTAGCATAGATGTTTTGCTTGGTCGTAGGCCACTTTTCATGCAATGCTGCCAGCAGCGGTTCATCTTTCTTCAGCATTATCGTGTCTATGGAAGCCAATGAGAGTGGGCAAAGCCTGTTATCGCGCATGTTCTTTTCAATATATTCTGCTACGCCTTCCGGATTACATTGTTTGCGGCAACCGACACCCATATGTAGAACGGCCGGTCGGAAACATAACATTGGAATTTCCGATTCATAGATAAATGGCGTAACGGCAATCAGAAGTGCAAATTCTTTTTGAGAAATATCTTTGTAATGATGGAAGATTTTGACGTGCTTGGGAAGGCTTCGTTCCAGATAATCAGTTCCTTTGTCTTTGATATCCAAAAGCAATGCAGTAGCTTTCTGATTGACAAAAAGGAAGATCAGTCGGTTCATCTCGGTAGGTTTAACTGCAATTTTCCAACCGAATTGCCCGGCCAGCAAATCGAGCGCCCAGAGTTCGGTGTTATCGCTTTGTGTTGTGACAACAGCTTCTCCACCGGTTATGGCTGCAACGCGACGAGCTAAATCATTTGCACCGCCTAAATGACCTGACAAAACCGAGATGGCATATTTGCCTGTGCTGTCAATGCATACAACGGCCGGATCTGCATATTTGTTGTGGATACATCCGGCAATGCTACGGACGCAAATTCCCATTGCTCCGATAAACACAATGTTGGTAAGCTCATGAAAATGTTCGTTCATGAATCGACTGTAAGAAGAAATTGTTGTACAGCCTTTCAGTTCATTCTTAGTGTAAATATCGGCGTCTGTCAGTTCTTGTTGCAGGGTTACGGCCATCGGTAAGGCTACCTCTGAAACTAATATTATAGCTGTTCTCTTCATTTTGCTTGTATTATTTCAATTGGATTAAACAGATCAACGGCAATATGTACGCAATTTGTCACTTGCCGATGAATTTTCTGTATGCTTTCACAAAAAAGCTTTTGGCTTTCATTGGATACGGAGTTGAATACGATCACTCCGCCGGGCAACAACACCTGATCAATTCGCTGCATCATCTCCGCCAGTTGTCCGCCATGTCCTCCGATGAAGATGGCGTCGGGAGCGGGAAGTTTGCTTATATCTGCTGTCAGGAAATCGTCAATCACTGGTGTGATTCCAGGTGAGCCAAACTTGCGGCAGTTCTGTTTCATCAATTCTGCGCATTCTGCTCTACGTTCGAAGGAGGTAACTTTCAGAAATGGAAATTGCAGTTTCGCCTCGATGGAGACTGAGCCTGTGCAGAAGCCTATATCCCAGAACGAATGCTTGTCGCTAAGCTCAAGCATGCTCAAGGAGGTTAGTCTTATCGGCATTTTGGTAATCATTTTGCTGCGTCCGTTGAGCAAATTGAAATCTTTTTCCGGAATACCAAAGGGATGCTTACGTAGACATGTTTTTTTGAGCAGCAGGCAGTTGGGAAAGTTGAATTTGCTCTTGCTCGCTTCTTCCAATGTCATGCTGTAGATGTTTTCTTCCTCGTCATTTCCCAATGCTTCACCTATATATATATGGTAGTTGTTGTATCCGAATTCAAGCATTCTGGCAGCAATCGTTGCGGGTGTTTTTTCGCGATCGGTCAGTGCGCCAATCAATGATTCTCCTCTGATGAGTGCCTCATCGAACACATCCCAGTCTCTTCCGGTCAGCGAAACGTTGCGCATTTGCTGATACGGGATTAGCAGCCGGTGGGCTAATGTTTGCAACGAGTTAAAAGTAGGCAGCAGCCTGATTTCGGCTTCAGGTAGTTCTCTGCGGATGGTGTTGGCGAATCCGTAAAACAATGGATCACCCGAAGCAAAGACAATAATTTCTTGATGATTTCTGTATTGCAGGAATACATCACTAAGCGGAACAGTGATATCAATCCATGTCGCTTGCTCGGGAAGGAGGGAGGCTACGATTTCATGATGCCTTTTCCCACCGGAGAATATTTTTCCTTTGGCAATCAGCGATACCACTTCCGGCACAAAATATTGATGCCTGCTATCGCTCAATCCTATCACATAAAATTTTTGCATAATCTCATTGTTTTATACATCGCGTCCCGGCCGCAACAGCGCCGCATCATTAAGGCATAATATGGCATTGACAAGTGTCGCTGCAAGGTTGCTTCCGCCTTTTCGCCCTTCGATAATCAGTTTGGGTATATCTGTAAAAGGTTTGACCATATGTTTGCTTTCGCACACATGCACGAATCCAACCGGTGCAGCAATAATTCCTGCCGGATTAGCTTTCTTTTTGCGGATCAGACTGCATAATTCCATCAGTGCCGTTGGAGCATTGCCAAAAACGTACAAGGCATCGGGATGCTCTTCTACGGCCAGACGTATTCCTGCCTGTGTACGAGTGATGTTTTTCTCTGTCGCTAATGCGCCTGTGCGTTCATCAGGAAGATAACACTTGACCTTCACGTTCAGACGTTGTAATGCTCCTTTGCGAATACCTGCTGCAGCCATAGTTACGTCGGTGATTATGCTTTTTATCGTTCCATTACTTATCTTTTCATACAATAAACTTACGGCATTGTCGTCTATCTTCAGCAGATTCTCCATCTCAAAGTCGGCAGTTGTATGGATAGCATGTAGTAGTGCCCACTTCTTGTCGAGAGCAATATCGGGATGTTTGAGTTCCTTTTCAATGGCCCTGAAACTGTGAATCATGATGTCTTGTCCAATGCCGGCATCCGTATTTTCCTCATCTTTGTAATATCCGCGGGGAGTAATGAATTTATTATCTGAAATGTAGGATTGCGAGTTTCCAATGATGACCACGGTAAACATATCAATCTGTTCAGGGTCAAACAATCCCAACGAAGTTGTCGTGACAGTCTGTTCTTCACGCCCTGCTTGACGTACGAAACCTACAGGCGTTTCTGCAGAACGTTCCTGGAGGAATATCTCCTTCAGTCTGTAGAGTTGCCAATAGCGTTCCTCGCTTTTCGGGTTGTATACGGCAGTAACAAAGTCGGCCTGCGCGGCAGCCATAATCCGTTTCTCAATGCGTGCCCAGGGTGTCATCAGATCAGAAAGCGAGATAACGCAGAAATCATGTCCCATCGGTGCACCTAGTAGTGCAGCGGCCTTTTGAAAGGCGCTGATTCCTGGAATTACATTAATCTCGACACCGCTGTTTCGTTCGCGCTTCATCTCATATATCAGTGGAACCATGCCATAGATGCCGGCGTCGCCTGAACTTATAACGCATACGGATTTACCTTGTTCTGCCAGATCAAATGCCTGCTCGGCACGTGCTTTTTCTCGTTTCATCCCGGTATCGATGCAATCTGTTCCAGGCTGAAGGAAAGATTGGATGAACTGAAAGTAATAACGATATCCAATTACGACGTCGCATCTTTTCATTGCGTCCAATGCTGCAGGTGTTATATCTTCCGGCGAACCGGGGCCAATTCCTATTACGCTTATTTGAGCTTTGTTCATGATTTTCTAGTGTATGATATTTGTTGTTTTCTTTTGGTTTTTCTAATGATATACTTGATACCCAACCATATTCCTGTAAAGGAAACAGACGCACCACCAAGACACAGGGTCCATATGGCAATAGTCCATAGTATAGGATGCAAAAGCAGCCATTTAATATTTAAATAATGCAGGCCACTGAATATCCATTTCTTTGCTTCCTTACTTTTATTGAGATATTTGAAGTCTCCTGTCTTTGGATCAATGTAATAACAACTATGATCGTCATTTTTAATCGTTACTTTATAAGCAGGTAGAGGTAATTTTGACCATTTTGATATGTAATATTCTTCATATTCATTGATAAGAGAGATTTTGTATACTTCTTTTTTGTGTAATTTATGAATGGCCTTTCCAATGTTTTCTGAAGATAGAAACAGTTCTTTGGGTTCAACAGAAGATGCATCAATACATATTCGTTCATTGTTGGCGATAATGTCGTATAAAGGCGTATCTTGGAAATGCGTCCATTTGATTTTTTTTACATTCGGATATTGCGCAAGAATAGTGCGGTAGTCGGTTATAAAATTTCCCAGATTTAAATGGCTTCCTCTCATTTGCGAATCTTTTACGCGATAATAGCCATGAGTTTTGATTACCCATTGTGGAATTTTTTGAAGTGCCATCGTCCCGCTAAAGGCAAATGTAACCATAAATATTCCAAAGATTAGACCTAATATATGATGCCATTTATATTCGAACATTTTATAAGGGCTTTTCAGTTCTCTTCTTTTTTTATATTGTCTATACAGCACATCTGCTCCGACATAGATTCCGGATAAAGCTGCTAGTAATGCAATAATTCCGGCAGTTTGTATGAGTTTAATCCAGTTGTCGGCATTTTTTCGGATGGCAGGTATGTAAAATTTGTGAGGAATTGATCCAATCCAAGCCCATAAACGTTGATGTTTATCAGTCATCTGCTGAACTTCTGCGGTTTTGGTTGATATATATAATTGGTGTTTCTCGGCATCATTAAAATAGTATTTATACATAGGCATTTTATGCATATAGCTTGAATACATGATCCATTGATCACGTTGGTATATGGTATCTATTTTGGTTATGGGTGCATTAACCCAACTTTTCACAACGTTATCGATAGTCTTGCTGGTTATTGGAAAAACATCTTGTGTTGTGTCAGCGCAAAATAAATATGTGCTGTCTTTTGTCTTGATTGAAAAAAGAGCTTGTCCTTGAAAGCTTTTGATGCTAAGGCTTTTTACTTTTCCTTCTTCTATTTGATGATAAGCTAATATATTGTGCAGATCAGGTAATAAAGAAGGTAAAGATTCCGCCTTCTCATACTTTTGCTCATCAGTAATATCAGGAAAATGATGATATATCAATACCAATCCTGATACGAACCACATGAAAAAGAACAAGCATATAACTGTTCCCAACACTCTGTGAATGGAAAATACGAAACTCTTTAACTTCTTCATTGCATGAATCTGTTTTTATATTAGTCTTTTAATGTCACAATACGATCAAATAAATATCCCTTCGTGATGCTCAGACCTTTCGTGACTGCTCCTGTTTTGATATCATAAATATATATGCACGGATCTGAGTTTTTAGGATTGACACCGATATAAACTTTATTGCCAAATACCATAGAGCGTTGTGAAAATGTGCCTGCACTATATGGAAGTACTGCTCCGTTGTATTTTATTTCTTCCAGTTTGTCAGTATTTAAGTCTAGGATTGCATAGTAACAGTTGTAGTCGCTGCCCCAACCTGCGGCTCCCGTATGTTCAGGATCCTGAATATATAATAATGCCTTGCTGTCGTTTAGACAATCGACAGTTACAATTTTACCTTTCGCATAATTGTAACCTTTGTAGCTTGCGTCTAATGTGATTGTACCTTTTTTGATACGGAGTAATGTGCCATGTTGCTGAGTATTGCTCTTAGCGCCTGTTACAACACTATTGCATGCCAGATAGTAATCACCGCTAGGTGTAACGAAGGTCTTGTTTTGAAGGAGTTCTCCATATGCTGTCCCAGCCATGAATTCGGCACGATTTTCATTGACAACTTTTTCTGTAGACATGTCTTTGGGGTTGATAAATGCAACATTGAAACTGGTTTTAACCTTACTATATACGAAGGCATAAATTATTCTTCCATCATTGAATCGTGCTATTCCTGATGTATTATAGGTATCTCCTGTGGCAGGAGCAGGCAAATTGAGCTCTCCTTCGCTCACAATTTTCATTTGGTCAGTATTGACACGTATCCAAAGAATTTTGTCGGATTTACCATTAGATCCTATGAGTACTAATGTTGTATCGTTTACCCAAGCATGTGTATATCGACGATCTTTTAAAGTGTTCTTTACAAACGGTATTTCTGCTACTGTAGTTATCTTGCCATCAACGATTTGGTATTTTCCAAAGCGATCCTTTTCTTTAGGAATCTGATAGTAATATTGTCCTTTGATGATGGATTCCTGATATAATTTGGATGTTACATCAGTGCCACTGTTTTTGAAATCAATCTGTGATTGCTCTTCTAAAGATTTGATGTTTTTTACGAGTTGTGTATTATCTGATCCCATACCTGAGTTTGATCCAATAGAAACCCATATATCAAAATGGGATTCGACTAATGGATCTGGATCTACATCTTTGGAATCATCGTCTTTACTACAAGCAGTGAAAGAAATGCTGGTTAGCACTAAGAATAATGCCCAGCAATAGAATTTTAACGTTTTCATTTTATAATAATTAATTGATGAATAGTCTGAATTTGCAGAAGAATGAACGACCGGGCTTCTGCAACATATAGTTGTCATATATTTTCCGGTCAAAAATATTATTGCAGGATACTGATATGTTGTATTTCTCCTTTTTGAACGATTGCGAAATGGTTATATCTTGCGA
Source organism: Tannerellaceae bacterium (assembly GCA_036734445.1). Taxonomy (GTDB): domain Bacteria; phylum Bacteroidota; class Bacteroidia; order Bacteroidales; family Tannerellaceae; genus Parabacteroides. Next base: position 10,792 of record DAIMYP010000009.1, read on the forward strand.
ATATTGAGCTGGAATACGAGACTTACTCTTTAAAGTTCCATACCCTTCCCAAGTCAGGTAGAACCAGTGTACATAATCAAAATTGTATCTTACATTAAATGTGCTGTTTTTTGCAAAAAGATTATGTTTGGCATAACTAAGTTCAAGATTACTAAATAGCCACGGCCGATTTGGTATCTTATTATTATAGGTGATCATCGGAGAGCCGTCGGCATAGTATTTTGTTTTGCTGCGTGCATCTTGATAGCTGCAGTTGGCAATCAGATGAAAGACATTGTTGTATGAATATTGAATTTCTCCTTCAATCCCTTTTACATCAACGTTTGCTACATTGTCGTATTGACTCATCCCTTCAGCTTGCGAAATAACAAGATGGATATAGTCCTTAACATTTCTGTAAAAGGCATTTGTTTCATAATAGAGTTGGTGACCGGAATCGAAATGTATGGTTCCAAACGCCCCCAGGTTATAATTATTACTGTTTTCTGGTTTGATATTCACGTTTGCATAGACAGTGGTTCCATTTCCCAGGAGTTCTCGAGCTAAAGGAAGTCTGACACTATGTTCGAGTGAAGCCTTAATAGAAAAAACTTTCCAAAAACTATATTTGGAACCAGCTCCGTAGCCGATATAGTTTTTGGTCGTCTTTTTTATATCAGACCCAGAACCTGTTATCCAGGATATATCATGTTGTTCTATTCTGAGTCGGTTAATATAGTCTTTAATGAAGAAGGTATTGCAAAGACGTCCATCGAAAAATACTTGATTATAAGATAGACCAAGAATATGTTTGGTTAAAACGTCGTTAGACGGTTCAAAGTCTGTATCAACATCATCATATCGTTTGTTTCCTGTTCGATTCAGCATATAATTGAGGTTCAATGAATGATGATTGGTTAACGCATAATCGAGATTTGCCCGTGCGATAGTCAAAGGCCGTTTATAATGGCGCATACTTTTTCCGCGTCCTGTGATTTCATTTCGATTTGATTCAATATATGTTCCATCCCATTTATATTTTCTGTAAGCCGTATCTATTGTTAACGAATAGTCCCATGTTTGGGATACAGATGTATTTAGGTTCAGTTTATTAACAATAAAATTTCTTTTAGAATACCTTGCTGTAATATTCCATGCGTCGGATTCTCGTTTAGCCTTTCCATAAACAATACTTTGTATATTTCCTGTTTGAAGTTGTTTGTCTATTGTTGAATATGAGCCAGAAACAAAGAAAGCATCAGTCCATGTGCGATTTATAACTCCTGCTTCTATTTGAGATAAAATAGATTTATAATCATCGTGGAATCGTTTACGGTTTACGTTGATAAACTTGTTAGTTGTTTCATCCCAAAGTTCAATATCTTTCATTGTATAATTGTTTTTAGAATAATTGAAACCAATAGTTGGTCGAATGATGATTCCTGTCTTTTTATCGGAATATTGTGCGTTTAAATCAAATTGATGGGTATTGAAAGAACCTATGCCGTAAGAAATATCCAGATAATTCTTATTATTTTGCTTGGTAATAATGTTGATTGCACCTCCCAAGGCATCAGCTCCAAGACTTGCTGGTACGACACCTTTATATATTTCAATTCTGTCTATGATATTTACTGGGATATTTGACAGATTAATGTCCGAACCTTTTGTACTTAACGGTATTCCATCGATAAAATATCTGATTGAATTTCCTGACATTCCATTGATTGAAAGTTCGAAATCAGATCCTATTCCTCCTTCTTCTCGAATCTTAACGCCAGTTGTTCTGTTGACCATTGTGCTTATGTTGTACACACTGTTTGCTATGGGTTTTATATCCAATGCATTGGTTGTAAAGGCTCCTTCTTTGATTTGCTGTGTCTTTGTTTTAGCATATACTTCTACTGTCTTTAAATTGACAGCATTTTCTTCAAGTGTGAAATTTAGTTTTTGATTGCTTGCCAAGTAGAATTCTTTCTTAATCGTTTTGAATCCTATGGATGATATGGATAGCATGTATTTGCCTTTTGGTAGTTCTAGCATATACTTCCCAGCATTGTCGGTATATGTCCCTTTTGTTGTGTTCTCAATAGCTACTGTTGCCATAACTATTGGTTGTTTGTCGACATCAGTTACAGACCCGGAAATCATGAATTTGTTTTGAGCTGTTATACTTGCAATATGACTCAAAAAGAAGAATCCAACTATAAAAAGAATTCTAAAGACATGTAGGAAAAGAGGTGATGTTTTCCACTTTGAAAATATGATATCCACTCTTGAAATAAAACACATATGACACAACATGACATTGGCAGTCATGGATAAACCTGTCCTCATTTACGAAAAGATTAGAAGTTTAATAACCAGTTTTCTTGACCCCGAGAAAACAATATTATTTGCTAGGTGCGGCAGGTTTCCTGGCTTCACTCTGAGAGGAGTGCCTTCCCATTCTTCTGAAATAGAACAGTGGCATTTAGGATACTTCTCTTTTAAAAATGTGAGTGTTACAGTAGCGGGCACTGCTTCGGTTTATACACCGAATTCCCTTTTAATGCGATTCATGAATATGAAAAGCATCACCGAACCGAGCACAAAGGTAGATAATTGTTTTATATGAGTAAAACTTTAATGTGAAATTTTCAGATAAGATTTATTTCACGGATAATTTTGAGAACTCTTGGAGGACTCAAATCTGATGCGAGTATATTTATAATATATTTATTCATGATTTCTGTTATAATGTCGGTCTCGAGACTTTGTATTTCTTTTGAACAGTCTTATAATGTATTTAATACCAAGTATAATTCCTGTAAAAGAGAGTATACTTCCCCCTAATAACAAAACCCACATGACAATTGTCCATAATATGTGGTGTGCTACAAGCCATTTGAAGTTCAACCCATGTAATCCTTGATATATCCAGAATCCCCAACGCCGATGTGTATTGTAATCACGTATCGAACCTGTTTTAGGATTGATGTAATAGCATGAGTGATCGGCATCATTGATATTAATTCTCCAGACAGGAAGACTTTGCAATTGTTTTTTATTCTTTGTGTAATAAGTATCATAATCGGTTAACCAAGTGACTTGTTGTATTGGTTTATTGTTGATGATATTTACTGCCTCTATTGCTTGTCTCTTGGTTAGATTAAGAGGTCTTATCTTTTTTGATGATGCGTCTATGTATAATTTCTGCACGCCACATTCCACTTTGTAAACAGGTATATGATGAAAATGGTTCCATTCTACAGACGTTACGGTTCCATTATAGGCGCTTATCAAATCCCTATAATCAATTTGAAAACTTTCCGGAGATGGTGCTTCTTTTTGCATAAATCTTTTTATGTTATGTTTGACATGCTCTTTGCCAAGCCATTGTGGCGTATCTGTTAGCGACATCATTCCACTGAAAGCCCATGTTAGTGCAAATAGTCCGAAAAATAATCCCATAATATGATGCCAATAGTACCATTTGTTCTTGTAGGGAGAATATTTCGTGTTTTTTTTGCGCGAATTTATGCAGGTATATATACCGATATACAAGCCGTCGATTACCATAATTGAACCGATTCCGGCTAACCAACGGATCGTTTTTTTCCATAGCTCTACATCTTGCCTTAATCTTGTAAAATAAACCCAATGTGGTATGGCTCCAACCCAGGCCCAAATACGTTCATGGCGGTTTGTACATTGTAATACTTCACCACTATGCGAAGAGACATAAACTTGCGTTAATGCTTTGTCTGCAAAATGGAATTTGTAAATTGGAAGATCGTTTCGGAGTCGTCCAAACGGGATCCATTGTTCAAGATCATATAATGTGTCAATGCATGCGACAGGAGAGCTACACCATTGTTCAGCAGCTTTACGAATATATAAACCGTCGATAGTCGCTAGTTGTTGTGTGCTGTCTGCTGGCAGTTTGATTGTATCTTCTCCTGCAATAATTTCAAAAACAGATTGTCCGAGATTATTGCTTAGACGGATTTGTTTGATTTTTGCATTTGTTGGAAGACGTTTCTCTATTGATTCGATTGAAGGCAAGTTCGAAAGTAAAGTCTCTTGTTTTACCATTTTTTCATCATGGTTTGCAGAAGGAAATTGATGATAAATCATTACGATTCCTGATACGAACCAGATGAAAAACAGGACACTGAGTAATGTGCCCAGTATCCTGTGAAGTGTAAACATAAATTTTGTCAACATTTGTGTGTATTATAAGGAATAGGTAATCGTAGCTAAGAAATTTCGAGGCATACTTGGAACATATTGATTTCCTAATGCCTGATTGAAATATTCTTTATCGAAAAGATTATTAATATTCAGTCTCAAACCTATATTGTTTTTGAGTTTATATGAGATTCCTGCATCGGTCAACCAATATGAATCGAAGGCCGTTGTATTGGTTGAGTTTCGATAAACTTTGTCTTGATATGTTACATCAAAGTTTATTCCAAAGTTCTTCAAAAATCCCTCAGTTACAACATAATCACCATAAACATAAAACGTGTTTTTAGGAATATATTGGAATTGGCGCCCTTTCGTGGCATCACTGCTCATGAAGCTATTGTCCGCCATTTCGCGAATTTGAGCATCCGTATAGGCATAGCCTGTTGATAGAGACAATCCGTTGATTGGACGGTAGGTGATGTCTAAATCAAATCCTCTTGAATCCATACGACCAACTTGTCCAATCACGTTCTTGTCCAATGTCTCGCCATTGATAACATCGCCTTTGCTGGCTAGAGTACGGGTAATATTATATTTATTTATGAAAAATACACTGGCGGTTGCTTGAATTTTGTTAGTTACGTCATATCGAGTGCCTATTTCTAACTGTGAACCTTTTTCAGGTTTGAAAACTTCTTCGCCTCCTTTAGGATAGAATTCATTTCCATTCTTATCAATATAGCGAGTATTTTCATTGAAGAATGTACGATTCGGTTTAAAATAGGTTCCAAAGGAACCATAAATAGACCATGTTTTGACTGGAAGATATACAACTCCTACGCGACCTGTAAAAGCACTTGTTTTGACAATGTTGAATGACTCTTCATCGGGATCGTCATATTTGCGTGCGCCATCGATTGTCGGTACACCAGAAGCACGTTTGAAACGATATAAATCGTATCGGCCGGCAAATAAGGCTTTTAATTTTTCGTTGAATTCTACTAAATCCTGCAGATAAAATCCATGCATATATGTACGTTGTACAGTTACTTTACTGAATTTTGTATCCATCCAACCAATGCTATGAGGATGATAAACACTTCCATGTCCTGTAAGTCCCGGACCGGTAACATCAACGCCCAACTTATAACCACTATAAGAATCACGAATTAAGGCAATGAAAGAATATCCTCCCATATAATTGTGTTTGATATTGCCTGTTTGGAATTTCCCATTCATCTCTAGTTGATTGTTGTAAGTATGTGCAATATGTGAGAAACGCAAAGGAAAATCATAATAGAGTGAATCTAGGCAAATGTATGTTTTCTTTGTTCCTGAAGTGTAATAATAGTCATAGACGGGTTTTGAACTTGTCAAATATGAAAGGCCTTCAGTTCCGAAATAATCAATATCATCATAAGCATATGAAACTTTTTCTGTTAATTTGGCGGCTTCACTAAAATTGTGTTTCCATTGTGCCGACGTATTAAAACTACGGTTGTACATAAAATCAGATTCGCTGTTATAACGTTTTTCTCTATCCAATCCGGGTAGCAAATCGCCTTTATTCAGATATTTTGAGTTGTCTGATACTTTATAGATATCAGCTGTCATGATGTCTGGAAGACCTATTTCTGTTGAATAATAGTCGTGATTGCCAGCGACTCGAAAATCAACTTCGTCTGCATTTGTTAGTTTTCCTCCGATAGCTAAATATCCAGATAATCGCTTAGTTGCATTGTCTCGCCAACCATCGTTGTTCTGATAATGAAAATTAGCTAAATAATTAAGAGGGCCAATCAATTTTCCACCAAAATCGATGGTAGTAAGTACATTATAATAACTGCCATACGATACAGAAGCATCCACTTTTTGTTTACTTGAAGGCGCTTTGCGAACAATGTTCAATACGCCACCTACGGCTGACTGTCCATATAAAACTGAAGCCGGACCCTTCAATAGTTCGATACTTTGTATAGACGACAAGTCCATAAACGGATATGAATTGTCAATTGAAGAACGTTCGTCGCGAATTCCATCAACCATAACAATCGAATGATCAAAGCCACGAATAGAAAGTTGTTGGAACGCTCCATATGAAGTTTGGTATCTGACCCCTGGAAGGAAACGAACAGCATCTTGAATATTCTGAATGCCTCTGTTCACTAGCACCTGAGAAGGTAGTGTATTAGTGGTTATTGGCAGATAAGCTGCTGGAACGGCTAGTTTTGTAACGTTAATATCTTTTTTTTGCTGAGCAATTATTTCCACTTCGTTGATATTAAAGACGGTGTCTTGGAAATTTGTGTAAGTTTTCTTTTCTTGAGCCGTCACCGTTACTGAGGACGTAATAGCTGTGACTACAATGATTGTTGATAATAATTTATTCATATTCTATGATAGTTTTTATTGTTTTTCTTTCCCGGCTGCATACTCTGCTTTCTTTTGTTCTATGTCTAAAGGCTTGTTCGCCTTGATAAATTTCAAATGATTGATATATAAATTTTGTACATCTGGATTTTGTCCGAGTCCTTTTATTAATGTGGTAACTTCGAATCCTTCTTTCTCGAGTGCCTGTTTCCATTTGATTGCCATATCGTTTTGAGCATGCTCACCGGCAACGAACATAAATGGTATCAGTTTGACTTTTGTTTGCTTGTCTTTATGTAAAAGCTTTAGCATGTCTTGGAATGAGGGATAACCTTCAACTGTCCCTACATATACATTGTTGAATTCTTTAGCTTTAAGCATATAGTCAAGCATTGTATAAGAAGCTGTTATAGGTCTATAAGTGCCATGTCCAATTAAGACAGTTGCTCCTTCTGATGAAAACTCTTTGGATAACGCATTGATTACTGTTTCAAAATCTTTTACGCTATATAATAGAGGCCTTCCGATACGAACCTCTTTGAATAATGATTGGGTTTTATTGATTTCTTTTTGAATGGAACTCATTTCTACACCGTCTAATAATTCAGTTGGTTGAACAAGGATATGTGTATAGCCATCTTGTTTGAGTTGAAGTAAAACTTCTTCTGGAGTCTGTTTGAATATATTTCTTTCTTTTAGTTTACGGATAACTATACGTGAGGTATACGCTTCTCTGACTTCAATATTTGGAAATGTTTCTTGTGCTTTTTTATTTATGGCATCAATTGTAAGCGTACGTGTGTCGTCATGTGTTGTACCGAAGTGAACCATCAAAATGGCTAATTTGTCTGATGCCTTCATTTCTTGTTGTATATCCATGGCCCGGAAGTCTCCTTCCTGGGCCTGGATAAACATGCAACTAACAAAAATGTATAATACTGTAAGAAAAATTTTTTTCAATGAATGTCCATAATTTGCACATGAGTATTCACCTTTAAGTGTGTGTATGAAACACATACATACAGACATGACAATGGCTGTCATGAATAAACTTGTCTTCATCTTTGAAAGAATTAAAAGTTTAATAACTGGTTTCCTTGACCCCGAGAAAACAATATTATTTGCTAGGTGCGGCAGGTTTCCTGGCTTCACTCTGAGAGGAGCGCCTTCCCATTCTTCTGTAATAGAACAGTGGCATTTAGGATGCTTCTCTTTTAGAAATGTGAGTGTTACAGTAGCGGGCACTGCTTCGGCTTATACACCGAATTCCCTTTTAATGTAATTCATGAATATGAATTGCATCACCGAACCAGGGGCAAAGTTAGATATTTGTTTTATATTTGTGAAATTTTAATGGCAATTTTTATAATGATATCACATTTACTTATTGGTGCTATTGCTTCCGGGTGTGGAAAAACAACCTTTACGATTGGTTTGTTGAGAGCTTTGAAAAAGCGTCAACTTTGTGTTCAGCCATTTAAATGTGGTCCGGATTATATCGATACTCAATATCATACCATTGCATCTGGCAGGCAGTCTGTGAATTTGGATAGTTGGTTGGCATCAGACAAACACATACATTATTTATATAGTAAGTATGGCTCTGATGCTGACGTCTGTGTGACTGAAGGTGTTATGGGATTATTTGATGGTTATAGGAAGTCGGAAGGCAGTAGTGCTCAGATTGCTCAGACTTTGAAAATTCCAGTTGTTTTGTTAGTCAATTCAAAGTCTACAGCCTATTCTGTTGCTCCGCTTATTTATGGTTTTATACATTTTAATCCGAATGTGAAAATTGTAGGTGTTGTATTTAATCAAGTTTCATCATCATCTCATTTTATTCATTTGGAAGAGGCTTGTCGTGATGTGGGTATTGAGTGTTTAGGCTATTTGCCTCAGACTACTGGCTTATGCATTCCTTCACGTCATTTGGGGCTTACATTGACAGAAAAAAATGCGATGAGTGAATTTGCAGAAAGGGCTGCCGAATTGGTTGAGCAGAATGTAAATATTGATAGTTTGCTGGATCTATGCCATTATGATGCTTTTGTTGCGATAGATCGGGCAGAACCGATGACTTTCTCTCATCAGTTAAAAATAGCGGTTGCAAACGATGAGGCTTTTAATTTTGTTTATCGTGAAAATATTTCCCGACTTTCGGAATGGGGCAACATAATTTATTTTAGTCCTTTACATGGGGATTCCATGCCGGATGCTGATTTGGTATATTTGCCGGGTGGTTATCCGGAATTATTTGTTTATCGATTGAGTCGTCAAAAAAAACTGATGGCACAGATAAAAGATTATGCCGAAAATGGTGGAAAAATATTGGCAGAATGTGGGGGAATGATGTATCTCACTCGTTCGCTTACAACAAAACAAGGCAAAACTTATTTAATGACAGGTGTATTACCGCTGGATTGTACAATGAAAAATGCCAAGCTTCATTTGGGGTATCGTCAATTTGAATATAATGGTTTGAATTTGAAAGGACACGAATTCCATTATTCGGAAATTGTTTCACCAAATCTTTCAGGTTCGTTGGTTCAACAATATAATGCTGCAGGAATAAGAGTAGATACACCTTTATATCGATATAAAAATGTGATTGCTGGATATACACATCTGTATTGGGGTGAAACGAATATTTTGAAATTATGGGAGTGGTGAAACGAATATCGACCTGCAGAAATAATTTTGTATAACAGGTTTACATGGCAGCAAAAGAGTTTTTAAATATAATATCCGCATTGAAGCTAATTTCAATATATGAATAATCTTTCCGATTTGTTTTTGTAATGGCGCTTTATGAAATGTTCGGTCAATATTGCGTAGAAGAAAAATGAAAAGCGTTTTTTATCTTTGAAAAAGAAGTCAGTGATGTCATCCCTTTATAATAACGAATGTTTTTAGTTATTTAACTATATTGTTTAGTTTACTAACTAAAATATTTAGTTACTTTGCAGGAAAACAAGGAAACAATGAAACGATTGACTGCAAAGGAAGAAGAAGTGATGGATTTTTATTGGGATAAAGGTCCGTTGTTTGTGAAGCAACTGCTGGAGTTTTACGATGAACCGAAGCCGCATTTCAATACACTGTCGACAATTGTACGTGGGCTGGAAGAAAAGGGTTTTCTGTCGCATCAGGCTTATGGCAATACTTATCAGTACTTTAGTGTTGTTTCAAAAGAAGCTTATAGCGAAGGCACATTGAAGAATGTTGTAGCCAAGTACTTCAATAATTCCTATTTTAATGTTATTTCATCGCTGGTGAAGGAAGAGGATATTTCGGTGAGCGAACTGAAACAGCTCATTGAGGAAGTTGAAAAGAACCAGAAAGAAAAGTGAGGTAGCAATGGGGGCATTATTGGTATACATAATCAAATCGACGTTATGCTTGGCGATGTTTTATCTGTTCTATCGCTTGTTGCTCAATGGCGATACTTTTCACAGGTTGAACAGAGTGATGTTGTTGGGGATTATTGTTTTATCGGCAGTTATTCCATTTATACACTTTTCGACAAGCGCTTCGGTTATTTTTCAACAACCCATGCGAAATATTGAATATCTGTTGATGATGGCTTCTTTACAAAATGCTGCTGAAGCGGAGTCGTCTCATTTATCTTTATATGTTACGCTCATATTTGCATTTTATATATGTGGTTGCCTGTTTTTCTCATTCCGTTTTTTCTATTCTTTCAGGAAGATTATAGAGTTAATTCATGGTGGCGAAAAGCATTATATAAAAAATGGTGTTTATTTGGTGGTGGTTTCTCAAGATGTAGCTCCTTTCAGTTGGATGAAATATATAGTCATTTCGAAAGCTGATCTGGAAGAGAGTGGAAAAGCTATATGGTTGCATGAGAGGGCACATATCGTTGCCGGGCATTCAGTCGATATGCTTCTGATGAGTTTGTTTTCGATAATCCATTGGTTTAACCCTGCCGTTTGGCTGCTGAAAGAAGATTTGCAGGGTGTGCATGAATATGAGGCAGACGAGCAGGTGATCAACCATGGCATCAATATAAAGCAGTATCAGTTATTATTAATAAAAAAAGCTGTCGGTTCACAGCGCTTCACTTCTATGGCCAACAGCTTTAATCACAGTAAATTAAAAAACAGAATTACTATGATGTTAAAAAGTAAATCAAATTCGTATTCGCGGTTGAAGTACTTGTATGTACTCCCGCTTTCGGCATTAGCCGTTGTTGCTTTTGCCCGTCCTGAAATCTCTCAACAGTTTGAGAAGATTTCGAGTGTCAAAGTTATTGAATCTTCAGCAGTTGTGCAAACAATCAGAGCTGAAAAAGTGCAAACACCAAGCAAGGCTTTGTCTGAAGCTGTTGCTGTCAATCCTGTATCGCCTAAGAAAGAGGTTGTCCTTAAGCCGGAAACACGTTCGGCTTCTACTTCGAATGTGCTTGAAAAGAAGGATAAGGCTCTGTACTTTATTGATGGAGTGGAGACTACATCAGAAAGAGTTAATTCAATGGATCCAAGTATGATTGAAAGTGTTACTGTCATTAAGAACAAGGAAGCATTGGAAAAATATGGCGAGAAGGGAAAGAATGGTGTGATTCTAGTTATTACCAAGCAGTCTGCAAAATCTTCTGTTCCGGGTGCAACCGTGGATTCAAAGGAAACGCCGATTTATATGGTTAATGGTAAAGAGGTATCTAAAAGCGAAGTGGATGCAATCGATCCTTCAAGGATTGAATCCATGAGTGTGTTGAAGGTAAAAAAAACGGACGGCAATAAAAAAGAAGTTCATCCAGTTGTTGTCATCAAGTTGAAGAATAACTGAAAAGCCGCATCAACAGACATATTTAAGTGTTAGATATTATATTCGAATGGAGTGATCACTCCATTCGAATGAAAAGTTTCGCGCATTCGGAAGAAACGGTTTTCGCATCCGAATGTTTTGGAGTATGCATTCGGTTGTATTGTGAAATACGATCGGATGTATTTTGTTTTGTTCGCAGATCAGCAAAAAGAATCATAAATTGCGAAAAGTCTGACAATAAGTGTTCGTAGTAAGCAAAAAAGTTATTACTTTGCATGCGATAAGAAATAGTAGAGAACAAGAAATAACAAACTGATAAAGATTATGATTTGGAATGAAACTTTCGAATGTATGAGCCGCGATGAGATGCGGAAACTGCAAAGCATTCGCCTGAAACGTGTGGTTGAACATGTCTATCATAATACACCTTTTTATCGCAAGAAGATGCAGGAAATGGGCATAACGCCGGACGACATTCAGACTATTGATGATATCGTCAAGCTTCCTTTTACTGTGAAGAAAGATTTGCGTGACAATTACCCTTTCGGACTGATGGCTGTGCCGATGTCTGAAATTGTACGATTGCATGCTTCTTCAGGTACAACCGGTAAGCCAATTGTGGTTGGCTATACGCGTAAAGATTTGGCTGTATGGTCGGAAGTGGTAGCGCGTTGCTTGACTGCATATGGTTTGACACGCAATGATTCAGTACAGGTTTCATATGGTTACGGTTTGTTCACTGGTGGTTTGGGCGCTCATGCAGGCGTTGAAAATATTGGCGGAACTGTCATTCCAATGAGTAGCGGTAATACGCAGAAACAGATACAACTGATGCATGATTTTGGCGCTAAAGGTTTGGCTTGTACGCCATCTTATGCGTTGCATATAGCAGAAACCATTCGAGAGTCGGGCATTCCGATTGAAGAGTTCAAATTGCGTGTTGGGGTCTTTGGCGCAGAGCCATGGACTGAGAACATGCGTAAGGAACTAGAGGAAAAATTGCATATTAAAGCTTATGATATATATGGACTGACAGAAATCTGTGGACCTGGCGTTGGCGGAGAATGTGAATGTCAGAACGGTACTCACTTATGGGAAGATCATTTCTTCCCTGAAATCATCGATCCGGTGACCTTGAAACCGGTTGAACCCGGTCAACAGGGCGAGTTGGTATTTACTACACTCACTAAGGAAGGTATGCCGATGATTCGTTATCGTACTCGCGACTTGACGCATCTGATCTATGATAAGTGTGACTGTGGCAGAACGGCTGTTCGTATGGGTAGAATCTTGGGCCGTAGCGATGATATGCTGATTATTCGTGGCGTAAATGTATTCCCGTCGACTGTTGAATCCATCCTTTTGGAATTGCCGGAGTTCGAACCTCAATATATGATTCTGGTTGATCGTGTGAACAATACCGATACATTCCAGATTCAGGTTGAAGTGCGTCCGGAGTATTATTCCGATGAGATGAACAAGATGCTTGCTTTGAAGAAGAAGATTGCCAGTCGTATGCAGAGTATTATCGGTTTGCAGCCTGATATCAAGATTGTCGAACCACGCAGCATTGAGCGCAGTATGGGTAAGGCAAAGCATGTGATTGATAAACGTGAATTTAAATAACCATAATAAGAACTACTATGCTAATCAAACAATTATCTATCTTTCTGGAGAATAAGAAAGGCCGTTTTACGGAAGTGGCTAAAATATTAGGTGAAGCCGGAATCAATATGTCGGCATTCACAGTGTCTGAAAATTCTGATTTTGGTATCTTGCGTTTGATTGTATCAGATACCGACAGAGCCATTAAGGTTTTGCGTGATCGTCTGTATGCCGTAAGTGTAGCTGATGTTGTATGTCTGCATTGTCCTAATCAACCGGGTGCATTGGCTAAGGCAATGAATATCATTACAAATGCAGGCGTATTTATTGAATATATGTATGCTTTCTCACAGGGAGAAGCTGCAAATGTGATTATTCGTCCTGACAATGTAGAACGCTGTGCTGAGGTATTGAAAGAAAATAAGTTAGAGTTAATAGCTGCCAACGATTTGTATAAGTTGTAAATATTAACCTTCGAACAACGATTATTTCTCGAAAATAGCTTAACTTTGCACGCTAAATGCAAGATGAATGAAAAAGGGCTTATTTTTTTTGGTGATGATGCTCTTGTTGACTTCCTGCGGGGAGTTTAATAAGATATTAAAAAGTACAGACTATGAAGTAAAGTATTCTTATGCAAAGAAGTATTTCAATGCAAAGCAATACTCAAAGTCAGCTACTTTATTGGATGAGTTGGTCCCCATTTTCAAAGGAACTTCGAATGCAGAGGAATCATTGTATCTGTTAGCACAAAGCTATTACGGAGAAAAAGATTATCAGACAGCTTCGCAGTACTTTAAGACTTACTATACCACATATCCTAAAGGGGAATATACAGAATTATGTCGTTTCTATTCGGGATATGGATTGTATTTGGATTCACCTGATTCTCGTTTGGATCAGAAGCAAACGTATGAAGCTATTCAGGAACTGCAACTTTATTTGGAATATTATCCGCAGAGCGAACGAGCAAAGCAGGCACAGAATATTCTGTTTGAGTTACAGGAAAAGTTGGCTTATAAAGAATTGATGGCAGTACGTTTATATTTCAATTTGGGTACCTATATGGGTAACAATTATCTCTCGTCGGTGATAACTGCCGAGAATGCATTGAAGAATTATCCTTATTCAAAGTATCGTGAAGAATTGATGTATTATGTGCTCCGTTCTAAGTACGAACTGGCTTTGGTAAGTATAGAAGAAAAATTGCAGAGCCGTTACCGTGATGTGGTCGATGAATATTATGCTTACAAGAATGAGTATCCTGAAGGGAAGTACATGAAGGAAGTGACGAAGTTCTTCGACTATGCGAATAAGCGAATTGTGAATACATATTAAAGGAATAAATTTAAGATAAGTATGGATTACAGAAAAACAAATGCACCTTCAACAACTATTACACGTGATGTCATGGGTTTGTGTACAGACACGGGCAATATTTATGAATCGGTAGCCATTATCAGTAAGAGATCTAATCAGATTGCCGTACAGATGAAGCAGGATTTGGAGAAGAAACTTCAGGAATTTGCTTCATATAACGATAACTTGGAAGAGGTTTTTGAAAACAGGGAGCAGATAGAGATTTCTCGTTATTATGAGAAACTACCGAAACCTACATTAATAGCTACTCAAGAATTTATCGAAGGTAAGGTATACTACAAAAATCCTGCCAAAGAGAAGAATAACTTTTAATGTTTGTTGAAAGGCTATAGTGAACTGTAGTGTTTAAATGATAAATGGACAATTGATATAGGAAGAACTCTGTTCGGTAATCCTTTACAATTGTCCATTGTTTTTCCAATAGAAAGTGTAATTTAATTAATGTGTTATTGAAATGTTACAAAGAATACAAACCGTTTATTTATTAATTATCGTTGGGTTGATGGTCGCCCTATTGTTTTTACCTTTAGCCATGTTGCAGGCAGGTGATCAGTTATATACATTTGATGTGATGGGCATCAGTACGGTGTCTGCCAAACCTGAACTTATTTATCCGACGTGGGGATTGTTTGTTTTGACGGCTGCAATCGCTTTGATTGCATTTATCACTATATTCTTATTCAAGAAGCGTATTTTGCAGATTCGTTTGTGTATCTTCAATGCATTGCTGATGTTGGGTATTTATGGTATGTTTGCTTTCTTTGTATCTCATCTGAACGGTTCGTTGGCCGATGCTCGCCTTTCTATCAAGTTCGCGTGTGCATTGCCTATCGTTGGTTTGATCTTGGATTATTTAGCTATCCGTAATATTGGTGCGGATGAGGCATTGGTACGTTCGCTCGAACGTTTAAGATAACACGTTCGAACCTAGCTTTTGCCTCATTGTGAGGAAGTTTGATAAATGTTTTTGATAACTTTTTATTGAAATATGGGGAAACAGGTTTTTCAAACAGATAATACTTCACGCTGGAAGAAGTTTCAATGGAGTATGCGTTTTGTGATCTTCATTGCGGGTATGCTGGTTGCAGCCCTTATTGTGATGCTCATAATCGATCAGATTCCAAACCTTCCTTTCAGACAAGATTATAGAAGTGCAGTTACAGCGTCAAAACCTTTTTTACAAGAAACGAAGCTGTCTAAAGAATATAAAGGTTTTCGTGATCATATCAAGGAAACGAAATGGCATTCAAATTATGAAAAGGAACGGTCGGCTATGTTGACTCGTTATCGACAGTTCCAGAACAAAAGAGATTCGAATCAAATCAAGTGTATCGAGAGTTGGACAAAGTATCCTGCAGGCATCCGTTCTGCATTCTATGTAGCATGGGATCCGCAATCTTTATTTTCTTTGAAGCGTAATATTCGTCATTTGAATCTGATTATGCCGGAGTGGTTCTTCGTGGATCCGAATACGGATGAACTGAAAACCAATGTCGATCCGATGGGTTATAGCTTTATGCGTAGAAGCGGTATCCCGATTATGCCAATGCTAAGTAATAACTACGACCGAGAATTCCGTCCAGAAGCCATTGGACGTATATTACATGATCCCGTGAAAAGGCGGAATATGATTAATAGGGTTGTAAGTGAATGTGTAAAAAACAAATTCGTTGGAGTGAATATCGACTTTGAGGATTTGAATGAGAATAGTGATGAATATCTGATTCAATTCGTGAAGGAGATGTCGCTGGCATGCCATGCCAAAGGATTGTTGGTTACGCAGGATATCATGCCATTTAATAATGATTATAATGTAAAGGAATTGGCAAAATACGACGATTATCTGTTTCTGATGTCGTATGATGAATATTCAGCCGATAGCGATCCAGGTCCTATTAGTTCGCAGAAATGGATTGAAGCCACTGTAGCCGATTTGGCAAAGAAAGTACCGTTGGATAAAATAGTGCTGGGTATCGGGGCTTTTGGTTATGATTGGCCTGCATTGCCGAACCTTAGTCCGAACCTTACTTATCAACAAGCCTTATCGAAAGCATCGGCCAGTGGTGCTTCTATCAACTTCGATAATAATACTTACAATCTTAATTATGCTTATCAGGATGATAAGAACATTGTTCATCAGGTGTATTTTACGGATGCTGCAACGCATTTCAATACGATGCGTTTCGGCGTCGAAAACGGGCTGGCTGGTTTTGGTGTATGGCGTTTAGGTAGTGAGGATAGTCGTATTTGGAAATTCTATAATAAGGATTTACAACGCAGTGCCCTTTCTAAGGTCAGCAAGAAAGATTTGGAAGAGGTAAAAATGGTCAATGATGTTGATTATATTGGCGACGGCGAAGTTCTTGATGTTCTGAACACTCCGCATCCGGGAAGTATCAAGACTGAAATAGACAGTACCGATATGCTTGTTTCGGAAGAACATTATATAAAGATTCCGAGTACATATCAGATTCGTAAATATGGTGAAGCTGAAGAAAAACAGCTTCTTATAACGTTTGATGACGGACCGGATGAAACTTATACGCCCAAAATATTGAATATACTTTCGAAGTATCATATTCATGCAGCATTCTTTGTGGTTGGTCTTCAGGCCGAAAAGAATCTGCCGTTGTTGAAGCGGGAGTTCAGGGAAGGTCATCTTATAGGTAATCACACGTTTACACATAGAAATGTGGCGCTCAACACTCCGAACCGCACATTTATGGAACTGAAGCTGACGCGTTTGCTCATCGAATGCATCACTGGTCATAGTACGATTCTTTTCCGAGCACCTTACAATGCTGATAGCGAACCTGCCAATATGGAAGAAATCATTCCTGTTGTTTTAGCTCGACAAGAGAACTATCTGGATGTGGGTGAAACAATTGACCCGGAAGATTGGCAGATTGGAATTAAGGCTCAAACTATCTTTAATCGTGTAGTGAAAGCGGTCGAGCAGGGTCGTGGACATATTATTCTGTTGCATGATGCAGGTGGAGAAACACGTGCTGAAACAGTGAAGGCTCTTCCGATGATTATCGAATATTTCCTGAAGAAAGGCTACACTTTTACGACTCTTCCACAAATATTGGGTGAGAGTCAACAAGAGTTGATGCCTGAAGTCAAGAAAGGAAAGGAATATTATGTGATGCAGGCTAATCTGGCTTTGGCCGAGTTGACTTATGAGGTATCAACATTCCTGGCCGTACTATTTGTCTTCTTTATCATTTTGGGTATGGGACGTTTGTTCTTCATGATTATTCTTACGTATCGTGAGAAAACGAAGAAGAATGATGTTGTTTACGACTATGCCACTTTGAAAGATGCACCACTAGTATCTATTATCGTTCCGGCTTATAATGAGGAGGTCAATGCTGTATCGTCATTGAACAATTTGTTGAAGCAAGATTATCCGAACTTTAATATCATCTTTGTGGATGATGGCAGTAAGGATGAAACTTATAAACGTGTCTGTGAAGCATTAAACGGTCATCCTAAAGTAAAGATATTTACCAAACCGAATGGAGGTAAAGCTTCAGCGCTTAATTATGGTATCGAACATACGGATGCTGATTACGTTGTCTGTATTGATGCGGACACCAAACTGTATCCCAACGCTGTTTCCTTGATGATGATGCATTTTGTTCAACCAAGGAATGTCAATGTGGGTGCTGTGGCTGGAAATGTAAAAGTTGGTAATCAGCGGAATATGCTTACTTTCTGGCAAGCTATTGAATATACAACGAGTCAGAACTTCGATCGTATGGCGTATGCGAATATCAATGCAATCACTGTTGTTCCCGGTGCGATTGGTGCCTTTAAGAAATCAGCTATCAATGATGCTGGTGGTTTGACAACGGATACGCTGGCAGAAGATTGTGATTTGACTATTCGAATCTTGAAAGCAGGTTATGTCATCGAGAACGAGAATAATGCTGTTGCAATGACAGAGGCTCCAGAGAAAGTCAAGCAGTTTGTGAAACAAAGAACAAGATGGTGCTTTGGAATCATGCAGACATTCTGGAAGCATAGAGATACACTGATGGCCAAGAAATATAAAGGTTTGGGTTTGTGGGCTATGCCGAACATGCTCATTTTTCAGTTCATTATTCCGTTCTTTTCACCGCTGGCAGATTTCTTTATGCTGGTTGGATTGTTTTCCGGAAATGCGAAAAAGATAGGAATATACTATTTGATATTCATGTTGGTTGATGCCAGCATCTCTGTTTTCGCTTTCATCGTTGAAAAGGAAAAGCTGATAAAACTTCTTTGGATCATACCGCAACGATTTTGTTACAGATGGATTATGTATGTTGTGCTGTTCAAGAGTTTCAAAAAAGCCATTAAAGGTGAACTTCAAACATGGGGTGTTTTGAAGCGTACAGGAAATGTTGCAGATATCGTATCCGCAGGAGCAAAAACGTAAGTATTTTATAGTCACTTTGGAAAGTATATACTTTTCGTTTCAAAAGTATATACTTTCATACCCCAAAAGTATATACTTTCATATATCAAAAGTATATACTTTCGCACCTTAAAAGTATATACTTTTTTGAATAGGAGTATATGCTTGATTTATTACTACTTACGGATTGGGAAAACATAAGTCACTTTAGCGGAAATGACTTGACTTGACGAACGCGTGAAATGGTCCTGTTTGCGGCTGTTGAAAATATCGCCTAATGCATAATAATATCTTCCTTCAAGAATCAGTGAACCTACACCTGTATGAATCTCAACTCCCGGCCCGCCGCATAATCCCCAGTCAAATTTCTTTTCGATAGCCATATCGTGCTGGGTATTATCATTGTTTGGCTGAGCGCCATTCAGGTTACTGTCTGTACTTTCATTCAGTGCGTAGCCTATTTTGGGTCCCATATTAAAGATTACTTTGAAATGTTTGCTTCCAAAGTATATATGTGTAAGAATAGGTAAATCTACATAGTTTATGGTACGTGCATATTTATATTGAGGATCGTCAAACTTTTCCTCCCATCCATACTGAGTATAGTTTATTTCAGCTTGTAATCCCAGGTTCTTCTCGGTGTTCCAGCGAAGAGTGAGACCACCACTATAGCCCATCTTCATTTTGGTGTTTACAGTGTAGGGAGCGAAACTAATACTCGAAAAGTTTGAACCAAACGAAACGCCTACGGCTAATTCCTGTCTGAAGGTCGATTTTTGAGCTTGACTGGCAATGGCAGTAAGGCACAAAAGTGTTATTATGAGTTGTTTCCTAATCATCTTACTACAGTTCTTGTTACATTGAAATCAGTCTGGAAGTGAACAATAAAGATATTTGTATTGATGAATCCTCCCCAGTTGTTTACACGCTCAAAATCAAAATTCGTCTGCAAGCTGTTGTAATGAATTTTATCCAGATGATTCTCAAAGTGTATGCCGTATTTATGAAGTGCACCGATGAAAAACATTCCGGTGTCGAATCCTAACATACCGTATTTAGGGAATGTGTTAATCAGATTCTTGCTGTACCATGTTTTGTATTTTGTATAGAATTCAGCTACATTCTTTGAGAGATTGTCTGCATAAAAGTTGCTGTATATATAGGTATTCAGCGCGTAAAAGTCATCAAGGCTTGTGCGCATGTAGGTTTGCCATTCTGGATAACCAAACAAGGTTAAGATGCATTCGGGCCTATTGTCAGTGATTGTTCTAAGAGGCGATTTGATTCTGTTGAGTGCTTCTTCAGAACTGGAAGTGGGAACGATTACATTCCTTTGATCTGATTTTAATAAAGCTGTAATATCGTTTTCAAAACTGTTTGAATTAAAATTCAGCTCTTTATAGTGGATCTTGCGCTGTCTCATTTCGGCTTTAAATGTTTTGATAAAGTCGGTTTTTTCTTCATTGTCTTTAATATTCAGAATAACGACGTTGTCATTACCAAATAAGTCGCATCCGGCTTCTGATGCCTTGTCATATAAATAGGAGTGGGGCGTGTTTACTTGATAAACATACGCATTCGAAAGAACGTCGTCATTCTTTGAAGTAAAAGGAATCACATAACGTATATGATTCTTTTGTGCGAATTTGGCCACTTCTCCAATTTGGTCGTTGGATACAGCGCCGATAATCAGATGTGCCTGCTTTAAAGCATCTTCTTCCAGAATATTTTTCACTTTGCCGGTTCCTTCGCCAGTATCATAAACAGACAGGTCTATTGAATAACCCATATCTTTTAAACTATCTACCGCCAATAGGAATCCTTCATAATATTCAATGAAACGTGAAGAAGTGGCATCCAGCTTGGCATTCTCTTCCATGAAGGGAAGCATAAGAACTAAACGGATTGTATTCACTGGCTCAATCTTTTTGGGCGTAGAGAGCATCGCATTTATTTCATGTTCGTGAGGAGTTTCACTCTTATTCTCTCCTTTTTGATTGCCGCTAGTCGGAATCTTAATGGTCATCCCAGCTTTGATACCCTTCTTTAATTCGGGATTGAGACTGAGTAATTCTTCACCTGTTACATTGAATTTCTTACAGATATGGTAAATGGTCTCTTTCTTTTCAACCGTATATTCAATTTCTTTGACAGCAGGTTTGGCTTTTGCAACTTGTTGCTCTTGAATAGGAATGCGAATGATTCGACCTGAATTGAATGTTGCTGCTGATAACCCTGGATTGGCATTGATTATGGATGCTGCCGGGACATTATATTTGACGGTTAGCGAATAGAGTGTTTCTTTATGCTGGATTGTATGATAAACGTATTCACTTTCTTCTTTATTTGCAGTTTTTGCAGCTGCTTTATGCTGAGGAATCTTTAGCACGGAACCGGCTTTGATAGATTCTTTGCTTTCAGGATTCAGATTATAAATGTCATCTACACTAACGCCATACATGGTAGCGATAGAGTACACGGTTTGTCCCCGTTCAATAGTATGAAGGAATATGTTGCTTTCGCTCTCTTTATTGTCTCTCGCTTGTGTTTTGTCGTTTTGCGCATATGCAGTTGCCAAACCGATAAAACACATTAAGAATGTCAAAAGATATTTGCTGACTTTATTCATCTGTTTATTTCTCTATTATTTGAAGCAAAGATAATACAAATGAGAGCAGAAATCAAATTTATATGAGTTATGCCAAATGCTGTTTATCTTTGCTTTTCCGGGAGCAAAGATAAACATTTAAATTATTGTCAATACATTTTGGCAGAAGATAGTTGGAGCAAGGGGCTTTGTATGTCCGCAAAAAGTTGTATCTTTGAAAGCTAATTCAGAAAACTTATGCTAAAGAGATTTTGTAGAAAGACAGGCGTGATTTTCTATTTTTTATGTGTGGTGATGTTCGTCCAAGCACAGTATGTTGTGACTGGCGGAACAGGCACGCCTTATTTGGAAGACGATAGCAACAATCGGGTACATGTCTATCTGGTGAATGGAATGGAGAATCTGACAATCAGCTATACATCTGCTTCTTCGACTACGCATCAATGGTACAAGTTTAAGACTAAAGCATTGGAGCGCGAACCGGTTGCTTGCGAACAGAATGGGACGACGTCGGTAATTAAAAATATAGAAGAAGGTTCAGGTTATTATGTGGATGATCCGGCTTCCGGATTGAATGGTTGGTTCGTTTGGATCATTGATTATAGTAAGTATGCTTTCAATCCTCAGACACTGACTGTAAAATATGGTGACTGCTCGAATGTGCGTTTAGCTCTATCGCCTCTCCCTACTGAAATGACTTATCGTTTACCTGCAACAGGTGCTTCGAAAAGTTTGAAGCGGCAGTATGAAGTGGCTTATCAGACTCTGAATTGGTCGGACACTGATAAACAGTTCTCGCAGATAGCAAAAACGGTTACTTTGTCGAGTGCCAATTCTGATAATCTTGACTTTGTTCCGGCTCCGCTTTGCGATACGGAGTTTACTTTGAGTGGTGATCAGTATGCCAAATATTTCAATGAGAACAAGTCGCTGACTACAGAAACTTATCAGGCTGTGGCTGTAGAGGCTCATGCAGATACAACGTTGACAGTAGATAACGCTCCAAATTTGATTTCAGGCGAAGAAGGGCTTTCGGCTCCGGTGTCAGTACATTTTAAGGCTTATGTAAATGACCCTGTAGCCTCATTGCTGGTTTGGAAGATATATAAGGATACAGAAGAAGATAATCCGTTGATTCGATATACAGGTAATGAATTAGATTATACATTTCGTGAAGCGGGAACTTTCACGGCTTCTCTTGAAGTAAGCGATCGGAGTGGTACTTGCACGGACAATTCGAATACCTATTCTTTTAAGATTGTCGAGTCATTTTTGGATGTGCCGAATGCCTTTTCTCCTGGAACTACTCCGGGTGTTAATGATGAGTTTCGCGTGGCATATAAGTCTATAGTTGATTATAAGATATGGATATTTAACCGTTGGGGCGTAGAAATGTACCATTCGACTAATCCGGGTGCGGGTTGGGATGGTAAAAAGAGCGGCAAGTATGTGGCTCCGGGAGTTTATTTTTACGTGATTGAGGCTAAAGGTTCAGATGGTGTGAAACATAATAGGAGAGGTTCAATTAATATTTTGAGACCCAAAACTATTGATGATACAATTAGTAATGAATAAGGGAGTTATTGGCTTTTGTGCAGGAACTCTCGTCTGTTTGGCTGCTTGTTTATCGTTAGGATTGACTGATTCGGTAAAAGAAAAGAATTTACGTCCGGTTGTTTCGTCGATGACATTGTCGCCTGAGATCCCTGCTGAAGTGACATTTTGTGGTGAACATATCGATTTGACACGTTATGATATTCATGAGAATTATGACCGTGAACTGAGTGGGTTCACCTATTCGCATGCAACAACAATGCTGCTTATCAAGCGAGCAAATCGCTATTTTCCAGTGATAGAACCTATTTTGAAAGCAAATGGTGTTCCGGATGATTTCAAATATCTGGCCGTTATTGAGAGCCGTTTGGAACCAAGAGTTCAATCAGGTGCTCAGGCAGTAGGTATGTGGCAGTTGTTGGAACCTACAGCCAAACAGTTCGGCTTGACTGTGACAGCGACGGTGGATGAACGTTGTGATGTAGCGAAAGCAACCGTGGCTGTATGCAAGTATCTGAAAACGGCGTATACCAAATATCAAGATTGGGTGGCGGTTGCAGCATCCTACAATGGTGGCATGGGACGCATCTCGGGCGAACTTTCGCGTCAGGATGCCGAAAGTATGCTCGATCTGTGGTTGAATAGTGAGACTACACGCTACGTATATAGGGCTATGGCTATAAAGCAGATTTTTGAAGCGCCTTATAAATATGGTTTTGTCCTGAAGGCGCATGATTTATACAAACCAGTCCGTTGCAAGGAGATTCCGGTCTCGGGCAATATCGACGACCTGTCGGTTTTCGCTAAGGAAAATGGCGTGACTTACGCTGATCTACGTCGTTTTAATCCGTGGATGAATGACCGGAAACTGGTTACAGGAGGAAAAACTTTTACGGTGATGATTCCTGATAAAGCCGATATGTATTATAAGACGCCGAACACGTATGTTCATAACACCGATTGGTTGGCAAAATAGTATGTTGTTTGAATGAAGAACGTTTTTGAACGATGAACAATAAGAATGCTTTGGAAGGCGGGCGTATTTCTGTACTAGGTGCCCGCGTTCACAATTTGAAAAATATAGATGTTGAGATACCGCGCAACAAACTCTCGGTGATAACGGGAATGAGTGGCAGCGGCAAATCGTCGCTTGCCTTCGATACGATTTTTGCTGAAGGGCAACGGCGCTATGTGGAAACTTTTTCGGCATACGCTCGTAACTTCCTTGGGAACATGGAACGGCCTGATGTTGATAAGATCACCGGGTTGAGCCCTGTAATTTCCATTGAGCAGAAGACGACGAACAAGAATCCCCGTTCAACAGTGGGTACTACTACTGAAGTCTACGATTATCTGCGTCTGTTGTTCGCCCGTGCTGGCGAAGCTTACTCATATCTGAGCGGCGAGAAGATGGTCAAATACACCGAGGAACAGATACTCCAACTGATTCTTGAAAAGTATAAGGGAAAGAAAACCTATCTGCTGGCTCCATTGGTGCGCAACAGGAAAGGTCATTACAAGGAACTGTTCGAACAGGTTCGTAAAAAAGGATACATGAATGTGCGTGTAGACGGAGAGATGAAAGAAATTTTTCATGGTATGAAGCTCGATCGTTACAAGATGCACAGTATTGAAGTGGTCATCGATAAACTGATTGTTTCGGATACCGATGAGCGACGTTTGAAAGAAAGTCTGGCTGTCGCCATGAAGCAGGGCGACGGACTGGTGCTTCTTCTCGATGCCGAGACTAAAGAGGTGCGTCATTATAGTCGCCGTCTGATGGATCCGGCTACAGGCCTTTCCTACAGCGAACCGGCTCCGCATAATTTTTCTTTCAACTCGCCACAGGGCGCATGTCCGAAATGCAAAGGCTTGGGGCAAGTGAATCTACTGGATATGGATAAGATCGTGCCGAATCCCGAACTCAGTATCTATGAAGGAGGAATTGTAGCACTTGGAAAATATAAGAATTCGCTTATCTTTTGGCAGATTGATGCCATCTGCAACAAATACGATGTGACGCTTAAAACGCCTATCAAAGAGATTCCTGAAGAGGCTATAGATGAAATCATGAATGGTACGGAGGAACGTCTTCAGATAAAGAATGATTCGTTGGGCGCTTCCAACTACTTTCTCTCGTATGAAGGTGTTGCCAAATATATTCTTATGCAGCAGGACAGTGATGCTTCGGCAACGGCTCAGAAGTGGGCGGGACAGTTTATCAAGATGGCTACATGTCCGGAGTGTCAAGGGCAGCGCTTGAACAAGGAGGCATTGAGCTATCGCATCGACGGAAAGAATATTGCTGATTTGTCGAATATGGATATTAACGAGCTGTATGAATGGCTGGACGGTATCGAGAACCGTTTGTCGGAAAAACAGCGGCAGATTGCCACGGAAATACTCAAGGAAATACGTTCGCGTCTGAAATTCCTGTTGGATGTTGGATTGGATTATCTTTCATTGGGACGCGCTTCATCGTCTCTTTCGGGTGGCGAAAGCCAGCGCATCCGTTTGGCAACACAGATCGGAAGTCAGCTGGTCAATGTACTCTATATTTTGGATGAGCCGAGTATCGGTTTGCATCAGCGGGATAATGTTCGGTTGATCAATTCACTCAAGGAACTGCGTGACATAGGTAATTCGGTCATTGTTGTGGAACATGACAAGGAGATGATGCTGAGCGCCGATTATGTTGTCGATATGGGACCGAAGGCCGGACGTCTGGGGGGCGAGGTGGTTTTTGCCGGAACTCCTGCCGAGATGTTGAAGGCGGATACGCTTACTTCAGCCTATCTGAACGGTAAGATGGAGATTGCTGTCCCACAGACGCGCCGCAAAGGAAATGGCAAGTTTATTACCATCAAGGGGGCAATGGGGAACAATCTGAAAAATGTGGATATCACTTTTCCGCTGGGCACATTTATCTGTGTAACCGGCGTTTCAGGAAGTGGCAAGTCATCGTTAGTCAATCGTACGTTGCAGCCTATTCTCAGCCAGCATTTTTACCGTTCGCTGGAAGATCCGCTGCCGTATGCATCGATAGAAGGAATAGACAATGTGGATAAGATTGTGAATGTCGATCAGTCGCCAATAGGTCGTTCGCCACGCAGTAATCCGGCTACTTACACTGGCGTATTCTCGGATATACGCAGTCTCTTTGTTGAGCTGCCGGAATCGAAAGTGCGCGGTTATAAGGCAGGTCGTTTCTCTTTTAACGTGTCGGGTGGCAGATGTGAGGTTTGCAAAGGTAATGGCTATAAGACGATAGAGATGAACTTCCTTCCGGATGTGCTGGTACCCTGCGAAGCTTGTCATGGCAAACGTTACAACAGAGAGACATTGGAAGTCCGTTTTCGCGGCAAGTCGATTGCTGATATTTTGGACATGACCATTAATATGGCAGTAGAGTTCTTTGAGAATATCCCTTCTATCTTGTATAAGATTAAGGTTTTGCAGGATGTGGGCTTGGGATACATCAAGCTGGGACAACCTTCAACGACTTTGTCGGGTGGCGAGAGCCAGCGCGTGAAGCTGGCCACCGAACTGTCGAAACGAGATACGGGCAATACACTTTATGTGCTCGACGAGCCAACTACGGGGCTGCATTTCGAAGACATCCGCGTGCTGCTCGATGTGCTCAACAAACTGGTCGACAAAGGAAATACCATCATCGTGATCGAGCATAATATGGATGTAATCAAATGTGCCGATTATCTGATTGATATGGGACTGGAAGGCGGACGCAACGGTGGACAGGTCTTGTTTACCGGTACGCCCGAAGCTTTGGCGAAGACAAGAGTCAAGAGCTATACGGCTCCATTTTTAAAAGAAGAATTAAACAATAAAAAGTAACTGTAAAGATGAAGAATCCGATTCAGATGATCAAACAGTGCGTGGAGAAGGATGAGCCTTATTTCCTCCTTCGCGGACAGGATATATGTGCCCTGAAAGCTATCGAGACCTATTACGAAGAGGTGAAGAAGCAGGTGAAGGATCCATATTTTATCGAAGAGATTGAAGAGATAATGAAAGATTTCCGTGCATTTCGTGAAGAACAGAAAACGCACGTTCCCGATTGACATATGGCAGACGATAGTTACAGGACAATCAAGGCCGTTGCAGAAGGTCACTATGCTGAGAAACGCAGCCGCTTTATCGCATATGCTATCCCCATTAAAACAGTGGAGGAAGCGAAGGAGCAGCTCGACAAATATCGCAAGCAATACTACGATGCACGCCATGTGTGCTGGGCGTATATGTTGGGATCCGACCGTCTGACGTTCCGTGCCAATGACGACGGCGAACCATCATCGACAGCTGGTAAACCTATCCTGGGGCAGATCAATTCGAATGTGCTGACGGATATTCTTATCCTTGTAATACGTTATTTCGGAGGCATTGAATTGGGTACAAGCGGACTGATTGTAGCTTATCGCACGGCTGCCGCCGAAGCTATCGCTGCTGCCGAAATAGAAGAACGTACGGTCGACGAAGATATCACTGTCCGTTTTGAATATCCTTTTCTGAATGGCATCATGCGCATCGTGAAGGAGGAAAATCCGATAGTTGTCTCGAAACGGTTTGAGATGGATTGTGAGATGACACTGCGTATCCGCAAAAGTCTTGCCGAACAGCTGAAAGAACGGCTCTCGAAAGTCGAAACTGCCGTCGTCAAGGCATGAAATTGTAAATTAGATATCATAGAATTATTATTTATTCATATAGAAACATACAAACAAATTTATGAAGCATCCGTTTAAAGTAATCCTTAAACCCTTGCAGCGTTTCGCTACTCAAAAGCCAAACGCAAGTTTATTACTGTTCTTCGCAACGATATTGGCGATGATACTTGCCAATACTCCGTGGGCATACGTTTATCACCATATCTTGTCTTATCCTATGGACTTTCAGCTGGCTGATTTCCAACCGTTCAAGCATCACGGTGAGACGATGACGGTACTGATGTTCGTCAACGACGCCCTGATGGCAGTGTTTTTCTTTCTGGTTGGTCTGGAAATCAAACAAGAAATATTGATTGGCGAATTGAGTTCTTTCAGAAAAGCCATTCTGCCTGTTATTGCAGCATGTGGCGGCATGATTGTTCCAGTGCTTTTCTATGTGCTGGTTTGTCATACCTCTCCCGAAGTGCGCGGGGCGGCGATTCCGATGGCTACTGATATTGCTTTTGCTTTGGCTGTGTTGGGACTGCTGGGAAAACGTGTTCCCTTGAGCATGCGAATATTTCTGACGGCACTTGCTGTTGTCGACGACGTGGGCGGTATTATCATCATAGCGCTGTTTTATAGTGGAGAGATTTCATACGTTCCGCTATTGATTTCATTTGCATTGCTGGTGCTTCTGTTCTATGCAGACCGGTTGCGAATTCATTCGGATGCGTTCTATTATATTGTAGGCTTTTTTGTGTGGATGTTCTTCTTGGAGTCAGGTATTCATCCTACAATTGCCGGCGTGTTGGTGGCATTTACAGTTCCGGCACGGCCGATTATTCGTCTGGACCGTTTTGTCGACAGGATGACGGGATATGTAGATATGTTGAGCGCCAGTGATTCCAAGCGTCTCAAAAAAAGTTCGGTGCTGACGCCAGCTCAAATTCAGGTGCTCAACAATATTCATACGGTAGCAGATAAAGCAGTGAGTCCGCTGCAGCGGATGGTTGATCAGTTGCATCCAATGGTTTACTATTTCATCCTTCCTCTGTTTGCTTTTGTAAATGCCGGCGTAACGTTTGGCGGGATACAACTTTCTTCATTGGCAGGTATTCCGTTGGCGGTATTGTTGGGATTGTTTGTGGGCAAATCAATGGGTATATTTCTCTTCACGCACCTTGCCGTGCGATTCGGACTGGCAGCTCGTACAGAGGGTATCACCAAACGTCATTTGTTTGGCGTATCGATGCTTGGAGGCATAGGTTTTACGGTGGCACTGTTTATCGCTAACCTGTCGTTTGCCGGCGCATCTGACGCGGGAGCTCAGATGTTGGATCAGGCGAAGTTGGGTGTTTTTGTCGGTTCTTTCATCTCGGGTCTTTGCGGCTATCTTATTCTCCGGAAGGTATTGCCGCCGACTGTTGCGAACAGGCGATAAGCGGTCATCAGGGAGTCTAATGTTTGTTTTGCTTTCTTATTTCTTCACTTCAAACAGGATTTTTCGTTGATTGCCCCAGTTGTCGATGAGGGTGAGCATGTGTTTGCCGGGAGGCACGATGCAGGCAATCTGGTGATTCTCTGTTGTCTCACCAAGATAAGTATTGTCGATATGCCAGTAGATAATGGCGTCGGCGCGTGCATGGGCAGCTTTGAAGACAAACTTCTCCTGCTCTCCTGAGAAGCCTTTGGGCAGGTAAAGTACCGAGTTGTGTTCCGGATAAATCAGCTCAATCTGTTTACTCTGTTCCTGGTTACATCCGGGTTTGATGGGTGGCAGTGGTGTGTAGTCGATGTGGTAGTTCTTGTAGTAGTACTCTTCGGCGGGAGGCAGAACAAACCACGAGCGGGTAATCATCTGGTCCACCGATTCACATGAACTGTTCACGCGAAAGCGGCCGTCGGTCGAGAGATGTACCAGTTGGTGATAGGGACAGAGCGGCGTCTTGTTGCCGGCGTGCGGCATCAGCAGTGTATCCACCTGATCGCAGAGTGGCGAAGCTTTATGACCGCTGAGGCGACATATAGCCATCGGCTCCAGTTCGTCGTAGGGTTCGTCGAACCAGTTGCATTCGGGAAGTAGAGAAAAGAGATCAAACAGTGCGGGTGCCGAAGTTCCAACGCCGGTAAGTCCCGGACGCCCTTCGCCCGAAGCATTGCCTGCCCAAACTCCAACAACAAATCGCGGTGTAACCCCAATGGCCCACGCATCGCGTCCGCCAAAGCTGGTGCCTGTCTTCCAGGCTACCTGTTTCATCGAGTTGAACTGTTGCCAGTCGGCTTCTTCTTCAGGACGGTTGAGCTGCGACATTGCTTCGAAGGTGAACCAGATCGAAGCAGCCGAAAGGCGGGGCTTGTCGGTTAGGCGTCGGTCGGTTATGAGGCGTATCGGATTTTTCTCTTTCGTTTTGAAAGGCGTGAGCGGATGAATATCCGCCGGATTATATCGTCCGTTGTAGCGGTGATAATGCGAGAGTACGCGCGCCATCGAAGCATACATTCCGCAGATGTCCCAAAGCGTACACTCGGCTCCGCCCAGAATGAGCGATGCACCGTAATGGTCCTCCGGATATTTCAGCGTCGTCATCCCATAAGCCTTGAGAAGTGTCATGAAACGTCCTGTGTTGTAGGTAGACAACATGCGTACAAGCGGAACATTGAGCGAGCGTTCGATGGCTTGGTGAGCAGGAACGGCTCCGCTGAATGTCTTGCTGTAGTTCTCGGGCGTGAACCCATTGATGTTGAGCGGAACGTCTGAAACAAGCATGTTTGGTAGCAACTGTCCATCGTTGAGCATCGCAGCATATAGAAACGGTTTGAGGATACTGCCGGTACTGCGCGGAGCGGTGATGACATCGACCTTGTTGCCTTGCCGTTCATCGGCAGCGAATGTGGCGTTTCCGGCGTATGCAAGTAATTCACCCGTCTCTACATCGGCAATGATGGCAGCCATATTGTGGATGTAGTTCGAACTGTTTTCGTAGGCATAGCGGTTCACAATCTCTTGTACTCGTCGTTGCAGCATTTGGCGTATTGTGGTGTTGATGCGCGTACCGGGTTCGGCAGCTGCCAGTCGTTCCAGCAGGTGGGGCGCATCGTCGGGCAGTGCGACCGGTGCTTCTGGCAGTGGCTCCATGCAGGACAGTTCATATTCGGTGCTGTCGATGATACCTTTATGCATCAGTGCCAATAGCAACTTGTTGCGTTTTGTCTTTAGCTCGCTGCGATTGCGGCCGGGATGAATCAGTCCTGGCGAGTTGGGCAGTACGGCCAAAGTAGCACTTTCGGCCCACGACAAGTCTGCAGCGCTGCGACCGAAGTAACGCCAAGCTGCTGTTTCCACGCCGACTACATTCCCACCGAACGGCGCATGCGAGGCATAAAGATTCAGTATGGATTTCTTGCTGTGCGTACTCTCTATGAACAGTGCCCAACAACCCTCTATGGCTTTCTCATATAGCGTACGGTCCTGATTCTCGCGAGCGATGCGGGCCAGTTGCATGGTTATGGTACTGCCTCCGCTGACTACCTTGTGCGCTTTTATATCAATATAAAGTGCTCGTGCCAAAGCAGCAATATCAATTCCGGGATGCCAGTAGAACCGTTTGTCTTCGTAGGTGAGCAGGCATTTGATAAACTTCGGAGGCAATGTCTTTGCAGGCGGGAATCGCCATTGTCCGTCGGGCGCGATGCGGGCGCCCAGCAGATTGCCTTCCGATGAATAAAGAAGCGACGAATAGGATTCAGGAAACAGTGAGCGCGGGATAATTAGGAACATACACATCCAAACTGCAAACAGTATAAGCAAAATAAGAAGAATTTTTTTTAGCTTTTTGTGTTTATGTATGATTGCCAGTATGGAGAATAATTTCATTTGTTCATCAATTTGATTGCGAATATAGACAATAAACTTTACATTTGTGGGAAATCATTTATCCTAAATAAAAAACATTTGTTGTCATGAAACATCTTCGTCTGTTACTTTTCGCCTTCACTATTATTTTGCTTACTGCCTGCGGCGCAGGCTCTGATAGTGGTGATTTGCCATACAATCCTTATGTGGAAGCCTTCACTACAGGTAAAATATCCCGCTATACTCCGGTTTATCTGATTTTTAACCGAGATATTCCGACAGGTAAACTGAAAAGTAAAGATCTGTCCAAACTGATAAAGATCAAGCCTGCCGTTGATGGTACGTTTTCGATAGAAAACAATCGGACTATAGTGTTTAAACCGTCGAAAAGTTTTGAACGCGATACCAAATACCGTGTGAAAGCCGATCTGTCCAAGTGGTTCAATGCGAAAGGGAAAGACAAGACCTTTACTTTCCATTTTTCTACTTATCCGCTTGCTGTCAGGGCTTATCTTCAATCGTTGGATATTAATAATGTCGATGAAAATGCGTATGATGTAGTTGTAACCCTGCTCACACCGGATAAGGAGACGACTGTCACATTGAAGTCTCTCATTGCCTATTCCGAAAAAGTTAATGCTGTATGGCAGCAGAATACTGATGGCAAGAAACATCAGCTTATTCTAAAGGGTATCAAGGGAGAGCAAGAATATGATCGGGATCTGAAACTTTCAATAGGCTCAAACAAACTGGATGTCTCTAAAGAGGATATACTGTCGGTGAATATTCCAAATAGTAAAGAATTTAAGGTCTATGATGTTCAGTCGGTTTCGGCTCCTGAACGCTATATAGAAGTGACGTTTACCAAATTGCTGGATGCTTCGCAGAATATGGAGGGATTGGCTTACATTGAAGGTAACAGTTCGAATGCGATAAGTGTGGACCGTAATAAACTGCGTCTTTATCCGGAAAACAAGCCGAATGCGGAGGATGCCGTTGAGTCGTCTGGTAAAGTCAATCTGTTTATTACAAAAAACATCCGTAGCAAGAACGGGCAGACCTTAAAGGAAACTGTCTTGAAGCAGGTTGATGTTAATCCATTGCTACCAAAAGTTCAGTTTATCGGCCAAGGCGTGATTATCCCGCAGTCATCGCAGCTGACGATACCTTTCCAGGCTGTTTATCTGCGTGGTGTGGTAGTGCGCGTTATCAAGGTCCTGCAGCAGAATATCGGTCAGTTTTTGCAGACGAACGATTTGGATGGAACGGGTGAATTGATGCGGGTGGGACGCTTGATAGCCCGCAAAACGATCTTCCTGGATGAAGATGGCTCACGCAATCTGGCTCAATGGAATACGTATGCTATCGACTTGAAGTCGCTGATCGATCCTGAACCGGGAGCCATTTATCGTGTGGATTTATCGTTTACCCGAGAGCTTTCGGCTTATCCGGGTTCGAACCGAGTTGTGAAATCGAAGTCGCAGATTCAAGCTGAAGACAAAGTTAAGTTCAAGGAAGAAAGCAGCCGTTTCGATGACGGCGGCTATTATTATACGAATGGCGATGTGGACTGGTCGAACTATAATTATAAAGAGCGCCAGAATCCTTGCTCGGACAGTTATTATTATAATGTAGCTGTCGGGAAGAATGTTCTGGCTACCAATTTGGGTCTGATGGCTATGGCGGGCAGTGGCAATGAGATGACAGTGCTGGTTCACAATATTGTAACTACACAACCGGAGCGCCGCGTCAGAATAGAAGCCTACAATTATCAGAATCAGCTGCTGGCTTCGGGTACGAGTGATGAAAATGGACAGGTGAAACTGATACTGAGCAAAGGCAAACCTTATTATCTGATTGCATCTCAAGGCAAGCAGCGCTCATACTTACGTGTAGATGGCGGTTCGGCGCTTTCGCTCAGTTCGTTCGATGTAGCAGGTGAGGTGGTACAAAAAGGAATCAAAGGATTTATCTATGGTGAGCGTGGCGTTTGGCGCCCAGGCGATACGCTGCATCTGGGATTTATGCTGAATGATAAGGCCGGTAATCTTCCTGCCAATCATCCGGTGATTATGGAGCTGTATACGCCGCTTGGTCAGCTTTATGTGCGTCAGATCAGAACGCAGAGTCAGTTGGGATTATATACGTTCTCACTGTCAACTATGAGTGATGCTCCGACCGGTGCATGGAATGCAAAAGTAAGTGTGGGTGGCGTAATTTTTAATAAACGCATTCGTATCGAGACCATCAAACCCAATCGTTTGAAGATTGATTTGGCACTGGCAAAAGGAATGACCTTGTTGCGCGGTGTTCCTCTGAATACACGTTTACATGTAGCTTGGCTGCAAGGAGCAACGGCCAGGAATCTGAAATATGATATTCAGGGAACTTTCATCTCTACTCCAACAGTATTTTCCAATTTTAAGAATTTTGTTTTTGATGATCCTTCGCAGGTGTTCAACAGTGAGATGAGCAAACTTATTTCTGGCGTAACAAATGCCTCCGGTGATGCTACGGTTCAGACACGTTTTGATATCGGTTCTTCTGCTCCAGGAATGTTGTTGGGTAATTTCGTTACGCGTGTCTTTGAAGAATCGGGTGATTATAGTGTTGATGGTATGCGCTTGCTTTATTCGCCTTATAATAGATTTGCCGGAATCCGCCCCCCGCAGTCTAGTCGCGAACAACTCAATACGGGGCAGAATTACAACTATCAGGTAGCGTCTGTCGATTACCTTGGACGACCTGTGGGTGGTTCTGATCTTGAAGTAAGTGTTTATAAGATAGAATGGTATTGGTGGTGGAATTCTGATAATAGCCAGTTGGCTAACTTTGTATCCGACACGTATAATAAGCCTGTAAAAACCATGACATTGCGTACTGCGGCCAATGGTTTGGCATCCTTCCCACTTTCCTTCAGTGATAAGGAATGGGGATCCTATTTCATTCGTGTCAAGGATAAAAGCAGTAATCATTCTACCGGAGTCGTAAGTTATTTTGATTGGCCATATCAGGAAGGTCGTCGTAATGCAGATGGTTCCATGTCTGCCAATATGCTTACTTTCAAAACGGATAAGGATAATTATAAACCAGGTGAAAATATGGTTGTTGTTTTCCCGTCTGTTCCTGGTAGTCGTGCCATCATCAGTATTGAAAACGGTTCGAAGCTGCTGTCAGTCTATGAGCATGAATGTACAAAGAGTACAACAGCCATCAAAATGAATATTACGCCCGAGATGCAACCGAATTCATACGTGTATATCACATTGCTTCAACCTCATGCCGTGACAGGAAATGACTTGCCTATACGTATGTATGGCGTTGTCCCTATTTCCGTTACTTCGACAGAAAGTCATTTGAGTCCGGTCATTCGTATGGCAAATGAATTGAAGCCGGGAAGTCGTTATGAGGTTAATGTTTCAGAGAAAAGCGGTCGCCCTATGGCTTATACACTTGCCATTGTTGATGAAGGCTTGTTGGATCTTACTCGTTTCCAAACACCTGATCCCTGGAAAGCATTCAATGCACATGAGGCATTAGGAGTCAGTACATGG
The DNA here is from genome assembly GCA_036734445.1 of Tannerellaceae bacterium. Taxonomy (GTDB): domain Bacteria; phylum Bacteroidota; class Bacteroidia; order Bacteroidales; family Tannerellaceae; genus Parabacteroides. The sequence goes on from DAIMYP010000009.1 coordinate 45,725, forward strand.
GATCTTTATAATTATGTTGTTGGCGCCTATGGCGGACGGATTGACCAATTGTTCAGTATCGGTGGTGATGAAGCCTTGAACAAAGGACCTAAAGCCATTGTGAATCGTTTCAAGCCGGTTGTGAAGTTTGAAGGTCCGTTCCTTCTTGGTCGAGGCGAGAAGAAGCGTCATGTCTACACAATGCCAAACTATAATGGCCGTGTCAAAGTTATGGTTGTTGCCGGAGATGGAAAATCGTATGGTAATGCTGAGAAAAGTGTATTTGTACGTCAACCGGTCATGCTGCTTGGCACGCTTCCACGCGTGATTGGCGTGGGTGAGGAGATGGTTGTTCCGGCAACTGTTTTTGCTACCGAAGAGCATGTAGGAAATGTCAGTATTTCTATCTCTTGTTCTCCTAATATGAGTGTTGTTGGCCCGGCTTCGCAGACTTTGAATTTCACTACCAGTGGCGATAAACTGGCCATGTTCCGTATAGCAGTGAAGGGAAAACCGGGTATTGGACATATTAAACTCACGGCTTCAGGAAAGGGCAGTCATCCTGTATATGAAACAGATATAGAGATACGTTCTGTGCTTCAGCCGCAAATCAAGGTCCAGTCACATACTTTGCAGCCAGAATATGTTTGGAAGAACACTGTAGTGATGCCGGGAAACAGTGGCACTAATTTCTTAACGCTTGAAATGTCGGATGTTCAACCTATTAATCTGTCATCTCGGCTGTCGTATCTGACGGATTATCCTTATGGATGTGTTGAACAACTTACATCAAAGGGTTTCCCACAATTGTATCTGTCTGAGTTTGCTTCAAGAGCAGGGAGCGGTGCTTCTCCTGAGAAAGTGGTGAAAGATGTAATTGCACGGTTACGTTCGTATCAAACGGGAGAAGGTTCTTTTGCTTATTGGCCAGGAGGAACAAATTCCAATGCATGGGGTACGATTTATGTTGCTCATTTCTTGCTGGAGGCGGAAGCTAAAGGCTATTTGGTTTCTGATGTTATGAAACGTAATGTGCTGAGTAATCTTCATCGCTTGGCAAGTACTTGGAAACCTATACGTTCAAACTACGCAAGTTCTGAAGAAGAAACGCAGGCTTATCGTTTGTTTGTTTTGGCTTTGGCGCAATCGCCGGATATGGGAGCTATGAACCGTATGAAGGAAACGACGTCATTATTGCCTATGTCTCGTTGGATGCTTGCTTCTGCATACGCATTGGTAGGAAGACAAGATGTGGCTTCGGGTTTGATAAGACAAGTTACGAATATGACTTCCGTTTATGGTGAATATGACGAGACTTTTGGCAGTAATGTCCGCGATAAGGCTATCCGTTTGATGACTTTATGTCTTTTGAATAGGGGAAATGAAGCCGCTTCGATGGCTAATGATATTTCCAGATCATTGTCATCAAATGAATGGCTAAGCACACAATCTACATCGTTTGCTCTTGTCGCTTTCTCTAAATACATGCATAAATATGCAGTTAAGGGAAATATGAATTTTACTTATGCTTGTGGTGGAAAAGCGGAGAAAGCCAATACAAATGCAAGTCTTTGGACAAAGAAATGGTCATTTAGTACTGGACAGGCCGCTCATGTTGAGATGCGGAATACGGGAAAGTCTACGCTTTTTGCTCGTATAATTACAGAAGGAATACCTTCTGCCGGGAAAGAACTCCCTTATTCTAATGGTGTTTCATTATCGATGAGTTATACGGATTTGAATGGTCGACCTCTTGATATAAGTTCGTTACGACAAGGTGCAAGTTTTGTCGTTTCAGCAACGATCCGAAATGCGTCATCGCGTACTTATCGTCATTTAGTACTTTCCGAAATATTTCCTGCCGGTTGGGAAATATTGAATACACGCTATTTAAATGGTGGTGTGATGGAAGGAAAGACTATCGGGGTTAGTCATCAAGATATTCGAGATGACCGGGTGTATAGTTACATCGATTTCTTACCTGTTGGCCGTCAGTTAACGGTAAAAGTGAATCTTTGTGCAGTCTATTCCGGACGTTTTTACTTCCCTTCAGTTTTCTGCGAAGCAATGTACGACAAAGTGGTTCGTTCGAATACAGAAGGCAAATGGGTAGAAGTGAAATAAAAATGGTGGGGAATATTTACACATATTTGTGTGTTATTCCCCATCCCCTTTTTCTTCGGCTTGGAATAAGTGGATAAATAAATATCAAAAAGTCAGATGATTATATATTCTGTGAGGGCATGGATTGTGTTTTGGCTCAATTTTTGCTTTTATAATAATAGAAATAAATATCCTTCCCAAGATATTATTTCCTGATTAGAATATTAATTGAAATATTTTAATAAAACCGCTTGCCTGTGAAGGTAAGCGGTTTTGTTGCTATTAGAACCATTTGATTTTTCTGAATATGATGAATGCTATTGTTGAAATAGAGAGCGATAAAAGTACGATTGCAGCAAAAGCATGTGGCATATTTTCTCCTAGAATAGGAACGTTCATTCCATAAAAACTAGCTATCAACGTCGGAACCATCAAGATGATGGAAGTTGAAGTCATACGTTTCATGATCGTGTTCACATTGTTGGAAATGATGGAAGCAAAAGTATCCATTGTTCCTGTAAGAATGTCGCTGTAAATGTTTACAGTCAAGTGAGCCTGTCGTAACTCAATCTCGACATCTTCTACCAGTTCTTTGTCAATGTATTTGGGATCTTGGAATATATTTTGCAGTTTGGCAAGCATCACTTCATTTCCACGGATGGACGTATTGAAGTAAACCATACTCTTTTCCAAGTTCATTAATTGTAATAAGTCTTCATTACGTATACTTTTTTCGAGCGCCTTTTCAGCATTGGCCACTTCTGCATTGATTTGTTTCAGATATTTCAGGAACCATACGGCAGAAGAGTGTATTAAGCGCAATATCAAATCGTATTTATTTCTAACGGATACCTCTTTCCGTCTTGTGTAACGGATAAAGTCGGGTACGAGTTCTGTCTGATAGTAACAGACAGAAATGATGATATCGTTATTCGTGATAATACCTATAGGAACTGTCGTGAACGGTATATCACTGTCTTTATTAAGAAGAGGAATTCGAAGAATAGTAAGTAACCAGTTTGCTTCATATTCAATACGTGGTCGCTCATCAGTATCTGCTATATCACTCAGAAACGATTCTGGAATCTGAAATTTGTCGAGTAAAAACTGGATATCTTCTGGTGTTGGACATTCAACATTTACCCAGCTATTTGGAAGCCAATGGTCTTTTTCCATAAAACCAGTTGCTTCGCAATAAAGAAAAGTTTTCATTATTTGCCTCCTTTCGTTGTTGTTAAACACGTGCAGAGGCTTTTCTGGACCCCTGCTAAACTAATTGCTGCTCGTTTCTTCAAGCGGTATACTGTCGTCCATATTTTTTTATTTTTTAGTTTTACTGCCGCAAAGATAATTATTCTTGTTAAAGTAATGCTCGTTTCAATAAAATTTAATCTGCAAGAATTTTTTTTTGCATCTCAGGCAAATATTCTCGTCAGACAGACATGAACGTATTTCGAAATGGACTATAAAGAAACTTATATCTGATTAATCAGAATAAAATTGAAGCTGAATGTTAAATTCGTAAGGCAATTGTTTGCACACTTCAAAAAAATTGCTGAATATTGCACTTGACTTGTATGTGAGTCGATTTTGTTTATTGATTAATATATGTAATAAATTATGGAACAAAAAATGCCACAGCGTCTTCAGTCGCTGGATGCCCTGCGGGGATTTGATATGTTGTTTATAATGGGTGGTGCCCCATTTTTTATAGCACTTGCTACGTTGTTCCCCTGTCCTTTCTTCGATGCCATTGCCGGACAGATGGATCATGTAGAATGGAATGGCCTTGCGCATCATGATACCATATTCCCTTTGTTCCTCTTTATTGCAGGAATTTCTTTTCCGTTCTCTTTAGCAAAACAGCGTCTTCAAGGAAAGACGGATGCTGCCATCTATAAGAAAATTATTCGTCGAGGTTTAACGCTCGTCGCTTTAGGTATCATATATAATGGATTTTTGAATTTTGATTTTGCCCATCAGCGTTATGCAAGTGTTCTTGGCCGTATTGGTTTGGCGTGGATGTTTGCTGCATTGATTTTTGTCAATACAAAAGCTATTACGCGAGCTTGGATTACAGCTGCAATTTTGATAGGATACTATTTGCTGGTGGCATTTGTCCCTGCTCCGGATGGAAATGGAGCCGGAGTGTTTACGATGCAAGGTTCTATTGTTGGATATATTGATCGAATGTTTCTGCCTGGTCGTTTGCATCTGACAATTCATGATCCGGAAGGAATTCTGAGTACGGTCCCTGCTATAGCTACAGCTTTGTTGGGCATGTTCACGGGTGAATTGGTGAAATTCGACAAGATTACAGGAATGAAGAAGGTATTATATATGGTAATAGGCGGCGTTGCCTTGTTGGTTATCGGTCTGCTTTGGAACCTCGTTTTCCCAATTAATAAGAATTTGTGGACCAGTTCTTTTGTATGTGTAGTGGGTGCATATTCCGTATTGATGTTTGCTTTGTTCTATTATCTGATAGACGTTAAGAACTGGCGTAGTTGGATTCTGTTCTTCGTCGTGATTGGCATGAATTCTATTACTATATATTTAGCTCAGCAATTTATTAATTTCCCTGGAATAGCCGTTTCTATTTTTGGTGGGTTTGCTAATGCTTGTGGTGAAACACTCAAGCCATTGATTGGTTCATTAGCTTATATCGGTGTTTGCTGGGGATTCCTTTATTTCTTATATCGTCAACGTATATTCTTAAAAGTTTAATATTATGGCAGCACTGACAAAACGCCTGGAGTCGCTTGACGCACTTCGAGGCTTCGATCTTTTTTGCTTGGTAGCCTTGGAAGGCATTATGCATCCCTTAGGAGATGCGCTCAATCAACCTTGGTACGATTCATTTTTATGGTGTTTCTCGCATAAGACGTGGGAAGGTTTTTCATCATGGGATTTGGTTATGCCTCTCTTCATGTTTATGTCGGGTGTTTCCATGCCTTATTCGTTTGCAAAATATAAGGAGATGCCGAACAAAAGTTCGATTTATCGTCGTATAGGCAAGCGTATTATTTTACTTTGGATCTTTGGTATTATGTGTCAGGGTAATTTGCTGGGCCTTGATCCTCAGAAGATATATCTGTTCTCTAATACGTTGCAGGCTATTGCAGTAGGTTATTTGTTTACCGCTCTATTGTATTTGAATGTGCGCCGTTCGGTTCAGATCGGTGTAGCTGTAGCTTTGTTGCTGATTTATTGGGCAGCGATGCAGTTTATCTCCTTTGATGGTTTTGGTGGAGGTAATTATACTGCTGATGGTAATCTGGCAGAAGGAATTGATCGTTATGTATTAGGTCGTTTCAGAGATCACTCAACAGTTGTTGATGGTGTTATTGATTATGGAACAACTTATCGTTATACATGGATTCTGAGTAGTCTGACATTTGTCGTAACTGTGCTTTCCGGACTTTTTGCCGGACAGATAATGAAGAGTCAGACCGAAGGCAAACGTAAATTGCAATTGTTGTTCGGCATTGGAGCTGCTATGGTTGTTGTCGGTTGGACTTGGGGTTTGGTTCTTCCGGTTATCAAACATATCTGGACTAGTTCAATGGTATTGGTCAGCAGCGGATATTGTTTCCTTTTGATGGGTCTATTCTATTATTGGATCGATTATAAAGGACATAATAAAAATATCACATGGCTTAAGGTTTATGGCATGAACAGTATTACTGCATATGTTATAGCAGAGGTTATTCACTTTAGAAGTATAGGTGAGTCTTTGTTCCATGGAACCGAGCAGTACATAGGAAATTTCTATCCAGTTTTATTGGCAGTGACCAACGCATTGATAATTTATTTAATTTTGTGGCTGCTTTATAAGAGAAATATTTTCTTGAGAGTTTAAAGCCAAAATTAAATAAGTATATATGGAATCGATAAAAGACATTTACCGGATCGGTCACGGACCATCCAGCAGTCATACTATGGCTCCAATGCGAGCTGCTAAAATGTTTGCCGAACGCAATAGAGGCGCGGTGCGTTTCAATGTTACCTTGTATGGAAGCCTTGCTGCTACAGGCAAAGGTCACATGACCGACAAGGCCATTCTTGAAATGCTGTCGCCGATAGCAAAGACAACAATTGAATGGAAGCCATCCGTCTTTCTGTCGTTCCATCCCAACGGTATGCAGTTCCAGTCATATAATGAGAGCGACGAAGAGCTTGAAGACTGGACTGTCTTTAGTATTGGAGGAGGAGCTTTGGCTAATGAGCAATTCAATGAACTTAGTTCCAAGCACATTTATCAAGAACATACTATCCGCGATATTCAAGCTATCTGTGAAAAGACGGGCTATTCCTATTGGGAGTATGTCGAGCAACATGAAGGACCTGAAATTTGGGACTATTTGGCAGGCGTTTGGGAAGTGATGCAACAGGCCGTTCGAAATGGTCTTGAAGCTGAAGGCGTTTTACCCGGAGGTCTTGGTTTGCGGCGTAAAGCTTCCGATTATCTGATCCGTGCTAAAGGATATGGCAGCAGTATCAAGAATCGTGGAATGGTTTTTGCATACGCACTGGCTGTTTCTGAAGAGAATGCTTGTGGAGGCAAGATTGTTACAGCTCCGACTTGTGGTTCTTGTGGTGTTATGCCTGCTGTTTTGTTTCATCTTCGTGAAACACGTGAGTTTCGTGATTCGCGTATCTTGCGTGCTTTGGCTACTGCCGGGTTATTTGGAAATGTGGTTCGTACCAATGCTTCCATATCAGGAGCAGAAGTGGGTTGCCAAGGCGAAGTAGGTGTTGCTTGTGCTATGGCAGCAGCTGCCGCAAGTCAGTTGTTTGGCGGAACGCCTGCACAGATAGAATATGCAGCAGAGATGGGATTGGAACACCATTTGGGATTGACATGCGATCCGGTTTGCGGTTTGGTTCAAATTCCTTGCATCGAACGGAATGCTTTTGCTGCCGCACGAGCATTGGATGCCAATACTTTCTCAAACTTTTCAGATGGCAAACATCGCGTCAGTTTTGATCAAGTCGTTGAAGTCATGCGCGAAACAGGCAATGATTTGCCAAGTCTATATAAAGAAACTTCAACAGGCGGCTTGGCTAAGAATATGGAACAGTAATTTGCAACTTACTTAGAAGAAATTTTGTATCAGTCAAAACTTGTGTATAGGACCATATGAATGATCAGTAGGTTTCTATGCCTAAATCGAAGGTATTGATTAATAAAACAATTTTACACTTTTTTCCTTATTATTCAAATATTTCTTCATATCTTTGCAATGAATACTTAAAAAAAAGACCAAGTGCTGAGAGTGTTTATGTGAAATGGACACAGGCGATTACAAGTCTTTATGATATATAAATGAGTATTTACCTAAAGCGCCGGTGATTGATCTTAGTTTACTTGAAGCGTTAAAGAACGGAAATCATAAAGCTTTTGAGCATCTGTTCCGTTACTATTATCCACGAGTCATGGCTTATACAGCTGTTATTGTGGATGAGGTTGTTGCGGAAGACATTGTTCAAGATATGTTTTTGTATGTGTGGGAGAATCATGCAAATATTGAGCCAACGGCTGGTTTTAGTTCATACCTGTTTCAATCGGCCTATACGCGTTGTATGGATTATTTTCGTACGAAGCATCGTGACGAACAATATGCACTTCATTCAGAAAATTCCTATTTGCAGGAGAGCGAAGAATTGCTGCAGCAGGACGCTTCTGTGATAGAGGATTTATATCATAAAGATTTCTCCAATCGTCTGAATGAGTTGTTGGACAAATTACCCGCTCAACGACGTGAAGCTTTTATAATGACATATGTTGAAGGGTTGAGGGCCAGGGAAATAGCCGAACGAATGAATATTCCGCAGCGAACGGTAGAGAGTCATGTCTATCTGACATTAAAATATTTGAAGCAAAAGATGTCAAGGGATGATTTCTATATGTTGTAATTGAAATATTGTTTAGACTAATATCCATAAAACATAAAGTGAAAAATATGAAACGCATTCATTGTTTACTGATTGTCCTGATTTGTGCGTTCAGTATGACGTATGCTCAGGAAAAGAACGATTCAACTCGAGTATTATTTATTGGTAACAGTTATACCTACTATCATGATATGCCACAGATTGTACAGAATATCGCGGCTAATATCGCTCAGAGTCAACGTATGAAGATTGCATTTAAAATGTGTACGCCGGGCGGATGGTCATTGAAGAAACATTCTGAATCCAAAGATGATATAGCAGCTATCAACGAAGGGCATTGGGATTATGTCGTTTTACAAGAACAGAGTGCTGCTCCCGCCAAACCTACAAAGATTGTTGCCGAAGAAACTTATCCTTATGCCAGGACATTGTGTAAACTCATTCGTTCTGCTAATCCCAAAGCTAAAATTATCTTTTATATGACGTGGGGACATAAAGACGGATGCCAGGAACCCATGAAGGATTATCCGTTGATTAATACGTATCAAGGTATGCAGCAACGATTGATTACTTCTTACTTGGAGATGGCTTATGATAATGATGCCTGGTGCGCTCCTGTTGGTTTGGTTTGGAAACGTATCCGTTCTGAACGTCCCTATTGTACTTTATATTGGCCTGATGGCAGTCATCCTTCTGATGCAGGAAGCTATTTGGCAGCTAATGTGATTTTTGCTACCATTTTTCAGAAAACTTACCAATCTACATATATGAAAGGCATTGATCCTGAACTTGCCGAATATATACAACAACTGGCTCAACAAACAGTGCTCGAGAACAGACTGTTATTGAATCTGGATAAATAAGTTCGTCTGTCGGTGATTATATTCGGCTCTGTCTCCAAATATATTCGAATACGACAATCAATTCATTCGAATGAATGGATCGTTTGACATATGTCAAATGAATGTTTCATTCGAATGAATTGGAACTTTTGTCCGAATGAAATGAATTTTACAACCGAATATTTTTTTAAAACATGTTAAAGTGGAGATTCTTCTCCGTAGTTTTTATTGTAATAAACGTATTGAATATAAATGAAAGCAAAAATGGATTTTGATTACAGATTATTGGCAAAATTTTTAGTCGGTGCAATTTCAGCAGAAGAAATGGCTGCCGTGATGCAATGGAGCAGTCAGTCTGAAGAAAATGAGCATCTTTTCTCGGAGTTGTCGAAGCTTCATGCTGCTGATAATTTTGTCAAATATGAGGATCCTGCGCGTATTGATGCTGCTCTGAAGGTGGTTAATAGTCGCATAAAAGGTAAAAAGAGGTTTACACTCATGCTTTCTGTAATGAAATATGCCGCCATGGTTGCTGTTGTTGTAGCTTTGACCATAGGTGGATATTTATATTTGAAACCTGAGAAATATTATACGATAGCGGTATCTGCAGATACAAATGTAAAGAAGGTTCTGCTTGCTGATGGTTCAACGGTTTGGTTGCATAGTAATTCTTCATTGCGGGTTCCTGAATCTTTTCCTAAGAAGAATAGAAATGTGCTATTAAAGGGCGAAGCCTTTTTTGATGTGGCAAAGAAAAAAATTCCATTCAATGTCTTTACAAAATATCTAGGCGTCCGTGTTTTGGGAACAGCATTTGATGTAAAAGTTGATGATTTGGCAAAATCAGTTGAAACGACATTAGTCCGTGGTCACATTGCGTTGCTCGATCAGGATGGCTCGCAAGTAATGAAAATGGAACCGGGCGAGAAGGTTACATATACACAGAATGATAATCAGTATCTAACAGAAGATGTGGATGCCAATCTATGTGCAGCCTGGCGTTTGAATCAAACTATATTCGAGAATACGACATTGAGAGAGATAGCTAAAAAGCTGTCCTTGAAATATAATGTAAATGTGAACATTGAATCATCTGAATTGGCGCAACACAAGTTTCGATGCGTGATCAATCAGGATGAGAGTCTGACTGGCGTTTTGAATTTATTGAAGTTTATGGCACCAATAAAATATCGTATTGAAGGACCGGAAGTCTTTATTGGTGAAGATAAAGTAAACGAATATAAATAATTATGGTGAAAGATATGTTTAACTGAATTAATACCTAACAATTTAAAGAGACATTATGAACAGAAAAGCATCAATTGCAACATTAGCAATGTTGTTGGTGGCCGCTTCACCGGCAATTGCCGTGAACGGTACTTCTTCTTTGTATGTGAATCTGGAGTTGTCGATGAACAGGACAACGGTAGGAGAAGTCATACAAAGTATTAGCCGGCAAACTGGCTACGAGTTTTCATACGATGAGTCTTTGCTGAACAAACAGATCGACAAGGTATCTGTCAACGTAAAGAATGCCCGTATTGAAAATGTTTTAAACAAGGTATTCAAGAATACCGGTATTTCATATAAAGTAGTTGATAATCGAATCTTTCTGAAAGATGAGACAGTCAAGACTATTTCGTATGTAAAGTTTGAAAATCAGCAGCAAAGAGGTAAGAACATTACCGGTGTTGTTGTTGATAATTCAGGTACGCCGATTATTGGCGCGAATGTTGTTGTAAAAGGCAAAAGTGGCGTTGGAACTATCACTGATATTGATGGTAAGTTTACTTTGCAGGATGTTGCCGAAGGCACAACATTACTTATTTCTTACATCGGTTATACCGAACAATCCGTTGTGGTTCCAAGGAATGCAAAGTCTTTGGAAGTAACATTACATGAAGACACACAAAAGTTGGATGAAGTAGTTATTGTAGGTTACGGCGTTCAGAAAAAAGTGAACATGACCGGATCTATTTCAAATGTGAAGGCAGATGAGTTGACTACTATTGCAACACCGAACTTGTCAAACACATTGGCTGGTCGTGCTCCAGGTTTGACAATCACTGGTAATTCTGGTTTGTTAGGTTCATCTTCTGAAATCCGTATGCGTGGTGGATTTGGTGATCCTTTGTTCGTAATCGATGGTATTATTCGTGATAAGGATGCATTTGATGCTTTGGAAGCAAACGAAGTTGATCAGATGAGCTTTTTGAAGGATGCTGCAACGGCTTCAGTTTATGGATCTGCCGCTGGTAATGGTGTTGTATTGGTTACAACAAAATCAGGTAGTACCAACAGCAAGCCGGTATTTAATTATCAGGGTTCTTATTCATTCAGTAAGACTACAAAAGAGTTATTCTCAGATATGTTCACAGCTACTGATGAATTGCTGTATCAGAATAAGGTTGCTGACTTTAAGGGTTTGGCCAAACCAAACGGCGATGCTGAATTCAATTATTTTAAAGACAAGAACTACAACGTGAACGATTGGATCTGGCAGACACCTTGGAATACCAAACATTCAATGAGTGTAACGGGTGGTAGTGAAAAAGTTCAATACTTCGTTTTAGGCAGTTATTTGGGTGAAGAAGGTTCATATAAGAATTTGAAGAACCAAAAATATACACTTCGTTCAAATATCACAATGGATTTATCGAAGTATATCAAGATGAATGTCAATATCGATGCAAACCAGTCAGATAGAAAACGTTTCTACTGGCCGTTTAACGATAGCGATGATGATCAGGCAATCTATGACTTATATCGTTGTACATTTAATGCCTTGAAGACTGTTCCGTTCTATGAAGAACTTGATGGTACACCGGCAACACATCGTACAGCTTATCCAATCTATCCTGCTATTGGTGCATGGCAGAGCTGGAACGTTGTCGATCAGGTTATTGGTGATCGTTATATCAAAACACGTAATCGTAATATGACGGGTATCTTGTCATTCAATATCGATTTAGGTTGGTTATTGAAAGGTTTATCTACAAAGATTGTTGGTAACTATGTAGGTAGCGATTTTACAAAGAAAAAATATATGACATACCAACGTAACTATAAGTTCCAGCAGGCTGATCCTAAGGGCAACCGATTCTTACCGGGTCCACTTGACTTAAACGCATTCAATACATTTACATTCAGCCAGGATTATGAGAACTTGTCGTATGATGTTAAGAATCTGTGGAGCGAACAGTTTAACTGGTACGTTAATTATAACAATAAGTTTGGCAAACACGAGATCGGTGCAATGGGCGTATTCGAGCAGGCTAAGAACGGCGGCGAATGGGTTTATGCAAGAGGTGAAGCTCCTCTGACCAATTACGATCAGATGTTTGTTTATTCTACTGATGCCGAGAGACGTTATGGCGATGCTGAGGAATATACGGGTGGTCGTCTTTCTTGGATCGGTCGTTTGAATTATAGCTATGATTCAAAATATATGGCAGAGTTCTCTTTCCGTTATGATGGCAATGATAAATTTGCTCCAGGTCATCGTTGGGGTTTCTTCCCATCTGTATCCGGTGCATGGCGTATCAGTCAGGAACCATTTATGGAAAGTACACAAAATTGGTTGAGTAATTTGAAGTTGCGTGCTTCTTATGGTACAACCGGTAATGACTTGAATGTTGATAATGAGGTCATTTCTTATTTCTTATATAAAAAGAGATATGTTGCAACACCGAGAGACGATGATGGTACGTCTGATTATGGAACGTATGTATTTGGCAGTTCTTTGGCAAACAGTATCAAACCGGGTGAAACTCCTAATCCTAATCTGACTTGGGCAACATCACATACTTATAATGGTGGTCTCGATTTCGGATTTTTCAGTAATCGTTTGACGGGTTCTGTTGATGGATTCTATCGTAAAGAGACAAATATCTTAGGTCCGCGTACATTATCTATACCGAGTACTTATGGACAAACATTAGCTCCTGAGAATTATGCCGCTCGTTCATGGCGTGGTGGTGAGTTTGCTATGAGTTGGAGAGACAAAGCAGCAGGTGGACAGATTGATTACTCAGTTTATATGAACTTGGGCTTCTCTCGTGATAAATGGATTACATTGGATGAGGAAGCTATCTATAAGACAGGTAATTTGTCAGATTTGTCAAAAGTAGGTATGTCTGATAGCCGTTTGATTGGTTATAAAGCTATCGGATTGATTCGTACACAAGAACAAGTGAATGAATTAAAAGCAAAAGGTTTCAAACAGTGGGGTCGTGACCCGTATTTGGGAGGTATCTTATTTGAAGATACACGTGGTGATGGATATAGCGAAGGTCCTGATGGAAAGATTGATGGTAATGATTATTATAATCTGCTTTCTAAGAATACTACACCTCGTATCAACTACGGTTTTGGTGGTAGCATCAAATATAAAGGCGTTTCATTGGATCTTCACTTCCAAGGTGTTGGCAAATACGACCGAGTAATGGGTATCGATGGTTTCCATCAGTATGGTGGTAGCACTCGTCCTTATTATCCTCTTTGGACATCAGATGATTGCTGGAGTACAGATAATCCAAATGGCAAATATCCGCGTATTGTCGGTTCAAGCTGGTATGAATCAGGTACGGGTAAGACAAGTTTCTGGTTGCGCAATGGTGCTTATATCCGTTTGAAGAATGTCAATTTAGGATATGATTTACCAAGAAATATTCTTCAGGTTCTCGGTATATCGAAGGCTCAGATCTTTATGAATGCAAACAACTTGTTCTACATCTCTGCTGTTGGTGAATTTATGGATCCTGAACAAAAGTATTATGATTCATATCCTTTGATGAAGACATTTACTTTTGGACTTAATGTTACATTCTAAATAATGGAGTACAATATGAAAAATTTAAAATATATATTTTTGAGTTCAATTGCAGCTTTAACATTGGCTGGCTGTAATTCATTGGATATCGAGAATACAACAAGTTATGATGCTGATTTGGTATGGCAGGATAAAAACTTGTCAACTGCATACGTGACGAATTTGTATATGCAGGTGTTCCCTAACTGGGATTCGTCTATTGATAGGAATTCTGAACAAATGTCAGGTATGCCTTTCTATGAAGGTACAATTACTTTGACTAGTTCAACTTATAAGAAGTGGGATTATACCAATATCCGTTTGATCAATGAGGCTATTCAAGAGTTGGAAAACGGTACATTGGATGCAACAACGAAGAATTCACTGCTTGGTCAGGTCTATTTCTTGCGTGCATACGTTTATACATGGATGGTCATTTATCATGGAGGCGTTCCTTATATCACAAAGCCACAGGATAAAGATGCCGATGATTTGATGGTAAAACGCAATACAACACCTGAATGTTTCCAATATATTGTTGCTGATATCGATAAGGCTATCTCATTATTGCCTGAAAAGATTAAAAGTACTTCTACCGATTATGGTCGTGTAGATCAGTGTTTTGCAAAGGCTTTTAAAGCTAAGGTGTTATTGTATAAGGCATCTCCGCAGTTTAATCCATCCAATCAATATGGAAATCAGTATTGGAAAGATGCTTATGCAGCTGCAAAGGAAGCATACGATTTTTGTTTGAGTCATGGCTCTGCTCTTACTGCAAATTATAATGATATTTGGTTGAAAGAAGGTGGCGATGAAGTTATATTTGCTGTTATCAACTCTAATCCTAATAGAACAGCAGACTGGGATAATGGTATTCGCCCGGGGTCTTTGAGCCGTGGTACAGCTGGTAATCCTCCGACGTGGAATTTCGTTAAAGAATTTCCGATGTTGGATGGTAAAGCATACAACGATCCTACTGGAAAGTACTATGTGAAAGATGAAAATTCGTTCTTACAGTGCTTCTGGAAAAACAGAGATCCACGTTTTGCTGCATCTATTATATGTAATGGTGATCTTTATAATGTAGCTGGTACTAAAAGTGGCTATCGTCAATATACTGCTGTAGGTATTGCTGATGATGATGATGCTTACGGTATTAATCCGGCAGCTGGCAAGAATCCGACAAACAATGACTACTACACAGGTTTCTTTGTTCGTAAAGCTTCTGATGTTACGCTGACTCAGGATAAGGTATTGACATACGATAAGGATTTTGTTGTTATGCGTTTTGCAGAAGTCATGATGATTTATGCAGAGGCTGCTAATGAAACCGGTCATTCCGATGTTGCACTCGATATGTTGAAACAGATACGTAAAAGAGCTGGCATTGAGGTTGGAAGTAATGGTATGTACGGTATTGAAGCAACTACAAGAGAAGAAATCCGTCAGGCAATATTAGACGAAAACAATATCGAATTCTGCTTTGAAGGGCATCACTTCTGGGATATGCGTCGTACACGCAATATGATGAAGTTAAACGGATTGGAAAAATTTGGTGTTGAAGCAATTGCTATTAATGCTAACGGAACAGATATGGATATGGCAACAGCTCAAACAAAAGCAGCAGCTTATGAATTGACTCCTGATAATTTCCGCTATGTTATTCATCAGGTTCCTTTCACACCGAATGCTGAGAAGAAGTTTGTCATTAAAGAGTCATTCTATTTCTTCCCTATTCAACAGGTAAAGATTCTTGAGAACAGCAATCTTGAACAGAATAAGGATTGGGGCGGAACATTTAATCCGACGATGGAATAAACTTTAATAGCTTTTATAGAAAAAAGGGGAGGGTTTTGTAATCAGACTCTCCCTTTTTTGTTAAATTTGGCGCTGAAAATAAATTATTAAAATATATAGACGATGAAAACTAAATTTTCTTTATTGATTTTGGCGATGGTGTTCGTTTTCTCTGGAGCAATGGCTAAAGAAAAAAGTAAGATAACCATTGGGGTGATTCAATATGATTGGACAAACTTGGATAAGAGTTTTAAAGAATTGCACGATGCCGGATTTGGCTCTTGCCAATTGAATTATAATAAGAAGGCAGCAAACAATGCTTCTGCCGAACAGATTAAGGCTGCATCAAAAAAATACAATATCAAGGTGACTACACTTGTTGGTGTGCCGGGTCACAGTGTTTGGAATTTCCGTCAAGGTCCTGCAACTATAGGTTTAGTACCTTCTGAAGGTCGTGCTGAAAAATTGCAAGCTTATCATAATATGATTGATTTTTGCGTCTTGGCTGGTATTCCGGCTATGCACTCTCATTTTGGATTTATTCCCGAAGATCCTTCATCTGCTCAATATAAAGATTTTATTGAAGTGATGAAAGGTCTCGCTGGTTATGCTAAAGATCGTGGTATAATGATTTATTTCGAAACCGGACAAGAAACGCCGACAACACTTATCCGTGCCATCAAAGATATCGGTACTGGCAATGTATTTATCAATTGTGATTTGGCAAACTTGTTGATGTATGGGAAGGCAAATTCTTTGGATGCTGTCAAACTGTTTGGCAATCTGATAAAGGATGTTCATGCAAAAGATGGCAAATATCCGGATCCGAACAATCCATACGAATTAGGTCAGGAAGTAAACATCCCTCTTGGCGAAGTTAATTTCCCGGTTGTTATCAAGCAATTGAAAAAACAAGGTTACGAAGGAGCTATAACAATCGAATGTGAGCTGAATGGTAATCAACATGATTATGTCATAAAAACTCGTAAATATCTTCAAGGTTTGCTGGATAATTGATATCTTTGACAAGTCATAGGTTTTGAAACAAATAAATGATTAATTAATATAAATGTAGTTCGTTATCATGAAGACAAGTAGAAGGAACTTCCTGAAGACCTTGGGTGGCGTTGCACTGTTTACCATAGTGCCACGTAACGTTTTAGGCAAAGGATATATAGCTCCGAGTGATCAGTTGACCAAAGGCATTATCGGTGTCGGAGGTATGGGTCGCGGCCATGTGAATTATGGCGGAACTCGTTTGGTAGCTATATGTGATGTGGATGCTAAGCATCTGGAGTTAGGAAATAATCTGGTGAATGACAAGATTGCCAACTATCATGATTTTCGCGAGTTGATTGTAGATCCGAATGTGGATATCGTTCATATCGCAACACCGCCTCATTGGCACGGTTTTATGGCCGTTGAAGCAGCAAAGGCAGGTAAGGATATTTGGTGCGAAAAACCAATGACACGTACCATCGGTGAAGGTAAACGTGTGATGGAAGCTATGGAACAATACGGACGTATTTTCCGTTTGAACACTTGGTTCCGTTTTACAGACCAGTTCTATGGTCTGGGGACTCCGGTTAAACCATTGAAAAAACTTATTCAGAGCGGTATGCTCGGTTGGCCATTGAAGGTCACAATCAGTAAACATACCGGTTTCGACTGGAAATTTTATTGGGTTGGTAAAGAGTATCTTGAACCAATGCCAGTTCCTCCTGAATTGGACTATGATTTCTGGTTAGGTCCGGCTCCTTATAAACCATATAACCCACAGCGAGTACATCAGGTATTCCGTGGATATTGGGATTATGATGGCGGTGGTCTGGGTGATATGGGACAACATTATATCGATCCTGTTCAGTATATGCTGGGTAAGGATGATACAAGTCCTGTAAAGGTTGAAGTCGATGCTCCACAACAACATCCGGATGCAGTAGGTACATGGCGTTCAATCACCTATACTTATGGCGATGGTTGCCAGATTGTTCTTTGGGGTGGCGATTTTGGCGATCCTAAAACTCCTTATATTGCCGGTCCGAAAGGAAACGTATATAAGAATTTTGTATGTGATATTCCTAATTGGGAAAAGAAATTGGCTGAATATCCTGATCCTGAACCACAGGAAACGGACTTTATCAAATGTGTGAAGACTCGTCAGCCTTTTGCTTTGAATGAACGTAATGGCTTCCGTTCTGCTACGATCGTAAACTTGGGTAAGGTTGCTCTTCGTTTGAATCGTACGCTGAATTTTGATCCTGTAAAACTTGAGTTTATTGATGATGAGGCTGCAAATCGCTTGTTGAACCAACCGGCTAGAGCACCTTGGAACATCTAATAAGTAGGAGAATAGAAACTTACAGTAAATTAAGAGGAAAATAAAATGAGAAAAGCATACATATCAATAGCAGGGTTGTTACTATGCGGAAGCATGCTTATGGCACAAAGTCCGGCAAATCGAACAGCAAAAACAATTGCTGCCGATGTTCTGGCTCAGATGCCTGCGCAACAACAAGCAGAATACAACAAGCTAATAAAAGATTTAAGCACAACAGGTGAGGATGGTGTTCTTCAATTGGTGAACATGATCAATGCACCGGGTAAAGGTAGCAATGCCAATGTCGATTATGCATTGAGCGGTTTGACCTATTATGTGATGGCAAAAGGTGAAGAAACGGCTCGAATGGCTACAGCAAAGGCTTATATCAAGGCTTTGGGGATGGTTAGTGAACGCGAAACGAAAGCCTTTATTATTCGCCAGTTGCAATGGTTGGGTAAGGATGAAAGTGTTGATGCATTAGTTCCTTATCTGAAAGAAGAAAACTTGAGCGGTCCTGCAGCACGTGCATTGGCTTCTATTAATACACCAAGTGCCGGCAAGGCTTTGCTTTCAGCATTGACCAATCATGTTGGAACAGCAAAAACACAGAAAGATGTCATCATGGCTATTTCTGAAGCTCAGGTCGACGGTTCAGAAAGTGCGTTGAAAGCTTTGCTTTCATCAAGCAGCGATCCGTTCCTACTTAAAGAAGTTCTTTATGGTTTGAGCCGTGTAGGATCAAAAGCATCTTTGGCTGATTTGGCTGCAGCTGCTGCAAAAGCTAATTATACATTAGATAAATCTTGTGCAAATGAAGCTTATATCGCTTTAATCAAGCGTATTGCAAAACAGGGTGATGCACTGACTGCCGGCAATGAAGCTAAAGCTTTGATGAAGAATGCAACTAAGGCAAATGCATTGCAAAGTCGCGAGGCTGCACTTCAGATCCTTTGTTCTTTGGCAAAAGATAAAGAAGCTATCAAGTTGGTTACGGATGCCATGAAGGATACTGATATGAAATATCGTAATGCAGCATTGACTTATGCTTCGGATTTCGCAAATCAGGCTTTATATATTGATTTGCTGAAAACAATGGCAAAGGCAAAACCTGCTGTAAAAGTAGATATTCTGAATTGGTTCGGTCGTGAGTCAAAACGTGCATCACAGCGTGATATGGTTAAGAATCTGGAAGTTCGCTTTGATCTGACTGCAAATCAGTTGATCATGAATCAATTGAAAGATGCAAACTTTGATGTTAAGCAAGCTGCTGCTTGGACTTTGGTTAAGATTGGCAATAAGGCTTCTATTCCAGCATTGGCTGGTCTGTTGACAAGCACTGACAAACAGGTCGCTTTGCTAGGTGAAGATGCGCTGACTGCTTTTGGTGGCGATATTGATGGAGCTGTTGCTAGTGTCATTCCGCAAGCAGCTAATGTAGGAAAGATCGCAGGATTGGAACTGTTGGCTAAGCGTGGTGCAACATCGAATCTGAACACAGTACTCGATCAGACCAAGTCTGATTCTCCTGAGGTTAAAGCGGCCGCTTATGCTGCTTTGAAAGATGTTGTAGGTGAGGGCGACTTTACCAATCTTTGTGGAATGTTGGAAACGGCTGATGCTTTAGCTGTTCCTCCATTGCAGAGAGCTGTCATTTCTTCATTGTCATCTAAAACTCCGGCAGAACAGGTTGATGTAATCAATCGTCGTATGCTTCAGGCCGGCGAAAGCAAACAATATTTGTATTATCCGGCATTGGCTGCAACAGGCAGACAAGATGCTTTGGCAACAATTGTCAAAGGATTCCAAAATGGACAAAGTGTACAGAAAGATGCTGCTTTCAATGCTTTATTGGGTTGGAGCAATGGTCTTGATGGTGCAGATGAAGTATATAATATATGTAAGGCTAATCCTTCATCAAATTATTACACGAAGGGAATGAGTTCTTACATCTCTATGGTTTCTAATCCTACTTATACTGGCGAAAATCGTTTGATTCGTTTGCGTAAGGCGATGGAAATTGCTCAGACCGACGAACAAAAGCAGTCAATATTGAAGGAAATTGGTAAAACAGGTACATTCTTAGGTTTGTTGTATGCCGGTGAATTCTTGAATCAACCGACTTTGAGTGCTTCAGCAGCAAGTGCTGTTCTATCGATTGCTCAGAGCAACAAGGATCTGATGGGAACGAATGTTCGCGATATTCTTCAGAAAGCTTCAGCTCTTTTGAATGATCCGGATGCAAGCTACGAACGTGAAGCTATCACGAAACGTATTGCAGAAATGCCACAGGGCGAAGGCTTTGTTTCAATCTTCAATGGCAACGATCTTACTGGTTGGAAGGGTTTGGTAGAAAATCCTATCAAACGTGCAAGTATGAAACCTGCCGAGTTGGCTAAAGCACAGGTTGTAGCTGATGAGAAGATGAAGAACGACTGGAAAGTTGAAGATGGCTTGATGACTTATGTAGGTACAGGTTTTGATAATATTTGTACGACAAAGCAGTATGGCGACTTTGAAATGTATGTTGATTGGAAACTCGATCCGTCAGGTAAAGAACCTGATGCAGGTATTTATCTCCGCGGAACGCCTCAGGTACAGATTTGGGATACTTCACGTGTAGATGTAGGTGCACAGGTCGGTTCCGGCGGTTTGTATAACAATCAGGTTAATCCAAGCAAGCCTCTGAAAGTTGCTGATAATAAAGTAGGCGAATGGAATAGCTTCTATATTAAGATGGTTGGCGACCGTGTAACGGTTCTTTTGAATGGTGAAAAGGTTGTCGATGATGTTATTCTTGAGAACTATTGGGATCGGAAGTTGCCGATCTTCCCGATTGAACAACTCGAGTTGCAAGCTCATGGCAGTAAAGTTTACTATCGTAACTTGTATGTAAATGAACTTAAAGGCGTTGAGCCGTTCAAATTGTCAACCGAAGAACAGAAAGAAGGTTACAAGGTTCTGTTTGATGGAACAAACATGAATGAATGGACGGGCAATACTGTTGACTATACTTTGGAAGATGGTTGTATTTCAATGAACCCATCAAAGAGTTTTGGTGGTAACTTATACACAAAGAAAGAATACGGCAATTTTGTATATCGTTTCGATTTTAAGTTGACTCCGGGCGCAAACAATGGTGTTGGTATTCGTACTCCGATGGAAGGCGATGCAGCTTATGTTGGTATGGAAATACAAATATTGGACTGCGAGCATCCAATCTATGCAAACATCACTCCGCTGCAGCACCATGGTTCAGTTTACGGAATTATCCCTGCTTTACCAGATCATCACAAAGCATTCAAACCTGCTGGTGAATGGAATACTGAAGAGATTATGGCTGATGGCGATCATATCCGCGTAACAGTAAACGGTACTGTTATTTTGGATGGCAACATTCGTGAAGCTACGAAAAATGGCACTGCTGATCATAAAGAACATCCGGGCTTGTTTAATAAATCTGGACATATCGGATTCTTAGGTCATGGTTCTCCAGTAATGTTCCGCAATATTCGTATTAAGGAATTGAAATAATACGTTTAGGCTATCATAATAAGAAAGGGCGTCAAATTTTTTATATCTGGCGCCCTTCTTTTATGGGTTCACTTCAAGAAGAAGTTCAATTATTCTTTTTCTCCGAATGCTAAATCGCCGGCATCACCTAAGCCTGGAACAATATAGGAATGATCATCCAGATGATCGTCGACGGCTGCAACCCAGACAGTTGTATTGTCTTCTGGCATTTTGTGCTTGATATATTCAAGCGCTTGTTTACTTGCAATAATTGAAGCAATATGAATTTCGGCAGGATGTCCTTTGGTGCGCAGAGCTTCGTAAGCTAATTCCATTGAACTGCCGGTTGCCAGCATTGGATCAGTAATAATTAATGTTTTGTCCGTTAATCGTGGAGATGCAATATACTCAATATGAATTTCAAAATTTAAACGGTCTTTGTATTTACGGAATGCCGAAACGAAAGCATTTTCTGCATTATCAAAATAATGTAAGAATCCTTGATGGAAAGGAAGACCTGCTCGGAGAATAGTGCTGACAACAAGATGGCTATCAGGTGTTTCCATTGTGGCAATTCCTAATGGTGTTTGAATTTCTTTTTTGCTGTAACTAAAATCTTTGCTCATCTCATAAGCCATGATTTCTCCAATTCGCTCGATATTCGTTCTGAAACGCATACGATCTTTCTGAATGTTGACGTCCCTCAACTCTGCGACGAATCGATTAAGTATCGAATTTGTCTCGCCTAAATTTATAATCTTCATTGTATATGAATTTAATGTTGCTTTTTTCCGGCTGCGAAATTAGTGATAAATATTCATTCCTAAGGTTGATATGTAAAAAAAGACAATCTTCTTTTGAAAGATTGTCTTTTTTATATTAGTAAAAAAGGGAAGCCTCATTTTTTCTTGTTAATAGCTTCCAATAAGAATTTGCCTGGTTTGAACTTAACGGTCGTTCTCGCTGGAATCATTACAGGAACCCCTGTTTTCGGGTTACGAGCCGGACGACTAGTTTGAGCATGTGGTGTAAGAGTTCCGAAGCCTACAAGTATCACATCCTCATTGCGTTGCATAGCTTCTGTAACGATATCAACATAAGCGTTCAGCATCTTCTTCGCTTTTTGCTTTTGCATTCCCGACCTTGTGGCCAAGGTCTCAATCAATTCTGCCTTATTCATAAATCTTCTTATTTTAAATAACTCTTTATTTATAATTCTCAATTGTTATGCTGTGTTCTCTAATTAATAATTGTAGATTACACAGTGTATATAATTCTGTTATCTAAATATCTAACAAAGCATACAGATAAATGTTATAATATCTGTGTATAAAAAATATTAAAATATGTTCATGCTTGTTTTTTGTTTGTATACATTCTTAATTCTTCTCTTCTTTACTGTGAGCGGATTTGATTTTTATATATACTTTTGCCTCGAAATAATAGCAACATGAAAATAGAAGAGAACTATTCATTAAAGGAACATAATACATTTCATCTTTCCGTAAAGACTCGTTGGTTCATGGAGTATAACAACGAAGAAGAACTGGGACGTATCTTGCATGACGAGTATTTTCAAGAATGTTTGTCGATGCATATTGGCAGTGGAAGTAATCTGTTGTTTATTAATGATTATAATGGCATCATTCTTCATTCGGCAATACGAGGAATAACAATTGCTGAAGAGACCGATGATACAGTATTACTGCATATTGGCGCTGCCGAGAAGTGGGACGATGTTGTCGCATTTGCTGTTGCACATGGATGGAGTGGAATCGAGAACCTTTCGCTTATTCCTGGAGAGACCGGTGCTGCTGCCGTGCAAAATATAGGTGCTTACGGAGCTGAAGCCAAGGATGTAATCGAAACGGTGGAAGCTTTCAATCAGCTTTCTTTTGAAAAGAAGATATTTTCAAATCAAGAATGTTGCTATTCCTATCGTTCCAGTTTTTTCAAGAAGGAAGAGAATGATCCGCATATTATCACTTATGTGAATATCCGTTTGCAGAAACATCCACAGTTGAACTTGAGTTATAGAGGATTGCAGGAAGAACTTTCGCATGTCGATAATCCGAATCTGCAAACTGTGCGCGATGCTGTGATATCGCTTCGCCGTCGTAAGTTGCCCGATCCGGAAGAGTTGGGCAATGCGGGAAGTTTCTTTATGAACCCAATAATCACTAAGGCTCATTTTGATAAGTTGAAGGCAGAATATTCAAACATTCCTTCTTATCCGGCAGATCAAGACCAGGTGAAAATTCCTGCAGGATGGTTGATTGAGCAGTGCGGTTTCAAAGGCAAATCGCATGGCGCAGTAGGTGTTTACGAAAAACAAGCTTTAGTTTTAGTCAATTTGGGCGATGCTACAGGTGACGAGATTGCGATGGTTGCCGAAAGTATCCGTATGGCTGTGAACGATCGCTTTGGTATTGAGTTGATGCCTGAAGTTAAATATGTAAGTTAGATGAAAATCACTTTTTTAGGAACAGGTACTTCTACAGGTGTGCCGCAGATTGGTTGCCAATGCGAAGTATGTACAAGTACAGATAAGCGAGATTGGCGTCTTCGCACTTCGGTATTGGTTGAGACAGAAGGTAAAAGAATATTGTTGGACTGTGGTCCGGATTTTCGTTGGCAGATGATCAGGAGTAAAACCTATCATTTGGATGCGCTTCTCATTTCTCATGAACATTACGACCATGTAGGCGGATTGGACGATCTTCGTCCGTTCAGCTATCCCAATGGATTCGATATTTATGCCGAGAAAGAAGTGGCAGAAGCAATAGAAACGCGTATCCCTTATGTTTTTCGAAAAAATAAATATCCGGGAGTTCCTAATCTCGAACTACATTACGTAACACCGGACAAACCGTTCGAAGCGGCAGGAATTTCCATCGTGCCTGTTCGCGTTATGCATGGCAAATTGCCTATTTTAGGTTATCGCATTGGCAATATGGCTTATCTAACAGACTTGAAATCGCTCCCTGATGAAGAATATGCCAAACTGAAAAATTTGGATGTGCTCATCATTGCTGCCTTGCGAAAAGAATATCATCCAACACATGAAACCGTAGATGAAGCTCTAGCCAATATTCGACTTATTTGTCCAAAAGAAGCTTATCTTATTCACATGAGTCATCATATAGGTTTGCATGCAAAAGTTGAGAAAGAACTTCCGCCGCATGTTCATTTGTCTTATGATGGATTGATTTTGGAAGACTAAATCGGGAAGTATCAGTGTTCCAGATTATGTTTCCCGTCCAGAAAATATTTGCACCAGGGTTTTAAGCCACATTCTTCACATTTCGGTTTGCGTGCGACGCAAGTATAGCGTCCGTGCAGAATGAGCCAATGATGTGCGATCGGGATTTTATCTTCAGGAATATTCTTTGTCAGTTCCTTTTCTGTTTCGTATGGTGTCTTGCTGTTATTGGTCAGTCCGATGCGGTTTGAAACACGGAAAACATGTGTATCTACAGCCATGGTCGGTTTGTTGTAAACAACGGATGCAATGACATTGGCTGTTTTTCGTCCTACGCCGGGCAGTTTCAATAGTTGATCAATATCAGAAGGAACGACACCACCAAAATCGGAGATAAGCATTTTAGCCATGCCAACCAAGTGTTTGGACTTATTATTCGGATAGGAAACCGAATGAATATAACTGAAGATAACTTCCGGAGTTGTTGCAGCCATCACCTCAGCCGTTGGGAAGTCACGAAACAAAGGAGGAGTAATTATGTTCACCCGTTTGTCTGTGCATTGGGCAGACAAAATTACAGCTATGAGCAATTGATAAGGATTATCATAATGCAGTTCGGTTTGAGCAACCGGAACGTTTGTTTCAAACCAGTTTAAAACTCCTTTATATCGTTCTTCTTTACGCATAATGAATTATCATGTTTCGCTTGTGTGTTCTCCCCGGGCCAGGTTAAAGCCCGGGGAACAAGGTACATGACTTAGGTCTTCAATTTAATTGGCTGATTCAAATTGACGCAGGAACCGGATATCATTTTCCGAGAACATGCGTAAATCTTTAACTTGGTATTTTAAGTTAGTTATTCGTTCAATACCCATTCCTAAGGCATATCCGGAATATACTTTGCTGTCGATGTGACAGTTTTCAAGGACATTCGGATCCACCATGCCGCAGCCAAGAATCTCGACCCAGCCTGTTCCTTTGCAGAACGGGCATCCTTTGCCACCACAGATATTACATGAAATATCCATTTCGGCAGAAGGTTCGGTAAATGGAAAATAGGACGGACGTAAACGTATTTTTGTGTCTGCACTAAACATTTCTTTGGCGAAATAAAGCAGTGCCTGCTTGAGGTCGGCAAAGGAAACATTTTTATCAACATACAGTGCTTCAACCTGATGGAAGAAACAGTGTGCGCGATAAGAGATGGCTTCGTTGCGGTAAACACGTCCCGGACAGATGATGCGGATAGGAGGTTCTTGTACTTCCATGGTGCGTGTCTGAACGGAAGATGTGTGTGTACGCAGGAGCACATCCGGACTATGTTGGATGAAGAACGTGTCCTGCATATCACGAGCAGGATGATCTTCAGCAAAATTAAGCGATGAGAATACATGCCAGTCATCTTCAACTTCCGGTCCTTCAGCAATACTGAATCCCAAGCGGCCGAAGATATCACATATTTCTTTCTTTACGATAGAAAGCGGATGGCGTGTTCCTAGTTCGATAGGATATGGAGTGCGTGTAAGATCAAAATTTTCATCCACCGTATTGGCGTTTTCGAAATTGACTTTCAACTCATTGATCCTGTCTTGGGTCGTCTCTTTGAGCTTATTAAGATATTGACCTACTTCACGTTTCTGATCGGCTGCCACGTTGTGGAATTCGTTCATCAGCGCTGATATCTCACCTTTCTTACTGAGATATTTAATTCGTAGAGCTTCTAATTCTTCCGCGTTGGAAGCTTTCATTGTCTCCACTTCTTGAAGCAGGGCTTTTATTTTGTCGATCATTTCAAACCATTTTATATTTGGTGTGCAAATTTACGTCTTTCTGTGGACTTTGCAATCTTTTAGTCAAATTTTTTATAAAACCACAATTTAAAACCGTTTAAAAGTTTTTTTTAAGTGAACAAGATCGGGAACATCATTGTAAAAATCAGTCCAATGTTAAAGGAAGATGACAATCCGGTTATCTTGAGAATAAAGGTAAAAGACTTTTGATGATCGTGATTTGATTGCTCTCGTCCATATCAAAAATTCATGTTTTTTTCTGGTGGATTGCCTCGCTTTGTCCATTTCTGAAGAGAGCCTCTGTTGCTTTGCTATGTAAACGACTGTATATCTGTCGTTTATTATATCTAGTTGTGGCCTCCATTTCATTCGGAAGAAAGTTCCATTTCATTCGAATGGAGTGAAGGTTTCATTCGAATAAAATGGTTCGC
>DAIMYP010000010.1:0-68520 GCA_036734445.1 Tannerellaceae bacterium
CTCTTTCATTTTCTTCGTATTGATAATTCCGAATTAAAAAATATGATTACATTTGCCAAAACATTTTTGCGTCGTTCGCTGAAATGTGATTCAATTAGTTGATGATTTAGAATATGACATACGATGAGACTGTGCATTATCTATATACTTGTATGCCTGCTTATGAGCATCTTGGGCCATCAGCATACAAGCCTGGTTTAGATACAAGCATTGCATTAGATAATCTTTTAGGAAATCCGCATAGAGACTATAAAACGATCCATGTGGCAGGAACGAATGGAAAAGGTTCGGTCTGTCATTTGCTAGCTGCTATACTCCAGCAATCAGGATATAAAGTCGGACTTTATACTTCTCCACATCTGGTGGATTTTAGAGAACGAATCCGCGTTGACGGGGAAATGATATCAAAGGAATATGTTATAGATTTTGTGGAACGTTATTCTAATTCATTTGAACCTCTTAAACCTTCTTTCTTTGAACTCACATCAACTTTGGCTTTCGATTATTTCAGATCGATGAAAGTGGATATTGCTGTGATTGAGACGGGTTTAGGTGGCCGTTTGGATAGTACGAACATCATTTCTCCTATTCTGAGTATTATCACCAACATCAGTATGGATCACATACAATTTTTAGGAAATACAGAAGAACAAATCGCTTTCGAAAAAGCCGGCATCATAAAAGAAAGTACGCCGATTGTTATTGGTGAAGTATATAAAGACAGTGTTGCCCAAGTATTTAAAGATAAAGCCGAACGACAGAATGCCCCTATTTCATTTGCCCAAGATGGTGGTCACATTATCGGCCATACATTATTATATAATGGCAAGTGGCTTTTAAAAACAGCTGATTATGGAGAAATGTGTGATGAATTGGGAGGCAACGTACAATATAAGAATGCTGCAACTGTTTTGGAATCCATTAAACAACTAAAGAAGCTAGGTTTTTTGATAACTGATAAAGCTGTACATGAAGGGTTTGAACATGTTATTGAACAAACAGGCTTGATGGGACGCTGGCAACTATTACAAAATGAACCACATACTATTTGTGACACCGGGCATAATATTGGTGGTTGGCAATATTTGGGAAAACAATTGGAAGAAGAAACCAAACATTATAAGCATTTATTTATGGTAGTTGGAATGATGGCCGATAAAGATGTAGATGGTGTTTTGGAGTTGATGCCAAAGAATGCTGTTTATTTCTTTACTCAAGCTGCTACCGATCGTGCGATGAAAGCCAAAACGTTTGCTGAAAAAGGTGCTGCTCACGGTCTGAAAGGTTATACTTGTCAAACCGCCGGCGAAGCAATGAGATTAGCACGACAAGCTGCATCAAAAGAAGATATGATTTTCATAGGAGGCAGTACTTATGTCGTAGCAGAAGCTCTACCCTTACTCGAACAGAAAAATTATAATTAAATAAAGAGAATATCATGGTTGAACAAATTCAAAGAAAACTGAGCGAATCGAAAACAGCGCGTTGGTCTGTTTTAGGGCTCGTAGCATTTACAATGCTTTGCGGATATTTCATCACGGATATGATGGCTCCGCTACAAAACTTATTACAAACGCCTGTTGCCAATGGCGGTCTGGGTTGGACTGCCGATGATTATGGCAAATTCACTAGTGCATATGGCTGGTTTAATGTATTTTTCCTGATGCTTATCTTCGGTGGAATGATCCTCGATAAGATGGGTGTTAAGTTTACCGGTCTGATGGCCGTATGCATCATGATTATAGGTGTATTTATCAAATGGTTTGGTATCTCACACGATTTTGGTGGAGCAACAGTTCATTTCCTGGGATCTGACTGGGGATGTCCGTTGTTAGTTGCTTCGATGGGTTATGCCACTTTCGGCGTCGGTGTCGAAATTGCCGGAATCACTGTTTCCAAAATCATTGTGAAATGGTTTAAAGGAAAAGAAATGGCACTGGCTATGGGACTTGAAATGGCAACCGCTCGTGTTGGCACAGGTTTGGCTATTGGTATTACCCCGTTGTTAAGTCACGCCTTAGGCGATTCTATCAGCAAACCTATTTTCATTGGATTAATATTGTTGTGCATCGGATTGCTTTCATTCATCGTATTCGTTGTGATGGATAAGAGGCGCGATGCTGAAGACGCATTGACTGCAACTGATGAAGACAAAGAGGAACCATTCCGTTTCGCAGATATTCTGGATATTGTCAAATTGAAAGGATTCTGGTACTTAGCTTTGCTTTGCGTACTTTTCTACTCGGCAGTATTCCCATTTTTAAAGTTTGCTCCGAATTTGATGATCAACAAGTTTAGTATTTCTCCACAGCTTTCGGGTATTATTCCTGCCTTATTACCTTTTGGAAATATTATTCTGACTCCTTTCTTCGGCAACTTGTACGACCGTAAAGGTAAAGGTGCAACAATCATGTTGATTGGTGCTGTAATGTTGGTTTTCATCCACATGATGTTCTCTATTCCTATTCTTAATAACTGGATCATTGCTCTTATCCTGATAATTTTGTTAGGTATCGCATTCTCTCTGGTTCCATCGGCTATGTGGCCTTCAGTTCCGAAGATTATTCCGGAAAACAAACTGGGAACGGCATACGCACTTATTTTCTGGGTTCAGAATTGGGGATTGATGGGCGTTCCATTCATGATTGGTAAAGTATTAAATACTTATTGCATCACAGGAAATGTTGATGGGAAACCTACTTATGATTATACACTTCCGATGATTATCTTCACCTGTTTCGGTATTTTAGCTGTTTTAGTAGCATTGCTGTTGAAACGTGAAGATCACATTAAAGGTTACGGACTTGAACTTCCGAATATAAAGAAACAAGCTGAATAATTAGTAAGTCTCACTTTAGGCACGGATTACACAGAAACAACACGGACACAATAAAAGCCGTGGAATCTGTGAAATCCGTGCCTAATATTAATATGTAAAGTATATGATTTGTTTTCCAAATGCAAAAATCAATCTGGGATTGAATATTGTCAGTAAAAGATCTGATGGATATCATAATATCGAAACCATCTTCTATCCTATTCCTATAAAAGATGCCTTAGAAGTCGTATCGACTGAAGTACATTCCTTTAATCAAACAGGGATCGTTATTGACACACCTTCGGAAAAGAATCTTGTCATGAAGGCTTTGAACATATTGGAAAAGAAATATACGTTTCCTCCGCTGGCTGTTTATCTTCATAAAAGCATTCCTTTCGGTGCAGGATTAGGCGGCGGATCGTCGGATGCTGCGAATATGCTTTGTTTAGTCAATGACTATTGTCAGCTGAAAATATCTGATAATGAACTGGAAGAACTGGCTTCGAGTATTGGTGCCGATTGCCCTTTCTTTATTCAGAACAAACCTGTTTTTGCTTCTGGAACGGGAAATATATTTGAGTCTGTCAATCTTTCTCTTTCAGGGTATTATCTATGTCTTGTTAAACCGGAAATATCTGTTTCGACAGCCGAAGCCTATTCAATGGTCAAACCACATACTCCCTCCATTTCGTTAAAGGAAATCATAACAAAGCCGATAACGGAATGGAAAGAAATCATGCAGAATGATTTCGAGGCAAGTGTATTTGCCAAATTTCCCGTTATCGGCTCTATAAAAGAATCGCTTTATCGCGAAGGTGCTGTCTATGCTTCAATGTCCGGTTCCGGTTCGTCCGTTTTTGGGCTGTTTGAGCAACCCGTTGAATTAGAAGAAAAATTCAATGATTGCTTCGTTTGGAACGGACCTTTATCATAGACTTTTTTAATTACAAATTTGGATTGATTGTATTCCATTTGTCAATTTCAGGCATTACACCCATAGCAATCACTTCATCACGCATTGCGCATAGATGCTCATAACTATGTGTTAATTCCTCTATTTCGGCAGGAGTACCTGTTGGAACTTTATATGAAATACCTTCCTTGGTAATCTTGGTCTCCATTGCCATCATAATATGACCGAACTGTTTGTTGTTAACATAAGTTCCTGCCGGCCAACGGAATGTATCACCACCCATAGCAGCTCTAACCATTTCGATAGAAAGATAAGCAGGGCTTTGGAATGAAGAACGACCACGAAGTTCAATGATTTCTTTACCGCCCTGGATAACATGCTGCTTGATATCTGCCCATTGCTGATCAGTCAATTCAGAAGTTCCGATGATATTTGCCAACGGACGTTCGCCGATTTTAGCCGTAGATGCAAATACTGCCATCTGTTCGCCATGACCACCGTATGTACGAC
This sequence comes from Tannerellaceae bacterium, assembly GCA_036734445.1. Classification (GTDB taxonomy): domain Bacteria; phylum Bacteroidota; class Bacteroidia; order Bacteroidales; family Tannerellaceae; genus Parabacteroides. Next base: position 4,242 of record DAIMYP010000010.1, read on the forward strand.
AATCATGAACTGTATTCTGACGAACATTAAAATGTTGAGCCAATGCACTCTGTAAACGAGTACTATCCAAAGCTGCCAATGTGGTGACTTGTGATGGTTTCAATCCTGAATATAGCAATGTGATCAAGCCTGTGATATCTGCCGGATTGAAAATAACAACAACAAAGTTGACATCCGGACAATAAGAATGAATGTTTTTACCCAATTCTTCTGCAATGCCGGCATTGCCTTTAAGCAAATCCTCGCGTGTCATTCCTGCTTTACGAGCAGCACCACCGGAAGAAACAACATATTTGGCTCCGGTTAATGCCTCTTTGATATCTGACGTATAAGTAATATGAGCAGCATCAAAACCTGATTGGAATAATTCTGCTGCAACACCTTTTAAACCTGGTTCATAAGGATCATACAGACAAACTTCTGAACTTAATCCCATCATCAATGCTGTTTGTGCCATGTTTGAACCAATCATACCAGCTGCACCTACAATGGTGAGTTTCTCTTTCGTTAATGTTTTCATATCATGTTTTAATTTAGAACTACAATTTACTCCATTAACATCTTTGCCTGTTAGAATGTTTTTCATTTGGCACTTTATTTTCATGACTAAGCAAGATTATTTGTACCTTTGCGATATGAAAACATTAAAGCCGGAAGCATGGTTGCCTACAACCAAAAAAGAAGTTGAAGCACGTGGCTGGGATTATATTGACGTAATACTTTTTAGTGGAGATGCTTATGTTGATCATCCCTCTTTTGGTATTGCCGTAATTGGCCGTACCTTGGAATCTATGGGTTTGCGAGTAGCTATTGTTCCGCAACCTGACTGGAGAGGCGATTATCGTGACTTTAAAAAGTTGGGTACTCCCCGACTCTTTTTCGGTGTTTCTGCCGGTGCAATGGATTCAATGATTAATCACTATACGGCAAATAAACGTCTTCGTAGTGATGATGCTTACACACCCGACCGCCGTCCCGGAATGCGTCCGAATTATCCAAGTATCGTGTATACAAAGATACTGAAGGAGTTATATCCGGATACGCCCGTTGTTTTAGGCGGAATCGAAGCTTCTCTGCGCCGACTGACACATTATGATTATTGGCAAGATAAACTGTTGCCTGGCATATTAGTCAGTAGTTCGGCAGATTTACTCATTTATGGAATGGGAGAATTACCGATCAAAGAACTAGTGCGTCAACTTCAAACTGGCATTCCTTTTCATGAAATAAAAGATATTCCTCAGACATCGTATCTAACTGAAGAACTTGATTCTAAAGAAGATGATATAGAATTGTTTTCACACGAAGAATGTTTGGTCGATAAATTGAAGCAAGCGAAGAATTTCAGGCATATTGAAGAAGAATCAAATAAAATTCATGCTTCCCGGATTTTGCAAAAAGTTGACTCCAAGATAATTGTGGTCAATCCCCCCTATCCTCCTATGACTGAAAAAGAAATAGATGCTTCTTTTGATTTACCTTATACACGGTTACCACATCCCAAATATAAAGGGAAAGTGATTCCGGCTTTCGAAATGATTAAATTCTCTGTAAATATTCACCGCGGATGTTTTGGCGGATGTGCTTTCTGTACAATCTCTGCACATCAGGGAAAGTTTATTGCATCACGGAGTAAGGAATCCATTTTAAAAGAGGTAAAAGATATTATTGAAATGCCTGATTTTAAAGGATATCTGAGCGATTTAGGCGGGCCGTCAGCAAATATGTACAAGATGCACGGAATAAATCAGGATATATGTTCCCAATGTAAAAAGCCATCATGCATATCTCCCATGATCTGTAAAAACCTGAATGCCGATCATGAACCATTGATAGAATTATATAAAGCTGTTGATAATATTCCCGGAATAAAACGCTCCTTTATTGGCAGTGGCATCCGATACGATTTGCTTATGAATCAGTATGAAGATGGACGTTTATGCAAAGCGGCAAATGCATACACGGAAGAATTGATAGCAAACCATGTTTCAGGACGTTTGAAAGTTGCACCCGAACATACAGAAGATAATGTTTTGAAAATGATGAGAAAGCCTTCATTCAAACTCTTTGAACAATTTAAAAGAGTGTTTGATGCCATCAATAAAAGACATGGACTCAACCAGCAATTGATTCCTTATTTCATTTCGAGCCATCCGGGTTGTAAAGAAGAAGATATGGCCAATTTAGCCATACAAACGAAGAAACTTCATTTTCAGTTGGAACAAGTACAAGACTTCACTCCGACCCCAATGACGTTGGCTACAGAAATGTATTACACAGGCTTTCATCCTTATACGCTTGAAAAAGTATATACAGCTAAAAGCAAAGAGCAAAAACTGGAACAACGACAGTTCTTTTTCTGGTATAAACCGGAGTTCCATCGTCAAATTATGCAAGCTTTACAGAAAATAGGCCGAAAGGATCTGATAGCAAAACTGTTTGGACGTTAAGCTATTGCTTGTAATATCCAAAAATATACCTGAGGCTATGCTTCATTTGAAAGGTTCAACATGAAGAGTAATATGCGTTGCAGGTCCAAATTTGGTACGAAGCTTGTTCTCTATATCTTTAGTGATCTTATGCGCTTCGGAAACGGTTGCTTGTCCATCTACTCTGATATGTACTTCTATTGCAATATCATTTCCAATACGGCGGGTGTATAGATTGTGAGGATTTTTTACTCCAGGTGTATTATTGACAAGGTCCAATATTTCATCTTCAATTTCTTTAGGAAGCGATTTTTCAAGTAATTCGTTGATAGCAGGAACGACAAGTTGAAAGGCTACTTTTACAATCAGAATACTGACAACCACTGCAGCAATAGGATCTAATACACGCCAATTATCTCCTAAAATAATTGCGCCACCGATACCGATCATTGTACCGATAGACGAAAAAGCATCCGAACGATGATGCCATGCATTGGCTATAACCGCTTGACTGTTATCTTTTTTCCCCACATAATAAGTGATACGATAGAGCGCTTCCTTAAATAGAATAGAGACAATAGCAGCAATCAATGCAATCTTTCCAGGTGTTTCAAGTTGTATACCTTTGAAATAGAAATCGTATATTTTGCTGGTTCCGCTCCAAAACAAACCCACCCCAACAAACAACAAGGCTATTCCGATTATGGAAGTCGCCAACGTTTCATATTTACCATGTCCATAATCGTGACCTTCGTCTTTCGGCTTGGACGAAATATTGATGAATAATAATACGATTACATCTGTGGCGAAGTCAGAAAGTGAATGAACAGCATCAGCAATCATAGCACCACTATGGCCTACAAAACCTGCTATAAATTTAAAAATCAATAGCAATAGATTGACTATCGATCCGAGAATGGTTACTACCATTATCTCTTTTTTTCTTTCATTTGTTTCCATACCCAACATATTTAGGGGGTGTCAAAGTTAAAGATATTTTCGTTACAATAAGATTTTAATTAAGAAATGTGTTCATTATTCAAAATAAAAGATACATTTGCATACAAATAAGATAAACACATTAAAAGAAAAACAATGGAATATTGGCAGAAAGACATTGAAACCCTTAATCGCGAAGATCTGGAAAAGTTACAGTTGGAACGATTGAAAAAAACAGTAGAATTAGCAGGACATTCTCCATACTATAGTAAACTATTTAAAGAAAACGGTTTGTCAGCAGATAGCATTCATTCGCTTGAAGATTTGAAGAAGTTTCCGTTCACAACCAAGGATGATTTACGCAATAACTATCCATTCGGATTAGTTGCTATCCCTTTAAAAGATTGCGTTCGCATTCACTCTTCAAGTGGCACAACAGGTAATCCGACAGTCGTGTTACACTCAGCTAAAGATTTGGATCAATGGGCAAATCAAGTAGCACGTTGTATGTATATGGTGGGTATTCGCAATACTGATGTTTTTCAGAATACTTCGGGATACGGCATGTTTACGGGTGGACTGGGATTCCAATATGGTGCAGAAAGATTAGGAGCTCTTACTGTTCCCGCTGCTGCCGGAAACACAAAAAGACAGATCAAATTCATTAGAGATTTCGGAACAACAAGTCTTCATATTATTCCTAGTTATGCAACTCACTTGGCAGAAGTAATGTATGATATGGGTATTGATCCGCATAAAGATACAAAATTAAGAATTGCATGTATCGGAGCCGAACCTCATTCAGAAGAACAACGTCAAAGAATTCAGGATTTATTAGGAATAAAGGCCTACAACTGTTTTGGTATGTCGGAAATGAACGGCCCGGGCGTTGCTTTTGAATGTCAAGAGCAAAACGGATTGCATATCTGGGAAGATTATGTTATTCCTGAAATTATTAATCCGGATACTCTCGAACCTGTTGCAGAGGGAGAACTTGGCGAATTAGTGTTGACAACTATCAATCGTGAAGCAATGCCATTGATCAGATATCGTACGCACGATTTGACTTATTTTATACCGGGTACTTGCCCTTGTGGACGTACGCACAGACGTTTGGCTCGTTTTAAAGGCCGCTGCGACGATATGATTATTCTGAAAGGTGTAAATCTGTTCCCAATTCAGATTGAAAAGATTCTGATGCAGTTCAAGGAGCTAAGCAGCAACTATCTGATTACCATCGAAACTGTCAACGACAACGATGAGATGCTTATTGAAGTTGAGTTGAGCGATCTCTTTACTGACGATTACAGCACATTGCAAAGATTGGCAAAAGATATCACACGCCAATTGAAAGATGAATTATTGCTTACCCCTCACCTGAAACTTGTTGCTAAAGGTTCATTGCCAGTACAAGAAGGAAAAGCGGTACGTGTTAAAGACTTACGTAAACTTTCATAAATCTTAGATGTTATATAAATAAAGCAGTACAATTATGACAGTCAATCAGATTTCTATTTTCCTGGAAAACAAATATGGAAAATTGTGCGAGAGCTTATCGCTTCTTGCTAAGGAAAACATACGTATTATTGCAGCAACAGTTGCCGATACGTCAGAATATGGTATCCTTCGTATTATTGTCAGCGAACCTCAAAAAGCCTATAAGATACTGAAGAATAACAATGTAAGTGCAAATCTTACAGAAGTAAATGCCATTGTAACTCATTCGTCTGCAGGAAGCTTCACCGAAACATTGTCTTATTTCACAAAAGCCGGATTGAGCATAGAATATATGTATTGCTTCTCCATTAATGGAAAAGCAATCTTGATACTCAAAACGAACAATAAAGATATCACACGGGAAGTAATTCGTCGCCAGAATTTGGAATACATTTGCGAAAGCGATCTGACCAAATTATGAAGTATTTAGTTTTAGGTTTAGGAAATTTGGGCCGTGCTATTGCTGAGAATCTTACCCGCACTGGGCATGAAGTCATAGGAATAGATAAGAATGCCAATAAAGTAGAAGCTGTTAAGCATTCTATCTCTGAAGCCATACAGATGGACACGACTGAAGAAGGGTCGCTGAGTTCATTGCCTTTAAGTGAGATGGATGCTATTTTTGTCACATTCAGCAAAGATATTGGCATTTCGGTTCAGACTGTTGCTTTACTAAAGCATTTTGATGCTGAAAACATTATTGTCAGAAGCATCTCTCCTATTCATGATACCATTATCCATGCGATAGGTGTTACTCAAATTATCACTCCTGAAGAGGATTATGCTGCCATGTATGCATCAAGATCCCAACTCGGTAAACTGTTTAAACAGTGGTATGCTGTAACGCGTACGCATCATTTATACAAGATCAATGCTCCAGAGTCATTCGTTGGACAGTCTTTGCATACGATTGATTTAGAAAATAATTTTGGAATGCGTCTTGTTGGAATCGAACGTTCTACAATAAGCAAAAATTTGCTTGGAATACAACAAGCACAATATTCGGTTCTGAATAGTATCACAGATGATCTAGTAATAGAAAAAGGAGATATTCTTCTTCTATTTGGAAAGATGGAAGCATTACACAAACTCGTTGAAATATAAAAAAAAGGCTGCCTTCAAAAGCAGCCTTTTTTACTTTTATGTCTTATTCTTTTATTTTACAAACGGAGCTTTCAACAGATAATCGCAACAACCTTTAACGCCTTCAAACTGCGTACCACTGTTTATGCCTTCCAATTCAACAAAGTAGTCTTTATATCCGTTAGCATAGAACTGTTTGAAGATTGCTTCGAAGTTCATCATACCTGATTGTCCTAAAACTGCACGGTCTTTGATGTGCAACAGTTTGATACGTGTTGGATTCTTCTTCAGATATTCAACAGGATCAGCTTGTCCCATAACAGCCCAATAAACATCCATTTCGAAAATAACTAAAGAAGGATCCGTATTCTGGAGGAACAAATCATAGATTGCTGTACCTTCTTTCTTCCATCCAAATGGAGGAACGGCCTCTTTGCCACCAGGAACGACTCTTGCAAATTCCATATTGTGGTTATGATATCCAAATGGGAATCCGTGTTCCTTAACAATCTTACCGGCTTCGTTGAATACTTCGCAAACGAACTTTGTTTCTTCTTCACTGCGTGTACTTGGCAAACCTGGTTGTACAAGATATTTTACTCCTAATTTAGCGTGATCTTCAGCTGTTTTCTTCCAATAATCCTTAATCTGCTCAAGATTGCTCTTTGTATATTCGCGAACTGGAGGATTAACATGTGAACTGAGAATAATCAAACCGGCATCATTGGCCATCTTTTTGAATTCCATCATATCAATACTGCCAATTTTACCATCATTGTAACCCGCAAGCTCCAAGGTTGTATAACCCATAGCTTTTAACTTCTTCAAACCACCAGGAACATCTTCAAACAGTTCCTTGCCTAATGAATATGTCTGTAAACCAATTACCTTTTTTGCAGCAGCAGCTTTCTTTGCAACATTCGCTTCGGCTGTTGCAGCTTCTGCACTTCCGACTTTACCGGCCATCAATCCACCAATTGTGAACAGAGATGCTCCCTTTAAAAAATTTCTTCTGTTTATCATAGCTTATATTATTAATTAGATAATCATTTCTTGTGTTACAAAGATAGATTATATTTTGATAAATGTCTCGCTTTTTATGATAAAATCTGATAAAAAGATATCTGATAATCTGAGTTACAAGAATTTGGATTATTGATCTGTTAAAATTGGAAATAAATAAAAGGTTGTACGCCTGCGCTTTTAAATTGAGCGACTATCCATATTGAGATAGCTAACATTAGTGCTTGTAACAGCAACGGTGAACGAGAAACCAGATTCTGCATTGCATCGACTGCAACTTTTGGCATAAAATGAAGTATATAGCCCAAAGCCATTAAAATACAGACTGTTTTATAACCCGTAACAAACTGTAGGAAAATCTCCGGATGGAAGTTTGTGAATATTTGCGAAAGAATATCACCTACTGTTTGCATTGAAGAAGCGCGGAATAATATCCAACCAAAACATACTACGTGAAAAGTAATGATGATGCCAATAGCTCGCCTCCATGGATTCATTTCGGAACCTACCTTTTTAAAACTACTGAAATGACTCATTATGAATTTGTGTACTGCCAATGATACACCATGTAAGCCTCCCCATAAAATAAAACGAACCGAAGCTCCATGCCATAAACCTCCTATCAGCATGGTTAGAAGCAAGTTGATATACATTCTGATTTTACCTTTCCTGTTGCCACCCATTGATATATACAAATAGTCTTTTAACCAGGAAGACAGAGATATATGCCAACGACGCCAAAACTCTGTAATGGTAGCCGATTGGTAAGGCGAATCGAAGTTGATATTGAACCTGAAGCCCAACCATAAAGCGATTCCTATTGCCATATCCGAATAGCCCGAAAAGTCACAATATATCTGTAATGTATATCCGTAAACGCCTATCAGGTTCTCTAATCCCGTATAAAGGAGTGGTGCATCAAAAATACGGTCTACAAAGTTTAAACTTATATAGTCTGAGACTACAGCTTTCTTGAATAATCCGCAAAGAATCAAGAATAACCCTTCTCCGAACTGTGCTTTAGTCACGACCGGATCTTTATAAATCTGAGGAACAAAGTCGCGTGCTCTGACAATAGGTCCTGCTACCAGTTGTGGGAAGAACGAAACATAAAACAGATAGTCAATCCAACGATGGATAGGTTTGATTTGTCCTCTATAAACATCAATCACATAGCTGATGGTTTGGAACGTAAAGAATGAAATGCCTACCGGCAAAAATATATCCAAATGCTGATAGGTAAGATGCTGTAGCCAAACGTTTCCCGTCAAAGTACCTATCTCCTGTCCCAACGAAGCGACAATATCTCTCAAGAAGTTGAAATATTTAAAATATCCCAACAACCCCAGATCTATGCATAAAGACAATACAATCATCCATTTTTGCTTTGTCTTTGATTTCAATTGAGACATGCCAAGCGCAATCAGAAAATCGGAAGTAGCGACAAACACTAACAGCAGGAAAAACAGGCCACTACTTTTATAATAAAAATAAAGAGAAAAAAGAGTTACATAAATAATCCTTGTCAACAAATGACGCTTAAGAGACATGTAGACGATTAGGAACCCTATAAACAGAAAGAAGAACAAACCACTGCTGAAAAGCATGGGTTCACTCGAATGGTATAGGAATAGACTTCCTAACTTATCAAAGGACAGATTATTAAAAAGTGACTCAAAATCCAACATATCACATTCCTTTTGCGATTGATTTATTATAAGATTGCATTAAAGCGCGAAACAATAAAGTGCCCTGTTCATAATACCCTTCATTGGTAAAATGGACCCGATCGCGTGCCATCAGTTTTGATTGATACCAGCGATTGGAAGAGCCCTCTCCCCCTGTTACGGAGAATAGATCCCAACAAGCCACACCTTCTTCATGAGCCGTATTTACAATAGTCCTTGCAGCTAATTCGGTACTTGTATTTCTGACAAAAGAAACTGAATAGCGAGTTCTTTTTCTCTTTTTCTTTTTAGAACGGACGACAACGCGAACGCGTGTACGTTTGAAGCATTCAGGTGGTGTTGTCAGCATAATAGCTGTATAAGGCATCTGTTCCTTTACTAAAGACAAGAAGGCACGTATCTGTTCTGCAAACTGGTCACAGTCAAACCGCCTGCCAAAAGTTTCATTTGTTCCTAATGAGATAATCAGTAAAGCCGGCTTGAGAAGCGCGAGCTGACGAACATAACTTTCGCTGGTATAATTGACATAATGAGCTCCATTGACTCCAATAGAATGCAGAAGAACACCTGGTTTACCATTGGTCAGATTAAACCCGTAATAGATATTCTGATATGAAGATGACGGTTGAACATCCTCATTCGGCAGACATTGTTGAACCGTATGCAGATGTAATGCTTCTGACTCGTTTGCTATATAGAATGTATCGGTTGTAACACCAAAAGAAGTTACTCCTGACGAAACCTTTATTGAACATTCCGAAGTGTCAGGAAGCATAGCCATTGACTGATCATCTCTGTAAAAGACAACTTTATTAAATGCATGGTTGCTGTCGCTGTTTTCTCTTAATCCGACGTTCATGTTAAAAGAGCGATCATTCGTGCGAATACCGATACCACCAAGACCAATTGGGCATTTCGGACTTGCCTGGATACAGCGTCCTCCAATCCAGGAGCGCGCATCCGAAGTAATATAGAAATCTTCAGGCGCATTTGTATGACTCAATCTGAATGGAGCAACCCATCCTCGTCCGGCATTACCAAACTGTTCTTGCATCAGTTGCATAATCTTACCTGAATATGCGCCATTTTGCAGATGCGAATCACCTATGTGTACAATGGAGATTACCGTATCTTTGCCATCTCGCAGTGAATCCAATGCTTCAAAAAACTTATTCAATGTAGATGCATACATTACTGAATCATTGTTTGTTCCCATCTCTGTATTCATCGGTGGCAATGGAATGGCTGCCAGTGTTTTGGCATTTCGCAATGAACGTCCCAGCAAATTACGCGTAACGACGTAACTGCTCCGCGCCCAAGCTGTTCCAATGGCAATCATTGTTAAGCAAAATAATAAACTAATAGGCCACTTTGTCTGCTTCATCATAAAAATCCTTTTCTGCTAATAGAGCTTTCAACAAGGCGTTGGCAATTTCGCGTCCGCCTCTAAAACTCATGTGTGTATAATCTTTGCTTGCCCAATTGTTTTGGACAAAACGGACCATGCTATTTTCTCCTCCCATAGCGCCAAAGACATTCCAAAATGCTATACCCGTTTCGCGAGCAATGATTCGTTGCGTATTTAACAAAGCCAACACTGCAGGCATTGTCTGGAATTTTCCTTCTACCTGATGACTCCTGTCTGAAACGCCAAGCATTAATATATCGGCTTCGGGGAAACAAGCCTTTACTTGACGTATAACATTCACCATTTTCTTTTCGTACCAACCATAATGATAAACGCTGTCGCTGACAACATTTAAGCCATACTGCATGATGATCAAATTATAAGGACGAACCTCATTCAGAGCTCTACATTGTGACATATTAAGTCGTGCCATTACAATGCCGGAATTCCCCCGTAGAGAGAAATTGTCGACACTGACACCTGTATTATCTTCCAAAGCTACACCAAGAGCCCTGAATCCTTTAGCTTTATTAAATACCAGTGAAACCTCTCGAAAATTGCCTTTTCTTTCATATTTGGTCACAGTTGAAACAACAGGTAGTGTTTCACGAAGCGTATCTTTTTGTCCATTAGAAGAAAATAGCAATTCGGTCTCCGCATTTTGTTCATAAAACAGTTTTAAAGAATTCGCTGTTTGTAATTCAGGAAAACGCCTGGTCGTTTTTACATGCATCAGAGCTTTGTCACCTTTAGCTTCAAATGTCATCCCTGATAACGTAAAAGCATGATTATGATTCGTTAGAATTGACCATGTTGTCCAACCTTCAGCTCGTGCTTCAACGGTTGGACGAAACTGAGCGGCAATGGCCGTAATAGGAACAAAACCAACACCTCGCCCACCAAACTTTTTTTGCAAGCCTTCACGAAAGTCTGACACCAATATATCCCCTTCGATGAAAGAATCGCCCATGAATGCCACATTTACAGGGCGACTTTGGCTCTTGGACAGGGCTGCAAAGAAGCGTTTTAAAGCAATATGTCCGACAGAATAATCTTCAATATGCGTACCGATTGAGTCGGCATTATTGTTTGAATGCATTTGTTGATACAAAGAATCGCGTAAGGCCAGCGTTGCCGAATCTATACCTGTCGCTTTGATGATTGAATCGCGCATTGCGGCTGTATCAATTGTTATAGATTCCGGATGTTCCAATTGCAAACGCAAAGAATCAATTTCAGATAAGCCTGTCTTGATTCGCAGATCAGACAATACATCCAACTTCTTTAGTTTAAAGCCAAATAGGGTATTCGGCATAAAGTAAAGTCCTGCACAAATGAGCATTGTGGTCAGCAACAATATTAATACTCTACCGAAATTATTATCTTTGTTCATTTATATTCTTCTAATCGAGCCGCAAAGATAGTGATTATTCACAATTTATTTTCTCTTCTTACGTTTAGAAATAAATAAATCGAGAAGAGCATGGAAGAATTAAAAGAAAAAAGATGGAAAGTTTTGGAAAGTGAATATATATCAAATAAACCATGGTTCACGGTTCGACGGGAGAAGGTTGAACTGCCGAACGGAAATATTATTCCTGAATATTATTTGTTTGAATATCCCAACTGGATCAATGTCATAGCGATAACTAAAGATCATAAATTTGTTTTTGTAAGTCAATATCGTCATGGATTGGGGCGTACAGCTTATGAATTGTGTGCCGGCGTATGCGAAAATACAGATGCATCGCCACTCGAGTCTGCCAAACGTGAATTATTGGAGGAAACTGGCTATGGCAATGGATTCTGGAAAGAATTCATGATTCTTTCGGTAAATCCTGGTACACATACGAACTTAACCTTTTGCTATCTGGCTACTGATGTTGAACTGCTTGCTTCACAGCATTTAGACAGCACCGAAGATCTTTCTGTACATCTGCTTACTTTGGAAGAAGTGATCAAAATGCTTGAATGCGACCAGATTAAACAAGCTCTACACGCTGCACCACTTTGGAAATATGTGGCAGAGAATCATTTATTGTAAGAGTCCTATCTTTTATTCAATGCCATAACAACATTATTTATTTAAGGTTTACTTCATTGTAATTTATTACAATAAGATGCGCTCAAAAAAGTATATACTTTTAGGTTATGAAAGTATATACTTTTGATATACGAAAGTATATACTCTTGGGTAGTGAAAGTATATACTTTTGAAGCATGAAAGTATATACTTTTTGAAACAAAAGTGTATAGGGAACAAAAACACCCTCATTTCATGTGCATGTTACAGATAAAACTGTAATTTTGCACCATAAAAAAATTTTAATCATGGTTTTTAAGATTCAGACATTCCTAATATGTATAATATTCACCCTATCTTTTAACGTTTTAAACGCACAAGAAAAAGACACACCTCGTAATGGTGAAGGTATTTCAACTTTTTTACAACGACATCATTTAGGAGGAAGAGCCAACGAAAAGAAATTTATTGAGCTGAACAAGAAACGACTGGGCAAGAATAATGAACTTCTTTTAGGTATTAAATATACACTACCTTCAAAAGCATCCGTATCAACAGAAAATAAGGAGGCTATTTCTGACGAAGACAATGAATCAGAAGTCTTGCCGGAAAATAAAAAGGCTTCACGTAAAAAAGGATCTTCAAAAACGATAAAGTCTACACCCAATTATGAACCTTTGTTCGGTAAGGAACTTGCCAATTATAAAGTCACTTCCAATGAATTGAAAGGCGCTTGTTTTTATGTTGTAAGTGGTCATGGTGGACCTGATCCAGGCGCTATTGGTTGGATTGGTGATAATGAAGTGCATGAAGATGAATACGCATACGATATCATTCTTCGTTTGGCTCGCAACCTTTTGACAAAAGGCGCTAAAGTGCGCATCATCATTCAAGACAAAGAAGATGGTATCCGTAATGATCTCTATTTGTCAAATAATAAGAGTGAGACTTGCATGGGTGAAGAGATTCCATTGAATCAGGTTGAAAGACTACAACAGCGCTGCGACAAAATAAACGGTTTCAATGCAACCGACAAGGAAAAATACAAAAGAGCTATTTTTGTTCATGTTGACAGTCGTAGCAATGGCGACCAAGTTGACGTGTTCTTTTATTATTCAGAAGGTAATAAGAATAGCAAACGTTTGGCTAATACAATGGAAGAGACGTTTTCGCAAAAATACGACAAACATCAGCCGGGACGTGGATTTAACGGCACCGTTGAAACCAGAGATTTGTTTGTCATGAGACATGCCACACCTACAGCAGTCTTTGTTGAAGTGGGTAATATCCAGAACGATTTTGATCAGCAGCGAATCATTCTTAGCGATAACAGACAAGCCCTCGCAAATTGGTTCTGCGAAGGCTTTATCAAAGATTACCAACACTATAAAGGAACGAAAGCAAAAACAACAAAGGGAAAGAAAGTAAAGAAGTAATATTATAGCTTTACAAATTCCACTCGTCTGTTTTTCGCTCTTCCTTCAGTTGTTTCGTTCGAATCAAGTGGTTTGTTCATGCCGAATCCTTTAGCTGTAAGTCGGGAAGCCTCAATTCCCATTTCGCTGAGTTTATTGCATACAGCTTTTGCTCTTGATTCGGATAAAGTCTGATTAGATGTTGCGCTACCAGTATTGTCTGTATGTCCTTCAACAGAGAAGCGTAGTTCAGGATGAGCTTTCAGCATTTCGCATATTTCATTTAACGTTCCCATGGATTGCGGTTTGATAGTCGACTTTCCAACATCAAAAGTGATACCGTATGTAATAATTTTACCGCTGGCAAGCAAGCGGTTATAAAGTGGAACTGCTCCTTTAGCTATACGAACATTTTTAATATGAAAAGCACTGTTATCTTCAGGACCTCGAGCGAAAAGACGAACCCAAGCCGGTTTATCCTTCATGTTGGGAATATTGGCTACACGTTTGGCATCAACATAAATCTTCATAGCCCGTTGATTAAACGACAAAGCCATATGATGCCAACCATTGCTGTTGTCATAGGTATCTTCGCTATTGTTTTCGGTCGTCGTCTTGTTCCATTCAGCAATAAAACGTTTGTTGTCTTTCCAAAACAAGGTTGAAGCAATAACCTGGTCCGATGCATCGCAAAATTCGATGGAATGTTCTCCTTCATTGCCATCAATTAAAAAATCATATTCCAACGTAAATTGTTCGGGAAGATAGTTTTTACTATTATTTTTAAATAGAGGCGAAATAAAGGTATATCCTATCATCGTTATTGCGTTCTCATTATCAACAAGAGCTATTTCAGCAGCGCCTTGTTCCAAATCCCACCGACTCGGGAACTCTCCTTTTTGCTCACCCTTCAAGTCATCGTCAAAAATCACTTCATTTCCAGGAACAAAATCATATTTCAGATAAGAAACAGTTTTAGATTGTTGCTGTGCGTTTTGAGAAGGAGATTCGTATTGGTCTTCAACATTTGCGCTTTCTTCTTTAGTATCTTTTGTACTTTTTTCTTTCTTCTTTGTCGACTTTTTTACAGATCCTTCGGCTTCATCCAATCCTTTGTCTACAGCCTCACCTGCTCTGTCTTCGATACGATTCTCAACTTGCTCGACTGCACGGTCTTTTACCCTGTTTCCCATTTTTTCGAGCCAGCTTTGTGCTTGAGCTTGCCAATTGATTAGTAATAACAACAATGATAAATACAATATCTGTTTCATACTATTTAGTATTTAAAGAATTAAAACTACTGTTCGTTGAAACAAAAGTAGATGAGTCTGTACTTGCGACATTGTAAAAAAACGACAGTTTATAGATTGTAAGTCTTACCCGAAAATTTTCTTATAATTTCCAAATTTCGCTTGAAGAAAGAACCGGGAGTTTCTCCGGTTATAGCTTTGAAATCTTTAATAAAATGGGCTTGATCAAAGTAGTTGCCATCGAAAACCATGTCTAAATAATCTACCGCATCTAAGTTGCCAACTCTTGTCCACAGGTTATGAAGACGGACAACACGCATTAAAAATTTCGGAGTTACACCGGTGCGTTTTACGAAGTTCCGCTGCAAAGTTCGACTGCAAGAATTACAACACTGCATTATTTCTTCCATTGAAAACGCGATGCTCTTCTCTATAATCAAATCGTACAATGAATCAATGGTATCTGTCTTATATGGTTCTTTTTGAATATTATATATATACGAGTTAAAACAAGCAATACGTTCTTCAGTGCTTCGGCAAAGTGACAAAAGTTGCCATAGAGGATGAAAAATTTCTTCAGGTAAAGTGATGCCTCCAAAAATAGCGGGAGTCATCTCTAAATGGAATAATCGCGACAGAGACGTTGGTCTACAGATGACCACAAAAGAATCCATATAGCCATGAATTTCCAAATCTACGGCTTTTTCAATAATAGGAACAGCAAAATAGGAAGGTAAAGATTCTGTCTTCTCTCCTATAATTAACGGGATATCCTTAAAATGAAAGATCAGAGAAATTTCCGGGCGAGGAATAAACTTATCGTATATGCTACCATCTATATCGAAACGAAATGTTTCGAATTGCTTAATTAGCCATGGATGATGGCAGGTCTGATAGTGCAAAACTTCAAGCATAATAAAATCATATTAGGTGATGCGCTAACGCCAAAAGCAAAGGTAATAAAAACAATCATATAATCTAAATTCTAGTATAAATATTAACAATGAATGATTTGGTACCGAATAAATAGCTATCTTTGTATCGAAATAAAATCGTTTTAATCATTTGATGGAGAATCAGTTTATATCACCCTTTGCAAAGCCCGTTTATGTCATGTTAAAGCCTGTGGGGGCAGTTTGCAATCTTGCATGCGAATATTGTTATTACTTGGAAAAAGGAAAACTATATCCGGAGGTGAAGAATCATGTCATGAGTGAAGCTTTACTCGAAAAATTCATCAAAGAATATCTCGAATGTCAAACGATGCAACAAGTACTTTTTACGTGGCATGGAGGCGAAACTTTAATGCGTCCGATAAGCTTCTATAAGAAAGCCTTGGAACTGCAGCAAAAATATGCAGGAGGGCGACAGATAGACAATTGCATACAGACTAACGGGACTTTATTAAATGACGACTGGTGTAAGTTTTTTAAAGACAATAACTTTCTTGTTGGTGTCTCTATCGATGGACCACAAGAATTTCATGATGCTTACCGACGCAACAAACAGGGTTTGCCTTCGTTCTATAAAGTGATGAAAGGCATTGAGCGGATGAAGAAGTTTGGAGTTGAATATAATGCAATGGCTGTTGTCAATGATTATAATGTTGATTATCCTATAGAGTTCTATCAGTTTTTCAAAGATATAGAATGTCGGTATATACAGTTTACTCCTATTGTTGAACGATTGGCAACTCATCAGGATGGTACTTGTCTGACTTCTCCTGTAGAAAATGAAAATGACATCAAGCTTGCCCCATTTTCTGTAAATGCCGATAAGTGGGGAGATTTTCTTTGTACAGTGTTTGATGAATGGCTCAAAGAAGATGTCGGTCAGTATTTTGTACAAATTTTTGATACAACATTGGCCAATTGGGTCGGCGAACAACCGGGCGTTTGCAGCCTTGCACGTACTTGTGGTCATGCTGGTGTTATGGAGTTTAATGGTGATGTGTATGCGTGCGATCACTTTGTGTTCCCTGAATACAAGCTTGGAAATATCTACCATCAAACGATCACAGAGATGATGTATAGCGAGAAGCAATTAAAATTTGGTGCCGACAAGTATGATAAACTGCCGAAACAATGCAAAGATTGTGAATTTCTCTTTGCCTGCAATGGTGAGTGTCCAAAGAACCGCTTTATACAAACGGTTGATGGTGAACCCGGATTGAATTATCTTTGTCGTGGCTACAAAAAGTTTTTTGAACATGTAGCACCGTATATGGATTTTATGAAAAAAGAATTATTAGCGCAACGCCCGCCCGCAAATGTAATGGAATGGGCAAGAAACAAGAAATAGACAAAATATGATAAATATGGACAGACGTGATTTTCTTAAGGCTGGAGGAATAGCCATGATTGGTTCATTGGCTTCTCCAACAATTTTTGGTGCGCCTGAAATTAATAGGGTTTTAAGCGATAAGTCAGCGGTAGACAAGGCTGTTGGAGTCGCTTTTGCTCTTAATCATTTCGGGACAAGCGAGAGTGATTTGAAAAAAGTTTTGGCAGCAGCACTTGAAAAAGGGGGTGATTATGCAGATTTGTTTTTTGAACATACCTACCAAAATAATCTGGGATTGCAAGATGGCACTGTAAACCGTGCTTCTTCCAATATTGATTATGGCATGGGCGTTCGTGTTATTTCCGGTGATCAGACCGGTTATGCCTATGTTGAAAACTTGACGCTTCAGGAAATGCTAAAAGCCGCTCATACAGCTGCAAGAATTGCTTCAGGTATGGGAAGTAAAGCGCCAGCAAATCTGACAGAAGAAATTGTCAAACATAACTACTATGGTGTTAAGACCATTTGGGATGATATCGCAGTTAATCAGAAACGCCCCTATTTACAAAAGCTGAATGACCATATTTTTGCATTGGATAAAAGGGTGCATAAAGTAATGGCATTTATGGATGATAGTACATCTTACATTCTTTTTTGTAATTCTGAAGGACAGATGTATTATGATTATCGTCCTATGGTATCGCTTGCTGCCGTATGTATTATGCAGGAAGGAAGCAAAATAGAGAATTCTTTCGCTAGTCGTTCCTTCCGTATGGGAGGCGAATTCCTTACCGACGAAATTATTGAAACAATAGCTAAAGAAGCCGTAGATAACACAGCGCTCCTTTTTAAAGCCATAAAGCCAAAAGGTGGCGAAATGCCAGTAGTTATGGGAGCCGGAGGATCAGGTATATTGTTGCATGAGGCAATCGGACATGCTTTCGAAGCGGACTTTAATAGGAAGAAAACTTCTATATTCTCTGACAAATTACACAAGAAGGTTTGTAACGAACATATCAATGTTGTCGACGATGGTACAATTCATTATAATCGTGGTTCAGTAAATATCGATGATGAAGGAAACGAAGGACAAAAAACTTATTTGGTAAGAAATGGTATTTTGGAAAGCTATATGCATGATCGAATAAGTGCCAAGTATTATGGCGTTCGTCCTACAGGCAATGGCCGCCGCGAATCTTACAGACAGGTTCCTATTCCTCGTATGCGTGCAACTTATATGGAAGCAGGGAATGTTTCTGAAGAAGATATCATATCAACCGTAAAGAAAGGTATTTATGCTTCGCACTTTACAAATGGACAGGTTCAAATTGGTGCAGGAGATTTTACATTCTTCGTTAAGGATGGATATCTGATTGAGGATGGTAAACTTACACAGCCTATCAAGGATGTAAATATTATTGGTAATGGACCTAAAGCTTTGGCAGATATCACAATGGTTGGAAACAATTATCAAATGGATAATGGCACATGGACTTGTGGTAAAGATGGACAATCTTGCCCTGTTACGTGTGGTATGCCTTCTGCTTTAGTTAGTAAGTTGACGGTTGGAGGTGAAAATTGACATAATGTTATTATGTGAATCGACAATGATTATAAACAGAACATATACGTTTTAATAATATATACTATGATTAGTAGCGAAAATAAGAAATTGACGCTTTGGGCTATGGATTTTGCTTTGAAGAATGGCTGCCAAGCTGCACGCGTCACATTATATAACAGCGCAAGCAATTCATTCGAAATACGAGACATGAAGATGGATCGATTGCAACAAGCATCGGAAAACAGCCTGGTTATTCATCTTTTCGTTGATGGACGCTTCGGCTCTTTTTCTACAAACCGTCTTGATAAAAACGAATTAGAAAAATTTATTCGTAATGGAATTGAATCAACGCGTTTCCTTGCCGAAGATAAGGCGCGTACACTTCCTGAAACATCTTTCTATTATAAAGGAGGACAACCTGATTTGCAGCTGTTTGATAAAAATATAGATTCTATTCAAACAGACGATAAGATTGCTTTGGCTAAAAGTGTTTGTAATGAAATGATGGGAAAAGATAGTCGCATCATTTCTACAAATTCTTCTTACAGTGATGAAATGGACTTCACTTACATGGTGGCAAGTAATGGTTTTGAAGGTGAATCTTCGGGTTCATCATTCAGTCTCAGTGCAAGCATAAGCATAAAAGGCGATGGTGATGCAAGACCTGAATCTTATTGGTATGACTCTTCACTGTATTATGATGCACTGATTAAAGAAGGCATTGGTAAAAAAGCCTTGGAACGTGTACTTCGCAAACTTGGACAAAAGAAAACAAATTCAGGAAAATACAAGATGGTTGTAGACAATATGAATTCATCCCGTTTGCTTTCGCCTGTTATTGATGCGCTATATGGTTCTTCTATTCAACAGAAAAATTCTTTCTTATTGGATAAACAAGATCAAAAAGTTTTCGGAGAAAAAATGACGCTTACAGACAAACCACATTTAGCAAAAACTCCTGGAGCACGCTATTTTGACAACGAAGGTGTTGCAACCAAACAAATACCGGTAATCGAAAATGGCATTTTGAAGAATTACTATATCAGTACCTACATTGCCAATAAAATGGGAATAAAACAAACAATTTCTTCTCCTTCTGTCCTAACAATGAAAATGAGCGATAAGAACGTGGATACTTTAATTTCAAGCGTGGACAAAGGAATTTTAGTAACTGGTTTTAATGGTGGAAACTGCAATAGTTCAACAGGTGATTTTTCTTATGGCATTGAAGGATTTTTGATAGAAAACGGTAAACAGACACAACCTGTTTCTGAAATGAATGTGACAGGGAATATGATTACTCTTTGGAACAACTTAATGGAAGTGGGTAATGATCCCAGATCATTTTCAAGTTGGCTTATTCCTTCTCTTTTGTTTGATGGAGTAGACTTCAGTGGTCTATAATACTAGGCTGAAAATAGAATTCTAGTTTACATAAAAACGCTCGGTCAGTTTTTTTTCTGATCGAGCGTTTTATTATATGTTATTTTTCAATTCGTATTCGAGAATCTACAGCATACAAACCTCGATTTGTAGCAATAAGTGGATTGATATCCATTTCTTTAATTTCACTGGCAAAACGAAGTAATGTAGATAAACGTACAATAATATCAGCATATTGTTGCTCATCAATGCCACCTTGTCCACGCGTACCTTTTATGATTGGATAGCCTTTCAGTGAATGAATCATTGAAAATGTCTCTTCATACGACAATGGAGACAAACCGTAAGATACGTCTTGAAGAACTTCTACAAAAATTCCTCCCAAACCACAGAAGACAACATGACCAAAACGATTTTCATATTTTGCACCCAAGAATAATTCCGTACCTTTCAACATCGGTTGAACCATAATACCAGTAACATCCGGCATACGCATCATTCTTTCTATTTCGAATAGCAGATGCTCTTCACTATGTATATTTAAAGCAACACCACCGATATCACTCTTATGAACAGGACCAACAACTTTTGCTACGACCGGGAATTTCACCTTTCTTGCAAAAGCTAATAACTCATCCTTATCATTGGATACCAATTCTTCGACAACCGGTATATTTGCTGCTTGCAAAAGTACGCGAACGTCTTGCGCACTTAAAAAACCGCTTTCAGGTAAATGATCGACAATACGGCGAACAGCCGGAACATCAACACCATAAAGTTGTATATCTGTGCTCATAGGTTTAGGTGTATTGAGCACTCGTGACAAAGCTGTCCCTAATGTTACTTCATCCGAAAAATTGACATGCCCTTTCTTAATAAAACTTTTCACTTCTGGTCCTGCTGTAACTATTGAAGGTAGTACCGGGAAAATTGGTTTCTTACATTCTTCCATCTTTTTATGGAGAACTTCATAGGTGTCGTATAGTTTAACTAAACCAGGACTTCCGAAAATGACCATCATCAGATCGATATTATCGAAGCGATTTTCGCAAAAATCAATAGCTGTAGCCAGATGTTCCGGTGTTCCTGTTCCTATAATGTCGATAGGATTTCCTACTGCAGCACCCGGATATAGTTTCGATTTCAGTTCTGCAGCAACAGGTCCTTCCAGTTTCGGAACATTCAAACGACCTTTTGATAATGCATCAGCTAACATAACAGCCGGACCACCCGCTTGGGTAATCACTGCGCAGTTTTTACCTCTTACTTCTTTTAAAGTAAAGATACATGCTACCGTAGTCAATTCTTCACGACTGAAACAACGGACAATACCTGCTTTACGGAATAGAGCTTCAACAGCAGCATCCGAACTGGCAATAGCTCCCGTATGCGAGAATGCGGCACGCTTTCCAGCATCAGTACTTCCCGATTTAATAGCAGCAATACGACAACCTTTCCGAATCAAAGAAGAAGCATGAAACAAAAGCTTGTCTGGATCCTTTATTTGCTCTATATATAGCATCTTGATTTTAGAATCAAGCACGGGGTCAAATGTTCTGTCCATATATTCTATAGCATCTTCAACTCCAATCTGTGCTGAATTGCCTACAGACCATACAGAGGAAAAACGAAGTCCTTTAGTTAATGCCGATTCAATGATGAATAATGCAGTAGCACCAGAACTAGATATAAAATCTACACCTCCTGGACTAAACTCCGGAATTGGCTGTGTGAAAACTCCATGAAAATTATTATTCATCAAGCCAATACAATTTGGACCAATCAGAGATGCTCCTACTTCATTGATTGTATCTACAATCTTTTTCTCTAAGAGCCCGCCTTCGTATGATTCTTCTCCAAAACCGGCTGCCACAATGATAAATGCACGTACATTCTTTTGTTTTGCCAAAACATCAACAATCTCAGGACATGAATTTCGGGGTACCGAAATAATAGCCATTTCTGTTTCAGGAACATCGTTTACCGAACGATAAGATTTAAGACCTTGTACGTCATCTTCTTTTGCGTTAACGACACATAACTCTCCTTGGTATTTGCCATCTAGTAAATTACGGACTATACGGCCACCTGGTTTATGAATATTATTGGAGCCTCCCACTACAACAATACTTTGCGGATTGATTAACTCTCGGTTGATCATGACATTTTGATTAATTTAGTTCAACGAATGGGCACAAATATAGTATATTTCTTCATTAAAACTATAAGTTTATCGAAAAAATATTTACACTTTGCACTTTTTCTTTCTTTTAAAAGCTAATAAATTGAAATACAATCATAACAGTTTATTTCATTAAGTCCTATGAATATAACATTATTGTTTATGAGTCATGATATCTAATACTATACGATCAGTAGCTTCCATTCCTTTAGAGCCTATCATCGTTAGATTGGCAATAGATTTGTCTACATCTTCATCAATAATTCCTTCTGCCGGAGTAACAACCTTGTTCTCAATAGCCATTAATGCTGATAACATAGCTGTAGAGACGCCGCTGGATACTTTTAACGCACAACTTGGTTTGGCTCCATCGCATATCATACCTGTAATATTTCCAATCATATTTTTAATCGCGTATGATATCTGTATTTTACTGCCACCCATCAGATAAGTAATGCCACAACTAGCGCCTGTTGCAGCTACAACACATCCGCAAAGTGCTGATAATCTTCCCAAGCTTTGCTTGACATAGATAACCATCAGATGACTCAGCGTGAGAGCCCGGATCAATTGTTCTTCAGTGCATTTTATATCTTCGGCAAAGGAAAGCACCGGCAGTGTAGCTGCAATACCTTGATTTCCACTTCCTGAATTACTCATTACAGGAATCAAAGCACCATCCATGCGGGCATCGCATGCTGCAGCCGTCATTGTCAACATGTGAGTGTATGCTGAATCGCCCATAAATTTGCGTCCATAGATGCCCGATACTGTCTCACTAATAGAATGGCCGTAGTTTCCTTTCATTGATTCTATTGCAGCCTTTTTATTCAATTCGGCTGTTTCTAAAATAAAACGAATGTCACTAAGAGGCATCTCTGTTGCAAATTCATACACTGTAGAAAAAGATAATTTTAATTCATCCTCGCACGATTTCTCATTGCATTCATTCAGTTTCCTATCATCAAATTGTACTTCTCCATTTTTTTCAATATATATAAAATGCGTATGCTCATGGCAGATAATTACTTTCGAGTGATTGTCACCAGCATGACAAATTATTTCTATATAGAGTTTATCGACATTCTCTTTCAGGCTAATATGGATGCATTTGCTTTTAATCATTTGTTTGCCTTCTTCAATAGCGTTTTGTGTCACATCACGTAGTACCTCCAATCCGTACGCCGATTTACCGATAAGTAAGCCTAGAGCGATAGAAATAGGAAGTCCAATCATTCCTGTGCCTGGGATGCCAACGCCCATTGCATTTTTTAAAATATTGGCGCTAAGGAATACATCTATACTGTCCGGTTTGCATCCTAATACTTCTGCTGCTTTAGCCGCAGCCAAAGCCACAGCCATTGGTTCTGTACAACCAATGGCCGGAATAACTTCTTGATGAATAAGTTTAATAATTTGTGTTTTTGTTGTATTGTTCATGCGTTTAAGTTTTTTAATTGGCAATTGTCAACTTTTCTGTTTATTAGGTAGAACAAGATTCAATACTACGCCCAATATGGCAGAAAGTCCAATGCCTGATAATGTAAATCCTCCAAATTGTAAAACAGCTCCACCCACACCAAATGTTAGAATCAATGAGATAATAATCATATTCCGTGTATTACTCAAATCTGCTCTGTTGACAATTAGGTTGTTAATACCAACAGATGCTATAGTTCCAAATAAAAGCATCATGATTCCACCTAAAACAGGAGAAGGTATAGATTTTAGAAATGCGCTCATTTTACCAATAACTGAAAAAGCTATACCAGTTACAGCAGCAATGCGTATTACTACAGGATCCATGATTTTCGTTAAAGAAATAGCTCCAGTTACTTCTGAATAAGTGGTTTCAGGAGGTCCACCAATTAAACCGGCGAACAAACATGCAATACCATCACCTAACATCGTACGGTGCAAACCTGGATCTTTTACAAAATCTTTACCTGTCACCTCATTGATTGCATATATATCTCCTATGTGTTCAATAACAGGTGCTATTGCAACAGGAGTCATATAAATAACAGCTTCCCATGAAAACGAAGGATGAACAAATTGAGGTAATGCAAACCATGGTGCATTCATAATAGGTGCAAAATCCACCAAACCACAGAAGCAACATACTATATAACCAACTATTATACCACAAAAAATTGGAATCAACTTTAACAACCCTTTTCCCATTAATGTAACAAGAATAGCTGTTAATAACGCAATAAGCGCTATTCCCCAATTTTCTTTAGCCATGTTCACTCCAGAACCAGCAAGCGACAAACCAATAAGAATGATTACAGGACCAATAACAACGGGAGGAAAAAGCTTTTTTATAATGCTTATGCCACGCCATTTTATTAATAAACTCATCAAACCATAAACTGCGCCTACGGCTGCTATACCTGACATTGTACCTGGAAGCCCATATAACTCTGTCGATTTAATGATTGGTGCGACAAAAGCAAAACTGCTACCTAAAAAGATAGGGACTTTTCCTTTAGTTACCAAATGAAAGATTAATGTACCTATCCCCGCCGTAAATAAAGCGGTTGAAGGATCAAGTCCTACTAATAATGGAACAAGCACCGTTGCTCCAAATGCCACAAATAAAAACTGAACCCCTACGATTGTCTTCTGTACGGGGTTCAATGTCCTCCCGTTTTCCATGCGATATTGAAGATTATGTTTCGGCAAAAGTAATCAAATCTATTGGCTGTTGCAATAAAACAATAAAAATCCTTTAGATGATTAAAGAGATTGTTACAAAATAAAGAATAATGAATCTCCAAGCGTCCACTGTGCGAATTTGTATATATATTTGCAATAAACAAAAATACAGTGAATTATATGGAGCAGATAATGAAAATTGAAACCATACAGCAGTATAATGAATTGATGGGACAAGAGACCTTACATCCCCTTGTTAGCGTTATTGATTTATCAAAATGTCAACCGATGTATAACTTTAAAGCCAATTATAGCTTTTATGCTATATTTCTCAAAGAAGTAAAATGCGGTGACCTGCGTTATGGACGCAATTATTACGATTATCAAGATGGTACAATCGTGTGTATTGCTCCAGGACAAATTTTAGGAATAGAAAATGATGGCAAAAAATTCAAACCTAAAGGAATGGCTTTAGTTTTTCATCCCGATTTGATAAGAGGAACATCTTTAGGGCAGAACATTAAAAATTATACTTTTTTCTCGTATGAAGTGAATGAAGCTCTACATATCTCAGAAAAAGAACGTGATGTAATTATCGATTGTATGAATAAAATCCAAGCCGAACTCAATCATGATATTGACAAACATTCAAAAAAACTAATTGCAAGGAATATTGAACTCTTACTTGATTACTGTGACAGATTTTATGATCGCCAATTCATTACTCGCGATAATGTAAACAAAGATATTTTAAGCAGATTCGAAAAAGTTTTGGATGTATTCTTCACATCAGATGCACCTCAAGAAATAGGACTGCCTTCTGTAAAATATTGTGCTGATCAATTACATCTTTCTCCCAATTATTTTGGAGACTTGATAAAGAAAGAAACAGGCAAATCACCTCAAGAGTATATCCAAATAGAAGTTATTAATATTGCCAAAGAAAAAATAAGTGATACGCAGAAGTCCATTAGTGAAATTGCGTATGAGTTGGGGTTTAAATATCCGACGCATTTCACACGGTTATTTAAGAAATGCGTCGGATGTACTCCAAACGTATATCGGCTGCAAATTCAGTAATCAGTCGAACATATGTTTGAACTTATCAAAGATTTTATCCTTAACTGACTTTTTAGGTTCGAAATTAGGAGAATCCGTTAATTTATTCATCATCTCTTTTTCAGCAGCAGATAAAGTTTCAGGAATATATACACTTACATTGACTAGCAAATCTCCGGTTCCGTAGCTATTCACAGAAGGCAGTCCCTTGTTGCGCAAACGAAGGACTTTTCCAGGCTGCGTTCCCGGTTCTATTTTCACCTTTGCTTTACCATCAATAGTTGGAACCTCTACTGTCGCTCCAAGTGCAGCTTGTGGAACACTCAAAAGCAGATTATACAAAATATCATTTTCATCGCGTATCAACTCTGGATCAGGTTCTTCTTCTATCAGGATCAGCAAATCGCCATTAACTCCGCCCCGACGAGCCGCGTTGCCTTTACCTCTCATAGTAAGTTGCATTCCTTCAGCAACACCTGCTGGAATATGAATAGTAATTACTTCGTCGTCACGAACAATACCTTCACCATTACATTCCGGACATTTCTTTGTTATTATTTTACCTTCGCCGCCACATGTAGGGCAAGTCTGTTGCGTTTGAAGTCTGCCAAGAATAGTATTGGTTATACGAGTAACATAACCAGCACCATGACAAGTATCACAAGTTTTCTTGCTACTGTCGTCTTCGGCACCGCTACCATGACACTTGCTACATGTCACATACTTCTTTACTTTAATTTTTTTATCGACTCCCGTCAAGATTTCTTTTAGTGTAAGCTTTACTTTAACTCTTAAATCAGAGCCGCGATTGACATAACGAGATTCATTGGAGGAGCCGCCGAAACCACTAAATCCACCAAATCCACCGAAATGGCCACCGAATATATCTCCAAATTGAGAAAAGATATCATCCATTGACATTCCACCAAAGTCGCCACCAGAAGAAGAGGCTGATCCATTAACGCCTCCAAAACCAAACTGATCATAGCGTTGGCGTTTTTGAGGATTACTCAATACGTCGTATGCTTCGGCTGCTTCCTTAAAATTTTCTTCGGCTTCTTTATTGCCAGGGTTCTTATCCGGATGGAACTGAATAGCCTTTTTTCTATAGGCTTTTTTTATTTCATCTGCCGTCGCATTTTTATCGACGCCTAATACTTCATAATAATCTCTCTTAGCCATTTTGTATCTGTTCTGTTTTTTATATTTTTATTCTCCTACAACGACTTTTGCATGGCGAAGTACTTTATCATGCAGTTTGTATCCTGTTTGTATGCAGTCTAATACTTTCCCTTTCATCTCTGGAGTTGGAGCAGGAATCATGGCAACTGCATCAAACATATCTGTTGCAAATGGTTTACCAACGGCCTCAATCGCTTCCACTCCTTGCTGAGAAAGATAAGCCGCAAATTTGTTGTATATAAGTTCAACTCCTTCAGTTACAGCTTTCATATCTTCAGCCTTTCTTATAGTTTCCAAAGCTCTTTCAAAATCATCAATGATAGGAAGCAGATGTATTAATGCTGCTTCACCTCCATTCTTGATCAATTCTGTTTTTTCGCGTAAGGTACGCTTCCTATAATTATCAAATTCAGCCATCAAACGAAGATGAGAATCATTCAATTCTTCGAACTTTTTCTTATAATCCACAGTTTTTTCATCTTCTATGTTATCAGCCATTTTGTCATCGCTTGATTTATTGTCTGTCGCATTTGTCTGTTCTTGCTGCAAATTTGTCGCATCAGTTTCTGGCTGATTTTTTTCTTCTTTGTCCTTCTTGTCAAATTTTATCTCACTCATATTTCATTATTTTTTTTATTCAACGCTGTATTTCAGATGAATATATGAACCCCATAAGCTTCCTTTACTTTATATGAAACATATTGGATTCACTATTACTCGTTAATATAATAACAAATATGCTGCCAAGACGACTCTTAGCTTCAAAAATATCTCTATCTTTGTATAAATTTATCAGTTGGCTATTCGTAGCTGACGTTATGTTTAATAATAATGTATAGAATTATGAAGAAAGTAATTTTGCCGATCTTATTGTTGTTTGTACTCATGTCAACGCATATCCAAAGTCAGGAGATTTGTCGTTTGGGAATCAAATACGAATTCAGCATGAGCAACAATTGGGGAAAAGGACGACCTGTTATTACGGGCCTCATTCCTTTTACTACTGCAGAAACTTCTGGTCTTAAACTACATGACATCATTATAGCTATCGATGGTGTGGATACCGAAAATTTAAAACCGAACGAAATAATGGATTTGCTTAACCCATCGAATAAAGATGGCGTTATTCTTACTGTCAAAAACATATCTTCGCCATCACGGGAAGTTATGTTGAAAAAAGAATGCAAAGCAAGTAATGCTATTACTGAAGACCAACTGGCTACTGCATTTGCCATGTATAGTCTTGAAACAAATAGCGAACGGGATTTTGTTTGTCCATTTAAGACAACTGTGACCACTCATCCCATTGATTTCAGCCGTTTTAAAACATTCGCTTTTTTCCCTATTGATGAGAATAATAGCAAATTGGAAACGACCATTAATTCCTATATTGAAAAAGCTTTGACTCAAAAAGGGCTTACAGTTGATATCAATAAACCTGACTTGATGGTCCAAACTTTCTATTTCTTTGATAAGAATCCTAATTATAAGGGATTGTCACAAAAAGCCGTTAAAGATACAGCATTCAGATATGATTCAGAAAAAGGAATTATGACTTTATTACCATTTTGGGACGCAAGTACAGCCGAATCAAATGCAGAGTATTTACTCCAATTTGGATTCAGATTAATTGACCAACGGGATGTTCAAGGACGAATTCTTTGGGAATGTGAAGCTAATGAATTATTAGGAGCTCCATATCGTGTAGACGAATACGCTAGAATCCATGTTCCATTGATGTGTATGCAATATCCATACGTCAAATATGCACGTAATGTAAAATATCTCATTACTCAAAAGAAATATAATTATACTGGATTAGGATTTGACATCGACCACATGAATGTGATTGCAAATATAGATGAAAAAAGTCCGGCTTACGAGGCAGGTTTGCGCGTTGGCAGTACAATAGAAAAGATTAATGGACAGAAAATGAAGTATTCTGCAGAAACATTTACTTCTGCATATAAGAATTTCATCAGCGGAACGATGCCTTTGCGTGATGCTAAAACTATTTTTACTGACGCTAATGGTTTCAATCGCTGCATGTTTTGGGATACATTTAACTACCCAAAGATTGCAGAAGCTTTTCAAAATCCTCAGAATTTGACAGCATTCTCTTATTTGTATTATTATGCTCCTTATATTAATGCTTCTGGCAATAATATTTGTACATTCACTCTTAAAAATGGTAAGGAAAATACAGATCTCAATATCCATCCTGCCATTCGACAAAGCGTTACTGTTGAAATAAAATGATTTTTATCAAGTGATTTATCCACAAAATTTTGAACAGAAAATAGGCTTTGACAAAATCAGAACACTCATATCTGAAAAATGTCTTAGCCCTCTCGGTATAGAGAAAGTCAATGACATGGTTTTCTCATCTAACTACCAATTCATTACTGGGCAACTCGAACAAACAGACGAGTTCGTCCGAATTCTTCAAGGCGAGGACGAGTTCCCCGCCAATTTTTTCTTTGACGTGCGTTATTCATTAAAACGTATTCGTCCTGAAGGTACATGGTTGGACGAAAAAGAAATGTTCGATTTAAAGCGTTCATTGCAAACTATCAACGATATCCTTCATTTTTTTCGCCAAGACAATGATACAGAAATAAAGTATCCTTCACTTACGGCTTTAGCAGGCGATATCCAGACTTTTCCAAAGATAATAGATAAGATTGATACTATTTTGGACAAATTTGGACACGTAAAAGACAATGCGTCACCCACTCTCGCTCAGATACGTCGTGAAATAGCCTCTACAATGGGTAATATTTCGCGCAGTTTACAATCTATATTAAGAGCCGCTCAAACAGATGGTGTGGTTGATAAGGATGTAACGCCAACCATGCGTGACGGACGTCTGATGATTCCAGTTGCTCCAGCACTGAAAAGGAAAATCAAAGGAATTGTGCATGATGAGTCTGCCAGTGGAAAAACTGTTTTCATTGAACCTGAAATAGTTGTTGAAGCCAACAATCGAGTTCGAGAACTAGAAAACGACGAAAAACGAGAAATCACAAAGATTCTGACAGAGTTTACCGATTATGTGCGCCCTCTGGCTCCTGATATTCTACAATCGTATACTTTTTTGGCAGAAATCGATTTCATTCGGGCTAAAGCCATTTTTGCTGAACAGATCAATGGTCTCAAACCTAAAATAGATGACAAACCTCAAATGGATTGGGCAGGAGCCATACATCCACTACTCTACCTTTCATTGAAAAAGCAGAATAAAGAGGTTGTGCCTTTAGACATTACTTTAGAGGGAAATAAACGGATTTTGATTATTTCGGGGCCTAATGCCGGAGGAAAATCTGTTTGCCTTAAAACAGTAGGACTACTCCAATACATGATTCAATGCGGATTGCTTATTCCTGTTTATGCCAGTTCCCTTACAGGTATATTTGACAATATTTTTATTGATATAGGCGACGAACAAAGCATTGAGAATGATTTGAGTACATATAGCTCTCATCTCTTGAACATGAAATACTTCGTCAAGAACTGCAATAACAAAACGATTATTCTGATTGATGAATTCGGTAGTGGAACTGAACCACAAATCGGTGGAGCCATTGCTGAAGCTCTTCTCGACAGATTCAACAGAAATCAAAGTTTTGGCGTTATCACAACACACTATCAGAACTTAAAACATTTTGCAGAAGATACTGCGGGTATTGTTAATGGCGCAATGTTGTACGACAGACATTTGATGCAACCTCTTTTTAAACTTTCCATCGGCAATCCGGGCAGTTCATTTGCTGTTGAGATTGCAAGAAAGATCGGCCTTCCGGAAGAAGTTATAGCCGATGCTTCAGCTAAAGTTGGTGCTGATTATATTAACATGGACAAATATCTTCAAGATATCGTTCGAGACAAAAGATACTGGGAGAACAAGCGTCAAAACATCCGCCAACAGGAAAAGAAACTGGAAGAAATCACTGCCCGTTATGAAAAAGATTTGGACGATGTGCATAAACAACGAAAGGATATTATGCGATCAGCCAAGGAAGAAGCTCAGCATATTCTTTCAGAAGCCAATGCAAAAATAGAGAATACTATTCGTGAGATTAAGGAAGCACAAGCAGAAAAGGAACAGACAAAACTGGCAAGACAGGCTTTGGAAGAATTCAAAGCATCAGTAATCGCAACGGAGGAGAATGATGAAAAGATTGCACGTAAGATGGCAAAGCTTCAAGAACGTAATGAGCGCAAAAAACAAAATAATCATCAGAGTTCCAATCAGCCATTCAATAAGAATGAAATAATCGTTGGCGATAGTGTTCGTTTGAAAGGACAAACTTCAGCCGGGACTGTTTTAGAGATTAACGGAAAACAAGCTATTGTTGCTTTCGGCATGATAAAAAGTTCTATCAAATTGGAACAATTGGAAAAAGTCAGCAAAGGACAACTCAAAAAAGAAATACAAAAGAACACCTTTATCAGTGCTCAAACAGCTGATAGCATGCACGATAAGCGATTAAACTTCAAGCAGGAGATTGATGTGCGCGGCATGCGTGGCGACGAAGCTTTACAAACAGTTACTTATTTTATTGATGATGCCATCCAAGTTGGTGCTGCACGGGTACGAATCTTGCATGGAACAGGGAGTGGCATTCTTCGGCAACTGATACGTGAATATTTAAATACGGTTCCAGAAGTCGTAAAATATCATGACGAACATGTTCAATTTGGAGGTGCAGGTATTACTATTGTTGAATTTGAATAGATGGAAACACAAGTTCCAATATTATTTGATACGGTTTTCTTTACGAAGCTGAATGAGAAAAAGAGTCCAATTCTCAGCTCTGATTTCTGCATTCAGCTTTACAGAAGGTCTATCTAATATTTTGGGATAGCAATCATTGAGATAATAAGCTTTCATTGAAATATTATAGACGAGAGATAAATCATCATATTGAACTTGTGTTGTATCCGCAAGAACATGCGCCGTAAAAAGTTCCACATCAGAATGCTTGAATACAACAGTTTCTCCAAAAGGAAGTTTTTGTGCTATTGCTGAACTGTCTTTAAATTTGATTTCGCGTGTTTTTTCATCAAACCAAAGAATATCGTTACCTGAAAAAACAGGCTCTTGATTCATATTGACACCTTTGTAAGCTAATCCTATCTGATAGACTGCAATTTCAGATGGCGAATCCTCTCGACTGTCGCTATCACAACTGACGAGCACCTGCAATAAACCAAATAACAGTAGAACTTTCGCCTTCTTCATCTCTATCGCATTAATATCACTTAATCACTATTTAGCAGCAATATTAAATAAAATATCGCGCTTCAAAGTACAAAAAACACTAATAATGTATTCATAAAATATAATTCATCCGAAAACAAAAAGATTCTGTGCGCAAACAGTTCTTGAATCTTTTAAATATTCTTATTTTTACCGGCATAAAACTATCATATCAGAAAGTCATGAAAAAAATTGTCCTCTTGTTTTTAGCCATGTCTATTGCAGCATGTGCACAAGAAAAATCTATTAGAATTTCAGTTACTAATACTTCTAATGAAATTAGAAAAGATGAGATTGTAGAACTGTCATCCAACATTGTAGAGAAGTTTAAACAGAAGAGTTTTATCGTAACTGATAGCAAAGGATTACAAGTTCCATATCAAATAACATATGATCATAAACTAATTTTTCCGACGACTGTAAATGCCAAAAGCAGTACTTTGTATACAATCGCTGCCGGAAAACCAGATGTCTTCAAAAAAGTTGTTTGCGGCAAACATTATCCTGAACGTATAGATGATATTGCATGGGAAAACAACAGAATCGCTTTCCGTACGTACGGACCCGCTTTACAAAAAAGTGGAGAGAAAGCATACGGTTGTGATATTTGGGTGAAATGTATTGCAGAACCGGTCGTTGATTTGCGTTATAATCTGGAATTAGGTGCACAGACAAAGGCTAAACTTGCCGAATTAAACAAGACCGACAAGAAAGCTGCTCAACAGTTTGCCGAATCAGTTTCCTATCACAACGACCATGGTAATGGATTGGATTATTATAAAGTCGGACCGACGTTGGGTGCCGGAACAACCGCATTAATGGATGGCGATTCCATTGTATATCCTTATTGTTATAGCACATATAAGATTCTTGACAATGGACCATTGCGTTTTACAGTAAAGTTGACATATAACCCTATAACCATTGGAAACAATTCAAAGATTATTGAAACACGAACCATTTCCTTGGATTATGGTTCACAACTGAACAAAGTCACAGTTAGTTACGCTAACCTAACCAAGTCCACTCCTATTTTGACTGGAATTGTCATTCATTCACCGAGTCTCGATTTGCAGGCAGATGCCAATGCTGGCTATATCACTTATGCCGATCCTGTAGATAAGGTCAACGGGCAAATATTTGTCGGTGCCGTATTTACCAAGAAGATTGAATCAGCTAAACCTGTATTATTTTCTACAAAAGAGAAAGTCCAGCGTGACGCCGACGGGCATGTAGCCGCATTAAGTCATTATACTCCCGGAAGCAAATACATTTATTATGCAGGTGCAGGCTGGAGTAAATACGGCTTTAAAGATTCAACAGAATGGAATAAGTATATTCGTACATTTGCTCAACATCTGAAGCAGCCGTTAATCATAAAGATAGCCAAGTAGCTTTTCCCTATCCTATAATTCTACAAAAAAAAGAGGATATATCCCTAAAAGGTATATCCTCTTTTTGATTTGATAAGTATCCAATCTTATTTCAATCCTCTGTTACGCAATAAAGGATCAATATTTGCAGCTTTGCCTCTGAAATTTTTATACATCACATCAGCATCCTCAATACAACCCGGAGTCAGAATACAACTACGGAACTTAGAAGCTATGTTTTGATTGAAAATATCTCCAGTTTCCTTGAATGCTTCAAAAGCATCGCAATCCAAAACCTCTGCCCAGATGTAGCTGTAATAACCAGCAGTATAACCTCCACCCATTGTATGAGCAAAATAGGTTGTTCTGTATCGTGGAGGTATTTGACTAATCAATCCTCGGCTGTTCATTGCTTTTGCTTCAAACTGTTCAATATCAAAATTAGCAGGAATCTGTTTCAAAACATGATAGTCCATATCTAAAAGCGATGCTGCCAAATATTCGGTTGTTGCGAATCCTTGTCCATATTTACCGCTCTTAACGATTTTGTCTACCAAAGCCTGAGGAATCACTTCACCTGTCTTATGTTGTTTTGCATAGACTTTAAGCACTTCCGGTTCAAAAGTCCAATGTTCCATTACCTGAGAAGGTAATTCTACAAAATCACGAGGAACACTGGCAACGCCATAATAGTGAACATCAGCAAAGAGTGCATTCAACGCATGTCCAAACTCATGAAATATAGTTGAAGCTTCATCAGAACTCAACAACGCCTGTTGTCCTGCTGTCGGTTTACTAAAGTTGAATACAGTGGTAACAATTGGAATAACACGTTTTCCATCTTTGTACGTCTGGTCTCTATAAGCTCCACACCACGCGCCTCCGCTCTTTCCGGGACGAGTGTAGAAATCCATGTACAGCACACCCAATGTGGTCTTGCCATCCTTATCTTTACATTCAAAAGCCTGCGCATCAGGATCTGGCAATGGAATATTCTTCAAAGGAGTGAAAGTAATGCCATAAAGCTTGTTGGCAACGTAAAATGCGCCCTCGCGTACATTATTTAATTCCAGATACGGACGAACTTCGTTCTCATCTAGATTGAAACGTGACTTCTTTGCTTTCTCAAAATAGTAGCGCCAGTCCCAGCCTTCTGCTTGGAAATTGCCTCCTTCTTTCTTAATCTCAGCATTGATATCAGCCAGTTCTTCCTTAGCCTTTACTAATGCAGGCTTCCATATCTGGTCCAGCAACTTATATACATTCGCTTCATCCTTAGCCATATTCTCATCAAGTGCATAAGCAGCAAAGTCTTTGAAGCCCAGCAGCTGTGCCTGTTCCAAACGAGCAGTAACCAACTTTTTGACAACATCCTTGTTGTCGTTGGCATTGCCATTATTGCCACGCATAATATAGGCTTTGAAAATTTTCTCACGCAAGCTGCGATTATCAGCATATTGCAAGAATGGCATTACACTCGGATTATGCAATGTAAACAGCCACTTGCCATCTTTTCCTGCTTCCTTTGCTGCTTCAGCAGCGGATGTTACCAATGTTTCAGGCAGGCCGGAAAGATCTTCCTTCTTATCGATAACCAGTTGGAAGGCATTAGTTTCTTTCAATAAGTTTTGTTCGAAAGTAATTTGCAACTGGGCAATCTTTTCATTTACAGCCCGGAGCTTTGTCTGCTTTTCAGCATCCAGATTTGCACCACCACGAACAAAATGCTTGTATGTTTTCTCCAACAGTTTCTTTTGTTCCTGATTCAAATTCAGCTTTGCCTGATTGTCGAATACCGACTTTATACGGGCAAAAAGCTTTGCATTCAAAAGAATATCATCCGAATGACGTGACAGCAATGGCGACAATTCCTGTTCCAAGGCCTGGATAGAATCATTCGTGTTGATGCTTGCTTCGCCACTGAAAGCATAAGATACTTTATTCAATAATTTGCCACTCTGATCCAAAGCCACAATAGTATTTTCAAAAGTAGCTTCTTGTGGATTGTTGGCGATTGAATCCACCTCAGCAGCATGTTCCTGCATGCCTTTCAGGAAAGCCGGCTTGTAATGTTCGAACTTGATTTGATCGAAAGGCGGAACACCAAACGGTGTTGTATACTCTGTAAAGAATGGATTCGGCGTGTCTTTGCCTGCCATATCACTTTTCTTCGAAGAGTTGCATGCGCCTAAAACAACTGCCAGTCCGGCAGCCATCATGAGTGTCTTTTTCATCTCTTATTTGTGTGTAAATGTTAATAATAGCCTACAAATATACATCCCGGAACGGGAATTTCCAACATTTTTCTCATATTTGCATGATAAATTTTAAATGATTCAAAAAATGGAGAATAGAATTTGTAAGTTATTCAATATAAACTACCCGATTATTGCAGGTGGAATGGTTTGGTGCAGTGGCTGGAGACTGGCTTCAGCAGTAAGCAATGCCGGAGGACTGGGATTAATTGGAGCTGGTTCAATGCATCCGGATACACTGCGCGAACATATTCGCAAATGTCAAGAAGCAACTGACAAACCTTTCGGTGTGAATGTACCGCTGTTTTATCCGGAAATGGATGTTCTAATGCAAATATTAGTAGAGGAAAAGGTGAAAGTAGTATTTACATCAGCCGGAAGTCCGAAAGCATGGACCGGTTTCTTAAAAGATCACAGCATTACAGTAGCACATGTTGTCAGCAGTTCAAAGTTCGCTGAGAAGAGTGAACAAGCAGGCGTTGATACCGTTGTTGCCGAAGGATTTGAAGCCGGCGGTCATAACGGTAAGGAAGAGACGACAACCATGTGTCTGATTCCTGCTGTTCGTCGTGCCACTTCTTTGCCTCTGCTGGCTGCCGGAGGAATTATCACCGGTGACAGTATTTTGGCTGCTTTTGCTTTAGGAGCTGAAGGTGTACAGATGGGTACCCGTTTTGCACTTACGGAAGAAAGCTCTGCCTGTGATACATATAAAGACCTGTGTCTCAATCTGAACGAAGGCGACACTAAGCTGCTGCTGAAGAAACTCTCACCTACTCGCATGGTAAAAGGCTCTTTTACGGCCACTGTCGAAGAAGCTGAAGCTCGCGGAGCTTCCGTTGATGAACTGAAAGAGTTGCTAGGCAAAGGACGCGCTAAGAAAGGAATCTTCGAAGGCGATACGCAAGAAGGGCAGTTCGAGAT
Source organism: Tannerellaceae bacterium (assembly GCA_036734445.1). Lineage (GTDB taxonomy): Bacteria > Bacteroidota > Bacteroidia > Bacteroidales > Tannerellaceae > Parabacteroides. The sequence continues at coordinate 41,126 of DAIMYP010000010.1, forward strand.
CGGTCAAGGTGCTTCGCTGCTGCGAAAGAAGCAATCGGTTGCAGAAGTGATGGACGAACTTGTTGCCGATTTTCATAAAGGTCTCGACAGAATGAAGCAATTATAAGGATCACTTCTATTATAGAAACAACTTGTCTAGCATTCTTTTATCAAGAATAGTTCAGAAGCTGTTTTCCTCTCCTTGAGGAAGAATTTGTATACAGTTCAAGAGAAAACTTTGCATTTGTCCAGACATATTTATCGTCTCACCTATGTGAGACGATAAATTTCCAATAACCTCTGCTAAAATTCATCCATAGTCTTACTAAAATTCGACCGGATACGGGAACAAATCCTTCCTGAAGAGCGAACCGGCTTATAGTGAGGGACACCTTTACTTCCATTGTATTTGATAAAGCCAAACCGGCATTTCACAAAACGGCTTGCATTTTGTTTCATCCAATAACCTTTTATATCTATTTTTGTGAATGAATAAAGAATAAACGATGGCTAAACACTTGATACTCTCCAACAGTACGCTGTTGATCCGTGTAACAGCCGAGCGGATAGCTTATATCTCATCCGACGGCAGTTATTCAACGATGGTTCTCGTTGACGGAAAGCAACATATCTTTTCGTTCAACCTGTCGGCTTTCGAGAAACAACTGGAGCAGCAACTGGGCACCGAGTCGCAGGTTTTTATCCGTCTGGGGAAAGGACTTATCATCAACAGCAACTACATCTACAGTATTAATATTTCCAGGCAGGAACTTGTCCTTTCGGGTATCGGTTTCAAGGACGATTTTGCGCTGTCGGCATCCAAAGAGGCTCTGAAGCTACTAAAGACCGTCTTGGAAGAAAGCATTAAAAGCAGGAGGATCGGAATATGAATGATTTACAAGATAATGAAGTATATTTTCTAGGGAATCAGAAGCAACAAGAGTCAAAACATCCTCACAAAAAGTGGAAGTGGATCAGTATCATTGCTGTTTGCGCAGCTGCTCTTCTGATAGTGGGATACTTTATGTTTTCAACAACTTCTAAAGCGGATAAGCCCGTGAACGGTGAAACTTTAGGTGTGGTAAAGATTCTGCCCCAGGGCTGCAACGCTCCGCTTTTTGAAGGCAAATATGCAATAGATGATTCATTTCCAAAATGGGTTGCCAAGAATCTAATATATCCGAAAGGCTACGAAACCATGGATGCCCGCGTCGTTGTGCGATTTGTCATTCAGAAAGATGGCTCTATCGGACAATTCAAAATACTCTCCTCGCCGAAAGAAAAGGTATTCGAAGAGAATGTCATCAGAATGCTCAAACAATGTCCACACTGGGAACCGGCGCGAACAGCCAACGGGACAGCTATCAACATTGAATATGTACTTCCCATAGTCTTCAGCAAAGTCGGGACGAAGTAGACAATCATATAACTAAACATATAATGTTATGAAACAGTGGATTATTCTTCTGCCTGCACTCTTATTGTGTCTTCACTTGAGTGGACAGACCGTTACGGGACGAATCATGGACAGTGAAAATCATCCGGTCGATGCAGCGTCAATCGTGTTGCAACAACCTGATTCAACCTTTATTGAAGCCGTATTGTCGGAAGTCGACGGAAACTTTCATTTCAGCAAAAGAACAGCATTCCCATGCCGACTGATCGTGCAGCATCTCTCCTTCTCCACGAAAACCATCGATTGCAAAAAGGCAGAAGTCGGCACGATTGTACTCGAAACGCGAACGAACAATCTGAAGGAATGGGTTGTAACTGCGGAGCGTCCGTTTGTGAAAGTCGAGAGCGGTTCATTGAATTATGACCTCGACTATCTCTCAAAAGGGAAAGCGGTGAACAACGTTTATGAAGCCTTGCAAGAACTGCCAGGCGTAGAGGAAAATGAGGGTTCGCTAAGTCTGTCGGGCGCTTCGCAACTATCAATTATCATTAATGGAAAACCTTCAACCATAAACAGTAGCGAATTAGTTAATATGCTGCGCAGTATGCCTGTGGAACGCGTGCAGAAAGTTGAAGTTCTCTACAGCGCTCCACCGCAATATCATGTAAGAGGTGCCGCCATCAATATTGTATTGAAGCGAACGATCGCCGATTCTGTTTCAGGAGAGATTAAAAGCAGTTATACCCATAGGTACGCCAACAGCGGCAGTATCGGAACGAACTTCCGAATTTCAACGCCAAAGATGGCTTTCGACGTCATATATGATGCCAGCGATAGCAAAGCGAAATCGCAGATGACACTTGATTCCCGACATACCTTCCAAAACAAGATATACAACATCATCCAGCATCAGCATTCTACATTTAAAGGATGGGATCACACACTGCGTGCTGCATACGAATATAACTTCTCGGAAAAAAGCAACGCAAGCATCACCTATAATGGCTCTTTTTCTCCTGACGATACGGGACAGAACTATTCAGAAGGCAATTTCCAACAGAGCCATATTGAGAATCGCAACGATAGTTACATGCACAATTTTTCAGCACAATACCAGTCGGCTTTCGGACTGAATCTGACTTTGGATTACACGAATTATCACTCCACCAACAGCCAGCAGTTTCAAAATACGACACAAGATACTACCAATTTCTTTCTGCTTGACGGCGGACAGCGTGTGGAAAAGTTATCATTCAGTGCAGATCAGGAACATCATCTGAAGAACAATTGGACACTGGGTTACGGCTTTTCATACGCGTACGCTTCCGATAAAGATTTCCAATATTATTCGAAGGCGCAAGGAGATATCGAAACACAGAACACTAATTCGAAACTAACCGAACAAACATCAAACATATACATGCGCACAGAGAAGACTTTTGCACATGGACAAAATCTTTCGCTGTCGCTCAGCGGCGAATATTATACGATCAGGAACTATCACAAATGGGCTGTTTATCCGCGCGCTTCGTGGACATTCTTCAGCAATCCTAAACATACGTTCATCTTGTCGCTTTCGTCAAACAAGTATTATCCGAGCTACTGGAGTCGACAAGCCTCGATTTCATATCTTGACGGATATGCCGAGATTCATGGGACACCTGATTTAAGACCAAGCAACATCTATCAGTTCAACGTCACCTACCTCTTGAGTCACAAATATACTTTCAATCTCTTTTACCTGGATATCAAAGACGGCTTTACCCAGACAGGTTATCAATCATCAAAACGTTTGGCACTTATTTATCAGATGATCAACTGGAATTACTCACGGCAATTGGGAGGTGTAGTGAATATTCCTTACAAAATAACCAACTGGTTCAATACTCGTCTGGAAACGGTTGTGCTTAAGCAGCATCAACGATGCGACAACTTTTTTGATGTTCCTTTCAATCGTGCAAAATGGCTGACACATATCGGACTCGACAATACTTTCACGGCTTCAAAACAATTGTCATTCAACCTTAATGCTTCCTACACATCGCCATCGATTCAAGGGACTTACAATCTTACCCATTATTACCGCGTCAGTGCTTCTGCCCAATGGAACTTCTTAAAGAAACGGGCAACTGTTACTGCACAAATGAATGATATATTCAATTCCGGTATGCCAAAGGTACGCATACGATATAAAAACCAGGATTTGGATATGAATAATTCGTTTTACATGCGCTCGTTTACTATCGCTTTCTCATATCGCTTCGGTGGATATAAAGCCAAGAATCATAAAAATGTAGATACTTCACGATTCGGACACTGATGGATAACCCGCACTAAAGTATATACGATAAAACACAAGACAGGCGCTGATTTATAGTTTTCAAGGCTGCAAACATGCCTCTTCACTGTAAATCAGCGCCTGTTTCTTATTTTATTTCAGGTTGCTGAATAGGCTGTTCGATTATATCTTCTGTAGGGAGTTCTGCATTTCCACCTTCGAGCATCATCAGACTGTCGCCTTCCATCATATAATCCATACTGTCGGTATTGACAGAAGAATATTGCCTACAATTATAGGTGCGGGCGATATCCTGCTTAGGTTTCGTCGGGAATTTTGCCTGATATTTTACAAAAGCTGGATCTTTCACTACTTTCTCCATAAAATAACCATATATCGGCAAAGCTGTACGACTACCCTGTCCTAAAGCACCCGTACGGAAATGAATACTTCGATGTTCGCCACCAACCCATGCACCCGCAATAAGTTTGGGTGTTACTCCAACGAACCACGCATCTGAATGGTTAGAAGATGTTCCTGTCTTACCACCAAACTCAGTATTGTAATTGAATAGATCAAAAGACCACAAGGCTTGCGTCGTTCCTCCTCTTTCGGTAAGTCCACCTTTCAACATTTCTGTCATCAGGAATGCCGACTCATAAGGAATTGCCTGTACCTGATCCGGTTTATGCCGATAAATGACGTGACCGTCCTTATCTTCAATCTTCGTTACCAAAACAGGACTATGTGCCATACCTTCATTGATAACTGTTGAATAAGCATTGACCAGTTCCAATAAAGATACATCAGATGCACCTAACGACAATGCCGGCGTTTCTTCCAGTGGTGTCCTGATTCCCATCTTCTTTGCTGTAACAGCTATATTATGAATACCTACTTCCTGAGCTACTTGAACAGCAATCGTGTTGATAGACTGAGCAAAAGCAGCTTTCAAGGAATACATGCGTCCTGTAAAATTACCGTTGGCATTACGTGGAATCCATTTTACCATCTGACCATGATCCATCACATCCAATGCAACGTATTTATCTTGACGCTCATCACAAGGAGATAGTCCTTGGTTCATCGCTTCGGTATAAACAAACAACTTGAATGTAGAGCCCGGCTGACGCTTAGAGGTTACCTTATCGTATTTCCAAGAATTAAAACTAATATCTCCCACCCAAGCTTTTACTTCGCCACTTTGAGGTTCCATGGCAATAAAACTACTATGCATAAATCGTTCCATATATCGGATTGAATCCATAGAACTGATAGTTGTATCGCGTGTACCTGAATCGTAATCAAAGACCTTCAAGCGATGCGGTTTATTCATGTAATAATCCACTGAATCAGGACGATTGGGAAATTGTCTGACCAGTCGTTTATAGGTATCAGTACGTTTGGCCAAATCTTCGATGAAGTTTGGAATTTCTGTCCCGGTCTTGTCACGCCAAGGTGCATTCGTACCCCAATGATTATTAAAATTACGCTGTACAACCCGCATTTGCTTATTGACAGCTTCTTCTGCATATTGCTGCAAGCGAGTGTCGAGCGTTGTATATATCTTTAATCCATCTGCATAGATATCCAAACCATTTTCCTTTAGCCACGGATCTAGATAAGCTGCCACGGCATCACGGAAATATAAAGCCACACCTCCATAATTCGTTTCAACTTCATAACGCAATTGCATAGGAATACGTTTCAACGAATCAAAATCGGCCTTAGTTATAATACGATGAGTATACATATTTTCAAGCACGACATTACGACGCTTCATACTGTTGCGGGGATTTTTTCTTGGATTGTATGTAGTCGTAGCTTTTAATAATCCAATAAGTGTCGCTGCCTGTTCAGGACGAATCTTTGCAGGTGTTGTTCCGAAATAAGTCTTGCATGCCGTTTTAATGCCATACGTGTTGTTTCCAAAATCGACTGTATTGAAATACATGGTAAGGATCTCGTTCTTGGAATAGAACATTTCGATCTTCACAGCAAGAATCCATTCCTTTGATTTCATAATGATAAGCCGCAAACCTGGAAGCTTACCAAGCAATCCAGTAGAATATTGCGAACGTACCTTGAAAAGATTCTTTACTAACTGTTGTGTGATAGTACTTGCGCCACGTGCATCGCCATGCGTCATATCTTTAGCTGCTGCAAACAACCCTTTCAAATCAATTCCAAAATGAGAATAAAAACGTTCGTCCTCAGTGCAAATTAATGCTTTAATCAAGATTGGAGAAATCTCATTATACTTGACAGGTGAACGGTTCTCACGAAAATATTTACTGAGAACTTTTCCATCAGCACTGTAAAGGACAGAAGCAACAGGCTGGTTTGGATTGCGAACTGCCGATAATCCCGGTGTTTTACCAAACAGCCAAAGAAAATTGAAATCCACCATGAGCAGATAGAGGAAGAAACAGACAAAAATTGACGCAATAACTAACAGCGTCTTTCTGTACCACGGTGAGGCGTGATAATATGCATTCGCCTTTTTAATGTGCGACAAGCTCCACTCTTTAACTATACGTAGCCAAGAAATAGCTTTATCTATTGTAGGCCGGAACTGATCCATGCCGTTCATTTCTTCGTTTGCCACTTAAATAATGTTTGAAACCCATAATTTGCGGGCAAAGATACGTATTTTGCTCGACGCTACAACATTAGTGCGGTAAAAAAGAGTGTACAATGAGAATAATATTTAATATATCAAGCATTTATATAAAAAGAGTGGAGAAAAACTCAAAAGATTTTTTTCCACTCTTTTCTGATATGAACAACTAAAAACAGAATACTTATTTTCTAAATCTTTCTTCCAACTTAGCCAACATATCCTTGGTCATCGTATCCAAATCGTATTCTGGTTTCCAACCCCATTCCTGGCGAGCACAAGTGTCGTCTAACGAATTAGGCCACGATTCAGCAATAGCCTGACGCAATGGATCAACATCATATTCCATCTTAAAATCAGGAACATATTTCTTGATATTATTATAAATGATTTCCGGATCAAAACTCATAGATGCAATATTGAATGAGTTACGATGGACGAATTTTGTAGAATCGGCTTCCATAATTTCGATAGCAGCGCGCAAAGCATCAGGCATATACATCATATCCATAAATGTTCCTGCCTTGATTGGACAAATAAATTTTTGACCTTTAGCAGCTGAATAGTAGATGTCTACAGCATAATCTGTTGTACCTCCACCAGGCAAAGTAACATGCGAAATCAAACCCGGAAAACGTACCGAGCGCGTATCAACGCCAAAACGAATAAAATAATAATTGCTGAGTAATTCGCCTGTAACTTTTGTTACGCCGTACATCGTACGCGGATTGCGTACTGTATCCTGTGGCGTTTTATCTTTTGGTGTATCATTACCGAATGCACCAATCGAGCTTGGAGTAAACACTGCACAATGCATCAAACGTGCTACCTCTAATACATTAAAAAGACCGCCAATACCAATTTTCCAAGCCAACTGCGGTTTTGCTTCTGCAACAGCAGATAATAACGCAGCCAGATTATATATCGTATCAATCTTGTATTTGGATACAGTTTCTGCTATTTGCTGTTCATTTGTAATATCTACAACAGCGGAAGGGCCTGATTCTAACAATTCTCCTTTAGGTTCAGCACCAGGAATATATCCGGCGATAATATTCCCTTCTTTGTAAATACCTCTTAATTTCATGGTTAGTTCAGAACCAATCTGCCCTGTCGAACCAATTACTAATACATTCTTCATTGCGTTTTTGTTCTTTTAAGTTTTTTGTGCGGCAAAGGTAGACAGAATAATAGAGTTTTGACATAAATTTCTCGTTTTTTTAAGCATTATATTCAAAAAAAATATGAACTTTGCGTGTCAGATGGTTTGGATGATTTACAAATGCTAGTTGACTGATTGTATAGGCCGCTTGTTTTCATTGTAAATGCCAGTCATATTGATTAATCATTAATGCTAACAAAAAACAAAATTATGTACGGTAAACTTAAAGATTTCCTCAATCAGGAATTAGCTGATATCAAAGCAGCAGGATTGTACAAGAATGAACGTATCATTACAACCCCACAAAAAGCAGATATCAAAGTAAACGAAGGTATTGACGTTCTTAACTTCTGCGCCAACAATTATTTAGGCCTTTCCAACGATCCGAAATTGATTAAAGCCGCTAAAGCAGCAATGGATAATCGTGGATTCGGAATGTCGTCAGTTCGCTTCATCTGTGGTACACAAGATACTCACAAACAGTTGGAAGCAGCTATTGCCGATTATTTTAAGACCGACGATACTATTCTTTATGGTTCTTGCTTCGATGCTAACGGTGGTTTGTTCGAACCTTTGTTCAGCGAAGAAGATGCCATCATCTCTGATGCATTGAATCATGCTTCAATCATCGACGGCGTTCGTCTTTGCAAAGCTAAACGTTATCGTTATGCCAATGCCGATATGGCCGATCTTGAACGTTGCTTGAAAGAAGCTCAAGCGCAGCGTTATCGTATCATCGCAACAGATGGTGTATTTTCTATGGATGGCAATGTAGCACCAATGGATAAAATCTGTGATTTGGCTGAAAAATACGATGCATTGGTTATGGTTGACGAATCTCACTCTGCAGGTGTTGTTGGTCCGACAGGTCATGGCATTGCTGAAAAGTTTAATTGCTACGGACGTATTGATATATTCACCGGAACATTAGGAAAATCATTTGGTGGAGCCATGGGCGGTTTTACAACTGGTCGCAAAGAAATCATCGATATGCTGCGTCAGCGTTCTCGTCCATATTTGTTCTCTAACTCTGTTGCTCCGGCCATTGTTGGTGCAAGCCTTGAAATGTTTAAAATGCTGAAAGAAAGCAATGCACTCCATACCAAACTGATGGAAAACGTAAGCTACTTCCGTGAAAAGATGCTTGCTGCCGGTTTTGACATCAAACCTACACAATCAGCTATCTGTGCTGTCATGTTGTATGATGCAAAACTTTCACAGGACTTCGCTGCTCGCATGCAGGACGAAGGCATTTACGTTACAGGATTCTACTATCCGGTTGTTCCGAAGGGACAGGCTCGTATTCGCGTACAACTTTCCGCAGGTCACGAGAAGGCTCATCTGGACAAAGCTATCGCTGCATTTATAAAGATTGGAAAAGAACTGAACGTTATCAAGTAAATTAATCCATAATTATATGATTTTAAGGCGAAGTTGAACAATATTCCTCTTCGCCTTATTTTTGAAATCGAATTCTGAATAAAATGATTCCATTAAGCAATTATCATAGTCATTGTACATTTTGCGACGGACGAAGTACACCTGAAGACTTCGTAAAGTTCGCTATCTCGAAAGGATTCCGTGCATACGGCTTTTCTTCGCATGCTCCGTTGCCTTTCGAAACATTCTGGAACATGTCGAAAGACGATATGCCTGAATACCTGCAAGAGATTGCACGTCTGAAGCATAAGTATGAATCACAGATAGAGATCTATGTAGCTCTTGAAATCGACTATTTGGATAAAACGTATAATGCCTCCATCCCCTATTTTCGCAATCTTCCGCTTGATTATCGCATCGGTTCCATTCACTATATGCCTGCTTGTTTGCCATTTTTGGAAAAGAATATGGTCTGTATCGACGGTGCGTTCGAAAACTACCGTCTTTCACTCGAAGAGGTTTATCATGGTGATATTAGAAAACTTGTGGAACATTACTTCAGTACAACATTAAATATGATTGAATCTGGAGGCATTGATATTGTCGGTCACATGGACAAGATATACATGCATGGTGAGAAATGTCCCGGTTTCTCGATTGGTGCCGACTGGTATCAGAAACCTCTGAACGAATGTCTGGATCTGATTGCAGAAAAAGGTCTGATGGTTGAGATCAATACAAAGAATTTACGTACCAAAAGACAGCTATTTCCAAATATGGCTTATATCGATAAGTTGCAGAAATTGCATATTCCGGTAATGGTCAATTCTGACTGCCATTATCCAGATTTAGTAAATGATGGACGAGAAGAAGCGTTTAAATTCTTGTTGCAGGCTGGATTTAAAAGTACTCGCGAACTGATCAATGGACATTGGGAAGATGTCGCAATTCAAAAATAATGCGCCAGCACATTGCTGACGCATTATTTTTATCAAAGAAGACCTTAATACTGCTCCTTCTCATTAGGAAAGTCACCTGACTTAATATCTTCGATATACGATTGAACAGCGTGTGTAATATCTTCAGCCAGATTAGCGTAACGACGCAGGAATCTGGGTGAAAAGCCCTGATTAATGCCCAACATATCATGCATTACAAGCACTTGTCCGTCAACTCCGCCACCGGCACCGATACCAATAACCGGAATCTTCAATTCTGAAGCCACTCTTGCCGCCAAAGCTGCTGGAATCTTCTCTAATACAAGTGAGAAACAACCTATTTCCTCCAGAAGATGTGCATCAGATATCAGTTTCTGTGCTTCTTCTTCTTCACGAGCACGAACGGTATAGGTTCCAAACTTATTGATTGATTGAGGTGTAAGTCCCAAATGTCCCATAACAGGAATGCCGGCACTCAAAATACGCTCTATAGATTCGCGCACTTCTGAACCACCTTCCAGCTTCACACAATCGGCATGCGTTTCCTTCATGACACGAATGGACGAAGCCAATGCTTCCATCGGATTTCCCTGATAACTGCCAAAAGGCAAATCGATAACGACCAAAGCCCGTTTAACCCCTTTCACAACTGATTTGCCATGATAAATCATCTGATCCAAAGTAATAGGAAGAGTTGTTACATTACCTGCCATCACGTTTGATGCCGAATCGCCAACCAAAATAACATCCATCCCAGCCTGATCAATCAGTGTTGCCATTGAAAAATCGTAGGCTGTAAGCATGGAAATCTTTTCACCGCGCTGTTTCATTTCAATAAGGCGGCGTGTTGTCACCTTTCTATTATCTTCCAAATCCCTTTTTGCTACTGACATAATTATAGAACTTTATTATTTTCGATTGCAAAAGTACACATTGTTATGCTTTTGTCCTAACTAAAATATTATCTTATGCAAAAAATCTGCGGAGTAGTTCGTTCCTCTCATGGACATCTTCTATATTTTATTGGAATAAAAGTACTAACTTTGTGAACGAAATAAACATCGATAAATCGTATGCTTACAAAAGCGATAGAGAATGATGCCAATCGCATCTGGGAAATAATGTTACAGGCTAAAGCGCAAATGAAACGCTTGGGAAGCCATCAGTGGGATAACGATTATCCGACACCGGAACTAATTGCTGAAGATATCCGTAACGGAAGAGGCTATGTACTTCGCAACGGCGAACAGATTGTGGCGTACGGCGTCATTTCTTTCGAAGCCGAACCTGCATATGCCGAAATCAAAGGCAAATGGCAAAATGATGCTCCATACCTGATTGTACATCGGTTAGCCGTTGCCGATGAAGCCAAACATCAAGGTATTGCCAAACGTTTTATGCAAGAAGCAGAAAAGATCAGTCTTGCCAAAGGCATCGACAACTTCCGTATCGACACCAACTATGACAATCACTACATGCTGCATCTGATTGACTCTCTAGGATTTCAATACAGTGGTGAAGTGATTTACAGAGGCAACAAAGTGCGTCGTGCCTTCGAGAAGACAATCACTACAGAATAAAATATAAATAGCTGAATAACAATGGAACAAGAGCCAATATTAAACGAACACAACAAAGAGGAATATCCTCCGATGCATACGGCAGAACATATTTTGAATCAGACAATGATTAGAATGTTCGGTTGCCCGCGTTCAAAGAATTCGCATATCGAACGGAAGAAAAGCAAACTCGATTATGAGTTGTCTGAAGAACCTACTCCCGAAATGATGGCAGAAATAGAAAGGCGTGTGAATGAAGTCATCGACCGTCATCTGCCTGTAACCATAGAGTTTGTGGACAAAAAAGATGCCGCATCCATAGTCGATTTAAGCAAGCTTCCTGACGATGCCAGTGAAACGCTGCGTATAGTCCGAGTTGGCGATTATGATGCCTGTGCCTGCATTGGAACTCATGTGAGCAACACTTCAGAAATAGGTCACATGAAAATGCTTAATTACGACTATACCGAAGGGCGGTTGCGCCTCCGCTTCAAGCTTGTTTGATAAGCTTTTAGCGGGAGCGTACCTCTTTCCGCATAAAGGAAAGATAAGAAAGCCCGAAGCATATTACGGTTGAAGCAATCATTCCCGTCAGCTGTGGCCAAACGACCATCAGACTCTGTCCTAAAGGAAGCGGACTGGGAATAGCGCCTTCGACCTGTTCCATTGTAAGCGGACCTAAACTGCGGACGGATGGCATCAGTAAAGTCATCGTCGCTTCGTTGAACAATTCGCTTGGTGCAAACCGCAACAGATTAAGCATGAACCGCTGATAACTGATTACCTGATATTCGGTTGCCATCTCGTTTGGACTCAACGCCTTTCCTATCAGATTGATAATCATCGTATAGAAAACGCTAAAGAAAAGCCAGATGGCAATACATGCCAATGCTGAAGTAGCTGCCTGTTTGAACTGGATAGAAAAGAAGATAGCCAGATTCAACCAGAACGCCACATAGACAACACCTACGAACAAGAATGCGACAACGCGCATAAATTCACTGAATGTAGGTGGAATACCGATAGCAATCAACCCGAATCCCATCACCAGAAAGCCTAATGCATACAGCATGATTCCAATGACAATCAATGCAGCTACAAACTTGGCATTGATAAGATAATCACGATGAATAGGCTGCGATAGAATACGACTCAACGTTCCTTTATTCTGTTCAGAATTGATAGCATCAAAGCCCAAAGCAATACCCAACAACGGTCCCAGAAAACTGATAAACATCGCAAACGATGGCATCGTTCCGTCGGATACGGTAAAAAGCTTCAGAAACAGGAAAGAACCATCCGGATCACCCGGCTTGATAGCAGCTTTGATATTTGTAAGCGCTTCATAAAGCGAACCCATGCAAGTCAATGCTATGATAACTATCAATATGATAAAACGCCAGCTGTGTACATTATCAGAAATTTCCTTCTTGACAATGACCCAGAATGGATGATGAATGTTCGCAATATTAATCATACTTCAATTCCTCCATAATACTGATTGTAAATATCATCGAGTCCATGCGGCACTTTGTGTAAATCAGACAGTTCAATTTCTGCAAGCAGCTTGCCTTTATTGAAAAGCCCTACCCGATCACATACCTGCTGCACTTGAGCCAAAATATGTGATGAAAATATAACTGTCAGACCGTCCTTATGACTCAATTCCAAAACCAGACGAATAAATTCCTGCACACCTGACGGATCAATACCCGACGTTGGTTCATCCAATATAATCACTTCCGGTCTTTTTATCAAAACATCCGCCAGACCTAAGCGTTGACGCATTCCTCGCGAAAACTTTCCGGCTTTCTTATCAACTACCTGCGACAATCCGACACGCTCTAACAGACGCAGCGCATCTTCGCGGGCTTCCTTGCGTTCGATACCGTTCAAAGCTGCTGTATACAACAAATTCTCCATGGCTGTCATATCGTCATAAAAGCCTACATCCTCAGGCAGATATCCAACTTTACGCTTCACATCAATAGGATGCGTGGTAGAATTGATTCCACAAACCATAACAGTTCCCGACGTCGGTTCAGTCAGACCCAGCATCATTAATATAGTAGTCGATTTTCCTGCGCCATTAGGACCCAGCAATCCAAATATCTCACTTTTGCGGATATTCAAATTCAGATTGTCGACAGCAACAAAACTACCATATTTCTTGGTCAATCCGGAAAGTTCAATCACATGCTCTTCCGTCATAGGTTTATCTCCTGCCATATTTACGGAACAAATAATAAACGCCTCCTAGCACAGCAATAATAATCACGAATCCTAACCATCCGTATATCAATGAAGTATGAACAGACATACGAAACTCAGCCATATTCGTTACTTCAGGTGTACTAGCTGTCATTTTCGTTACATAATCGCCCGGCAAAGCTTTTTTAGAAGCTTTCACAGTAGCCACAACCGTTGTGGCATTTCCTGCAGGAAGTTTGGCAATGGTAGACGGTTCGTAAGTAATTTCCCAATCTGTCGGCTTGTTGGATGTCAATTTTACATCTTTCAATTCGGCAGTACCGGTGTTTCTCACCAATAAATCAATATGTTTCGTATCACCTGCTGTAATATCTGCACTAACCCTTCCATCAGGAGTTGTAAGTTCAATCTCATACGAACCCGTTACAACAACATCCAGTATCAAATCAGCAGACGTTGTACTTGTTGATGCATGAACAGGAATTTTGTAATCACCGGCTGCAATGCTCGAAGGAGGTGTAATATCAATGCCTATACTTTCGGTTGCATTCGGGTCGACTTGAGCAGAAGTTGCCTGTTTCCCATCAACACGAAATACAACGTTCCATCCGCGAGGCGCATTGGCCATCAAGGCATAAAGCTGTTGCTCGCCCGTTTCGTTTTTCAAAACCGCATTGAAATTAAATGCCGCCTTTGAATTGCCCTGCATATTGGGTTGCTTGGTTGTAAATTCAGTCTGATATGTGCCTTGTTCGGAAACAGTCACATAAAGAGGAAGTTGTGCCAGACCTGCAGCCAAAACCGTAAAATGATAAGTACCTTTATTAACTTGCATCGGAACATTGACTGTCAGCGTCAATGTTTTTTTGTCTTTTGGTAATACAGCCAATTGTTTGACAGTCCATCCACCCGCTTTCAACTCATATTTCCAACCCCGTGGCATTCCAATAATCGAAATGGGTGCTTTTTTCATTTGGTCAGTATTATTGACCATATCAACGCTATAATCAATGGATTGTCCGGGTGGAACAGAAACTTGGGTATATGGCGTATACAACAATACGCTTTTTTCAACTCCAAAAACTTGCATGCTACACAAAGCAAGCAGAAAAATAATCATCAGATAAATCTTTTTCGTATTCATTGCCTTTATGGTATTTGCTTTAATATTTTGCGCGCAAATATATAAAGTGACATGATTATTGAATATTAAAAATATAGAAAAAAGGCTATAATCAAGGCCTTGTAAAAATTAAGCCTCCAAAATAACACGAAACAAATTATTTTATGTACTTTTGCGCCGATTAGTGATATATTATTTATACTAAATATAAGAGTTTATGCAATCAATTGACAAATTTAACTTTGCAGGCAAAAAAGCATTTGTAAGAGTTGATTTCAATGTTCCATTGGACGAGAATTTCAACATCACAGATGACACGCGTATTCGCGCTGCACTCCCAACATTGAAGAAAATCCTGGGCGACGGCGGTAGTGTAATCATTGGTTCTCACTTAGGACGTCCGAAAGGCGTAGATGCAAAATTTTCATTGAAGCACATCATTAAACATGTGTCCGAATTGCTGAATGTTGACGTACAGTTCGCAAATGATTGTATTGGTGAAGATGCTGGAGTTAAAGCTGCTGCATTGCAACCTGGCGAAGCATTGTTATTAGAAAATCTTCGTTTCTATGCTGAAGAAGAAGGCAAACCAAGAGGATTGGCTGATGATGCTTCTGACGACGTAAAGAAAGCTGCAAAGAAAGCAGTTAAAGAGAGTCAGAAAGAGTTCACAAAACGTCTTGCATCTTATGCAGATGCATATGTTAATGATGCCTTTGGCACAGCTCACCGTGCTCACGCTTCTACGGCTCTTATCGCTGATTATTTCGATGCAGATCATAAAATGTTCGGTTATTTGATGGAAAAGGAAATCAAAGCGCTTAATAAAGTACTTGAAGCTCCTGAACGTCCATTTACCGCAATATTGGGTGGCTCTAAAGTCTCTTCCAAAATCACAATCATTGAAAACCTTCTCGATAAGGTTGACAATCTGATTATCGGTGGCGGTATGGGCTTTACATTCTTCAAAGCTCAAGGTGGAAAGATCGGTGATTCACTGCATGAAGACGAGTTTATGCCTCTTGCACTCGAGATCCTCGAAAAGGCAAAACAAAAAGGCGTAAATATTTCGCTTTCTGTTGCAACCGTTGCCGGCAATTCTTTTAGCAATGATGCTGACAAAAAGATCTGCGACACACATAATATTCCTGATGGTTGGGAAGGTATGGATGCTTCTCCTGCTTCTCTTGCTAACTGGAAAGAAATCATTATGAAATCGAAGACAATTCTTTGGAATGGCCCTGTAGGCGTATTCGAATTCCCGAATTTCGCTCACGGTACAGAGACAATCGCTCAAGACGTTGCCGAAGCAACAGCCAAAGGCGCTTATACACTTGTAGGTGGTGGCGATTCAGTTGCTGCAATCAACAAGTTCGGTCTGGCGGACAAAGTATCTTACGTATCAACCGGTGGTGGTGCAATGCTTGAAGCTATCGAAGGAAAAGTTCTTCCGGGTATCGCAGCCGTTGAAGGTAAGCCTTATAAATAATGTAGCCTATACATAATTTATTTGATAGGATTTCAAAAGGCAGTCTGGTTCAAAGGCTGCCTTTTTTGTATACTTTCGAATGCAAACCCAAATACTTTCGAATGAAACCCTCACTTCTATCGAAACCAAAATTCATTTGACATATATGGAAATATATTTTTATAATTATGATTTTATAATTACACATATATCAAACGAATGATCGTTCCGAATGAAAGCATAAATGCATCCGAATGCAATAGCCTTTATATCCGAATAAAATAACCCTTCCATTTGATATCACATTCTCATAAAAACAGAAAGAACAGAAAATAACAATGCAATAGCTCTAACTTTATTTCAGTATAAAGATATTTTTGTACCTTTGTCCTTCGTATTCAAATAATAAAGGAAACAATTAAGAATTATAAAAATGGCAAAAGAGCTGAAAGAACTGACACCAAGAAGCGTCAATTATTCGCAGTGGTATCAGGATTTGGTAATCAAAGCAGATTTAGCAGAAAATTCTGCTGTACGCGGTTGTATGGTAATCAAGCCCTACGGCTATGCAATTTGGGAAAAGATGCAAAGAATCCTTGACGATATGTTCAAAGCAACAGGTCACGTTAACGCGTATTTCCCTTTATTAATTCCGAAATCATTTCTTAGTAAAGAAGCTGAACATGTAAAAGGGTTCGCTAAAGAATGTGCAGTCGTTACACATTATCGTTTAAAGACAAACGACGACGGTACAGCTGTTGTGGTTGATCCCGAAGCCAAACTGGAAGAAGAGTTGATTATCCGACCTACATCGGAAACAATTATATGGAACACCTATCGCAACTGGATTCATTCCTACCGCGATCTGCCTATCCTGTGCAATCAATGGGCGAACGTGATGCGCTGGGAAATGCGTACGCGTCTGTTCCTCCGTACCGCAGAGTTTTTGTGGCAGGAAGGTCATACAGCTCATGCTACAAAAGAAGAAGCAGAAGCAGAAGCAAAAAAAATGCAAGGTGTATATGCCGACTTTGCCGAGAACTATATGGCAATGCCGGTCATCAAAGGATACAAGACTGAAAGCGAACGCTTTGCGGGTGCTCTGGATACTTACACAATCGAGGCTATGATGCAAGATGGCAAAGCTCTTCAGGCAGGGACATCACATTTCCTGGGACAGAACTTTGGCAAGGCTTTCGATGTTACATTCCTTGATAAGGAAGGAAAAATTGATTATGCTTGGGCTACTTCATGGGGCGTTTCAACACGTTTGATTGGTGCTCTGATTATGGCTCACTCGGATGATAATGGTTTAGTTTTGCCACCTCATTTGGCTCCTACACAGGTTGTTATCATTCCAATATATCGCAACGACGAACAACTGGCTGCTATCAGCCAGAAAGTGGCAGGTATCGTTGATAATCTGAAGAAATTAGGCATATCTGTCAAGTATGATGATTCCGACAATCGCAAGCCGGGTTGGAAGTTTGCCAATTATGAACTGCGTGGCGTTCCAGTACGTTTGGCTATCGGTGGACGCGATTTGGAAAACAATACCATCGAAGTTATGCGTCGTGATACGCTCGAAAAAGAAACAATCACATGCGACGGTATTGAAACATATGTTCAGAATCTTTTGGAAGAGATTCAGAAAAACATCTATAAGAAAGCTTACGACCTTCGCACGTCGAAAATAATCAATGTCGACACGTACGATGAGTTCAAGCAGAAAATCGAAGAAGGCTACTTTATCATGGCTCATTGGGACGGAACTCCGGAAACGGAAGCACGCGTCCAGGAAGAAACGAAAGCAACCATCCGTTGCATTCCGTTTGATGGAGACAAGACTCCGGGCAAATGCATGGTAACAGGCAAACCTTCAGCACAACGAGTGCTTTTTGCTCGTGCATATTAATTAGATTATTATGGAACTTATTCTTCCAGCAAAACAGGATACATCCGAACCGGTTACCATTAATACGAAAGTATTGGTTGTAATCGGTGCAAACGGAGCCGGCAAAAGCTCCTTCGGACGTGCTCTGCAAAAACAGTATAAAGATAAAGGCATATTTATCTCCGGAATGCATGCGCTCTTCATCAACAGCGATGAGAAAGATGTCCCAGCTGACGGCTATGAATTGTCGCATTTGCAATCAATCGTTGCTGAACGAATCTTTATGCCGAGAATTTCAGAATATGAAAAGCTGATCTTGCGTTTACAGGCAGAAGAGTTCGAAACAGCCGTTGAATTCAAGGAAAACTGCAAACAGACAAGCGGTCTGACGCCTCCCGTAACGAAAATCGATGTGATTCAAGGAATCTGGGAGAAAATGTTTCCACATAACCGTCTCGTTCGTAAATCCGGATTTATTGAAATTGTATCTACCAATCGCAACAGCGATTCGTACAAGGCCGGACGCATGAGCGATGGCGAAAAAATTGTTTTTTATCTCATAGGCGCTGCCTTATATGCACCCAAAGATGCGTTGCTGATTATCGAAGAGCCTGAGATTCTACTACATGATTCCATCAAGAATCAGCTTTGGGACGACATTGAGGCTTTGCGGCCGGATTGCACGTTTGTGTATCTGACACATGACATCGATTTTGCTTCATCCCGACACAACAGCAAAAGAATATGGATCCGCTCCTACAATTTCGATACAACTATCTGGGATTATGAGCAGATCGAAAGCAACGAAAGCTTTCCCGAAGAACTGTACATGGAGATTCTGGGAAGTCGCAAACCGATTCTGTTTATCGAGGGAACTGATACCAACAGCATCGACAGTCAGCTCTATCCGCTGATTTTCCCGAATTACACAGTCAAATCGATGGGCGGTTGCCAGAAAGTAATTGAAACGACAAAAGCGTCCGTTCAACTGAAAGATTTCCTGACACTTGACTCAAGAGGTATCGTTGATCGCGACCGCCGAACACAGGGCGAAATCGATTACTTGCGCGAACAGCACATTTACGTTCCCGATGTTGCCGAAGTAGAGAACCTGCTGTTACTCGAACCGGTTATCAAAACGGTTGCGCGAAGAATGCTGAAAGATCCTGAACTTGTTTTCAAACAGGTGAAGGAAAATATCATTCGGATGTTCATCAAGGAAATGGACAGTCAGGTAATTCTTCATGCCAAACATCTTGTCAAAAAGAAACTAGAAATTACGGTCGACAAAAAGATTAATACGGTTGATGAATTGGCAGAACATGTTGAAAATATCCAAAACAATGTG
Organism: Tannerellaceae bacterium; assembly: GCA_036734445.1. Classification (GTDB taxonomy): domain Bacteria; phylum Bacteroidota; class Bacteroidia; order Bacteroidales; family Tannerellaceae; genus Parabacteroides. The sequence continues at coordinate 60,482 of DAIMYP010000010.1, forward strand.
CATGTCAATGAGATATACAATGCGATAAAAAAAGAATTTGCGCAATATGCAGAAGATGGCGATTACAAAAATATCCTGCGTGTGTACAACCAGAAAGGCGTACTCCCGCAATGCCGCTTATGCAGTCTATGTGGTTTGAATAATAAGGAGAGCTATCTGAATCTGATCCTTTCAATATTGAAAGAGAATGAAGAAGATGCTGAGATTATCAGAGATGCAATAAAAGAATCATTAGGAGCTTAATTAAGAAGAAATGCGTACACCAACTTTACAATATCTTTACTTGCAGAAACCGGTAACGATGGTTATCATTATCTGCATCATTTCGGTCATCCCGTGGATCGGATTGGGTGATTTTTCAACCAAAGGCGAACCTCGTGAAGCAGCAGTAGCCGTTTCGATGCTGAACACAGGAAACTGGGTTCTACCGCAAACTTACGCAGATGAGTTTGCCTATAAACCTCCAATGGCGCATTGGTTGATGGCCTTGTGTTCATATCCACAAGGATATGTGTCTGAATTCACTTCACGTATGCCTTCGGCACTGGCGTTTACTGTTCTTATTGGATTCGTATTGATGTTCTTTGGAAAACGATTACGGTTTCAGCAAGCGTTCATTGCGACACTGCTGCTGATTACCTGTATCGAAATTCATCGAGCGGCAATGACGACGCGAGTGGATATGGTGCTGACTATGTTCATAGTAATCGGACTTTTTCAGATGTATCGATGGGAAGATTTATTGGAACTCAAAGGTCTGCCTGTGATGATTCCGATACTGCTTGGTTGTGCAGCACTGACGAAAGGGCCAGTAGGAATTATCCTGCCATTGTTTGTTTTTGGTGTTTATCTGCTGATGCTCCGAAAATATTCGTTACTGACCATATTTAAAGCGTTGCTTTATTCGGGTGTGGCATCTTTATTCTTGCCTATCCTTTGGTATATAGCAGCTTACAAACAAGGCGGCGATCATTTTCTGAATGTTGTTCTGGCTGAGAACTTCGGTAGATTCTTCCATTTGAGCACACCGGATATCAATTATGAATTAGGCCATGAAAATGGCGTTTGGTATAATTTTGCTACGCTTGCCGCTGGATTCGTTCCATGGACGCTGTTTTTTGTATTCTCACTATTCGGAATCAAATACTGTAAGCCACAGAAAAGTCTGAAAGAGATATTGAGAGATATCTGGCATAAAATTCTGTCGATGGAAAAGGTTCAGCTTTTCAGTCTCGTTGTATTGGTTTGCGTCCTTTTCTTCTATTCCATTCCTTCCAGCAAACGCAGTGTATATTTGATGCCTGCCTATCCGTTCATCGCTATATTTCTTGCTCAATATGCCATATATATTACCGAATATAGAATGAGAGTGACACGTGTATTTGCAGCTTTTTTGGTTTCAATCGTTGCAGTGATACTTGTTGCTTTGGGACTAACAATGTCGGGTGTTATTCATCCTGAATTGATTGTACAACAATATACGCACCATGAATCGACAATAGAGACCGTTTCACTGGTTTCAAACATGTTTGCTTCACCGAATGGGTTGACTATTGGCATTCTGCTGTTTTTGCTTGCAATACTCTTGACCGTAGGTTATCAGATGTTCAAGAAAATCAATCTTAAAATACTCTATTCAACAATTGCACTCATGTTTGCCACAAATTTACTTATTGATGGAGTTATCATGAGGGGAATTCGCGAAGGAACCTCTTCCCGACCCTTTGCTCAGCAGGTGATAAAAGAATATCCTTTGGATGCGAATAACATGTTTGTGATGAACGATCTGAAGCAGTATACGAACCTCTACGGATTGAATTTCTACGTGGGTAACAAGTTTCATAATTTCGAAACGCAACAACCTTCTAATGGGTATTTGTTTTCCACAGAAGAAGATCTGGAGATTATTCAAAATAAATATGGAGATAAGTATACATTCAGTAAACTTACCTCCACAAAGAATGTCATTGCTGACGTTCATCAAAAGATTGTATTGTGCAGCTTCTTGTTGAAAACCGCACAATAACAAGAAAAATCAATATTTAAAGGCTTTACCGCCAACCATAACTTCTTGCGTCGATTCATCGAACGAAGCTTTTTCGCCTGTACGAAGAGATGCGTTACACATGATATTCGCAATAGAATGATTATAACCTGCTTCTACCGGGGCATTCGGTTGCTTGCGGCTCTTAACACATTCCATCCAGTTGCGAACGTGAAGATTGGTCATCGGATCGGAACCTGTATTTGAACCTGTTTCAACCTTGATAGAAGGCAAATCATAAGGAGTTAACAGATTAGCCTTCATATCCATTTCATCAGCATAGTTTTGAGTTAATCCGCCATCAGGTGTAATCTTATTGGTATCGAGATTCAGCGTTCCACCGTTTGAAAAATAAAGTTCTTTCGTTCCACCTGCCGAATTATGCATACGTGATGAATAAACGACCTGGAAACTTTGTGAACCATCTTCTGTTCCATAATCAAAAACAGCTGTCATCGTATCATAATTGCGACGACCGTCTCTCCACTGATAAATACCTCCATTTGCAGCTACGCTCTTTGGATGTGAGCAACCTGTAAACCAATGGACTGTATCAATCTGATGCGACATCCACTGTCCTGGAATTCCAGATGAGAACGGCCAGAACAAACGGTATTCCAAATATTTGCGAGGATCCCATTCTTCATATGGACGATTGATGAGGAAACGCTTCCAATCGGTATCTTTCTCAAAACATTGTGCAACAAGTTTAGGACGACGCCAACGGCCGGGCTGATTTACATTCCAGCACATTTCAACCATTGTAATCTTTCCAAACTTACCGGAACGAATGTATTCGTTTGCTGCCTGATAATTCGGAGCTGAGCGACGCTGTGAACCGATCTGGACAATCTTCTTACTCTCCAAAACAGCTTTGCGTGCCGCACGGGCATCTTCCATCGTTTCAGCAAAAGGTTTTTCAACATATGCATCACAACCGGCTTTAACAGCCTGAATACAATGTGTGGCATGTTGAAAATCAGCAGTAGCTACAATTACAGCATCACAAATTCTTGAATCATAAAGCTCTTCGTTGTTGCGGAAAGGTTTTACGGTCTGACCGTATTTCTGTTGGAAATAGGCAACGCCTTCTTCACGACGACGTTTCCAAATATCAGATACACCTACAACATCAAATCCTAATTCAGCAGCACAAGCTTCAAAAGAAGGAATCAATGAACTACGGGCACGATCGGAAAAGCCAACGATTCCAACATGAATCTTCTCATTTGCACCCATAATATTTGCATAACTCTTTGCACTAAAGCCCATACCACCAATGGTTAAGCCTGCTGCGCCAAAAGCACTTTGTTTAAGAAAATCTCTACGTGTTGTCATGATCTATAATATATTTAAGAATTACTTCAATATTCTAATCTTGATATTCCGATAAGATACTTCATCGCCATGATCCTGCAACAGAATATGACCTTTCTTTGCCAAACCAAAACCACCGAACTCTTTATAGGATTCGCCAGCGAACTTACTACCTTTAACTAAATCAAGAAATGCTTTTGTTCCCCAATCATATTCCAAAACTTTAGAACCGTTCAACCAATGCTCAACATGCATTTTAGGAGAAACTTTGATCAATCCTTTATTCCAAACGCCTATACCATTGAAATGTTTGTCTTTAGCAGCAATTATATCATACAAACTCGAAAGCGTACGGCTTCCTGGATAAGTGGTATAAAGTTTGGCATCCGGATGAACAGCATCATCCAATACTTGATACTCCGGACCAATAACAAAGCCTTTGTTTTTTTGGCTTTCAAGGATCAAATACTTGACACCACTGTTTGCACCGGTCGTCAACTTGAATTCAAAGCTCAATTCAAAAGCTGAATATTCATCATTAGTAACGATATCGCCACCACGTTTGTTATCTGTACCATTCGATTTTAATACAGTCAGTTCTCCATTTTCTACTTTCCATCCATGATCCGGAAATGCAGTCAATCCTGCCCCACGCCAGCCATTGGTTGTCTTTCCATCAAATAAAAGCTTCCAACCCGCTGATTTTTCTGCTTTAGTAAGCATGTTAGCTGTTTGCGAACATGTAACTTTATTATTTTTTGCAGCGTGGCGACCTGTCGTTTGTGCCTCAATTGTGAATGCACCAAACAGAAGTAAGGGCAGTACGGCCCATTTTAAATACGTTTTCATTTGTCTTTCAGATATTTATATATTAAACATTTGTTTTCCAATAGAGTATGTGTACGCCAACAAATATAAGAATTATTCTTAACTTAGCAACCTGTCTAATAAAATTATTCTCGAAAAAATATTTATTGCCAACTTTATGGCTATTGATAGTCAGATTCATATCTAAATCTTCAAAGATAATAGAAGCAAGAGAGCCTAAAATGCATAATATTACTTATATTTGCTTCAAATAGCAAAGATAATCTGCATCTCGGCAAAAAAACAAACAGGTTTGTTTTATTCTGCTCCCAACTTGTATTATCTTTGTCATGAATAAGATGTTGTTCAATGAAATTATTAGCTTGGATAATGATAATAGCTACATGTTGTACGAGTAAAATACTGGCTGAAGACTCGAAAGTTCTGAAGGTCAATGAATATAAATTAGAGAATGGTTTAACGGTATGGTTGAATGAAGATCATAGCCAACCCAAAATTTTTGGCGCAGTAGTAGTTAAGGCTGGTTCGAAAGATTGCCCTGACACCGGTATCGCCCATTATTTTGAACACATGATGTTCAAAGGAACCGATAAGATTGGGACAACAAACTATAATGCAGAAAAAGAGATTCTTGATGTCATTTCACAAAAATATGATGAATTGGCTGTGACAACTGATCTCAAACAACGTGCGCAACTTCTGAAATTCATCAATGAACAAACGGTAAACTCGTCACAATATGTCATTCCAAATGAATTCAATCGATTGATTACCCGCTATGGCGGTTCGGGACTTAATGCGGCCACATCCTACGATGCAACTATCTATTTCAATACATTCTCGCCCCAATATATCGAACAGTGGGCGGAACTTAATAGTGAACGATTGATAAATCCTGTCTTCCGCCTTTTCCAAAATGAGCTGGAGACGGTATATGAAGAGAAGAACATGCATGGCGACATGATTGGTGGACAGGTGATGGACACATTGCTATCACGCTATTTTAAACCGCATCCTTATGCTTTTCCAATCATCGGAAGCACAAAGAACTTGAAGAATCCCCGCCTTTCTGAAATGCGCAAGTTCTTTAATAACTACTACGTCGCTTCAAATATGGCACTCATTTTGAGTGGCGACTTTGATACAGAAGCAGTGATGCCTATCATCAATAAGACATTTTCTCGTATACGCAGTGGAGTCGCTCCAATAAGAACATCGGTTGACTTACCTCCATTCAAAGGAAAAGAGAAGATGAAGGTTAAGTTCCCGATTCCTTTTCTGAAAGCCATCGGATTGGGTTTCAGAGGTGTTCCTGCCAATCATGAAGATTTGGTAGCTCTGAAGATTGCTGTCAATTTATTAAACAATACAAATGGAACAGGTTTCTTGGATAAGCTAATGGTTGATCATAAGTTACTTGGTGCCGTTGCAATGAATGAGAACCTGAATGAGGCAGGCATACTGGCTGTTGCAGCAATTACAAAGCCTATTATACAAACTTATAGCAATGCTGAAAAATTGATTTGGGAACAGATCAATCGTGTAAAACAGGGAGATTTCAGTGATGAAGTATTCAACAGCATGAAGCTTGAACAAAAGCGTCAGTTTGCTTCTGCATTGGAAAATATCGACTCACGAGCTACTATCATGATGAATCTGTTTTCACAAGGGAAAAGCTGGACAGACTATCTGCAAGAGACAGCAAAGATAGATGCTATCACTAAAGAGGATGTTATCAAGATCGCTAACAAATATTTCACGAAAAACTATCTTTGCATTACTAAAAGCACAGGAAAATACCCCAAAGATGATCTGCCCAAGCCTAATTTTGCACCCGTTGTACCGAAACATACAGAAGCATCTTCAGAGTATGCCAAGTATTTGGCTACTATTCCGATACAACCTGTCAAGCCGCGTTTTATTGATTTTGACAAAGATGTGAAGGCATTCCAATTGACTCCATTGGTAAAATTATATACGACAGCTAACTCTATGAATGATATCTTTACTTTGGATATTATTTATAATGTAGGATTCTATAAAATGCCAGTACTAACGCAACTGTCAATGTATCTGCAATTTTTGGGAACAGAAACGCTACCGTATGAACAGTTCAGAAGCAAACTGCAATCGTTAGGAAGTACTTTGACTTTCGACGTTTCAAACAATTTTTTCGTTGTAAAGATTTCAGGCTTCGACAATCATATCAAAGAAACGATGGAGCTTGTAAACGATTTTATGCTTCATGCTAAAGCTGATGATAAAAAAATCAGCCAGCTTTCAGACGAAGATAAAGTTACACGCAAAGCATTCTATAAATCAAGTGATAATATAGCCAGTGCTCTTTTAGAAAAAGTAAGATGTGGCAATCATTCCAAATATCTGACCAAGCTGAATCATTCTCAAGTGAAGCAATTAAAAGGCAGGCAACTGCTGGAGGCTTTTCATAGTGTACAAAAAATACAATGTAGCATGCATTATTGCGGTACGCTTCCTGATGAAGAGATTACAAACATTGTAAAAGAGAACCTTGCAATTGATGAAGTAAAGACTGAATCGCAACTCTTCTCTCCAGAAGTATTGACATACGAAAAACCGGCGGTGTTCTTTGTCAATATGCCTGAAGTTTCACAGAGCATCATCTACAGTTATGTTGCCAGCAAACCGCAGACAGACATCAAGGAACGCAACGCTTCGCAGATGTTTTCTGTCTATTTCGGCGGAGGAATGTCATCGTTGATGTTTCAGGAAATTCGCGAATTCCGGTCGTTTGCCTATCGGGCAAATGGCAGTTTTATCCTGTCGCCGTATCTGTTCAGAAATCAGCCCGGCCATTTTGTAACAATGCTTTCAACACAATCAGACAAGACAATTGATGCGATGACACTGCTGGATTCACTAATTAAAAAAATGCCGCTCAAACCTGAAAAAGTAGCATCTGTCAAACAGAATATTGTCAATCAGGTGAACAACGAATATCCTCCATTCCGAAATCTTTCTTCAAAGATTGATGAGTTCAGAAGAGAAGGATTCACAAGCGACCCGCGGCAAATTCTGCTTGAAAATATCAGTCAGATGGAGATAAACGATATCAATCGTTTTTATGAAGAAAACATCAGTGGTCGCCCGATTGTCTATGTTATTGCCGGTAATGAAAAGAAAATAGATATGGTAAAACTGGCTTCATTCGGCACAATCATCAAAGTGAAAAAGAAAGATATTTATAATTAACAGGTCTTGGATATACATATATATTATAGGAAATTTCTGACAGTCGCTATCTTGCTACTCACTGCATTTAGCGGCTGTAACTTTGCTAAAGCTGCACTACTGGATACAGGAGTCAGTCAGGAACTTGCTCAATACAGAAAAGAGAACTTCGGTCAAGTGCGCTACCATCTGTTTTTCTCTATTCCGGAGAAAAGGCAGGAGGCTGTTACAGGAACAGCTGAGCTGTTTCTACACTTGAAAAAAACAAAAGAAATCATCATCGATTTCCGTGGCTCAAAAGGACAGATCTCAACAGTTACGCTGAATGGCAAGCATGTGAATTATACTTTTCAGAATGAACATATTGTTATTGGCGAGAAGGAGACAGTTAAAGGCGAGAATCATGTAAGTATTACATTCAAGGCGGACGACCAGTCGCTTAATCGTCGTGATGATTTGTTCTACACTCTGCTTGTTCCCGACCGTGCTCGAACGCTGTTTCCTTGTTTTGACCAACCGAATATAAAAGCACTTTTTACTCTAACACTGGATATTCCGTCTGCATGGAAATCAGTCGCCAACGGGTCTGTAGAACGCATTGATTCTACTTCCTTTGCCGGACGCAAACGTTATTATTTTC
>DAIMYP010000011.1:0-19610 GCA_036734445.1 Tannerellaceae bacterium
GATTAAAAATGAAGACAAATCACGCGTTGTACAGTATGAGCAGGCAAATACTAATGATTTTACGGATATCTATTGTCCGATGTATTTAGGCTATGAAGGTTGTGAAAAATATTGTGAAGGAAATATCAATAAGCCTCTTATACAGTGCGAATATGCACATGCTATGGGCAATTCGGAAGGTGGGTTCAAAGAATATTGGGATTTGATTCGTAAATATCCGAAGTACCAAGGTGGTTTTGTTTGGGATTTTGTTGATCAATCACAACGTATCAAGAATAAAGAAGGCAAGTCTTTTTATGCTTATGGTGGAGATTTTAACCCTTATGATGCTTCTGGACAGAATTTCTGTGATAATGGTTTGATTAGTCCGGATCGCGTTCCGAATCCGCACATGTATGAAGTGGCTTATTTCTATCAGTCCATTTGGACAACTCCTGTTGATCTTGGCAAAGGTACAATCAATGTATATAATGAAAATTTCTTTCGTGATTTGAGTGCGTATACAATGGAGTGGCAATTATTAGGTAATGGCGAGATTCTTCAAAGTGGTGTCGTTGAAAGTTTGGATGTCGCACCACAGGAAACAAAACAATTCCAATTGCCATACGCGGCAGATAAGATTTGTAACTCGAAAGAAGTGTTACTCAATGTATGCTATAAATTAAAAAATGCTGAAGGATTGTTGCCAGCCGGACATATAGTCGCAAAGAATCAGTTGTCTGTTCGTCCTTATGAAGCAAAGAAATTGGATATTCAGAATGTTAAACAAGAGAATATACAAGTCGTTACTCCTACATTAAAGGATAATGATGTCAATTATCTGATTGTCAGTGGTGATAATTTCAGAATTGACTTCAATCGTCAAGATGGATTCCTTTGCAGATACGAAGCTAATGGAATGTCAATGTTGAAAGATGGAGGAAAACTTACTCCTAATTTCTGGCGAGCTCCGACGGATAATGATATGGGTGTAAGTTTGCAGGTGAAATATGCTGCGTGGAAAAATCCTGAGTTAAAATTGAAATCGATAAAAGGTGAAATGGAAAACGGCATTGCCGTTGTTAAAGCTGAGTATGATATGCAAGCTGTTAAAGCAATGCTTTATCTGACATATGAGATAAATAATGAAGGTGTCGTCAAAGTAACTGAAAAAATGGTGGCTGATAAGTCTGCAACAGTTTCTGACATGTTTCGTTTTGGCATGCAGATGCAGATGCCTAAATCTTTTGAGTACATTAATTATTATGGAAGAGGCCCGATGGAAAACTATTCGGACAGGAATAATGTATCAGATATAGGTGCTTATAGACAAACAGTTACAGAGCAGTTCTATCCTTATATCCGTCCACAAGAGACAGGAACGAAGACCGATATTCGTTGGTGGAAACAAGTCAATAGAGGCGGCAATGGATTAATGTTTGTGGGAGAAGTTCCATTTTCTGCTTCAGCCTTGCATTATTCTATTGAATCTTTGGATGAGGGGAAAGAAAAGCACCAGACACATTCTGAATTGGTTCCACAGATTGATTATACAAATCTATGTATAGACAAGGTTCAGATGGGTTTGGGTTGCATTACGAGTTGGCGAACATTGCCAATAGAAAAGTATCGTCTTCATTATGGTGATTATGAATTTTCATTCATAATGAAGCCAGTGCAGTCTAGTTTATAAATCAAGAAGGAGAGGAATAACAAGTCATAACTGGAATTATTCTTCTCCATTCTTTTATAAAAAAGTATAATTAGGTCAATTTGCGTTAAATAGGCAGGCGTTTGTTTGCTTTTCTATATAAAAACGCTACTTTTATTGCCGATTTTTGAATTCCTTTTTTAATTAAATGTAATACCTTTACAAATAAAATGGTAAGTTTTAGAAATTTGAATCGTCATTCGTCTGATAGGGAAGGCAAGAAAAGCTTTTTCCGAGGAAAAGGTTTTATTCTCCTTATTGGAATCCTTTTTGGAGCCGGCATCATGATTGCCGTTTATAAAACAACAGTTTATTTTTCTTCTGATGAATCATGTATGATGTGCCACGTACATCCGCATGCTGAAGACAGTTGGAAACTTTCAACCCATGTTATCAACAAAAGTGGTGTGATGACGCATTGTGTTGCTTGTCACTTACCACCTCAGAATGAAACATGGAATTATTATACAGCAAAAGCAAAATTGGGAATCAGAGATGTCTGGTTCTATTTGACGAAAGATAGTGCAAAATTCGATTGGGATAGTAAGTCTGAGTTAGAAGCAGCCGTAAAATATATTCCCAACAGTTCATGTAAAGAATGTCATAGAAACCTTTTCCCTGAAGGAATTACTCAGGATGGCATAACAGCGCACCTTTATTATGAAGATAATGAAAAGAAACTTGATTTGCAGTGCATCAGTTGCCATTTGGATGCTGGTCACTACAATCCAAACTATAAACATGGAAAGATGACTGGTATTCCTGGTGGAACAGCCAAGGCAGTCGTGGATACGAGTCTTTTCTTTAAAGTAGCTACACCTCTTACCTCATTTAAAAGTTATACAGAACAGATACCGGGTACTGCCGTATCTTTTAAGATGGTTGCAGTCCATGGTGGAACATTTAAAATGGGTAGTACGGATAAAGAGGCTTTTCATAAGCCTGATGAAGCTCCTGTACATAATGTAACTGTTAGTCCGTTCTTTATGTCGGAAGTAGAAGTTACATGGGATCAATATTGGTCATTCTATGGAAATACAATGAGTGAGGGACGTACACCTCCTGAAAAAGTATATGCTAATAATAGTGATCCGAATGTAGATGCTATTACAGGTCCGACACCTCCGTTCGGTTTTCCTGACCAAGGTTGGGGCTCTGGCGATAGACCAGCAATTACAATGACACACTATGCGGCTGAAACGTTCTGTCAATGGCTTTCAAAGAAAACAGGAAAGAAATATCGTTTACCAACAGAGGCAGAGTGGGAGTATGCTGCTCGTGGCGGAACAACTACGCCTTATTTCTTTGTTGGCAATCCTAAAGATTTTTCAGACCAGGGATTCTGGCGTAAATTCTTTGATGCAAAGACAGAAGGTATTTCTTCTTATATTATTTATCGTAAGGATAGTAAGAATAAGACTCAAGAACCGAGTTCTGTCAAAGCCAATCCGTTTGGATTGAAAAACATGTTGGGTAATGTTATGGAATATTGTGCTGATAAATATGATCCAAAAGCCTATAGCAAGATGGGCAGCAATGTAAAGAACCCGATTGTAAAGGAAGGTACCGAATGGGTTGTCCGTGGTGGTGATTATTCGTCAGATGCAGCAGATGTACGTTCTGCAGCACGTGATTTTACCAAACACGACGCTTGGTTGAAGACTGATCCTCAGCAACCAAAGAGTATTTGGTGGTATTCAGATATTCGCGGAATAGGTTTCCGTGTCGTATGTGAACCAGATGTTTCATTAGGAGCTAAATAATTTTTATTGATTAAAAGTATTATATCATGAAAGAAAACAACGGTATTAGCAGAAGAACTTTTTTAAAAAGTTCTGCAATGGTAGGTGCACTGGGTGCCATAGGTACAGGTAGTGCAAGTATTTTAACCTCTTGTTCAGGTAAGGGCGGAGAAACAGAAGGCGCTAACAAGCCTTTGAAAGAACCGGGAAGTTATTATATTCCAGACCTGCCTGATAAAGCAACTGACGGTAAAGCATTGAAAATTGGTGTTATTGGTTGCGGTGGTCGTGGTTCTGGTGCAACATTCAATTTGTTGGATGCAGCTAATGGCGTTACTATTGCTGCTCTAGGCGACGTTTTCCAAGAAAGAGTTGATGAACTGGCTGGAAAATTGAAAGATCAGAAGCAAGTTGATGTTCCTGCTGACAAACGTTTTGTTGGTTTGGATGCTTATCAGAAAGTTATTGATAGTGGCGTTGATGCAATTATTGTTGCAACTCCTCCTTTGTTCCGTCCATTGCATTTCCAATATGCAGTTGAGAAGGGCAAACATTGCTTCCTTGAAAAACCAATTTGTGTTGATCCGGCGGGTTATCGTACAATTATGGCTGCTGCAAAGCAGGCTCAGGCAAAGAACTTGTGTGTTGTTACAGGTACACAACGTCATCATCAGCGTAACTATGTTGAATCACTGAAGAAAATTATGGATGGTGCAATTGGTGAGATCACTGGTGGTTGCGTATATTGGAATCAACCAATGTTGTGGTTCAAGAAACGTGAAGCTGGTTGGAACGATTGCGAATATATGATTAAAGACTGGGTTAACTGGAAGTGGTTATCAGGTGATCATATCGTTGAACAGCACGTTCATAATATTGATGTATTCTTGTGGATGAGCGGTTTGAAACCTGTTAAAGCTGTAGGTTTCGGTTCTCGTCAACGTCGTCTTACCGGTGATCAATACGATAACTTCAGTGTTGATTTCACAATGGAAAATGGCATCCATCTGCATAGTATGTGTCGTCAAATAGACGGTTGCGTTAACAACGTTAGCGAATTTATCCAGGGAACGAAGGGTACATGGTCAACAGAAAACGGTGATACTGTTATTAAAGACAATACAGGTAAAGAAATTTGGAAATACGACAAGGAAGCTGAGAAGACAGCTCACAAGCAGAATGATCCATATGTATTGGAACATGTAAATTGGATTAACTGCATTCGCAGCAATAAACCTATTGAATTGGCATCTGCAACAGCTGCTTCTTGTATGGCTGCAATCATGGGTCGTGAGTCAGCATACACTGGAGCTGAAACTACTTGGGATGCAATGGCTGCTTCTACACTTGATTATACTCCGAAGGATCTGAATCTGGGTAAGATGGATATGACTGGATTTGTTGTTCCTGTTCCTGGCACTCCTCATGAAGAAAAGAAAGAGGAGGACAAGAAGGATGATAAGAAAGCTGCTAAAAAATAAAACTTATCAATAATGACACTAAACAGAAGAAATTTCTTAAGAACATCTCTGTCGGGTGCTGCCATAACATTAGGAGCTCCTGCTTTCGCCGCTTGTGTATCGAAAGCAGCTCCTGATGAATCTGCCAGCAACAAGAAAGTGCAAACTCCTAAGAATAAAGCTGTGCTGAATATATCATTCCAAGAAGGTGTTGCTCCGGGGAAATCCTTAAAGGAGAAGCTTGATTTTATGGAAAAAAATGGCGTTGTTGGTTTCGAACCGGGCGGTAATGGTTTAGGCGCTCGTGTAAGTGAGATCAAGAATGCTTTGAAAGGACGTAATATTAAGGTCAGTGCTATATGCGCAGGCTTTAAAGGTTTTATCCTTTCTACTGATCCGGCAATCCGCAAGCAATGTATGGACACCATGAAAGAGATAATTACTGCAGCAGGTGAGTTGGGTTCGGTCGGTGTAATTATCGTTCCGGCATTTAATTCTCAAGTTCCGGTAATGCCTCATACAATGGAAACGCGCAATTTCCTTTGCGAACAATTCAATGAGATGGGTACATTCGCTGCAGAACATGGAACGTCGGTTATTTTTGAACCGTTGAACCGTAAGGAATGTTTTTATATGCGCCAAGTTGCCGATGCAGCTTCAGTATGCAGGGATATTAATAATCCAGGTGTACGTTGTATGGGTGATTTTTGGCATATGACATGGGAAGAAACATCTGATATGGGTGCTTTCATTTCAGCAGGAAAGTATTTACAGCATGTACATGTAGCAAGTCGCAAGCGTCGTAGTATGCCTGGTGAAGATGGTGATGCAGATAATTATGTAGAAGGTTTCAAAGGTCTTAAAATGATTGGATATCAGCATTTCGTTAGCTTTGAATGTGGATGCCAAGGCGATCGCGAAACTTTAGCAGCTGCTGCTGTCAAATTGTTACGTAAACAATGGGAAGAAGCATAAAAGAATATGCCTTTAGTTTATCCTAATATGCAAATGAGTGAGGTGGTGGAAGAACATCCCTCACTCATTCCTGTTATTAACAGGTTCGGTATTCGTTTGGGTTTAGGCGATAAATCTGTAAAGGTTGTCTGCGACGATTATCATTTGGATGTCGATTTTCTTTTGATGGTGATCAATACCTTTTTAAATGAGGAGTATTTCCCTGAAAAGAAACTTCAAACATTCCATGCTTCACAGATTATTGATTATTTGCGTAAAACGAATGCCTACTATCGCCGTTTTCAATTACCGAACATTGAACGGCATCTGAATTCTTTTATTTCCATGAGTGCTCCTGGAAATCAGTCTTTAGTTTTGATTGGTCAATTCTTCACCTCTTTTAAGAATGAACTGATTAAGCGTATAGATAAAGATGAAGAAGAGTCGTTTCCATACTATTTGTCATTGTGTGAGAAACTGGCAAAAGATGAGAAAAAGATAGAGCCTTTTATTTTGTTCTCAGAAGAACCATCAGACGATCCTATAGAGGCTTTGTTAGCCGATTTAAAAAGTATTATGGTTAAACATATATCTGGTAAGTATGATGAGAATCTTTGTTACGCGGTAATTTTTGCCATAAGTAGTTTGGGCAAGGATATCAAACAGCATAACCGCATTCGTTATAGAATATTGCTTCCGATGGTTTCTGCAATGGAAAAAATGAACAGTTGAGATGCATCGGAATAAACGGATAGCTATTATTTTAGCAGATACGTTGCAAAGTATAGGTTTGCAAAGTCTTCTGATTGATTATTTTTCTCCTGTTGAAGTTTCTTGCTTTTCTTCTTTTGAATTTTTTGCAAATACTCGCAACGATACTTATGATTACTATTTCACTGACTCTGATTCTTGGATATTGAATTCGGAGTTTTTTCTTCCTCGACGTAGTAAGACGCTCGTTTTGCTAAATCGAACAAATGCCGCCGAGCCTTCTAATAATTATGTTACAATAGGCTCTTCTCAAGAAGTTATTATTGAGGAGATCGAACGATTGTTAGCAAGTGAAAGCCTGAGCGCAACAACTACAGAAAAAAATAAAGGACTCTCAACCCGTGAAATTGATGTCCTCCAATTGATTGTCAAAGGAATTACAAACAAAGAGATCGCCGACAGACTTAACATAAGTCTTAATACAGTCCTTACACATCGTAAAAATATTACAGCTAAGTTAGGCATCAAGACTGTCTCAGGTCTTACTTTCTACGCTCTAATGAATGGCCTAGCATCTACAGATAATATAGATTTGTAAAACAGCTTTCTTTAAACGACAAAGTTTACGAAATGATTTGTTATCTTTGCAATAATCAATCATTAAATAGTCAGAATATGGAAGCAGTAGAAGACAAAATGGTAGAAATAGCTCGATTTACATATCCAGCTGATGCGCAAACCTTGATGGCTCTTTTGCGTTCGGAAGGTATTGAGTGCTATTTGCGTGATGAGTTGAGTTCCCAAATTATGGGAGGCTATGCTGATATAGGTGGTGCACGAGTTGAAATTTTGGAAAGTGAAGTGCAACATGCGCTTGATGTTATGAAAGAGGGAGGTTATGAGATTCCGAAAGAAAATGAAGAACCTGAGGGAGTACAAACCGTGTCCGGTTTTGCTCGACATATTCCGTTCTTGAGGAATTACTCTTTAGAAAGGCAAATCATAATTATTTTAGTAACTGTGGCTGTTTTATTAGGATTGTTTGTTTATTTGGGCTCTTTATTATCATCGAATTGACAAATTTATATTATGAAGCGAAGAAAGATTACAAATAGTCAGGCGGTATGTATTATTATCTTATGGGGACTTTTGTGTTATATGTTATTGGCATACAGTAAGAAAATAGATTTTAATGTTATATTTTCTATTGTAGCATCAGCTATCATTGTGTTTGTTCCTTTATATAAAAATATTAAGCATCGTGCAGATGAAAATTGATTGCAATTTTGCAATAAAAATGTCGAAATGATATTTTTATCGTGAATTTTCTTTCAAAAGTTTGCTAGTTTCAAAAAATAGCTTACCTTTGTGCTGTCATATTAAGAGCGGTATCTTTGTGACGAATTGGTATAACATTCTATATAAAATCAATTATGAAGGCAAGTGAAGTTTTAGAAGGCTTGAAAAGAAGATTCCCGAATGAACCTGAATATCATCAGGCAGTATCGGAAGTGTTATCAACGATTGAAGATGCATACAATGAGCATCCAGAGTTTGAAAAAAGTAATTTAATTGAGCGTTTGTGTATTCCTGACAGAATCTTTACATTCCGTGTTTCTTGGATGGATGATAAGGGACAAATTCAGACGAATATGGGATACCGTATTCAGCACAACAATGCTATTGGCCCGTACAAAGGTGGCGTTCGTTTCCATGCATCTGTCAATTTATCAATCCTTAAGTTTTTGGCATTTGAGCAGACTTTTAAGAATTCACTGACAACACTTCCTATGGGTGGTGCAAAAGGTGGCTCTGATTTTAATCCGAGAGGCAAGTCGAATGCAGAAGTCATGCGTTTCTGTCAGGCATTTATGCTTGAGTTGTGGCGCTATGTCGGACCGGATACCGATGTTCCTGCAGGTGATATTGGTGTTGGTGGTCGTGAAGTTGCATACATGTATGGTATGTACAAGAAACTGGCTCGCGAGAATACAGGAACCTTTACTGGTAAAGGTCTTGAGTTTGGTGGTTCACTGATTCGTCCGGAAGCGACGGGATATGGAAACGTATATTTCCTGTTGCAGATGTTGAAGACAAAGAATATTGATCTGAAAGGTAAGGTCGTAGCTGTATCAGGTTCAGGCAATGTTGCACAATATACAGTAGATAAATTGATTACTTTAGGTGCCAAGGTTATTACTATGTCGGATTCAGATGGTTATATTTATGATCCTGATGGTATTGATCGTGAAAAATGGAATTACATCATGGAATTGAAGAATCTGTATCGTGGTCGTATTCGTGAATATGCCGAACAATACGGAGTAAAATATGTAGCCGGTGCTCGTCCTTGGGGCGAAAAGTGCGATATCGCAATGCCGAGTGCAACTCAAAACGAAATCAATGGTGAAGAAGCAGCTCAGCTTGTTGCTAACGGTTGTTTCGCTGTTTCAGAAGGTGCAAATATGCCATCTACTCCAGAAGCAATCAAAATATTCCAGAATGCAAAGATACTTTATGCTCCAGGCAAAGCTTCTAACGCAGGTGGTGTATCAGTTTCCGGTTTGGAAATGACACAGAATGCACAGAAATTGAGTTGGACAAGTGAAGAGGTGGATGCTAAATTAAAAAGCATTATGCAGAATATACATGAGCAGTGCTTGAAGTATGGTACACAGTCTGATGGTTATGTGAATTATGTTAAGGGTGCCAATGTAGCTGGTTTCATGAAAGTTGCTAAAGCTATGATGGCTCAAGGGATCCTTTGATAAATAAAATTTGTTTAGTTGCGAGCGTAGCCCAAAAGGTTACGCTCGTTTTTGTTTTGTTAATTATCAATTCTTTCTTACCTTCGTGGCATAATTGAAAAACTATATGGTTACAGACGACTTAAATCAACTTTATCGTACTTACACCGGGGGTGCTGCAAGTGATATAACGGAACTCCCGTCTTCCGGTTCAAACCGTAGATATTTCAGAATGTCCGGACCGCAAACATTAATTGGTGTGAGCGGCACTTCTATAGAAGAAAATCGTGCATTTATTTATATGTCGGATCATTTCCGTCAGAAGGGAATTCCGGTTCCACAAGTATTGTGCCATTCCGATGATTGTGCTTTTTATATACAGGAAGACTTAGGCGATACCTTGTTGTTTAATGCAATTGAGAAGGGCAGAAGAAGCAGTGCTTTTGATGAAAATGAAAAGGAACTGTTACGTAAGACAATTGCTCTTTTACCTGTCGTTCAGTTCGTCGGTGCACAAGATTTCGATTTTTCCATTTGCTATCCTCAGCCAGAATTTAATCAGCGTTCCATCCTTTGGGATTTGAATTATTTTAAGTATTGTTTTCTGAAAGCGACCGGAATGGATTTCCAGGAAAATCTTTTGGAAAACGATTTCCAAAAGATGAGTCAAGTGCTGCTTCAGGATTCTTCATCAACATTCATGTATCGTGATTTTCAGTCGCGTAATGTGATGATTCGGAATAACGAACCGTGGCTGATTGATTTCCAGGGAGGACGGAAAGGACCTTTCTATTATGATATAGCTTCTTTCTTGTGGCAGGCAAAAGCCAAATATCCCGATGATTTGCGTCAGGAGTTGCTACAGATTTATTTGAACGCATTAAAGAAATATACATCTATTGATGAATCACATTTCTTTAATCAGCTTCGCCATTTTGTCTTGTTCAGAACCCTACAGGTTCTGGGTGCATACGGTTTTAGAGGCTATTTCGAGAAGAAACCCCATTTTCTGCAAAGTGTTCCGTTTGCTATTGAGAATCTGCGCCAATTGCTGCACGATGACTATCCAGAGTATCCTTATCTCTGTCCGTTATTAAAAGATCTTACTCAGCTGTCGCAGTTCTATGATGATATTCAGAAGAGGATTCTAGAAGTGAAGGTGGTTAGTTTTGCTTATAAGAAAGGTATTCCAAACGACTCGAGTGGCAATGGCGGCGGTTATGTGTTCGATTGTAGAGCCCTTAATAATCCTGGCAAGTACGAACGTTACAACCATTTTACTGGATTGGACGAACCCGTGATTCGTTTTTTGGAAGACGATGGTGGTATTCTGAAGTTCCTGGATCACGCATATGCACTTGTTGACGTAAGTGTAAAACGTTATTTGGATCGCGGTTTCACGAATCTTATGGTTTGCTTTGGGTGTACGGGAGGACAGCATCGTTCCGTATATGCCGCACAACATATGGCCGAACATTTACACAGCAAGTTCGGTGTGAAAGTAGACTTGGTTCACAGGGAACAAAACAAAGAACAAATCTTTAATTCTACATTATGAAAGCAATGATATTTGCCGCCGGATTAGGGACCCGCTTACGTCCGCTAACCGATGCGACACCAAAGGCACTGATTCCAGTGAACGGGAAACCGATGCTGGAGCATGTAATTTTGAAACTTAAGGAGGCCGGGTTTGATCAAATTGTTATCAATATTCATCATTTAGGAGAACAAATCATTGATTTTCTGAAGGAAAAACACAACTTCGGAGTTCAGATAAACATTTCTGATGAGCGCGATTATCTGCTCGATACTGGAGGTGGAATAAAGAAAGCTTATCCGTTCTTGCAGGGGAACGAACCCTTCTTGATTCACAACGTTGATATCATCTCGAATATAGATTTGAAGAAGCTTTATCAATCGAATTTGGAGACCGGTTCGTTGGCTACGCTCTTGGTAAGCCGCCGGACCACTTCGCGACAGCTATTGTTCAATAAGGAGAACCGGATGTGTGGATGGCAGAACATTAAGACGGGCGAAGTTAAATCCTTCTATCCGGAGTTCGATCCTGCTTGCTATCAAGGTTATGCTTTCAGTGGCATTCATGTGATTTCACCTCGAATTTTTGATTTCATGGACGAATGGACAGGACGTTTTTCTATTATTGATTTTTATGTTTCCGTTTGCGCAAAATCGGATATTCATGCTTATGTTGATGATAATCAGCACTTAATGGATATTGGAAAGCCTGAAACATTGCAGCAGGCAGAGGTATGGTTAAGATCAAAAAGTGCGGAGTGACAATTGCCTTGTATAGCTTGAATTTTGGTACTTATCATGAATTTTTTTTGTAAAGTATCTGAAGAACTTATCGGACCATATATATGGTCTGATCGGTTCATACTATATGGTCCGATCGGTTTATATAATATGGTCCGATTGAACCACCTATATGGTCCGATAAATGAATCCGTGCCTATACAAAAATCTTTCCGGTCTTTTACAAAATTTCTTATTGACTTTTACCAAAATGCTTCAGTCAACTTATATCCTTTGTTTATAATTATTTGCAAAGACCGTTCAATAATAAATTTTTTTATATGCCATAAATAATGGAATTTCACTTTGTAGTATATCGGAAAAGTAGTAATTTTGTTCGATGCTAAGAATAGTAACACATATTGAGCGATTGCTTTTGGTGCATGATTGTGTCATCGTGCCAAAGTTTGGTGGCTTTGTATTACAAGTCGCTCCGGCAATATATAATGTTGCTGAGAATTCTTTTACGCCTCGACGCAAAGAAATAAGCTTCAATGTTACTTTGCAGCATAGCGACGGTTTGCTGGCCGAATCGTACATGCAAATGTATAAGGTTACTTATCAGCAGGCGCAACTGATGCTTGATGAAGATATTGAGAGCCTCAAACAGTCGCTGCAGCAATATAAAAAAGTATCATTGGATAGTCTTGGTTTATTTACTATGGGCGATGAAGGGCAGGTTATTTTTCATTCCTATGCATCCGATTTATTAAGTGTCGAATCGTATGGACTGCCTGCGTTTCAGTTTGCCACACTTTCTTCATTGCATGTGGAGAAAGAGTCTAAACATATTCATCGACACAAAGAGAAGAAAGATACACTCTATATACCGGTCAATCGCAGATTTTTACGTATGGCAGTTGCTTCGGCAGCCGCTATTGCCTTATTCTTCTTGATATCCACTCCGGTGAAAGATGTCAATCAGAATGCCTATACTGCTAGTTTTGTACCTGCGGAAGTAGTTGGTAACACGCTTCCTTCAGAAAGTGTTCAACCAGCGGACAGTGCTTCGAAAACAGAAGTGGCAGCCGTTGATGTTCCAGCAGAAAATACAGAGGTGACTTCTTCGGTAGTGACTCAAGAGGAGGTTAATTCTGAACAAAAGAGATATCATGTAATCATTGCCAGTTTCCCGAGTGAAGCCTTGGCAAATGCTTACTTGTCAAAAGTCGACAAATCTATTTGCAAGAATGCGGATGTCCTTCAGTGTGATCATAAATATCGGGTGTATGCCGACAGGTTTGATAATAATTCGCAAGCGCAGTCGTTTATGTCGACCTTGCGATCGAATGCTAAATATAAAGACGCATGGCTGTATATCAGTCATTAAAGAGGTTTTAATTGGATTTTTCGATAGACATAGATAACAAAGAGTTTCAAGATGCTTTGCAGTTGATAACTCATACACGTCAGTCCGTTTTTTTGACCGGAAGAGCAGGTACCGGCAAATCAACCTTCTTGAAATATATATGTTCACACACGAAGAAAAAGCATGTGGTTCTAGCGCCGACAGGCATTGCCGCAATTAATGCCGAGGGGGTTACACTACATTCGTTTTTCAAACTTCCTTTCCGTCCGATACTTCCCAATGATCCGGATTTGAGTCTGAAGGATGGGCGTATTTTCGATTTCTTCAAATATAAGAAAGAGCAACGTAAGCTGATAGCAGAAGTCGAATTGATCATCATTGATGAGATATCTATGGTAAGAGCCGATATTATCGATTGCATCGATCGCATTTTACGTGTCTATTCAGGTAATATGCGTTTGCCTTTCGGTGGAAAACAGTTGCTGTTTGTTGGTGATGTGTTTCAGTTGGAACCAGTTGTCCCTTCTGATCAGAAGGAGATATTGACGATGTTCTATGCCACACCGTTTTTCTTTTCTGCGCGTGTATTTCGCGACATCAATCTGGTACCTATTGAACTGAAGAAAGTTTATCGGCAGACTGATCCTGTTTTTATTCGTATTTTGGATCATATCCGGAGCAATGAGGCAGAGAGAGCCGATTTGGAAGTATTGAATGCACGTTGTTTCCCTGATTTCGTTCCACGCAATGAGGATATGTTTATCACTTTGGCTACTCGTCGTGATCAGGTGGATCATATTAATAATAGTAAACTGGCAGAACTTCCAGGCGAGGAATTCGTGTCAAACGGATGGGTGGAAGGCGAATTTCCGGAATCCTCTTTGCCTACGCAACTCAATCTTTCGCTGAAAGAGAAGGCTCAGATCATTTTTATAGAGAATGATCGTGATCGACGTTGGGTGAATGGTACTATCGGAATGATTTCCGGCATTGATGAAGACGGCAACGTATATGTGCTTTTGGAAGATGGTCGCGAATATCTTGTAGAACGAACTATTTGGCGAAATTATAAATATAAGTATAACGAAAAAGAAAAGCGCATTGAAGAGAAAATCATCGGTGCATTTGAGCAGTTGCCTATCCGTTTGGCGTGGGCGATAACTGTCCATAAGAGTCAGGGTTTGACCTTTAATCGCGTGGTTGTCGATTTATCGGGAGGTGTCTTTGCAGGAGGACAGACTTATGTAGCATTGAGTCGTTGTACTTCCTTGGAAGGGTTGGTGTTGAAGACTAAAATATCACCATTCGATATCTTTGTGAAGAAGGAAATAGTGCAGTTCAGTCAGGAGTTTAACGATCAGAATCTGATTGCCAACAGTATTTTAGATAGTGAAGCCGAACTGTTGTATGCACGCGCTGTAAACAGTTTCAATCAAGGTAATATGAAAGATGCCGTTGAAGCTTTTGCTGCGGCTGTTACAAAACGCAATGACTTGGGAAAGCCTGAGGTGCAGCGACTGTTACGCTTGAAACTGCAAAGTATCAATGGTCTGTCTCAACAGATAAAGAAGCTTCGTGAAGATATTCATACTCAAAGAGAAACACGAAAAGGATTTGCAAAAGAATATTATCTGATGGGCAATGAGTGCATCACGAAAGCGCATGATATGAATGCGGCATTGCGTTCGTTCGATAAAGCGTTGAAGTTGGATCCGGATTATGTGGATGCTTGGGTTAGAAAAGGAATTACCCTGTATGATTTGGGTGATAGTTTTCAGGCAATCACCTGCTTGAATGAAGCGGTTCGTTTGAACAGTAAATCCTTTAAGGCACGTTATAATCGAGGGAAATGTTATCTCTCACTTAAATATTATGAAGAGGCAGTGTCTGATTTTGTGAAGGCTTTGGATGTGAAACCCAGACATATTGCCGCACATGAATATCTGGCAGAAGCTTTCCGCAATATAGGTGAAGAGGAGTTGGCTCGGCAACATCAGGAGATTGCCGATCAACTGCGTGAAGATAAAGAATTATAAATTTATTGGTGAATTTAATATAAATGTAATGTATGGATAAATTTAATCACTTATCTTTGCACAAGGATATAAAGAATGTTTTGATTGTTTAATATTAAACTCTGTTATATATGGGAAAAGTAAGTCTATACACGTGTCTTTTATTCCTGTGCAGTATTTTTGCTATCAATGCACAGGTTACCACATCGTCTATGAGTGGTAAGATTACGAGTGCAACCGAAATGAATGAGCCTGTTATTGGAGCAACAGTTGTTGCCATCCATGAACCTTCAGGAACTCATTATGGTGCAGTAACGAATGTTGACGGACGCTATACTATCCAAGGTATGCGTACGGGTGGTCCTTACAGCGTTGAGGTATCTTATGTAGGATATCAGAAGTCTACGTATAAGAACATCCGTCTTGAGTTAGGTAATAACTATCAGTTGAATGTAAGCATGAAGGAATCAGCAGAAGCACTCAACGAAGTAGTGGTTACAGGTGTTGCATCAAAGAAGGCTTTGACCGGTGCAGGTCATAACTTCTCGACAGAAAAGATTGAGGACTCGCCTACGGTTGATCGTCATATCTATGATATTGTAAAGAATATGCCTATGGCTCAGACCAACAAGATCGGCGGTATTTCGTTCGCTGGTTCAAACAACCGTTACAACAGTTTCCAGATCGATGGTACGGTAAGTAACGATGTATTTGGTTTGACAGCTTCGGGTACGAATGGTGGCCAGTCTAATGCTAATCCTATATCAATGGATGCTATTCAGGAAATTCAGGTTGTTGTTTCTCCGTTTGATGTTCGCCAAGGCGGTTTCACCGGTGGTGGTATCAATGCGATTACCAAACAAGGTACGAATAAATTCCACGGATCTGCCTATACCTATTATACTAATCAGAAGATGTATGGCAAGTATAATGCAGCTAAGGATTATGAAGAATCGAAGTTGGATACTCAACATACAACAACTTATGGTTTCTCATTGGGTGGCCCTATCATCAAGAACAAACTGTTCTTCTTTGGTAATGTTGAGAAGATTAGTGAAACTTATCCATCTCGTTACTATCCGGGTTCAACCAATTATACTAACTCATTGACACCGGCTATTGCTGATCAGATTTTGGCTCGTTACCAACAGATAACCGGTATTAAAGATGTATATGGAGCTCGCGACGTTGATCAGAGTTCATTAGGTATTTTGGCACGCATCGACTGGAATATCAACAGCAATAACAAGCTGGCTATTCGTTATCAGCACAATAATTCTTCGTCGGATAATTATAGTTCGGGAAGCAATACGTACTATTTCAATAACAGTGGCTATACGATGAAGAATCAGACCAATTCTTTTGTGGCTGAGTTGAATTCACATATAAGCAACAAGCTGTATAATGAATTCCGCGGTTCGTTATCTTTCGTTCGCGACCATCGTGAAGTGCCTTATGAAGCACCAATTATACAGATTAAGAGTTCTTCTGATACGGGTAACGTAGGTGTTTATTTGGGGACAGAATATTCTTCAGGTGCAAACAGATTGAACCAGAATATTTATAGTTTTGAAGATAATCTCTCATTATATGAAGGTAATCATACCTTTACTTTTGGTACACATAATGAGATATTCCACATGGAAAATTTGTTTATTCAAGGTAATAATGGACGATGGATATACAATAATTTGTCTGCTTTCTTGAATGATCAAGCTGCTCAGTTCGATTATAAATATGCAGATCCGGAGGGATTCGTTCCAAAATTCAATGCAGGTCAGTTTGGTTTCTATGCGCAGGATAAATGGGAGGTAAATAATAATTTCTCTTTGACTTATGGTTTGCGCGTTGATTTACCAAAGGTTTTTGATAATCCTACTACAAATGAGACATTCAATGCTACTACCATAAGTAAGACTTATGATGCTGTTGTAGGTCGTATGCCTGGTTTGAAGGTCCTTTTCTCGCCGAGAATGGGTTTCCGCTGGTATACTGACGATTCTCATAATACATTATTGCGTGGAGGTTTAGGTTTGTTTACTGGTCGTGTCCCTTTCGTTTGGTTATCTAATGCATTTACTAATGACGGTATTGAACAGAAGGGTACTACGGTATATTCTTCCTATAATAAGGTAACTAAGGTAACAACATGGGCTCCGTCATTTTCTCAATATGGTACTGATCCAAAGCTTGCAACAGGTTCTTCACCTAAGCCTGCTATCTGTACGGTAAGTAAGGACTTCAAGTATCCGCAAGTACTTCGTTTTGATCTCGCTTGGGAACAGAAATTGCCTTATGATGTAAAGATGACAGTTGAAGGTCTCTATTCAAAAACAGTGAATAATGTATTCTTCAGAAACTTGGCACAGACCTCAAACGGAAAAGTTTATTCGGTTTCAGGTAATGAAGCTTCTGCAGCTCCTTATTATACTTTGGAGAAAAGCAACTACGCAAGCATTATTAATCTGGAAAACACAAGTAAAGGTTATACCTATTCTTTATCAGCATTGTTAGAGAAGACGTTTGATTTCGGTTTGAATGCAACAGCATCTTATACTTTTGGACATTCTAAATCAGTGTTTGATGGTACTTCTTCTGTAGCTTATTCAAACTGGGGTTATAATTACGCTTTGGATTCAAATAATCCGGCATTGTCCTATTCAACATTTGATATTCCGAACAGAGTTGTTGTAACAGTCGGTTATACGACCCCTAAATATATTAACGGATTGTTTGATACAAACGTATCATTGATTTATACGGGTTCAAATGGTATGCGCTACAGTCTTACAATGAATGAAAAGGCTGATTACAATGGCGATGGTTGGACAGGTAACTCATTGATGTATATCCCGACTCAGTCTGAAATAGCTTCGATGTCATTCGCTGATGTAAAAGACTCTAAAGGTAATGTTACGATGAGTGCAGACCAGAGTCGCGCGAATATTGAAGACTGGATTCAAGGCAACAAATATGCCAAGGATCATCGTGGACAATATTCAGATCGTAACTGCTGCCAAGCACCTTGGGAAAACCGAGTTGACTTGCATTTGGCTGAAAACATCTTCGTTCCGAAGAGCTTGAATGGAAGTAAGTTGCAGTTTACATTTGATGTTATCAACTTCGGTAATTTATTGAATAAGCATTGGGGTAAGAATTATGGTTCTTACTATAATGTAACTCCGCTTCAGGTAACTGCTGTTGATGCTACTTCAAAAGTCGCTACATTTGTTTACAATGCAAACAATACGGTTAAGCTGAGTGATATCTCTTCTCGTTGGCATGCACAAATTGGTTTGAAATATACATTCTAATCAATTAATTCTATAATATAAAGTAGGATATGCCGGTTTCGTTTGAGACAAGCATATTCTACTTTTATTTTATATATATCTTATGTAGTTATTATTTACTGGAATAAAGAGGTAAAGAATGAAGAAAACAACTGTTCAGCTATTTTTAGGGATGCTTGTCTTGCTTTGCTTGATGAGTACGGGTTGCGCAAGTCTGAAGAATGATCATTATGTTGTCGTGTTGTCGATGGATGGCTTTCGTTCGGATTATCCCAAATTGGCTCATACACCAACTCTTGATTCTTTGGGAAGGGTAGGCATAAAGTCGACATTCCGTCCATCGTTTCCAAGTCTGACTTTCCCTAACCATTACAGTATGGCTACTGGCTTGTATCCCGATCATCATGGACTGGTAGGAAATGCTTTCTATGCTTCTGATATGGACAGTGTTTATCGGATGGGAAAAACGGATACACGTTTTTTCGGTGGCGAACCTATTTGGAATACAGCGCACTTTCAAGGTGTGCGTTCGGCAATCTATTTTTGGGTAGGAAGCGAATATGTGGTTCAAGGTATCCGTCCGGACAATTGGAAACCTTTCAGTAAGTCTGTACCCTTTTCAGACAGAGCTGATTCGGTAATCTATTGGTTACAAATGCCCAAAAAGGAACGACCGCATCTTATAATGTGGTATTTAGAAGAACCAGATGAAATAGCTCATCATAATTCACCTGAATCTCCTAAGACAATACAAAAGATAGAAAGTCTGGATCGCCTTTTAGGTGAGTTTTTTACGAAAGCGCGTAAGTTGAAGAATTTTAATAAAATTGATTTTATTGTCTTGGCAGATCATGGCATGGCTACCATCAAACCAGAGAAGAGTATCAATCTTGCCGATTACATGTCGGTCGATAGTTTTAATTACGTATTCGATGGTGTGCCTACATTACTTTATCCCAAGCCTTCGTATCTGGAAACAGCTTATTCTATTCTGAAGAAATTACCTTATGTTACTGTTTGGAAGAAAAACGAGATTCCTCCAAAATATGTATATGGAAAGAATGAAAGAGTAGCCGATTTAGTTGTCTTGCCAGAAATAGGTACTTATATTCAGTTTAAAAAGCATCCTTCAAAGTTATTGGCGGCTGCTCATGGATATGATAATTTTGCTCCCGAAATGGAAGCCATCTTTTATGCGACAGGTCCATCTTTTAAAAAACATACCGAACTGCCAACTATGGCAAATGTCAATTTGTATTTGATTATTGCAAAACTTCTGCACTTGAAACCTGCTCCGAATGATGGGGAAGAAGAAGTAGTTAATAGATTGCTAAGATGACATATTCTATAGAAACTATTAAATGCGGTGAGTA
>DAIMYP010000011.1:19710-67103 GCA_036734445.1 Tannerellaceae bacterium
TTTGATAAAAGTTTGATAAAATAGGAAAAGCAAGTATCTATAAATAAGATGCTTGCTTTTTAACTTCAGTAGTGCGTCCGGGAGTCGAACCCGGATTTACGCCGTGAGAGGGCGGTGTCCTGAGCCATTAGACGAATGCACCAGTTCTTTGTCAATTGTGTTTTGTTTGACGGCGCGAAGATAGCTATAATTTTTAATCTGAAAAGTATTTTGAAGAGAAAAAATAAAAAGATTTGTTCATCACTGACACTTTGGAAGTAAAAAACTCTTTATTCCACTAAAAGGCGTTAAAAAGAGTATCAAATACATTCCCCTTTCATTGGCTGTCATGTTTATTTGTTTTACCTTTGTCTCAATTTATAATGTTATATTTGAATATTTAATATCAGTATCAAAATAACTAATATTATGGCAGAACTAAAAGAAAAACTTTTCTCGGAATTCCCTCCGGTCTCTACCGAAGAGTGGGTGGCCAAGATTACGGCTGACTTAAAGGGTGTTCCATTTGAGAAAAAGCTTGTTTGGAAAACAGGCGAAGGATTTAACGTAAATCCTTTCTATCGTAGAGAAGATATCAAGGATTTGAAGACGACAGGCTCTCTCCCTGGTGAATTTCCTTATGTACGTGGTACAAAGAAGGATAACAATTGGAAGGTACGTCAAAACATTGAAGTAACTAACTTCAAGAGTGCTAACGAAGAAGCTAAAGATTTGCTTACCAAAGGTGTTACATCTTTAGGCTTTTCAATCAAAGGTGATGAGGTAAGTGCTGAAAACATCGCTATGTTGTTGGATGGCATTTGTCCTGTTGAAACAGAATTGAACTTCAGTACTTGTAACTGTAAGGCAGAAAAACTGATTGCTATCTTGGTTGAGAACTTCAAAACTAGAGGTGCAGACCTTAGCAAGTGCTTTGGTTCTGTAGACTTTAATCCTTTCAAGAAACCGTTGTTGAAAGGTAAAGTGAATGACAGTTGGGTTGACGATGCTGCCGCTGTGCTCAAAGCTGGCAGAGAACTTCCGCGTTATCAGGTCTTAGGTGTTGATTCATTCTATTTGAATAATGCGGGCGCCTATATTTCTCAAGAATTGGCTTGTGCATTGGCTTGGGGTGACGAGTATCTTTCAAAACTGACAGAGGCAGGCTTTGGTGCCGATGAAGTAGCAAAGAAGATAAAGTTCAATATGGGCATCAGTTCCAATTACTTTATGGAAATAGCGAAATTCCGCGCTGCACGTTGGTTGTGGGCTGAAATTGTTGCTGCTTACAAACCTGTTTGCCACTGTCCGACGGAATGCCCGAACAAGGCAGCAGATGGCATGTGTCGTTGCGCTTGTAAAATGCATGCTCATGCAATAACTTCAGAATGGAATATGACAATTTATGATGCTTATGTAAACTTGCTCCGTTCACAGACTGAAACAATGTCTGCTGCTTTGGCAGGTGTCAATTCTATTACTGTTTCTCCATTCGATAAGGCTTTTGAAACTCCTGATGAATTCTCAGAGCGTATTGCTCGTAATCAGCAATTATTGTTGAAGGAAGAGTGCCATTTTGATAAGGTCGTTGATCCGGCTGCAGGTTCATATTATATTGAAGTGCTAACAGCTTCTTTGGCTGATGTAGCTTGGAAGTTGTTCCTTGATATGGATGAAAAGGGTGGTTTCGGCGCTTTGGCTAATGCAGGCGATATTCAGAAGGCTGTAAATGCTTCTAATGATTTGCGTAAGAAAGCTGTTGCTACACGTCGTGAAATATTGCTGGGTTCTAATCAGTTCCCGAATTTTAATGAGGTTGTTGCTGAGAAGATTAAAAAGGTTCCAACTTGCTGCTGTGGAGGCGCCTGTGGAGAAGCTACAATTCCGACACTCGACTTTTCACGTGGTGCTTCTAAGTTTGAAGACTTGCGTTTGGCTACCGAGAAAAGCGGTAAGACTCCGAAAGTATTTATGCTTACAATTGGTAACTTGGCTATGCGTTTGGCTCGTTCGCAGTTCTCTGCAAACTTCTTCGCTTGTGCTGGCTACAAGATTATCGATAACTTAGGTTTTGATACAGTAGAAGCAGGTGTTGATGCTGCTGTAAAGGCTGGTGCTGAGATCGTCGTTCTTTGCTCAAGTGACGATGAATATGTTGAATTCGCTCCTGCTGCCAATAAGGCTTTAGCTGGACGTGCTTTGTTTGTTGTAGCTGGTGCTCCTGTTTGCATGGAAGATCTGAAAGCTCAGGGTATCGAATACTTTATTCATGTAAAGAGCAATGTGCTTGAAACATTGCAGGCATTCAACGTTAAATTGGGTATTAAATAATAAGAAGTTATGAAACCGAATTTTAAAAATATAGATATAAAGAATGCCGGTTTTGCAGCAACCGATGCTACAGAATGGGCAAAAGCCAACGGAATAGAAACCGTTTGGAAGACACCTGAGCATATAGAGGTAAAGCCTGTATATACGAAAGATGACTTGGATGGAATGGAACATTTGGATTATGTTTCAGGTATTCCTCCATATCTGCGTGGCCCGTACAGTGCCATGTATCCTATGCGTCCTTGGACGATCCGTCAGTACGCAGGCTTTTCTACAGCAGAAGAATCAAACGCGTTCTATCGTCGTAACTTGGCTTCGGGTCAGAAAGGTTTGTCAGTTGCATTCGATCTTCCAACGCATCGTGGTTATGATGCTGACAACGAACGTGTTGTGGGTGATGTCGGTAAGGCAGGCGTATCTATCTGCTCTATAGAAAATATGAAAACATTGTTTGATGGTATTCCATTGAACAAAATGTCTGTTTCTATGACAATGAACGGTGCAGTTCTTCCAATTCTTGCATTCTATATTAATGCGGGCTTGGAACAGGGAGCGAAGTTGGAAGAAATGCAGGGTACAATTCAGAACGATATCTTAAAAGAGTTCATGGTTCGTAATACCTATATCTATCCGCCGGAGTTTTCAATGCGTATTATCGCTAATATCTTTGAATACACTTCTCACAATATGCCTAAGTTCAACTCAATTTCAATATCCGGCTATCACATGCAGGAAGCAGGCGCAACTGCTGATATTGAAATGGCTTATACATTGTGCGATGGTTTGGAATATCTTCGTGCTGGTGAAGGTGTTGGATTGAAGGTCGATGATTTTGCTCCACGTTTGTCATTCTTCTGGGCTATCGGTGTTAATCATTTCATGGAAATAGCAAAGATGCGTGCTGCTCGTATGTTGTGGGCAAAGATCGTTAAGAGTTTTGGTGCAACTAATCCTAAATCTTTGGCTTTGCGTACGCACTGTCAGACTTCAGGTTGGTCACTGACGGAACAAGATCCGTTCAACAATGTAGGTCGTACTTGTATAGAGGCTATGGCTGCTGCATTAGGACATACACAGTCTCTGCATACTAATGCATTGGATGAGGCTATTGCGTTGCCTACTGACTTTTCTGCTCGTATCGCACGTAATACGCAAATCTATATTCAGAATGAGACACAAGTCTGCAAGGAAATCGACCCTTGGGGCGGTTCATATTATGTAGAATCTTTGACAAACGAACTGGTGCATAAAGGTTGGGCTTTGATTCAAGAAATTGAAAGCATGGGCGGTATGGCTAAGGCTATCGAAACGGGTCTTCCGAAGATGCGTATCGAAGAGGCTGCTGCTCGTACACAGGCTCGCATTGACTCTGGTATTCAGACTATCGTTGGTGTTAATAAATATCGTCTGCCGAAAGAGGCTCCTATCGATATCCTTGAAATCGATAATACAGCCGTTCGTAATGAGCAGATTGCATTGTTGAAGAAGTTGCGTGAAAATCGTGATGAGGCTGCTGTAAAGAAAGCATTGGCTGATCTTACAGAATGTGTTCGTACGAAACAGGGCAACTTGTTGGAGTTAGCAGTGAAAGCTGCCGGTTTACGTGCATCATTAGGTGAAATATCTGATGCTTGCGAAGCTGTCGTTGGTCGTTATAAAGCTGTAATTAGAACTATTTCAGGCGTGTATTCATCAGAAACGAAGAAAGATGCTGACTTTCAGAAAGCTTGTGAGCTTTGTGAGAAGTTCGCAAAGAAAGAAGGTCGTCAACCACGTATTATGATTGCTAAGATGGGTCAGGACGGGCACGACCGTGGTGCAAAAGTTGTTGCTACAGGTTATGCTGATTGTGGTTTTGATGTGGATATGGGACCATTGTTCCAAACTCCAGCAGAGGCTGCTCGTCAGGCTGTAGAAAACGATGTTCATGTATTGGGTGTTTCTTCTTTGGCTGCTGGTCATAAGACACTCGTTCCTCAAGTTATTGAAGAACTTAAGAAACTCGGTCGTCCGGATATTATTGTGATTGCCGGTGGTGTTATCCCTGTACAGGATTATGACTTCCTGTATAAAGCAGGTGTAGCTGCAATCTTTGGTCCAGGCTCTTCTGTTACGAAAGCTGCTTGCCAGATATTGGAAATACTCTTAGGTGAATGATGGCGCGGAAAAGACTTTAGAAAGATAAAAGAAAGTCTTTATATATAAAGCCGCGCAGTATTCTGATGGAAGCTGCGCGGCTTTTTTCTAAATTATAAAAAAGAAATCGATGTTGAGTGTAAAAATAGATAGATGGATAGTCGTGCTGGGCTTGTTTATTTGCCTTGTGTTTACTCAGTCGTGCAAAAAAGACGATAACGTTGATACCTCGGATGAAGGCACGAATGAGTGGATATATAATACAATGACAAGCTATTATTTGTGGTATGAAGATATTCCAAATAAAAATACACTCGACTTTTCGAAGTCGCCTGATGACTTCTTTGCTTCTTTATTATCTTCCCAGGATGGCGTACAATACCAAAATAGTTGGTTGACATTCTCTAAAATAGAAAAGAAAACAGAAACGACAAAGTCTATTGATACGTCAGATTCTTATGGTTTTGAATTCGCTTCTTATAAAAATGGAAGTGTATATTTTGCCTGGGTTTTATATGTGCTTCCAAACTCACCTGCGTCTGAGGCTGGGTTGAAACGAGGCGATTGGATTGTATCTGTGGGTGGTGATGCACCTAATGTGACTTCAACTTCAACATTTGCGAAGGGAGGAGCTACTACCTTTTTGTTGGCAAAGTATAGCAATAAACAATTTTATAAAGATAAGACAATCTCAATCTCGGCTTCTCGTGAGGTTGAAGATACCCCATTCTTAGCAGACAGCGTCTATTTTGTGAATGGAAAGACAATAGGTTATCTGCTTTATAATACTTTTGCATCAGGTCCTGATAATAAGGATGAAACATATGATACACAGCTCAAACAAATCTTTTCTATGTTTAAGACAAAGAACGTGGATGAATTCATTTTGGATTTACGTTATAATCAGGGTGGACTGGTAACCAGTGCAAGACTGATGACTTCTTATCTTGTACCTGTGGCAGATTTGGGTAAAACATTTTGTTCTATGGAATATAATGATAAACATACAAGTGAAAATAAAAATTTGGCATTATTGAAGAATTCAGATTTACTGAATGCTAATCTGAATTTGAAACGTGTTTATATATTGACAGGGAATACCACAGCTTCAGCATCTGAGGCTGTTATTAACTGTTTGATCCCCTATCTTGGAAGAAGTAATATTACATTAATAGGCGAGAAGACTATAGGAAAGCGTGTTGGTTCTAATACTTTTGGGGAAAATGAAAAATATGATTGGTTACTCCATCCCATTACGTTGAGAATTTATAACTCTTCTCATAATGCTGATTATGCTAGTGGCTTTTCACCTGATATTAGTCTTAATGAAGTGGTGATGGGCAATGAATTGTATCCATTTGGAGATATAAGAGATTTATTGTTGGGAAAGGCCATTTCATTGATTACAGGACAAACATTGAAAAGCGAGCATGTTGATTATAATGGAATATCTAATCTGGTTTATCCTTCTATTGGACATAAGATAAAAGGATTGATTTACGATCCTATGAATTAATTGAAGAGCTTTATTATATTATGAAAGAGGTAGATTGCTTTATCCCATGTCTGTCATCTGCATTAATGGAGCAGACAGTTGCATGTTTAAGACAGACTTCGGGTGTGAATAAAATATTTCTGCTTGGCAGTTCGGAACAACAATCTATTGACAGTTGTGTATACTTGCATGTTGATTCTATGCAATCAACAGCCACATGGCGCGCTGTGTGTTCTAAGATTGAATCAGGCTATATATTAATATGTATAAAACCTACTGCTTTTGAGTTAGGTCAGTTCGCTTTAGAACGTATGTTGGCTATAGCGGAGGATACGAATGCGGGTTTTATTTATGCAGATCACTATCAAATAACAAATGAAGGTATACTACGTCCTGCCCCTGTTATAGATTATCAAAAAGGTAGTTTGCGTGATGATTTTGACTTCGGATCTTTGCTCTTAATCCGTTCGGATATTATGAAGCAGGCTGTAGGTGCAATGGATGCGAATTATCATTATGCTGCATTATATGATTTGCGACTTCGTATTTCTGAGCGTACTGAAATAGTCCATGTCAATGAGTTTTTGTATTCAGAAATGGAAATGGATTCTCGGAAAAGTGGAGAACGGTTATTTGATTATGTGAATCCTAAAAATCGGGAGGTTCAAATAGAAATGGAAGAAGTCTGTTCGGCCTATTTGAAACGTGTAGGAGGATATCTTTCTTCGTATTTTGAATCGGTATTATTTGATGTATGCCCATTTGAATATGAAGCGACAGTTGTGATACCTGTGAAAAATCGTAAGCGTACGATTGAAGATGCTATTCGTTCCGTATTGACTCAGAAGGCTTCTTTTAAATATAATCTGATTGTTGTAGATAATCATTCAACAGATGGAACTACGGAGATTGTAGATGGTTTTTGTAATGATGAGCGTGTGATTCATATCATTCCAAAACGTTTTGATTTGGGAATAGGTGGTTGTTGGAATGAAGCTGTTCATCATCCACGGTGCGGAAAGTTTATTGTTCAATTGGATAGTGATGATGTGTATAGTGGCCCTGATACTGTGCAAAAAATTGTGGATGCTTTTTATGAACAAAACTGTGCTATGATTGTAGGTACATATAGAATGACGGATTTTGAAATGCAGGAGATTTCACCAGGAATAATTGATCATAAGGAATGGACTCCGGATAACGGTCGAAATAATGCACTTCGTATTAATGGGTTGGGAGCTCCAAGAGCCTTTTATACACCTATTCTTCGCTCGGTCAATTTACCGAATACTAGTTATGGAGAGGATTATGCCTTAGGATTGCGTATTTCAAGAACATGGCAGATAGGTCGTATTTATGAAGTATTATACTTATGTCGTAGATGGGAAGATAACTCAGATGCTTCATTGGATGTGAATAAAATGAATATGCATAATTTATATAAGGACCGTATTCGCACTTGGGAATTACAGGCACGAATTGCATTAAATAAGAAATATCATGAATAAAATAAGCTTTCTTGTATCTCTGCTTTTGAATGAACAAATTCTTTTTTGGAGGTTGGCTCATAACAATTATCAATCTTTAAAAGATGATGCAGAAACAAGTAAAATGATGGTTCGAGGCCGAGTGATAAGACTCCAATTTAATCCAGGTAGAATTCGTTCGACAGCAGCGAATGTGGATACTGAATCTTTGAAGGCACGTCCATGTTTTCTTTGTAAAGAAAATATGCCAAAAGAGCAGAAAAGCATTTCTTGTGGAAATAATTACGAGATAAGAGTTAATCCTTATCCTATTTTTCCTCAGCATTTTACTATCCCATCAGTCTGTCATGTACGGCAACAGATTAAAGGCCGTTATATGGACATGTTGTCGTTCGCAAAAGAATTAAACAAGTTCATCATATTCTATAACGGTCCTAAATGTGGGGCTTCAGCTCCTGATCATATGCATTTTCAAGCTGGGAAAAAAGGATTATTGCCTTTGGAAAATTTATGGATAAACTATGATCTGGAGAAGATTATATCTATAAATTATTCTACTTTATATCGTGTGAATTATTCTTCGCCTGTTACTTTTCTGATTGAGTCAAGTAAGCTAAGTGAATCGGTAGAATTATTTAATTGTCTATATTCGTCGCTAGAAATTAAGGAAGGCGATTATGAGCCGATGATGAATATTCTTGTTTGGAATGAGGGTGGTCAATGGCTAACATTCATTTTTCCTCGTCGGGCATTTCGTCCTTCCTGTTATTATGCTGAAGGAGATGATCGCATATTGATCAGTCCGGCTACAATGGAAATGGCAGGGTTCTTCCCTATACCGCTGGAAAAGGATTATCGAAGAATTCAAGCTCGGGATATTGAACAGATTTGGAGTGAAGTATCTATAACGGAGGAAGAAACTCAATGTATAATTAATAGATGTAAAGCTTTATGAGTAAAAAACTGACACCTTGGTCTTGGATTCCAACTTTATACTTTGCAGAAGGAATACCGTATGTGGCCGTAATGACAGTCTCAGTATTAATGTATAAACGATTGGGTTTGTCAAATACGGATATTGCATTATATACAAGTTGGCTTAATGTGCCTTGGATTATCAAACCGTTTTGGAGTCCTTTTGTTGATTTGCTTAAAACAAAACGCTGGTGGGTTGTTGTGATGCAGCTTCTAATTGGAGCTGGTCTGTCAGGTGTAGCATTGACAATACCAACGCCTTTTTTCTTTCAGGCGACATTAGCTGTGTTTTGGTTGATAGCATTCAGTTCTGCAACTCATGATATCGCTGCAGATGGCTTCTATATGCTAGGTCTTGATCCACATGAGCAAGCCTTTTTTGTCGGCATACGAAGTACTTTCTATCGTATAGCTATGATTTCAGGACAAGGAGTCCTTGTGATGTTGGCTGGATTTCTTGAAACCCATACAGGTAATATTCCGCTCGCTTGGTCAATATCCTTTTTTGTCCTTTCAGGATTGTTTATTGCATTATTTCTCTATCATAAATACGTTTTGCCGCATCCTGTCGATGATAAACCTTCTACAACAGTAACTCCTTCAACAATTTTGAAAGAATTTCTAGCTACATTCGTTTCTTTTTTCAAGAAAAAACAGGCGTTAGTTGCAATCTTGTTTATGTTATTCTTCCGTTTTCCTGAAGCTCAATTAGTGAAATTGGTTACACCTTTTTTGGTTGATCCGAAATCCGCGGGTGGATTGGAACTGACTACTGCTGAAATAGGTTTCGTCTATGGAACCATAGGAACGATTGGACTTGTTATTGGTGGTATATTAGGAGGTATTGCAGCTTCAAGAGGTGGATTAAAGAAATGGCTTTGGCCAATGACATTAGCCATAACTTTACCTGATGCTGTATATATATATTTGAGTTCTGCACTTCCTGATAGTATGCTGATAATTAATCTTTGTGTTTTTATAGAACAGTTTGGTTATGGCTTTGGTTTTTCTGCTTATATGCTCTATCTTATGTATTATTCTGCAGGTGAACATAAAACAAGCCATTATGCTATTTGCACTGCTTTTATGGCATTAGGAATGATGTTACCAGGAATGGCTGCAGGATGGTTGGAAGATCGGATGGGTTATGCTAATTTCTTTTGGTGGGTAATGGGCTGCTGCATTGTGACTTTGATTGTTACAGCATTTTTGAAAATTGACCCTGAATATGGAAAGAAAAAATAAAACGGATGTTTCTATAAATGATTGTTGATGCCATTTGTAGAAACATTCGTTACTTTTAGTAGAAGTTTCTTTGGAACTTCTATTTATGGCTGTAGTCCATTTTGTTTTTATTATTTTATTGCTTCTCTATTTTTCAAGATTCTTGCAACATGATTTTTTAGAATATGAAATGCTGGTGAAGCCATTGAACCATGGTCATAACCTCCTAACTCATACAAATAGGTCTCTTTATGGCCAACTATTCTCATCATTCGCCAGAAATACGCATTTTCTTCGTAGCGTCCTAACATCTCTAATTCTCGATCTCCAGAAATAATTATTAGTGGAGGAGCATCAGGACGAACATAGTATAAAGGTGCATATTCATCAATTAATGGTTGCGTATCTTTTATTCCTTTAGATGCTCTGTATGCAAAATGACTAATTGCCTGTCCGCTAAACGGGATCAATGCTGCAATAGAATCTGCATCAATTGAATATTTCTTCAACCATTTCTTGTCTAATCCAATCATGTCGGTTAAATAACCTCCTGCTGAGTGGCCAGATACAAATATTTTTTTTTGATTCCCTCCATATTTTTCTATTTCTTGGAATGTCCATGCTACTGCAGCAGCGGCATCATCAATACAATTATCAATCGTGCATTTGGGCATTAATCGATAATTTACGGCAACAACAGCCATTCCGCAATTTTTTAATTCATTCGGAATATTCTTATTACCGGCAGTTAGACCTCCTCCATGAAACCATACAATGGTTGCATAGTCTTTTATATTACTAGGATAATATAAGTCAAGTTTGCAACGCTCTGTACTATATGAGTCCCCTGAAGTCTTATATGGTATGTTATCGATAGTCTTATAAACTATTTCTTTTTGTGCGAAAGACATCATAATAATACTCTGCAGAAAAATAGCAAAAAAGAATTTTCTTGTAGTCATGGGTATTCTATTATTTTTTAGTTTGACCTGAAATCATGCAAATGTAATGTTTTTTTGTTTTTGTATATAGACAAAAAGATAGTTTTTTCATGAATATGTTACTTTTTGTTTGAAAATCATTTTTTTACTGACATTCTATATATTAAATTAGTAGAAAACGAACATTATAACATCAATAATTTCCCATAATAAATTTAATTAAATATGATAAATACATTTTGCTAATAAAAAATGTATAAAACGACATTGTGTCAATATAAAATAGTTATTATTGGCTTTTTATTACTTTATATTGAAAATACTAGAATATTGATAATTAAATTTTTAATGACATTGAAGATGATTTTCTTTTATAGGAAAATAACTGACATATTAAAATATTTTTCTATGTTTAGAAACATATTAGTATTTCGTTTTTTATTTAAATAAATTTGTCCATCATGGAATAATGGTATATATTTGCAGAAAATAAAGAAAACAATATTTATGATAAATAATAAAGTATATCGATAAATACATTTATTTATTATACATATTTTGAATATGGTAAAAATGTAATAAGAATATAAGTCGATAATTTATATTTTCAAGGTTTTAACTATGAGAAAATAACCAAGACCTTAACTATGAGAAAATAACCAAGACCTTAACTATGAAAAAATGATAGTTTATATATTGATAATTCTTTAACTATGAAAAGTTTGTTTCTCTAAACAATTAGAAGAGGGTGCTTTTAAGGCACCCTCTTTTTGGATTCGTTTGAATCTTGGAAACACAGCTATATAATAAAGCAACAATTAAGCGTTTAGAACCTTTTTGAAACGTGTGAGAAAATCTTTTGCTTCGCTTAAGCTTAAGCATAGTGGCGGAAGTAAGCGAATTGTGTTTGTCCCAGCAACACCGGTAAATACTTTCTGTTCAAATAGGAGTTTGCTACGCATTTCTTTAATGGATTCTTCAAATTCTATTCCAATCATCAGTCCACGTCCGCGGATTTCTTTTATATTTGGGATAGTGCGTAATTGTTCTAAAAGGTAATTACCAACTTTGTTTGCATTTTCAATCAAATGTTCTTGGTTCATAATGACTAACACGGCAATAGCTGCAGTACATGCTAAATGATTTCCCCCAAAAGTTGTACCTAGCATGCCATAGACGGGTTTAAACATAGGACTGATGATTAATCCTCCCATTGGAAAGCCATTGCCAATGCCTTTAGCAACAGTAATTAAATCAGCGCGAATATCTGCATATTGGTGAGCAAAGAATTTTCCACTGCGCCCATAACCAGATTGAATTTCGTCAATTATTAAGCAAGCTTCATATTTTGTACATAAAGAGCGAAGATCACGCATGAATTGATCTTTAGGAACTTGTATGCCTCCAACTCCTTGTATACCTTCAATTATAACAGAAGAAACATCTCCTTTTTTTAGTTCAGACTCTACTGCATTCGCATCATTTAATGGAAGATAACAGACTTCTAGTCCTTCATTGATTGGTGCAATGATTTTTGGATTATCAGTAACTCGAACTGCTGCCGATGTTCTGCCATGAAATGAATGTTTAAAAGCGACTACACGTTTTTTACCATTATGAAATGAAGCAAGTTTTAATGCGTTTTCATTTGCTTCAGCTCCCGAATTAATTAGAAAGAGTGAATAATCATCGTACCCACAAGCCTTTCCCAATTTATTGGCCAATGTTTGTTGAAGGCTATTTATTACAGAGTTTGAGTAAAATCCCAAGCGGTTTACTTGTTCTGTTATTGCTTTTACATAAGTTGGGTGGCTGTGCCCTATTGATATGACGGCATGACCACCATACAAATCAAGATATTCGTTGCCTTCTTTATCCCATACGTGGCAACCTTTACCTTTTACAATTTCTATATTGAATAATGGATATACATTAAATAATTGCATGTGTTGATTTATTTATCTGGTTATTTTAATATGTTAGAAGGCGGAAGGTTTTAAATGCAAACCTGCCATTTCGTCAAATCCGAACATTAAGTTCATATTTTGTATAGCTTGTCCGCTAGCTCCTTTTAATAAGTTGTCTATAATAGAAACAATCAATAATTTATTGTCATATTTTTCTAAATAGACGAGACATTTGTTTGTATTAACTACTTGTTTGAGATCTGGATTATTATCTGTTACGAAAGTAAACGGATG
This sequence comes from Tannerellaceae bacterium, assembly GCA_036734445.1. Lineage (GTDB taxonomy): Bacteria > Bacteroidota > Bacteroidia > Bacteroidales > Tannerellaceae > Parabacteroides. Next base: position 32,480 of record DAIMYP010000011.1, read on the forward strand.
CTCAGAGTAGTAAGCACTATAAATTTCTTTCAAATCGTTTAATTCCATTGGACAATCAAGGTATGCTGTGGCTAAAATTCCTCGGGCAAAATTACCTCTCATTGGAATAAAGGATATTGCTCCATTGAAATTGTTTTGCAATTGGGTGAAACTTTGCTTGATTTCTGCCAAATGTTGATGTGTAAAGGGTTTGTATATTGAAATGTTATCATTGCGCCAACTGAAATGTGACGTAGGAGAGGGCTTTACCCCTGCACCTGTTGATCCCGTTATGGCATTAACATGCAATTCAGCATTTAGTAAAGAATGTTTTGCTAAAGGCAATGCGGCTAGTTGGATACATGTAGCGAAACATCCAGGATTGGCAATATGTTGTGCGTTGCGAATCTTAGAACGGTTAAGTTCAGGAAGTCCATAAACAAAATCATGTGAAGAATTTTCGATGCGATAGTCCATACTGAGATCTATCAGTCTCAATTGTTTAGGTATGTCATGCGTGTCAATGAATTTTTTAGTATCTCCATGTGCTGTGCAAAAGAAGAGAACGTCAATATCCTCTAGAAGCAATTTATCGGTGAACGTTAGATCTGTTTCTCCATAGAGACCTTCATGTACATCGGTGATTTTGTTGCCGGCGTTACTGCTACTATTAACAAATACAATTTCAGTTTGAGGATGATTAATCAGCAGACGAATAAGTTCGCCTGCTGTATAACCAGCCCCACCAATAATTCCTACTTTTATCATTTTATATTTTTTCGTCTTTGTGATTATTATAGTATACACGTAACGGTGTAGAAAGGACTTTGATAAATCCTTTTGCGTCTTCGGCTGTCCATCCTTTCTGCATCTCTCCATATTCACCAAATTTAGTTTTCACTAAATCATCTTTTGAATCAACACCAACTGTTGAAAAAGATAATGGGCGTAATTCAAGAATGGCAGTTCCGTTAACATTGCGTTGTGACTCTTGCAACATGGCTTCAATGTCTCTCATTACCGGTTCGAGATACTGGCTTTCATGTAGAAACATACCATACCAGTTTGCCACTTGATCTTTCCAGTACTGTTGCCATTTGCTTAATGTATATTTCTCGAGAAAGCGGTGCGCACCAATAATAAGCATTGGAGCAGCAGCTTCGAAACCAACTCGTCCTTTAATACCTATAATAGTGTCACCAATATGCATATCTCGTCCAATGCCATAGGCTGAACCTATTTCTTCTACTTTCTGTATTGCTTTTATTTTGTCATCAAAAGTTTCTCCGTTAACCGCGGCAATTTCTCCTTTCTTGAAATCAATGCTTAATTGTTCACTACCTGTTTTTGTTACTTGTTTTAAATAAGCACTTTCAGGCAAACCTTGAGTTGAATCCAAAATTTCTCCTCCGCAGATGGATGTTCCCCATAAGCCAACATTATATGAATATTTGAGTTTTGTAAAATCTGCTTCAAATCCATGATTCTTCAGATACTCGATTTCAAAGTTACGACTTAATGCCATATCTCGAGTCAATGTTATAATTTCAACGTTCGGTGCAAGAACCATAAATGTCATATCGAAACGAACCTGATCATTTCCAGCTCCTGTAGAGCCATGGGCAATAGCGTCAGCTCCAATTTCATTGGCATAACGGGCAATTGCAAGTGCTTGAAAAATACGTTCAGAACTGACAGATATTGGGTAAGTGCCATTACGAAGCACATTTCCAAAAATCATATATTTCAAACTCTTTTCGTAATATTCTTTTGTTACATCTATAGTAACATATTTCACAGCACCTAGTTTGTAGGCATTTTCTTCGTTCTTTTTTAATTGTTCTTCACTAAAGCCACCTGTATTAGCTGATGCAGCGTATACATCGTAACCTTTTTCTTTAGCTAAGTACATAACTGTGAATGATGTGTCCAAACCTCCACTGAATGCTACTACTACTTTTTTCTTCATTTTGTTATATTTTATTTTTGTGTTGATCCGAGCATTTTTACTAAATGAGTTAATACGTCAGATACTTCAGGATTGTCTCTGTTTTCTTTTTCATGTCTGATATTACGAGGATCACTTGGATCATATAACATAGCGGTACAAATGCAGAATTTCCTTTCTTTTTCTACCAGTATGTGGTGATTAATACAACCCTCACAACCGTGCCAGAAAGCATCATCGTCAGTGAGTTCATTAAATGTGACAGGAACATATCCCAATTGAGTATTCATTTTCATCACTGCAGCTCCAGATGTCAGACTGAATATTTTTGCTTTTGGCCAACGTAGACGGGCAAGTGCAAAAGTCGCTTCCTTAATTCGTTTTGCTACACCTAATCCACGAAATTTTTCTGGAACAATTAAGCCTGATGTAGCTACAAATTGTTTGTGTCCCCAGGATTCTATATAACTGAAACCTGCAAATTCTTCTCCTGCTAATGCGATGACAGCTTTACCCTCTTTCATCTTTTGTGCTACATATTCATGTGTACGCTTTGCTATACCTGTACCGCGTACTTTTGCTGCAGCTTCAATAGTGTCTAATATGGTGTCGACATATACTTCATGTGAAGAGTCGGCAACCATTACGTCAATTTCTTTTTCTTCTTCCATTTTATATACCTCTTTTATTTTCCCTTTTCCTTTTCCTTTTGAATTGTATCTATTTGAATTTTCATAGAAACATTGATAATGCTTTGACGATCTTATCACGACTGATGCCTTCTCTTGGTATGATGAGAATTGTGTCATCACCTGCAATTGTTCCTAATATTTCATGTGGGGCATGCATATCTATATCCGAGGCAATTCCCATTGCATATCCCGGACGAGTTTTAACAACTGCTAAGTTTCCGGAAAATTCAACTTTGAAATTATTTTGAATATCTTTATCTTGGCTTTGTAGTGTATACTGATAGTCGGGCAGACGATAAACATAGCTATTGTCCCCGTCGTGTACTTTAACTACTTTGAGCCGTTTGATGTCTCGTGAAAGCGTTGCTTGAGTAATTTGAAATCCTTTCGCTTCTAATTTGCGAAGTAATATTTCTTGATTCTCTATAGCTTCAGTCTCAAGAATGTTTCTAATCGTTTCTAATCTAGCTTTTTTACTTGTCATATTGTATGTTTATGCAAAACGCATGCAAATATATGCACTATTATTGAATAAATATTCATTTAGAACTAAATTTTTGCATGAAAATGCATATTTTCATTTTTAGCTGAATAAAGATGGCTAAGAATTACCATTTTAGAAAAAGAAATGATACTTTTGCTGCGTTAATAAATTATGATACAATGAAAAAGGTTATAACTCTTTTTTTTGCAACGTTGTTATTGTTAAGTAGTTGCAGCAGTGTCCCTTTGACTGGGAGAAAACAAGTATTGCTTGTTTCTGATTCTGAAGTTTTGTCATCCAGTCTCACTCAGTATGACAGTTATATCAAATCTGCTACAAAGTCTACTAACCAAGCTGAAACTGCTATGGTTGTTCGTGTTGGAAAAAGGATAGCAGCTGCCACAGAGGCTTATTTGAAACAAAATGGTTTAGAAAGTGAAATCCAAAATTTTTCATGGGAATTTAATCTGGTAAAAGATTCACAAGTGAATGCTTTTTGTATGCCAGGTGGAAAAATTGTTGTTTATGAGGGATTACTTCCTTATGTGTCTTCTGATGATGAATTGGCAGTCGTTATCGGTCATGAAGTTGCTCATGCTGTAGCTAAGCATAGTAATGAACGTATGAGTCAGCAACTATTGGCTCAATATGGTGCCGCAATAGTTGGGCAAGCTTTAAGTACCAAATCAGCAGCTATTCAACAATTGGGAAATACTGTTTATGGATTGGGAGCGCAGTATGGTGTTACGTTGCCATTTTCTCGTAAACATGAATCTGAGGCTGATTATATGGGTTTGGTTTTTATGGCCATGGCTGGTTATAATCCTGATGTGGCTCTCAATTTCTGGCAGAAGATGTCAAGTGGGAATTCAACTACAGTTCCAGAGTTTATGAGTACTCACCCGAGTGATGCTACGCGTATCGCTGATATAAGAAAACATTTGTCAGAAGTTGAAAAGTATAGAAAAGTCACGACAGCAACGACTACTTCAACGAAGGCTACAACTTCAACGAAGTCGACTAAGAATACTACTACATCAACAAAAAGAACTCAGACAAGGAAAAAATAACTTTATAATGTTACCGTAGGTAGTTGCGGTATAATCAGAAATAACCTATTTTATAATCAAGAGCCGATTACTTTTGATTTTAAAATAGGTTATTTTTATGATAAAGGAAGGGTAATTCCCATTTTGTTCATTAGGAAACATGCATTCATGTTTTGTGCTATACCTTCACGTATGTGGTATGTGAAGGTTAATTTGTCTTTTGTGATATCTGCTTCGAAACGATAATTTTTAACTTCTTCAGGAAACATCTTTTCTAAACTGCCTAATACAAGATCATGTGTGGCAATTATTCCGCAAGCCTTACTTGCTATTAGTTGTTTAATGAGGGCCAATGATCCTTTTTGTTTGTCAATAGAATTTGTTCCTTTCAATATTTCATCTAATATGATAAATAAATTTTCTCCACTATTCAGGCGATCGATGATAATCTTCAGCCTTTTTAATTCTGCAAAGAAATAGGATTCGTTGCTGGACAATGAGTCTGCTGTACGTAGACTTGTAATCATTTGTGCCGGATAAAGTGTTAATGACTCAGCACATACTGGTGCGCCTATGCAAGTCAATAAAAAATTGACACCAATAGTGCGTAAGTAAGTGCTTTTTCCAGCCATATTTGCACCAGTGATGATTAAAAACCATGGTGCTTTTTCTATATCCACATCATTTCGAACGCATACATTTCTATTCAGAAGAGGGTGACCTAAAGCCTTCCCTTTCATTTCAAAATATGAATCAGATATTTGGGGATAAATGTAGTCCGGGTGGTTATATGCGAAGCCAGCCAACGAACTATAAGCATCAAATTGGGCAAGAGCATTAAACCAACATACTGTTTCGAGTGCATAAGTCTTGTTCCATTGTTCGATATGCATAGTTATGCGTGTATCGCGTAACGTAAAAATATTTAGTAAGAGTCCAATAAGGCTAAACCGTTGATCTAATGCTCCAATGTAGTGTGAAAGTTGTTTGATGGCAATTGAAGCAACTTTGTTTTGAGCAGATAATTGCTGATGAATATCGATTAATGCTGATGATTGGAAAGTTTGTCCTTCAATAGCTTTAATGAGATCTGAATATGTCAGAAGCAGTTTCTCCATCTTATTGACAGAATTATATAATGTAGATACTTTTTGAGATTTTGCATAAGCAATTAGTATAGAAAAACAAAACAAAAGACCGATTATTGATATAGGAATTAAATTAAATAGACTGCCTACTAAGGTCGCAATCCAAACTATAGGAATTATGATAATCAATGCTTTCCAAAGCTTGCTTTTGATAAAGTAATATTCGGTTTTTGATAATGCTTTGAGTAATCTAAAATCATTTTGTCCACCAGGTTGTAGGATTCCGGTTACAAAGAAGTGCTGTCTCAACGGCGTTAGTTTACTTAGTTCACGAATTGCCTCTTGACGTTTTAAAATAGTATTTTTGTCTGCTAGAGGCTTTTCAAACCATTCGGCCAGTAGTTCCTTGCCATTCCAAGTAACGGTACGGTTAATGGATTGAAAAAGGGATTGTTCTCCAAAAATGTCGAGATCTAAGCTAAAGGGATGATCTGCTGAACATTTTTCTGGGGCACCGTCGAAAGCACTGAAATTATATTCCAAACTGTTTATTTCATCTTGACAAAGTTTGGCTATAGCCTCATCATAATTTTTCTTTGCAGATAGACGGGTATGCCAAATCATTAGGAATGCAAATGGGAGCATAAAAGCAATAATAATTCCTATAATTACAGTCCAATAAGATGCTTTAAATAACCAGATTGCTGCAATCATAGCAATGACTAATGCTAATCTAATGCTTCCTAATAGATATATTTGTTTACCTATTTGTTTTGCTAATTCGGTATATTTTTCAATTGTCTTTCTATAGAAACAGTAAATCTCCTCCATATTAATTTTATGTAATTTTAAAATTGCTGTGTTTTAGCTGAATTTGTCTGTACGATATAAATAGCGTTTGCAAAGTTATGAAAGGAATAATAATATCGTAACTGAGAGGACAAAAAAAGGCACAGTAAACAATTTTGTTTACTGTGCCTATAGAAGAATGTCTTTATTTACCAGCCTTTTTACGACGGTCTATTTCAGCTTTAAGCATAGTGAGTTCACGTAAAGTCTGTCCTGCTACTGAGGTATTTTCTTCAGCACGCCTAATCAGATACGGAAGAACATCTTTGACTTTTGCATAAGGTACATATTTGGTTACATTGTAGCCTTCGTGTGCAAGGTTGAATGAAATATTATCGCTCATTCCCAGCAATTGTGCGAAGAAGATGCGTTTATCATTATGAGCGATACCTTTTTCGTCCAAAAGTTTTGCCAGTTTATAGTTGCTTTCCTCATTATGAGTACCCATAAACATTTCGAAATGTTCTATATTTTCTATTGTAAACTGTACGGCAGCATTATAGTTATCATCTGTTGCCTGTTTATTAGGACAGATAGGATCGGGATATCCCATAGCATCTGCACGAGCTCGTTCAGCCTCCATATAGGCACCGCGAACAAATTTGACACCTGCAATATATCCTTTTTCAGTAGCATCGGCCAAGATACGTTTCAGATATGGCATACGGTCGTGACGGTACATTTGCAATGTGGCAAATACGATAGCACGTTTTTTATTGAATTTCCGCATTGCTTCATCGGTCAACTCATCGATAGCGTCTTGGAAACAATAATCTTCGGCATCGACAATCAAGCGAACATCATTGTCATATGCACGTTGGCAGAAAGCCATAAAACGTTCTTTATATTCGCGGAATTCTTTTACTTCTTCAATTGTCAGTTCTTCGCGTTTTTCTGAAGCTTTGGCGAGAAGTTCGTCAGTGATAACTGTAGATGGTTTGAAAACAGCGTATGCTAATTTGTCGTTGCCTTTGGCAAAATCAATAGAACGCATGGTTTCATCAAATGTAGCTTTTATTCCTTCTGGAGTTTGTTTCCCTTCAGCAGAAAAGTCGAGTGTTGAACGAACATTGAATTTCATCAAATGATCGATGGTTTTCGTACAATCTTCCAGTGTTTCTCCACCGACGAATTGTTTGTAGAGAGTTGGCTTTATAGCCCAAGCAACGGGAAAATGAATATTCAAAGCTAATGTACTTGCCGCGCTAGCAAACTTTACTAAACCTGGGTGTTTTATTGTGTTAAACAGCAGATAAGCATTATTTAGCTCGCCTTGCGATTTGGCAGAGAAAGCTATTTCGGTATTTTTAAAATCTAACATGGTATTAATAATGATTTGTTTATTGTTTAAATTAAGAGAGAACCGGAAACTTTGGATAGTTTTCTGTTCTCTCTTTTGTCGTTAATTATTTTTCTTTTAAGAACGGATAGCCGTAGGAAGTTGATGGAACAAATGTTTCCTTAATACAGCGAGGATTTGTCCAACGAATCAGATTCAATGGGCCACCTGCCTTGTCATTAGTTCCTGAAGCGCGAGAACCTCCGAACGGTTGCTGAGCAATAACAGCGCCGGTTGGTTTGTCATTGATATAGAAATTACCAGCCGAGTAACGCAGTTTGTTGAATGCCATGTCAACGGCATAACGATCATTCGCAAAGATAGAACCAGTCAATCCATAAGGAGAGGTGCGATCGCAAAGTTCCAAAGTTTCTTCATACTTGTCGTCATCATAGACGTAGATAGTGATAACCGGGCCAAATATTTCTTCAACCATCGTCTTGAATGTCGGATTAGTTGTTTGGATAACTGTTGGTTCAACAAAATAACCTACAGATTTGTCGCCTTTGCCGCCGAACACTATTTCTGCATCAGGTGCTTGTTTTGCATAATTGATGTAGTTCATGATGTTGTCAAATGATGCTTCGTCGATAACTGCATTAATAAAGTTGGAGAAGTCTTGAACGTCACCCATCTTAATCTCAGCCATCATAGCGCCAACTCTTTCTTTTACTTCTTTCCATAATGATTTAGGAATGTATGCGCGTGAACCTGCTGAACATTTCTGTCCCTGATATTCAAAAGCACCACGTACGATAGCTGCTGCGATGTCTGCTGCAGAAGCTGACGGATGAACGAAAATGAAGTTCTTTCCACCTGTCTCACCAACAATCTTTGGATAAGATTTGTATGTGCCCAGGTTTTCACCCATTTCACGCCATAATGTCTTGAATGTTTCAGTTGAGCCGGTAAAATGGAATCCTGCCAAATCAGGGCTGGTTGTAACTACTTTGCCAATAACACTTCCCTTACCAGGAATAAAGTTGACAACGCCGTCCGGCAGACCTGCTTCCTTGAATACTTTCATCAGGAAATAGTTTGAATAGATGGCTGTAGTTGACGGTTTCCAAACGCAAACATTACCCATCATTGCCGGAGCCATGTTCAGGTTCGATGCAATAGAGGTGAAGTTGAATGGAGTTAGCGAGAATACAAAACCTTCCAGAGCGCGATATTCCATACGGTTTAATATACCAGTTTCAGAATAAGGCTGATCAGCATAGACCTGACTAGCATAGAATGTACTGAAACGAAGGAAGTCAATTAATTCGCAAGGTGAGTCGATTTCAGCTTGGAATGGGTTCTTACTTTGTCCCAGCATCACTGATGCATTCAGTACATAACGATACTTTGTTGCTAAAAGCTCGGCAACTCTTAACATGACTGATGCGCGTTCAACCCAAGGCAGTTCCGACCATTCTTTATGCGCCTTCATTGCTGCATCGATGGCCATTTGTACCTCTTTTTCTCCTGCTTTATGATAGGTGGCTAATACATGGTGATGGTCATGTGGCATGACAACTTTACCGGTATTGCCTGTACGGATTTCTTTTCCACCAATAACCAATGGAATATCCCATTCTTCGGAAGATAATCGGGCTAATTCCTTTTTTAGAGTGAGTTTTTCACTTGAGCCTGGAGCATAAGCTTGTACTGGTTCATTGATGGGTTTAGGAAACCTGAAAATTGCATTGTTCATAGCGTTTCTCTTTTTTTATAAGATATTTGTTACGTGTTTATTTGGCGTAAACATAGTAATTATATTTTACATGGAAATGAGATTACCGTTAAAAAATAATTTCTAGTTTGATTTATCCTTCCCTTAATTAATCATAGATTGGAATACATTTGGAGAGGGATGGAATTTCATTCGAATGCGCGAACCATTTCATTCGAATGAACGGTTCATTCAACATATGTCAAACGAATGATTCATTCGAATGAATTGGAAGTTACATTCGAATGAATTTAGCAATCATTCCGAATGAAATGAGAAAAATTACTTATAGAGAAAGTATCCGACAATAATCAGTTGTAAAATCAGTATTAGTGGCAAGCCGATGCGGAACTTAAGATGCTGTGTCTTATGGTGAAAGAAAAACATTCCGCACAAAGCGCCAATGGATCCTCCTATTACAGCAACCAATAGGAGATGTAATTCAGGAATACGCCATTTTCCCATACGGGCTTTTGCCTTGTCGATGCCATATAAACTGAATGCTATCAGATTGATTAAAACCAGGTAGCACCAAATAATTTGTTGTTCCATAATAAACGTTTATATCATTTATTTCCCGACTTCGATCTGCCCTGTATTTCGATTGAGTTCTGAACCGCGTACACTGTGAGGTACGGAGAAGACAATAAACATAACCAATACGGCAATGATTGTCACGATGTGATTCCATTTCCATTTCCTAGTGACGACGGCAGCCAGAATAGCTATCAAAGCAAAGAGCGTTTTGTTGTCGGTCAGATCGGTTCCAAATGGCAGTCCACTCCAATACATTCCAAAAGCATAGTGTTGTACCAGAGGCCCGAAGATAAATCCACCGATGAAAAGAATAACAGCTGTAATTAGTGTGTATTTTTTGTATGTCGGATTCTTGATTATTGCCATGATTCCTGCATAGCAGGCAAAAAGCATGGCTACAAACATCAGTAGAATATGCGGAATCAGGATAGTTGCAGGCACGTCGCCTTTGAAACGGATAATCAGAGGTTCGTCTCCGAAGTAGCTTTTACCGTTGATATTGATAAAGTATTCTAATTTTCCGGCAGCAGGCTGTGCGGGCAACAAAGCCAGTAAACCATCTTTTGTCGGTGTCATATGAATCTCATTGAAATATTCATGTGATGGATAATGCCGCCACAGCACATAGGCATCCATTTCTTTAGGTGCTCCTTTCAGTAGAAGGGGTACTATTGGATTGGTCCCTGCACTTCGAGGAAGTGTAAACTTATAGTTCATGCCATCCATTTCAACTTGAAAATGTTTTGGGTAAGTTGGACCAGTCATTCGCTGATAAACACTGGCAGCCAACGTAATAAGGATAGCTATCGTCCAATATAAAGTCTTTTTCATTTGTTTGGATTTGTAAGATGAACAACAAAATTAATTATTTCTGTGCCTCGACGAACTTTTACATTTACATTTTCGCCCGGTTTGAGTTCTGAAAGTCTTGCCATATAGTCTTCTATATTGCTGACACTCTTTCCGTTAATATCCGTAATGACATCGCCCGAACGTAAGCCTGCTTCGTAAGCGGGTTTGCCTTTGACTACGATATCTGCACGCAATCCTTTATTGTCGCCTCCTGTAATGTCGGGCATCAATCCTAAAGTCACTTTGAATTGTGCACGCATCGGTTCAGCGTTTGGAGCGCCTGCTTCATGATATGTGAGTTTATTTGGGCGATTGGCAACGAGACTGATTAGCTTTTGTGCGTAATTGGCAACCGAATCCATTCCGGCATAATTCAATGTCGAAGCTTGGTCGTCAGGTGTATGATAAGTTAAAGTGCCGCCTGTTGTGAAGTAGAATACAGGAATCTGTTTGGCATAAAACGAGGCATGATCGGATGGACCGTAGCCTTCCGGTGAACAAGTGACATGTAATCCGGATCCTTTTGCAGCGACATGTATCAGTGAATCAGATTCGGTTGATGTTCCACTGCCTCCAACCGTTAAAGCTGAGTTTCGCAGACTCCCTACCATATCAAAATTGAACATTGCTGAGACGGATTCTGCTTTTACCGGTAATTTGTCGGCAAACTGTTTTGAACCGATAACACCTTCTTCTTCAGCACTGAATGCAACAAAGAGCACGCTTCGTTCTGGTCGCACGCTTTTTAATTGGCGAGCTAAGTGCAACATGGTTGCTACACCGGACGCATTATCGTCGGCTCCGTGATGGATAGCCAGTGTATCAGGTCTTCGTGATCCTGAATGTTCGCCGCCCATGCCCAGATGGTCATAGTGAGCGCCGATAATAATATATTCGTTGCGCAATGCGGGGTTGCTGCCTTCCAAATAGCCAACAATATTGTGCGTTTTGACATAGACTCTTACCAGATTGACTTGCAGATCCGTTTGGTTGTTCTGTATTTTGGGCGAATCGCCTGTTTGCATGTTTCCCATTGCTCCACCCATGGCAGCCATAGCTCCCATACCGGATTCTCTATCATTCAGTGCGTCGCTGCCGAAAATCTTTTCGGCCATGTTGCGCTTGATTTGTACAACCGGAATCTTCAAGGCAAAATCGCGTTCGGTCAAACTTCCGAAAGCATCTACACTATCACTGGCCTGACTGATAAACATTACGGCTGTTGCACCCATATCCTGAGCCAACAGTGCTTTGCTACGATCGGATGACAGATGTGCCATCTGCTTCTGTATCTTTTTATTATCCGGAAGCCCACGTAAAATTAATACGCATTTGCCTTTGACATCAGCATTACGATAATCGTTCCAAGGAAATGATTTGTCATTACTCTGCAAGCCAAAACCCAGATATATGATTTCACCTTTGACAGATCCATTGCCACTATAATTCAATGGGCGATAATCGGTGTTCAGTTTAAGCGAATTTGTTCCGATCATCAAATGATTATCGCCTTCTACTTTTTGTGATAGAGGCAAATCAAAGTCTTGGAAATATTTTTTCTTTTTATCAGTTGAGGATGGATTTCCCCATGGTTTGATGCCGGATTTTTCAAAGTGCGAAACAATAAAATTTGCGGCAAGAGTATCTCCATGAGTACCCGGATAACGACCGACCAGTTCATCTGAAGCCAGATATGTAACTGTATTCCGAAGTTCTGATGCTCCCGAAACTTGCTTCTTTTGTGCCTGCAAACTGATGGTCAGTAAGATTAGCGGCACGATACATATTGTTTTTTTTATATTCATCTTATCTATGTTAATTGCGTTTAGTCAGTTCCTCAATTGCCACTGATACAGCTGCAAAAATAGTCATTCCCCGTGTAATTCCAGCATTGTAAGTGACATTATCCGGTTTATAATTGAATAAATTGTTTATTCCGAAGTTTGCTTTGATACCATGTGGAAACTGACCAGCGAAGTTTAGTCTCCATAGTGAGTAAGCAGGATAGTGTACAGCATAATAATCGCCTTTACTGTCTTCACTGTAGACTTTAAGTTTGCCAAGATAACGACCGTTTAAACCCGCCGAGAAAAGTAAATTGTTTACTTTGAAATTGTATTCCAATCGAATATTTGCAGAATGCGGGCGTGTTGATGAGGTGTTATATCCATCTACCATTTGACGATCACGCACGTAAGCATAGCCGCCTTTTAAAGTCCAGTTATCAAATAGCCGAACTCGTAAGTTGAAATCAATGCCCGAAACAGTCGCTTTATCGATGTTATTATAAAAGCTTGTATCTTGTTTGGCATTCCAAACAGTAGAAATCTTGTTGTAAATATGGTTGTAGTAACCGTTTAGCGAAGCATTGAAAACACCTTTTGTGTATTCCATAGAAGCCGAGAGATTATGGCTTTTTTCCGGTTTTAAGTTCGGATTGCCCATCAATTTGAACATTCCTTGATGATCCCAGGCTGTATAAAGTTCTTTAAGTGTTGGTGCTCTGAATCCTGCAGCATATCCTGCGCGGAAGTTCCAACCTGAAGTTTTTAACATGACCGAGAGCTTAGGGTTTAGATTTACGTTATCATATTTTGAGTGATGATCCATTCGCAAACCGGCTTGTAAAGAAAAATGTTTGTTGATGGTATAATCATCTTGCAGATAAGCCGCAGCGCGCGTCACATTGTGTGTCGAATCACTGAACTGGTAAGTCTGCAGCTTTTCAGAGTACGTTTCAACACCGGCAACCAGTGTATTCGATGGGATGATGTCTGTAATAAACAGTAATTTCGGATGATGTAAAATGTTTTTATAGTTAAGGTCTGTCTCGTTTAATTTGAAATATTTGTAATATTTGCTATAGTCGTCGTAGTTGTATGTCAGTTCGAAGCGGCTTTTTGTAGTTATGTCATACTGCATTTTTGCTACGACATTCCAATCATGATAGAGGTCATGTTTCAAAGTACCTTCTAATCCAGCATTGTAGCGTTCATGGTTATAATAACTTCCTTTGAGTGATGCGTTCAACTTGTTTGAAAAGCGATAACCCAATTTCTCTTCAATCGTGAAATTTCGGTATCCTTCAATCTCTATTTCTGAAAGTGTAGAGTCGGAGGTGGCTACTCGTCCGTCGTCATAATAATGTTGCAACAGTTTGCTGTCGCGCATGGTATATGCTGATTTGAAGCGGGCAAGACCGGAAGTGAATGAAGTAAAACGTCCTTTTTTTGTACCGATATTTAAGCCATATTTCTGTTCGCCTTCCGTATCATATTGGGCATTCACTTTTGCTTGAAAAGGTTTGTTGGCCGATTGAGTAATAATATTTATTACACCTGCAACGGCTCCGGATCCGTAAAGCGTTGACATACCTCCTTTGACTACTTCAATTCGTTCTATATTATCTATATCGATTCGGTTGAAGTCTGGATTGCTACGCGATGTTTCACCTGCCATCCTTTCGCCATCTACCAGAAATAGCAGGTAGTTAGCACTCAAACCTTGGAAGGTAACGCTGTTGGTAACACCTTCTGTACGTGTGAATTCTATTCCTGGAAGTTCTGTTTCAAGGACATCCATCAGCGACTGTGGCGAATCTTTGCGTATTTCCGAAGCGGTGATGACACGCGTGATGACAGGAGCATCGGTTAATGCTTTGGGAGTACGAGTACCAGTGACGACCACTTCATCCATCCCGAATGAATTTTCTTTCATAGAAATATGGAGTGGACGAGTGTTCGGGCGCCAGTAAAAACTTGTATCAATAGGAGTAAAGCCTGTATATCGAATCTGAAAAGTGCGTTGTCCAACTTTCCCTGACAGTCTGAAGTGGCCATCCGTATCTGTAGTTGTACCACGTGATGTGCCTTGAATCATAACGGTTGCGCCAGGCAAAGGATTACCATTTGCATCCGTGACAGTTCCACGTAAAGATACTGTGTCCGCAGGCAGTGATATGACAGACAGGCAAGTGAGCAACGCTTCGATGATCATTGTATTAATTCCAAATATTTACCGGATAGATATATTCAAAAGTGACATAGCCTTTTTCTGCTTTGTCATTCATATAATTGGTGAACTGAACGACTGCATACTTTCCACTGGCTGTTTTAACAACGAATGCATTTCCTGCAACGGTGTATGTAGGAGGAATGGATGCCATCTTAACAGTCATCCATGAACCTAAAACAGTGTTTGCTGGTACTTCAACACGCTGATCGGCGTCTGAATCGGCATACATGTTAGGAACAGCCATATATGTTTTAATAAGCGCATCTTTTGTAAAACTGGCTGATGATGCAGGAATACTCCATGTTGCTAAAGCAGATTCTTCAGTGATGTCTTTGATAGAGTAAGCAACTGCATAAGCACCTCCTGCGCCGATACCGGATTCTCCGCCATTGCTCCGTACATCCCAACGATGGAATGCCAGATCCCAAGTCTTGTCATTCTTAAAATCATTGGGCACAGCTACAGTGTCGCCTTTCTCAAAAGAAAAATAGGTCCATTTAGTATAATCACTTGTCTTGATAGTGATGCTCCTTTTGATGGAATTAGTTGCTTCTTCTTTATCATCTTTACTGCAACTCACCATAATGAAGGAAATGGCTACAATGGCCATCATTAGAGAAAAATACTTCTTCATGTTCTTTGTCTTTTATTTTATGCAAAGGACGTTATTTAAAAAGGTTTGTACAATCACTACAAATAGTGATTTTTCATCGAAATCAGTCTCAATATTTATTTCTATGTCTTCTGTTTTTCTTGTTTCGTCGAAGGCAAACACCCCATTCGTCGAATTTTCATTGATTTGGCGTTTGTGCTTGTCTACATTTGTTGCATCAATAACAATTAAAAGTATTCGATATGAAAACGTTTGCTAAAAATTTATTCTTAGTTATCCTTGCCGGACTGCTTTTACCCACAGGTGTATTTGCACAAAAAGCTATTGTTAAAGGATTCTTGCTCGATTCCTTGACACATCAGGGTGAGCCATATGCTACCATCCGCGTTTATCAACAGAAAAAGATGGCCACACCGGTTGCTATGAATGTGACCAATATGGAAGGCGCTTTTCAGTTGGAAGTGAAGGGAAAAGGCGAACATGTTATTTTGTTTACTTCTGTAGGTCGTACCGACGTGATTCGTACATTTAATATTAAAGACAATTCTCCTATCGATTTGGGTACATTATATATATCTGATAATGTAACACAGTTAGGCAATGTTGAGGTTGTTGCACAGAAACCGTTGGTAAAGATGACAGTTGATAAGATGAGTTACAGTGTTTCCGATGATGTAGATGCTAAGACAAATACAGTTCTCGATATGCTTCGAAAAGTTCCGATGGTAACAGTTGACGGAAGCGATAATATTACGGTAAATGGCAGTAGCAGTTTCAAAGTGTTTGTTGATGGAAAACCAAGTGTAATGATGAGCAGTAATCCGTCGCAGATCTTTAAGAATATGCCTGCTAGTAGTGTACAGAATATTGAAGTGGTTACCAATCCAGGTGCCAAATATGATGCAGAAGGCGTTGGTGGCGTTTTAAATCTGATCATGAACAAACAAGCTGCAACCAAAGACGGAAGCATGGATGCTTACAATGGAACCATCCGTGCAATGATAAATAACAAGGGAGAAATGGGAGGTGCCTATTTAAGCTTGCAGAAGAAAAAACTCTCATTGTCGTTCAATGGGAATGTAGCACATAATAATGTAAAAAATATGGAAATTTCGACGAGTCGTGAGCAGTTGAATGCGACGACTGGCAATTCAATGATGAGTTATTTGCAGAATGCTGATACAAAATTTGATGTACAGATGGGTAATCTGAGTATGGGATATGAAATTGACTCCTTAAGATTATTATCGGCTACTTTCGGATTGATGGGTTATTCGACGAATATAACTGGAAACACGCAGACTAATTTAAGCGGTGGCTATTATGGCAGCGGTTTCGGTTATGGAGGTTGGTCGAAAAATAAGAATACTCATTATTCCATTAATGGAAGTGTTGACTACCAGCGCTCATTTGCCGGGAATAAGGATAAAATGCTGACGGTTTCTTATCTGATCAGTACTGCTCCGGATAAAGGCAAAACTTATAATGACTTTAATACAGATGAGGAAAATCAGTATTTGAATCTGACCAACCGCTTCACCAATTCGCATAAGAATACGATTGAGCATACTATCCAGTTGGATTATGCTACACCGCTTGGAAAAACGCAACATTTGGATGCCGGATTAAAATATATACTGCGCAATAACTCTTCTAAAGCTGATTATTATACGGTAAAAGATAACGACTATACTTGGAATAGTGCGAGCAGTCTCGATTATTCTCACAACAATGACATCATGGCTGTTTATGTCGAACATAGTGCAACGATGGGAAAAATTTCTACCAAAGAAGGTTTGCGCTACGAACATACTTGGCAGGATGTGAAGTATCATTATGGTAATGGCGAGAATTTCAAGATGAATTACGGCAATTTGGTTCCTTCGGCAAACATCTCATATAGAATCAACGATCGCCAGAATATCGGTCTTGCTTACAACATGCGTATCAGTCGTCCGGGCATTACGATGCTGAATCCTTACATCGACAAGTCAGATCCAACGGCTTTATCTTATGGCAATACCAATCTGGAAACTGAGAAGGCTCACAACATCAATCTTGTATACAATCTGTTTAATCCAAAATGGATTGTCAATCTGACCTTGCGCGAAAGCATCTGCAACAATGCCATTGACAGCTACAGTTTCTATAATGACAATCTGCTGAATACGACATATGGTAATATTGTAAGAAATCACCAGACCGGTCTGAATGCCTATATCAACTGGAATGCAAGCAAAAATACACGCATTACTCTGAATGGCGGCGTTTCATATGTCGATTTGAATAGTCCGACGTTAGGTTTGAGTAATAATGGTTGGCAAGGCAACATGATGGTGGGATTGCAACAGACATTGCCTTATAAAATTCGTTTGAGTGCAAATATGATAGCATCCACAAAACAATATAATTTACAAGGTTGGAGCACGGGATTCAATATGTTAGTGGGAAGTTTAACTCGCACATTTTGTAAAGATCGTTTGAGCGTAAGTTTATCTGCAATCACACCGGTAAGCAACAGCAAACTCGAACTGAAGACTTTCAGTCAGGGAAAAGATTATGTCAGTCATATGAAAACGAAGGTGCCTATGCAGAGTCTGATATTTAGCGTAAGTTATAGTTTCGGCAAGCAAGGTTCTTCAAAGAAGGCTAAACATACGATTGTAAATGATGATGTTCGCAACGTACAAAATCAGACGGAATCAATTGGCAACGTCATGAACCAATAATGAATAGTGAATTAAGAAAACCATAGCAAACGTTTTATTCTTAATTCAAAGCATGAACCATTCTGCGGAGCTCATCCCGCGTCTCGGTTCATGCTTTTTTGACTAATTATTATGGCATATAATTATTAGCACATCCGTGGCTGCGCAGGAAGAGGATAATACACAGGAAAATGAATTGAAATCAGAAAAATCCTTTTGTATTCTCTCAGCCTTTCCTCGAAGCCGTAGATAAATATGTATGTATTGCAGGTCTTCTGACTTACTCCCTGAATGCGGCGCCTTCCCGATTTCTCAGTGGCTAAAGTATTGCCCATTCTTTGACGAAGCTTACAGCAGCGGGACTGTTCGGGATTTTCACCCGATTCCCTTTTAATCCTGCTCCGCGGAGGCGAAGCAGGAACAATACGTGCAGCAAATATAAGGATAATTTTTTATTTGCCCTGACAATCTCAATGTATTTCTGTAAATTTTACGCACATGGGTTTGTTTACAGAGATATCGTGATCCATATTCGTCAACTGCCCATTTTCTTTGTTGATAGCATAAACTTGAACGGCATTGCTGTCGCGGCAGGCGCAAAGCAGATATTTTCCATTAGGTGTGATGATGAAGTTACGCGGATGAATACCAGTCAGTTGATAGCCAATTTTTGTGAGTAGTCCTGTCGTGGCATTAATTGAAAAGATGGCAATGCCGTCGCCTTTGAGACGATTTGAGGCATACAGGAAACGTCCGTCCGGCGTAATGTGAATATCAGCACTTCCAGAGGCATTCAGTGTATCGGCAGCAATAGTCTGTATCGGAGTCAGATTACCTCTGTCGTATTTCAGAACGGTAACATGTCCAGACAGTTCACCGATGAGGTAGGCAAACTTTCCATTTGGATGGAACTCTGCATGACGTGGACCTTCTCCAGCAGCGAGCTTGAATGAAGCAGGTGTGCCTTCTACTAATGATAATGTGTTATGAGCTTTGTCAGCCACCAAATTGTATTTGTAAATCTGATCGGTTCCGAGATCATCAGCATAAAGATAATGAGCATCGGGAGAAGCATAAACACAATGCAGATGAGGCTGTTCCTGGCGTTCAGATTTCGGATCACCACCTTTATATTGGTAAAGTTTGCCTTTAAGAAGGCGTCCGTCGCGTTGTAGTGGGAATGCGGTGATGCTGCCACCAAAATAGTTGGCAGTTACAGCGAGTCGCTTGCCGGCATCGATCCAAACGTTGCAAGGATTGTCGCCGTCGGTGAGTTGATAGTTGAGGAAACGGATGTCGCCGGTCTTGTTGTTGAAAGCGTAGGCATAAAGCTTGGCTTTGCCGTCTTGTGTTTCACTAGCGGCATACAGAAAATGGCCGTCTTTAGTGAAATTCATATACGTAGGATTGGCAATCTGACTTACTTTGTGGAGCAACGTTGCCGTGCCAGATGCTTCATTGAAGCGGTAAACGTACATACCCGGTTGCGAAGGCTCGGCCATGCACCCAATTAGCATAAATAATTCGTCGTTGGCACCGAAGCAGGCAACAACTGAAAGGAGAAGCCCAACGAACAGCGTGAAAATCTTTTTCATGATTCTTGATGTTTATTTTTAGCGAATATAAATGATTATTTTTTTGCAAATATACATAGAATCAAGTGACCACAATAGTGCACCCACTCATTTCTATATTCTATTCTACTTTTATGTTGTGGCAATTATATTGTTTTACATAATCTTTGTGACCAATCGTGTTGTTCAGAATCTGTACATGTTCGCTATCTTTCAATACGATGGCATTGGGTTTATCGGTGTCGAACGTATTGTTGCGGATGATAATATCGTGATTTACGCAAGGCGGCGTTTCAGGCGATTCTGTACTTGTATAGATGCACGAAGCTTCTTCGGGAGCAACTGCATAACCACAACCGGAGATGTAGTTGTTTTCAATCACAACATTATGGGTAGGACCGGCTTCGTGCCAACTTAGTTCGCCTCCAAGTTTGATGGCTGTATGCGTAGAATGTACGATGCAGTTGCCAGCGATGTAGACGTTTGGACTCTTAACTAAAAAAGCACGTGCCATGTGGCAATTGACAGCGTTGTTGATGATATAGACATGTGGAAAGCGTGTTAGGTTCGTCATGTAATAATCCTTAGGATTGCTTAGTTGTAACGGTCTGTTCAGCTCGATCTCTACTTTCCATTTGGCAGTGGAGGTATCTACTTTCTGAACAACATATCGTCCTTGCTCGACCATGTTCTTGCTACTTAGGACGAGCATCGTGTCGCCAACTGAAGGATAATCGAGCGACTGGGCGTGAAGATCGGCATCTTCGATTCGTATCTCGACGCGTTTTGGACTTTCGGGATAGATGCAGTAATAATAATTATGTATATTGGTGCAGTCGTCGCCATTACCGCGGAACTTGCTGTTTCGAATCACCAGTTTACCGGAGCAGGAGGTGAAGTGTGTGGCATCGGTATTGGTCGAAATCACACTTCCCGGTTCGGGAACAACTTGCAAGCCATCCAGCGTAATGTTGTTGGACAGATGTCCGACAACGCCCATACCGGGATGACTGAATATCTTTACGTTCAGAAGTTCTACATCTGAGGATTCTTTAATCATAATTGCCGGACGGTAATGTCCTCCGTGGCGCAGGATTCCGTAGTCGCCAATAGCCGGTTGAGTAGTTGAATACATACGGATGGTCGATGGATTGAGTAGTTCTTTCTTTTTTACGCCACCGAAATAAATCAATTCGCGTTTGGCATCGAAAAAGTGCATACGGCCTGTGACAATACTATCCAGATAACAGTATCTTTCCGGATCGATTTTCATGTCGAAATATTCAGGCGTTGAAGCAGTAATGCGGCCGATGGTGCTTGGAGGGCGGTTGTAGATGATGGCCAATCCTTCGATGTGGATGTTGTGGGTTTTAACCAGTGAAATGACTTCATACCAACCGTAGAGCCTCAGCGTGGCACCTTCGGCTTTGATGGTCAGATTGTGGCAACCATTGAAGTCGAGCGCACGAACATATTTTTCAGACGGATTGAACAGTTTGCGCTGTACGGCCATATCGTCGCGCCCATAGGCTCCACTAATGGCTTCACGTTCAATGCGGACAGCTTCGTTATCCTTAAAATCATAAACGCCGGGAGCAATGTAAAAGACGGTACCCGGATGCGTGCGGCAATAAGCGGCAGCGGAACGAAGCGCTTCGGCATCGTTCTTCCCGTCATCGGCAACGGCGCCGAACTGTGCCGCTGTGATCTGTTTTTCACTTTTTGCATAAGCCTGGCTTAAAAAGCTCATGCCAATCAGACATGCAAGTATAAAGTATCTCATCTCAAATGGTTTTTTAGCAAAAGTACACTATAATGAGAATCTGACAAACAAAAATTGCCTTTTCTGTGAGAATGCTTTACAAAAGAGTTTTTTGTACCTTTACGGCATCATAATAATAACAGGATAGAATGAAAGTATTACTTGTCAATGGTAGCCCTAACAAATTGGGCTGTACGTATACGGCGCTAAGTGAAGTGGCTGGCGCTTTGAACCGTGAAGATATCGAGACGGAAATTATGTGGCTTGGAGTGAAGCCACTGGCAGGTTGTATCGGGTGTGGCAAATGTCACGAGACAGGCCGGTGTTTTCGTGACGATATCGTCAATGAATTTGCACAGAAGAGTTTCGACGCCGACGGTTTCGTTTTTGGCACTCCAGTGCATTTCGCATCGGCTACGGGCGCTATCACTTCGTTTATGGATCGTGCCTTTATCGTGCCGACGGGGTTGCGTCATAAGCCGGCTGCTGCAATTTGTAGTTGTCGTAGAGGAGGTGCCGCTTCGACTTTCGATCAACTAAACAAGTATTTCACCATCCGCTGTATGCCCATCGTTTCGTCTAATTATTGGAATATGGTTCACGGCAGTACACCCGACGATGTGAAGCAGGACATTGAGGGCTTGCAGACTATGCGTGTACTAGGCAAAAATATGGCGTGGCTACTGAAGTGTATAGAAGCAGGTAAACAGGCTGGAATCGTGCCGAAAGATGAGGAAAAAGTTTATACCAACTTTATCCGCTGAGAAGAGGAAGAGAGGATTCGACAAGCTTCTCAGCGGTTCAGATGAGTTGAAATCTTATCTTTCAGAGGTCGGCACCTGTGATGTGGTCGACGTAATAAATCACCTGATCGAACATCAGCGGGATGTCGTCGTTGTCTATTCCGACAGCCAGCAGATAAGGTCTGTCAGAATCAAACATCTCTTTGAAAGGATTGATGTCGCCCATTTCTTCCTTAACTACTTTCTCATATAATTCAACGGCGCCCTTGATGTTGTGCATTGCCCATTCGGTATGTGCAGCATTTAGATAATCCTGTTCCGTCGGTTCTTCACTTAGAATCTTCTGGTAGTAATTGTGTGCCTGTTCGAATTTGCCCAGCAGAAAAGAGCACCACGCAATTCCTCGCCATGCTTTATGGTTTTTGCCATCCAGATAGTCCACCTTGAAGAAATATTTCAGAGCTTCGTCGTATCGCTTGAGTTCCAGCAGGCAGTTGCCGATGTTAAGATCCAATGACAGATAAGTCTCGTCGCTGCGCGATGTCAATTTGTTGTAATACTCGATGGCCTTTTCCGGCTGTTTGAGAATGCGGTAACAAGAAGCTATGCGGCGGATTACCCAACGACTGTCCGGATTAAGCAGTTCTGCACGCAAAAAAGCATCCAATGCTCCCTCGGTGTCGCCCATCATGTCCTTGCAGTAGCCGATTTTTTGGAACAGCTGGTCGTCGTTCTCTTTCTTTTCGATGAACTGGTTGAATACTGTTAGCGCATCCTTGTAATACATTTTGCGCATGTAGTATTCGGCAATAGCCATAAGACTTTCCTCATCGGAGAGGTAAGGCTTCAGAATTTCCAGATTATGGAAATCGAGTGGCAGTTTGAAGATGTCGATAAAATCTTCGTGTCGGGGATTGAGCTTGAAGAAACGGTAAAGATCCTGAATATACTGAATCATGATAATTTCCATTTCGCCCCGCTTAGTGATAATCTCGGCTTTTGATTGCTGTGCGGCTTCGGAAGCTTGACTGTCGAACTGTCCCATCATCATTTGGCGGACAGGTTGTGGTAGTTGCATCATGCTGAAATAGAGCGAATATTTATCGGAATTGCACATGAACGCAGCCGAAGTCATCGTCTCCAAAGCCTGTTGTTCGAAAGATGATTGCTCCATGAGGCTGTGGATGCTGGGATTCTCCATCGAGAAAGGCATGAACCAGTTGCCTACCTCGCGGAAGAACGGGTAATTTTTCAGATGGATGAATGTTGAATGCATTACGTCAGCACCTTCCTGCTGGAGGTCGCCGAACTCTTCAATCTTTTTGCCTAAATTGCTGTCGGCAAACATTTTTTCCCATTCCGGATTCATATCGCTTTCGGTCAGTTCGTTTAGATCCTTCATGTCTTTCATATTGATGTTTTTTCCGAGATTAGGGGTGAGTTTGATCATCTCGGGGATAATTTCTTCCTGTAGTTTGCGGGTGATCTTCTCAGTTTCCCGTGCCAGGATGAAACGAAGCGTAATGGTCTGCAGCGTATGCGTGAATCCTGGTTCCTCGTTGAGAGCGGCCAGTAGATTTGTCAGTTGTGGATAGTAAGCCTTTCTATTCTTGTAAAGATAAAGAATGATGAGCAGATTGATCAGAGCGCGGGCTTTGATCTCGTAGTTCTTGTGCGAGGCGGCAATAAACAGCAACTTCATTTTTCCTTTGTCGAACGAGTCTAGTAACGAGAGCAGAAATGCCGACACAATCTGGCAACCTGTCACGAATGGCAGATGCTCGTCTTCAAGTAGATTCTTCAGTTGCACCTCTTCCTCCTGTGTCAGGATGTTGGAACCCCAGATTTTGTTGAACAGAATATTATTTTCCTCATCAAAACCGCTGTAGTTGATCGTCTCGTAACTATCGAGCAGCTGTTTGTGGAGTTGCTCGTACGAGAGCGTCGGCATGTTGTGTAGATTCCGGCGATTGATGTAATATGACGTTGGTTCATCTTTTTCCAGCAGCTTGTGCTTCATCGTTTCAGCTAGCTCGTATGTAGAGATGACTAGATTGTTGTAGATCTGTCCGCGCAAAGGGTCCTTAATCCCTTCCATAGCGTATCGCAACATATATTTGTAGTTATTGTTCAACTCGTTCAGTTCGTCGTACGACAAAACTTCCCGATTGCAATTGATCAGTGACTTAATGCTTTCTAAGGCAAGCTTCAACCCGCCATCATTCAGATGACTGATGATTTCGTCGTATTGTTTTTTTGTATTTTGTGTTATCATAATTCGTTTTGTACAAATGCCATGCCAAATATATGCAATTCAGGTGAAATATTTTATCTTTGCTTCATTTTTGTGGAAGCCCGGTGAGAATAGTTATACTGAAGAAACGAAAAGAATCAGAAATATATGAAGAGAATAATGACTTTTCTATGCATAGTGCTCTTTTGGAGTACAGTGAAAGCGCAAGATAATTTTTTCATGAGCGGAAAATTCAGTGATGTGAAAAACGACACATTGGTAGTAGAATTCATAAAGCGTGAGCCGATGAAGGAAATCATCAATTTCAAGGTGGATGTGAACGATAAGGGCGAATTTCATTTTGGATGTCAAATCAAGAATGCATATGATGCTTCTTTGGCATTGGAAACCAATAAGCGGCAGAATTTTATTTTTTTTGTGCCTGACGAAAAAGTAGTCATTGATGGGGCTTTTGCACAACCACACGACTGGCTTATCAGCGGTTCGGCTTTTTATCAGAACCTTGCAAAGGTGAAAGAGGTGAGGAATCCTTTTCTGAAAGAATTTGAAAAGTCGGAGACGACGTATGAGCAAAAGCGTAAGGAAGGAGGTGATGAGAAGATCTTGAAAGAGCAGCGGGCAAAGACTAATATTGACATAAACAAGCGCATGGGCGACTTTGCAATGAATTATATCAGCCAACACCCTTGTGAGGAAAGTTCGGTGGATTTTATTGGTGATGGAGGTTTTATTTATTTAGGAGAAGAAATTAAATTGTTGTCACCCGAAGTGCGTAATGGTAGATTTAAAAACTATCTTGACTTCTATCAGGCGATGGTAGAACGCTATATGCAGGAAAAAAATGTTACTCAGAAAGCCAAGACCATTATTGCTGAAGGCAAACCTGCTCCTGACTTTACGTTGAAAGATCTCACGGGCAACGACTTTACATTGAGTTCGCTCTTTCACAAAAACAAATATGTTATAGTGGATTTCTGGGGTTCATGGTGTTCGTGGTGTATCAAGGGATTTCCTAAGATGAAAGAATATTATGCCAAATATAAAGACAAAATCGAAATTGTTGGTGTCGATTGCTACGATAAGGAAAACAAATGGAAGGAAGCTGTACAAACAAGCAACATTTCATGGCTGCAGGTACGTTCAGCCGACGGCACAACCGAAGTAACTTTCGGCGTGAAAGGCTATCCCTATAAGGTGTTCATATCGCCAAAAGGAAAGGTTCTGAAGATGATTACTGGCGAGAGTGACGACTTTTATAACTTGTTGGACAAAATGTTGAAATAATAGAATGCTAGCCGACAAGGATTCCAAATGTATATCAGTTCCGGTGCAAATGTTTTACCCTTAAATGGAATGCTGTTAATTTGCGATATAAGGGTGTAGTATTTGGATTGATTTGTATTCGTGTATGTTTATAATTTCGCCTCAAAACTACGCCATTATTTCCTTTTTCTCTTTGTTTTGACACAACAAACATAGTATCTTTGCACTCAAAAAAAGAAGTGAAGATGAACAAAATTCGCAATTTCTGTATTATTGCTCATATTGATCACGGAAAAAGTACGTTGGCCGACCGTTTGCTTGAATATACCAAGACGGTAGAGAGCAGGGATATGCAAGACCAAGTGTTGGATGACATGGATTTGGAGCGTGAACGAGGAATAACCATCAAGAGTCACGCCATCCAGATGAATTATAACTATAATGGCGAAAATTATACACTCAACCTGATTGATACTCCAGGGCATGTCGATTTCTCATACGAAGTGTCCCGTTCAATTGCGGCTTCCGAAGGCGCATTGCTGCTTGTCGATGCTTCGCAGGGTATTCAGGCGCAGACCATATCTAACATGTATATGGCTGTCGAAAATGATCTTGAAATCATTCCGGTTATCAATAAAATTGATATTCCGAGTGCCATGCCTGAAGAGGTGGAAGATCAGATTGTAGAACTTCTCGGTTGTAAGCGCGAAGATATTTTGCGTGCCAGCGGTCGGACAGGTGAAGGCGTCAAAGAAATACTTGATGCTATTGTCGAACGTGTTCCTGCACCAAAAGGTGATCCGGAGGCTCCACTGCAATGTTTGATTTTTGATTCTATATTTAATCCTTTCCGCGGAATCATTGCTTACTTTAAAGTAGAAAACGGAACTATCCATACGAGTGACCATGTCAAGTTCATTGCTACAGGAAAGGAATATGATGCAGATGAAGTGGGCGTTTTGAAATTGAAACTTTCGCCGCGTGATGAAGTGACGACAGGCGATGTGGGTTATATTATTTCTGGCATCAAATCGTCTCGAGAAGTACGTGTAGGTGATACGATAACACATGTCGATAATCCTGCCAAAAAAGCTATTGCCGGTTTTCAAGAGGTTAAGCCGATGGTCTTCGCCGGCGTTTATCCGATTGATCCGGAAGACTTTGAGAACCTTCGATCTTCGCTTGAGAAGCTGCAACTTAATGATGCTTCACTAACCTTTCAGCCGGAGAGTTCTGTTGCTTTAGGTTTCGGTTTTCGTTGCGGTTTTTTGGGATTACTTCACATGGAGATTGTTCAGGAGCGCCTCGATCGCGAATTCAATATGGATGTCATCACGACGGTGCCAAACGTTTCGTACAAAGTATATGATAAGAAGGGCAATTGCATTGAGGTCCATAATCCGAGCGGCTTGCCTGATCCTACACTGATTGAACATATAGACGAACCTTATATCCGTGCGTCGATAATTACACAGACTACTTATATCGGACCGATTATGACACTTTGTCTGGGCAAGCGTGGCACGCTGATCAAACAGGAATATGTGTCGGGTGATCGTGTGGAACTGTTTTATGATATTCCGCTAGGTGAGATTGTGATTGATTTTTATGATAAATTGAAAAGTATCTCCAAAGGTTATGCTTCGTTCGATTATCATATCCACGATTATCGTCCGAGTAAACTTGTTAAACTTGATATCTTGTTGAATGGTGATCCTGTGGATGCACTGTCGACCTTGACACATGTGGACAACAGCGTCAGTTTCGGTCGTCGAATGTGTGAAAAGCTGAAGGATCTGATTCCACGTCAACAGTTTGATATTGCTATTCAGGCTGCTATCGGAGCTAAGATTATTGCACGTGAAACGGTGAAAGCCGTTCGTAAGGATGTTACGGCAAAGTGCTACGGTGGTGATGTCTCTCGTAAACGTAAATTGTTGGAAAAGCAGAAAGAGGGAAAGAAGCGCATGAAGCAGATTGGTACGGTTCAGGTTCCTCAGAAAGCATTCCTCGCTGTTTTGAAATTGGATTGATAAAAGATGAAGAAGTTTGTCTGGGTATTCTGCTGTTTGTTACCGCTGTTTTGTTATGGACAACGTCATGCGGCGACAGATGTAAAGGAAGATGTAGTTAAATATGTGCATCCGATCATTGGCGCTTCTACTTCGACGGAAGCGGGAAAGAGCGGTCACGGATTGGGGAAAACGTTTCCGGGAAGTGCAACACCTTTCGGTTTGGTTCAGCTAAGTCCCGATACAAAAACGGGCGGCGACAACGGACCGGGATATTCATGGCATCATAAAACCATTGAAGGCTTCAGTTTTATCCATATGAGCGGAATTGGGTGGTATGGCGATTTTGGTAATTTTCTGGTGATGCCGAACACTGGTAAGCTTCATACAAACAGTGGATTCGAAAATAATCCGGAGTCGGGTTATCGTTCAAGGTATTCACATGACAATGAGGTGGCAAAACTGGGCTATTATGCTGTTACGCTCGATGATTATCATATTCGTACGGAGCTGACATCACTTTCACATTCAGGTATTATACGTATGACTTTTCCTGCGGGTGATTCTTCACGTATCAATATTGATCTTGCGCGTCGTATAGGAGGCTCTTCAACCGAACAATACATTAAGGTGGTAAACGATACGACAATACAAGGTTGGATGCGTTGTACATCAAAAGATGGCGGTTGGGGAAACGGTGACGGACATGTTAATTATACTGTATATTTTTGGTGTCAGGTAAGTAAGCCTTTTAATAAATATGGCGTTTGGAGTGCTAATATGAGTCAGCACTTTAGTCAGAGAAATCGTAACACTATCGAAACGGATGAGTTCCAGGAGGTCGCTTCTAAAGCAGATGTTTTGTATGGATGCCGAGAAAAGCAAGGCGAACACTTAGGCTTTTTTACCGAGTTTCCAACTGAAGCTAATGAGCAAGTGCTGTTGAAAGCAGGTATCTCTTTTGTCAGTATGGAAGGCGCAAGGAAGAATCTCGAGTCAGAAATGTCCGATTGGAATTTCAACAACATCAGAAAAACGAATGAAGGCCTTTGGCGAAAAGCATTTAGCAATATCCATATTAAAGGTGGAACGACTGATGACAAAATTAAATTTTATACCTCATTATATCACACCATGATTGATCCTCGGAGTACATCGGATGTGGATGGCAAATATGTGGGTGGTGATAACCTGATTCATCAAAATTCAGAATATACTTATCGGACTATTTTCAGCGGATGGGACGTGTTTAGAAGTCAGTTCCCGTTGCAAACTATCATCAATACACAGATGGTGAATGATGAAATCAATTCTTTAATAAATCTGGCGACCTTAAGTGGACGAAAGTATTTCGCGCGATGGGAAATCATGAATTCATATTCAGGATGCATGCTCGGTAATCCTGCCGTTTCGGTTTTAGTAGATGCATATAATAAAGGTATCAGAAACTGGAATGTTACACTTGGATACCAATATTGCAAGAATTCTGTTGACAAGTTCGGTAATCAACCGCTCGGATATTCCCCTCGGGATATTTCCCGCACGCTTGAATATGCTTATACGGATTGGTGCATGTCAGAGTTTGCCCACTTGAAAAATAAAACCAGTGATGAGCAAACTTATAAATTGCGTTCTCAGGACTATAAGAATATTTGGAATGACAGCGTAAAATGGTTCAGGGGGCGGAATGCTGATGGAACATTTGGTGAATGGCGCGGCGAAACTTGTCAGAATCTTTATTGTACGGAATCGAATCCATTGCAACAGGGCTGGTTTGTTCCGCATGATGTCTATGGCTTTATCGACTTGCTTGGCCATAAATTGTTTACTCAAAAGTTGACGGATTTCTTTGATAAATCTTCTGCTGATTTCTTGTGGAACGATTATTATAATCATCCTAATGAACCAGTGCATCATGTGCCTTTTCTATTTACATATACAGGAAATTCCTGGTTGACTCAGAAGTGGACACGTAAGATTTGTGCCAAAGCATACGGTACCGATGTTTTAGGTCTGTGTGGTAATGAAGATGTAGGGCAGATGAGTGCATGGTATATTTTGGCTTCAATTGGCATTCATCCGATCAATCCGGGAGACAACATATATATTATAACTTCTCCTGTATTTGATGAAACGACAATTATATTAGATCCACGATATTATAAAGGAAAGTGTTTCACGATTAAAGCTATCAATAATTCTCTTGCAAACGCTTATATCTCCAAGATATATTTGAATGGAAAAATTTTGAATCGGGCTTGGATCCGGCATGATGAAATAGTTAATGGTGGAGAATTGAAATTGATAATGAGCAATGTCCCCAATAAAACATTAGGCAACACCAATCTTCCGCCATCATTTGGCCGAAATCGTTGGAAAGTGGAATGAATCTCCTTCGTGTGTGAGTTTGTTAAGATTATTCTTGGACAATCAGGCGGATTCCTCCATTTTCTATATTAATCAGCTGTTGTTTGTACAAGGCTCCGATTGCTTGTTTGAATGCTTTCTTACTGCAACGAAACAGTGAGTAGATGACATCCGGATCGCTCTTGTCGTGTACAGGCAGGTAACCGCCTTTTGCTTCAAGTGCATCATAGATAGTCTTGGCTATGCCTTCTATTTTCTGGTATCCCAGCGGCGTCAGACTGACATCAATTTTTTTGTCTTCACGGACTTCTTTGATATATCCCTTGCGATGTTCGCCTCTTTCAATATTACAGAACACTTCATCGGTATAAATCAAGCCCCAATGTTTATTGTTGATGATTACTTTGTAGCCTATTTCCGTTTCGTCGGCAACCAGCAAATCAACTTGTTGATTGAAGCTGTAATCAGGTGCGGTTTTGTTTAAAAATTTGTCGATGCGCTCGGACGCGACAATACGACCTGTAATGTCGTCGATATAAACATAAACGATGTACCACCTGCCTTCTCGCATGGGTAGTTTTTGTTCTCTGAATGGAACGAGAAGATCTTTCATCAATCCCCATTCCAGAAATGCACCCATTTCATTCACGGATTTGACTTCCATATATTGGAATTCACCGACTTGAGCCAACGGTTTAGCTGTTGTAGCAATAAGTCGTCCTTCATTGTCATGATAGATGAAGACTTCCACATCATCACCAGGTTTGACATCATTAGGTACATAGCGTGCAGGTAGCAAAATTTCCAATCCGTCGCCACCATCCAGATAGACACCAAAATCCAAGTCTTTGACGATCTTTAGTGTATTATACTTTCCAACGTTTACCATCGTTCTATATTTTCTACAAAAGTACGCAAAGAAATTGATATTTACTTTCCTTCTTTGGCAATATATGTTTAAGTAGTTCGTTAGTCTTATAATGAAGAGCAAATTGAAGCTTGAATTAGATGTATGGTTTTAATGTGATTTGATATATATTTTTGCATGACGTCGACAAAACAAGTTTATATAATACCTCCTATTTCTCGTGAAAATGAATCTGTTCAGTTTTTCATGAAGTGGTTTGCAGAGGCTTGTATACAGTTTGGCTTTCCTGTTTTCAGAAGATGGCCTATTCCTAGAATTGTAAGGAGTGTTGGCTTCCGATTGAAATGTGGTTTTAATTTGTCGCATGATGATAAAGTTGCCTTGCTATTTCCTGAATCCTTCTATCCTAATTATGATATTTTCCCTTACGGCTTTTTTTATGAGATTATTCCTGTGTTGTGGGATGTTTGGCCTGAATATTGGCCTTCTTTAGTCAAGTCGTTGAAACGGAATAGAATTAAGACTTTATTTGTTACGTCTTCTCAGGTGGCACAATTTGTAAAAAGTAATTTTCCTGAGATTAGTTGTTTCCATTTATTGGAAGGAATAAATATTGATGTTTATATGAAAGGAGAGGCTTTGTCATCAGAAAAAAGGAACATTGATATTTTGGAGTTTGGTAGAAATATGCATCCATTGCATGAGATATTATTGTCAATGAACATGAAAAATTTTGTGTATCAAAAAGATAATAAAGTTATTTTCCCTGATACAAAATCTTTTAGAGAAGCGTTGAGTAAATCAAAAGTCTCTATATGTTTGCCACAATGTGATACAAATCCTCAAAGAGCTAAAGGTGTAGAAACTTTAACCCAACGTTATTGGGAGTGCATGTTGTCGAGAACTTTGATTTGGGGAAGGTCACCCAAAGAATTGATTGAATTCATGGGATATGACCCAGTCATTCCAATAGACTGGTCTGATCCGAAACGGCAGATGAGTGATATATTGACGCATATTGCAGATTATCAGAGTTTGGTCGATAGGAATTATTCGTTTGCTTTGAATAATGCATCTTGGGCTTCAAGGATGCCTTATATATATAATTGTTTAAAGAATTCCGGCTATTCTCTTCCTTCGCTTGAATGCCGATCGGAAGATAAAAATAGAAGTTGATTCTTTAATAATAGATGAAAAATAGTACATTTGCAATTTATTTAGAGTATGTATA
Organism: Tannerellaceae bacterium; assembly: GCA_036734445.1. Taxonomy (GTDB): domain Bacteria; phylum Bacteroidota; class Bacteroidia; order Bacteroidales; family Tannerellaceae; genus Parabacteroides. The sequence continues at coordinate 64,423 of DAIMYP010000011.1, forward strand.
TGAAAATAAAATTCTTATTTGGTTTCTTGATATTGCTTTTAGTAGGCGGATGCTCGGTACCTCGGAACATTACCTATTTTGATGACTCGGATTATTTCTTGAATAAACAGTTATCTGACTCATCCCTAAATTATAATCCTCGTTTTAAATGCGGAGATAAATTAGTTATCGTCGTTTCGGGAATAGATCCGGTGTCAGTAGCACCTTTTAATCTTCCTATAACAACTGTTACTGATATATATCAAACACAAACCAATTCAGTAGTTGATCGCAAGGCTCTTACAGCCACCCAATCTTATTTGCCATATACAGTAGATACTGACGGCTATATTAATTTTCCTGTTTTAGGAAAGATTCTGGTTAAGGATCAGACGATGCAGGAACTGACTGCATATTTGGAAAAACGAATATCCGAATCAGTTGATAATCCAATCGTGAATATTAAAATTGATAATTTTAAAGTCTCTGTGATTGGCGAAGTTACCCGCCCGGGTTCATTTACAGTCTATTCGGATCGTATTTCCTTATTGGATGCTTTAGGAATGGCTGGAGATCTTACTATTTATGGAAATAGAAAGGATCTCAGATTAGTTCGTGATGACAATGGAAAGAAGGAAGTAATTAAAATTGATTTGACAAAGACTGATTTGATTGATTCTCCTTATTTCTATTTGCAACAAAACGATGTTGTATATGTTTCACCAAATGATAAGAAGAAAAAATCATCTCGATATAGTCAAACAGAGCAGTATAACTTATCATTCGTGTCTACGATTGTAAGTTCAGTTTCAGTTTTGACTAGTTTGGTAATTTCAATCATTGCATTAAAGAAATAGTAAATGCTCTATGGAAACGGCGAATAATAAAGAATATATTGATATAAAGAAGTATTATTTGAAATACAGAGGCTATTGGCCCGTATTGGTTATATCAATAGTTGTGTTTAGCGTCTTAGGACTCATCTATTTTTATACAGCTCCTCCAGTTTTGCAGGTAAATGCCAATATCCTGATTAAGGAAGACGAAGGAATCTCCGGTTCAACAGCATCCTCATCAGCTTCGGCTACAGCTGCGTCGCAAGCTATGCAGAATTTTGCTTTTGGAGGCAATTCTTCGTTAGGAAGTTCTGTTAATGATGAACTTTTATTGCTGAGTTCATATACGCTGTACAGAAGTTTGGGTCGTGACTTGGGTTTGAATGTCAAATATAATGTTCATAAGTTCCCCTTTGATAAGGATTGTTATAAGAATTCGCCCATCGTTTTATATACGGCAGATCCAATTGCTGAGACTTTACCTGGTTTAGTTGTATTCCATGTCAGTGTATCAAAAAGAGGAATATGTTCCATTAAGGCCAAGCAAGGTTTTAAGACTGTTGGAGAAGTGAGCAATAGTGAGTTCCCTGTGAAGGTGTCGACCAAATATGGCGCATTTTATTTTAATAAATCAGAACATTATAAAGCGAACAAGTCCGTCGATATGGATATCACTTTTATGGGTTATGATTTGTGCGCAGAGTTATTGCAAAAACAGATAACTGCCGACCAAGTAACTAAAAAAGCCAATGTCATATCGTTGACAATGAATGAAGTCAACCGTGAAAGAGGTAAAGATATTTTGAATACGCTGATTAACTACTATAATAAGAATGGTCAGATTGATAAGAATGATGAAACGGAATTGATGGATAAGTTTCTGGGAACCCGTATTGGATTGATGGAAGCTAATCTGGATAGCATCGAGCGGAATATTGAGCGTTATAAGAAAGAAAACAACCTGACGGATATTGACGAAGAAGCTAAAATTATTTTGGATAAAAGTCAAGACTTTAAGGAAAAGCAAATAGAGGCAGAATCTCAATATACTGTGATTGAATTGGTAGAACAGTTTCTGACACAAAAAGAAAATAGATATTCCTTGGTCCCTTTAAATATTGGATTAAGTGATAAAACGGTGTTAGAGGGTCTGCAAAAGTATAATGAAGCGTTGCTCGACCGTATTAAGTTATTGATGACCACTAAAGTTGGAAACCCGGCAATCGATTTAGCCAATAAGCAGATTGATGCCATGAGAGCGAACATGCTTGAAACGGTTCGAAGTATTAAATCCGGTATATCAAGATCACGCGCCGATTTAGGAGGTCAGGAAAATTATTTCCTTTCGCGTATAAGTAATATGCCAACGCAAGAGCGGGAGTATGTGAGCATTAAGCGTCAACAGATGATCAAACAGGAATTATTCATGTTCTTGCTCCAGAAGAAGGAAGAGAATGCTTTGACACAGGCTTTAGCAAAACCAAAGGCAAAGATTGTTGATTCAGCTTATGTGCTTACAGATCCGGTAAGCCCGAAACTGTCTGTTGTAATATTGGCTTCATTTGTTTTGTCTATTATTTTCTTGATTGTTTATATTTCTATTTTTGAAAATGTAAAGAAGAAAAGGCAATAAATTGAAACTATGATATTTATTCCAATATTAGCCATAGCAATTTTATTATATATGATGGGGCAGAGAATGATTTCTTTGCTCTTATTTTTCTTTTTTCTTTTTTATGGTTTTCAAGTTGTCCCTCTATCTTTGTTTGAAACGGCATTTGGCTTTTCCAAACCATTGGACTTTGCCATCTTCTACGTGATTATACTGTTCATTTGGGGATGTCTTTTCTATGATAATTTTATTCC
>DAIMYP010000012.1:0-66774 GCA_036734445.1 Tannerellaceae bacterium
GTTACAGACGGAAAATAGGATTTTCCCAGTTTTATCGGACAGCAATAAATATAAATCAGAAACTACCCATGACAACTATTGTACAATTTTGGAAGGGTGATCTAAAACTTATAAAGCTGGCTATTGATAAAGGCTATGATATTGTTAATTCATATAGTCAAGGGACCTACCTGGATTATGGTTTCCCATTAAGTAAAGCCTATTCATTCAATCCAATTCCGGAAGGATTATCGGAAAAAGAGAAGGCTAAAATATTAGGTTTAGGTTGTCAAATGTGGGGGGAAATGATTCCTACTGAAGAAAGTATGGATAAAAAAGTTTTCCCCCGTATTGCAGCTTATGCGGAAATAGGATGGACTTCTAATGAAAAGAAAAACTATGATCGATTTGTCCAATGTCTCCAACCTTGGTTAACGAGGTGGAAGAATTTAGAAATCACCTATGGGAAAGTTGACAATTAAAGAGTTTAGACAGTCAAAGGCCGATAATATATGATGAATAGGATATTGTCATTTATAATAATTCTATTTTGCCCTTATGCTTTATCAGCTGCACAATTATGGGTAGAGGCTGAGCAGTTTGAAAATATAGGCGGTTGGACTATTGATTCTCAATTCATCGATCAAATGGGATCTGCATATCTTTTAGCACATGGCCTTGGAGCACCTGTTAAACCAGCCACTACAATCGTAAAATTTAATGATTTACATAAATATCATATATGGGTAAGAACAAAAGATTGGGCTCCGTATCCAAAAGGACCAGGCAAATTCTCTATATCTATAGCTAACAAAACACTCCCTATAACTTTTGGCCAAGATGGAAACAGTGAGTGGCATTGGGTTTATGGAGAGTCCATTGATATTAAACAGCATAACATAAAAATACAATTAAATGATCTTACAGGTTTTGAAGGTAGAATAGATGCCATCTATTTTTCAACGAGTAAGATTCCACCTCCCAGTAATTTAAAAAAGCTAAATCTATTTCGAAGAAAAATGTTGAAAATTTCTGATTCTCCACAAAAAGCAGGGACCTTCGATGTTGTAATCGTAGGTGGAGGAATTTCAGGTTTATGTGCAGCCATACAAGCTTCTAAATATAAATTAAAAGTTGCATTACTACAAGATAGACCTATACTAGGTGGAAATAATAGTTCAGAAATCCGTATTCCCATGAATGGAGATATGAGTAAAAATTTATATCCGAAACTAGGTTCTATCGTTAAAACACTATCTACAGGCGCAAAGAGTGAAAATGGACCAGATACATTATATGGTGATAATTTAAAATTTAATATGATTCAAAAAGAGAAAAATATTTCTCTATTCCTTATGAATCGTGTTTATCGAGTTCTGAAAGATACAAACAGTATCAAAAGCGTAATTACCAAAAATGTAATAACTAATAAAGAATTAATTTTTTATGCACCTATATTTGTCGATTGTACGGGCGATGGGAATTTGGGATATTTAGCTGGTGCAAAATATAAAATGGGGCGTGAAAGCTTTAAAGAGACAAAGGAACCCAAAGCACCGCAGATATCTGATAATATGACTATGGGTACAACAAATCATTGGTTTGCCGAATTAGAAAAAGGGACATCAGAATTTCCAATATGCCCTTGGGCTGTTCAATTTCAACCGCAATATTATGCAAATAATATGGCCAGTTCATGGTATTGGGAATCTGGTTTTTATGATGATAAGATTAAAGATGCCGAGGCGATAAGAGATTACAATTTTAGAGTTAATTATGGCTATTGGTCATTTCTGAAAAATTATAAGAAAAAAGAAACAGCACTATGGAAATTGAAATGGATGGCTTATGTATCAGGTAAAAGAGAATCTCGTCGCCTTTTAGGCGATATCTTTCTTACAGAGCTAGATATTGATAATAGAGTAAAGTATCCCGATGCTTGTATAACAACTACATGGGGAATTGATTTGCATTATCCTGATCCTAAGAATTCACAATATTATCCACATAAAGAATTCTGGGGGATAGCGGATCATAATAGAAATTTCCCTCCATATCATATTCCATACAGATGCTTATATTCGATTAATATAGCAAATATGTTTATGGCCGGTAGAGATATAAGTGTATCACATGTTGCGCTAGGTACAGTAAGAGTCATGAATACATGTGGTATGATGGGAGAAGTAGTTGGGAAAGCAGTATTTTTATGTAGAAAATATAATTGCTTGCCTCGTGATATATATGAAAAACATCTTAATGAATTACTTTCTTTATGTGAAAGCAATGTCTATGATGAATAGTTTATTTGAATCAATAAGACAATATAATGTTTTTGATAGATTCTCTTTCATTAAAAAACTGAAATGAATTATGGTGAACGCATTTAAGAACTATTGTAAAAATATTAAGATAAAAAGAGTCTATATTTTTTCTCTTTTCGTTGGAACGATTATTGGCCTTTTATGTTATTCTTCTGTCAAGTGTTATTCTAATGATATGAGTAAGTCTAATAAAAATATATTGAACATGAGGCATTTTAAAGAATATAGAGGGCTATTATGTTATTGGGACTTTAATGGAAAACAACCTTTAGTGTCAAAGGGGAAATATAGATATAGATTACGTGAAGGGAAAACTCCAGTTAGTATAGTGGATGGAGGTCCTTTTTCTGGTAAATCAATATCTTTGACTGAAGGCCAATATCTTTATATTCCAAGAAGTGAATGTCCTGCCTTAAATCTTCACGGAAAGAATGCTCAAGTAACAGTTTTGGCATGGGTAAAGCGAAAACCAAAAAACTACATTGAATGTGAAGCTATAGCAGGAATGTGGAATGAGACAGAGAAAAAGAGACAATATTGTTTATTCATCAATATTCAACTTTATAATAGCGCAGACCAAGTATCTGGACACGTTTCGGGAGTAGGAGGTCCAACTCCGGGTAATCGGTGGTGTGTCGATGTATCTATTGGAAAGCAAAAGGTAAATTTTGATGAATGGACTTTTATTGGATTTAGTTATGATTCTAAGAAAATCAAGTCATATTATAATGGACTTTTTGATGTACGCGAGGGGACAAATCCATATGATTATAAACTTGGATTATTCAATGGAGAAAAAGAAGGGTCAGATTTTACAGTAGGGGCAGTCAATAGATCTGGCGTAATGGGCAATTTCTTCGCTGGACAGATTGGCATGCTTGCCATTTTTGATAGAGCTTTGTCTGATAATGAAATAATGCAATTATCTTCATTAAAAATTATATGAAAAATTATTGTTGGATTTTGATTTATATGAAAAAGGATTTATGAAACGGTATTTGATTATAATATTGTGGGTATGTGTTGCATGTCATATTACAGCTCAAGTTGAAGATGCCTTCAAAAATGTTTGGTCAATAGATAACCAAGCTTCAAACAGAAGTTTGAATGGAATATGGAAGTTTACACTAATCCATGATACAAATTGGAGTCAGTATCAAGACTTTTATAAAACTTCCTATAATGATTCTTTGTGGAGTACTATTCCTGTCCCTGGAAATTGGGATATTTATGGATTTACTACACCACATTATGATTATCCAGGCGTTCTGACGGGTTTTTATCGACATATTTTTACTGTTCCTTCTAAATGGAATGGTCAACATGTGATGCTTCGCCTAGATGGAGTTCTCCGTGCCTATGATTTATGGATTAATGGACAATATGTAGGTAAATGGGAATCTGCATTTAATACTTGTCAATTTGATATTACACCTTATTTAAATTCGAAAGGGCGAAATTTGCTAGCGATGCGTGTCTATACAATCTATAAAGGAAATTCTTTTGATTGTAATGATGATTGGGCGCAAGTTGGCATTTCAAGAGATGTCACATTATATCCTGTACCGACAGTTCATATATCTGATGTGACTATAAAAACTGTGTCATTAAAAAGAAAAACGGCAATTGTCAGTTTCAATTTTGATATTTCATCCTTTAAAGACAAAAAAATAAAAGATGGAAACTTATTTATTAAAGCTAATCTTGTTGATTACAAGGGGAAAATAAAAAGTTTTTTTTGTCTTCCTGTTATATCAGGGAAATTATATAAGGAAATTATTTTCACTAATCCTTTACTTTGGACAGCGGAAACTCCAATGCTTTATCAAATAAAGTATTCTCTTTGCCAAGGAAAGCAAATTTTGGAATCATCGTCTGAACATTTTGGTATTCGTCAAGTTGAAATTAAAGGGACCTCTCTAAAACTTAATGGTATTGCGATTAAATTACGTGGTGTAACCTTGCATGCTACAGATCCAAAGAATGGTAAAGTAATTAGTGAGAATCTAAATTTAAAAGATATGAGGTTGATGAAAGCTGCTAATGTAAATTGCATTCGTACTTCTCATTATCCACGCGAGCCTCGATTTTATGAGCTTTGTGATTCACTTGGGTTCTACGTCATCGATGAGGTCCCATTCGGTTATGGAGATGAATTATTGAGCGACACAACTTATCAGGATATATTATTGACAAGAGCTAGATCTACTGTACAACGGGACAAGAACCATCCATCAGTAATTGTTTGGAGCATTGGTAACGAAAATCCTTTAACACAAATAACTATTGTAACAGGAAAGTATGTACAAAAAATGGATCCTTCACGTCCGATTTGTTATCCGATGATGGGAGGGTATTTTTCTAATTTACATTTTAATATTCCTGACTTTGTAGATATCTATGCTCCCCATTATCCGGATATAGACACAATCAATGAATATGCAAAGATTTCAAAAAAGCCTATTATTTATACAGAATATAGTCATAGCCTAGGACAAGCCTTTGAGCAGCATCATGAGACGTGGGAAGCAATCGAAAACAATGAATGTATGGCTGGAGGCTGTGTGTGGGAATGGGTTGATCAAGGAATGCCTTTTAAGGCCCATCGTACTGATTTTTATCAATGGACAGATAGCGTATGGTTAGACAAAGATGGGGGGTTTATGATGGATGGCTATGAAGGAACTGACGGATTGTTATATGCAAATCGTATTCCTCTCTCTAACTATTATGTATTGCAATCTGATTATGCTCAGGCACAAGTGTTAGACACGACTCTCATACTTACTCCAGGGGAACATAAGGTTCCCATACATATCCGTAATCGTTATGATTTTATTAATTTGTGTGAGAATATCCGTTGTGATTGGACTCTCTTTGCTGATCATGAAGCGATTCAAAAAGGTCACTTCACTCCGAACTGCCAACCTCATGCAAACAATTTAATATATATAAATCTTAGTATCCCAAAGAATGACGGGAGAATTTATTGGTTAAAGTTTTCCATGATTGATAAAAAAAATAAAGACTGTATTTATAATCAACAAGTTGTAAGAGTGAACAAATTTCCCAATTTAGTGAAACGATTAGCATTATCAAATGCTGTTGAAAAAGGGAATGCATTAAGTCTATTTCAAAAAGGCCCGCTTGTACGTGTTGGACGTAAAACATCTTTATCTGAAGACTTTCAAGTAAAGGATCGTGTGATAAAAAATTATTTGATGGAACCGAAACTTATTAAAGGTCAAAATTATCTTTTTGAAAATGATTCAATAAGTTTAAAAGGAACCATAGACTATACTTCTGAGAACAATGCTACAAAAGTTTCTTTCAATTTAAAACCAATCAAATCAAAGAAATTACTATTGGAAAGTGGAATAGCATTCTTACTTGACTCAAGCATTTGCAACGTGCAGTGGTATGGTAATGGACCTTTTGCCTCTTATCCTGGAAAAACATCTTCGAATAATTACGGGTTTTATTCAAAATCAAAGGGTGATCTTTATTTTGAAGGTAATCGCATAGGAGTAGATGCTGTGTTATGTACGAAATCAAATGGAGACGGTATTGTATTGCTCTGTAATAATGCCAATGTGAATTTTGAACAAACTGATCGTGGAATAGTATTAACATACAATGTATATGTATCAGGGTTAGGAGCAAAATGGGGGATAACAAATTTTCCTATATTTGCCAATCAAATAGATTCTCTAAAAGGATCTTTCTATTTATTTAAGATAAACGGCAAACATTGGGATAAAATCATGCATCAGCTATTTGTTCCATGTAATGATATAAAAGCATTCCATCCATTCATGTCTCAATATGACAATTATCTATTGAAATATGATGATATTATTGGGAAATAACGCATTTCCGTGTAATACTAATCTATAAAACTTTATAGTAATCAAATATTTAACTATACACCTTCTATTTTGACAAATCTACAAAAAGGGCATCTGGTCTAATGGATTCATTTCATTACAACATAGTGTTTTACAACATATTATTATTCAATTCCATGAATACATTTTAAAACAATAAGCCTATATACCTCCTCCCAATTCATGTTCTACAACACATAATTATTCTATCCATTCGATGGAGAAGACAGTATATTTGTGCTAAAATTATTTGTAAGAAAAACAATTATCTTATTATAACGAATAAAAAACTATGGTTACAAACTTCTTGGAATTTGTGCACCACTATCCTTTACCTTAGCGAGATTTTGTCTTTCAAATGTTAAGAGGCAAACATCAGCGATACATTATCGCCAAGTAAAAAATGGGGGTGTTCATTCAATAGCAAGTATGGTTTGCTGATTTATTCGTTATTCAGTTAACGGAGCTCATATTCAAAAATAAATAATAAAAGGATTTCAAATTATGGTGAAAGGGGGAAACTTATTCAATGCATTGAGAATCATCACAATTATAGGACTATGCAATTTCAATTTTATGCAAATTGCACAAGCCCAACAAACCGGCTACTGGGGTGATCAGGGTGATGGAACTTATAGGAATCCTATTATTGCTGCTGATTTTTCTGATCCCGATCCATTAAGAGTCGGCAATGATTATTATATGGTATCTTCCACTTTTGAATCATCACCTGGTGTGACCGTACTCCACTCTAAAGATTTGGTGAACTGGAAAATAATTGGAGGTGTATTCGATGATCTAACCAAAGTGAATGCTGCCTTTTCTGCAAAACAGATGAACAGATATGGACAAGGCGTTTATGCGCCGAGTATTCGCTATCATAATGGTCTCTTCTATGTATATGTCAATTTGCACAGTGATGGCATGTATTATGCAACAGCTACTCGCCCGGATGGAAAATGGACTTATCAGCCACTGAAAGACAAAAACAACAAGAATCTGATTATGGAAGGATGGACTGACCCTTGTCCCGTATGGGATGATAAAAATAGGAAGGCTTATCTGGTAAGCAGCAATCCCGGTAAAGTATGGTATGGCTATATGTTCCAGATGACTACTGATGGTTCCCAATTGTTGGATGCTGATCTAGAACACATGAAACAAAGAAACATCGTTTTTCAATATCCAAAGGGAGGAACTGTATACAGTGCTAATTTTTCGACAGAAGGAAATAAAATCTATCAACATAATGGGTATTATTACATTGTTCATATCGAATTCTTAGATGGTGGAAATGGTATGGGAACATATATCTATCGTTCAAAAAATATTTATGGAACAAATGAGGATGGAACAGCCGGCGTTCCCGGGAAAATAGGCAAATATGAGATGAGACGCATTGATCCGTACTTCAAAAATTACCAACAGAGTTTACCGGGACAAGGCGGTTTTGTGGATACGCCGGATGGACGATGGTTCTGGATTGCACAGTATAACCGCTATGGTTCCGATGGCAGAACACCCTGTTTGTTACCTGTAAAATGGATTGATAACTGGCCGATTATAGGAGATTCTATTTCTGACGGATTCGGCAAAATGAATTGGCAGATGAAAAAACCGATTGCTTCGACAACAATCATATTGCCTCATGGCAGTGACAACTTCACTTCCTCCAAACTTGATCCGCATTGGGCATGGAATCATCAACCTATCGATAACAAATGGTCGCTCACTGAACGGAAAGGCTTCCTTCGTCTTCATGCCACCAAAACAGCCGATGGTTCTGAGAACTTTTTCAAAGCAGCGAATACGATTGAACAACGTTACATGAGCAGCGAAAAAGTAATCATAACGGTGAAATTAGATATAAAAAATATGACATCGGGGCAGAAAGCCGGACTAGCTCACTATAATGGAGGCAAGACGTATGCTTTATGCGGTGTGAGCAACGAAAATAAAACGAAGCATTTATACTATGATCAGAATGGAAAAACGAAAACAGGAACCACTATTCCTTCCAATGTAACAACTATATACATCCAATCGGTTTCTGGTTTTGAAAAGCGCGATTACAGTGTCCAGTACACAACTGAAAAACAACATTATACTTATAGTTTTGATGGCAAGAATTTCAAACCCTTTGGAGATAATTACCAGATGTCGACGGCTGGTTTCAGAGGTGACAGAGTTGGAATATGTACCTTCAATAACAATAATGATAATGGATATATAGACATTGATCGTTTTGATTATAAGATTGTAAATAAAAAATAAACAGCCATGGCAAACAAATCTCTTAGAATTTCTATTCTACTATCCTTTCTGTTGCTGGGATTGAATTTCTCAAACGTTATCAAGGCAAGCAACTACGACGTATTGTCTCCCAATAAAAAACTGGTGATGCACATTCAGCAGCAAATAAATGGGGAGTTGACTTATTCGTTTACCGCTAATGGAACATTGCTGATTGACAAATCCCAAATGGGATTCAAATTGGAATCGAAAGAGATTGTTCCCGGTGCTGGATGGATTATTAAGCACATTTCAAAAAAAGGAATACGAAGCGTTTGGAAGCCTGTATGGGGAAAACGCGCCATCGTACCGGATCGATATAATGAACTGACTATTGAAATGGAACGTTCATCAGCAGCCATCAACAAAAATAATCTGGCAACAACTCCAAATAAAATAAACTTGATCGCGCGCGCTTACGACGATGGAATAGCTTTCCAATATAAGATTCCAACAGATAATAAAGGCGAAGCCAAAGTGTTATCAGAACAGACAAACTACAACTTTGCAGGAGATTATACTGCATGGTTTTATAATGGGGAAAATCATAATCTCGGACCGGAAAAGCTGACAGCAACAGATACCATCCGTCGTCCTGTTATGACAATCAAAGCCGGAAAGAATCATTACATGGCTGTTCATGAAGCCAATCTGCTAACTGGTGAGCCTTTGGTTTTACAATCGAAAAAAGGCGAGCAACTCTTCTCTGTTGCATCTAAACCTGAAATGCTATCAACGGGTTATACTTCTGCATGGCGCGTTATTCTATATGGAACAACTCCAGGCGTTTTGGTCGACTCACATCTGATCGAACTGCTCAATCCTGATCCCAATCCGAAATATGATTTTTCTTGGGTAAAACCGGGTGTTGCTGTTTGGGACTGGCGAATCAATGGTGCCGAATGGGAAGGATTCAAATACACAATGTCGTATCCTTCATGGATCAGAATGATTGATTTTGCTTCAGAAGAAGGCTTCAAATATCTAGTGTTGGATGCGAACTGGTACGGGCCGGAATTTGCTTCTGCTTCAAATCCGACGGAAGGTGATAAAGCTAAAGAAGTACAGAAACTCATTGCATACGGTAAAAGCAAAGGTGTAGGAATCTGGCTGTATTTAAATGATGTTGGCGGAAGAAAATATCCTATCGAAAAGACATTGAAACAGTATGCCGATTGGGGTGCTGCCGGCGTGAAATATGGATTCATGAGAGGCACACAGGAAGAAAAGAACCCATGGACACAGAAAATAACCGAACTTTGTGCGAAGAATCATCTGTTGGTTGACTTCCATGACGGTCCGGTTCATCCATACGGACAGTTGCGTACTTGGCCAAATGCCATCACACGCGAATATTGCCATGCGCAACTGGACGGCCATCATGTTTTTGTGCCTTCAACATTCGTCACGACAGTGTATGTAAATATGGTCGCAGGACCGGTAGATATGGATAATGGGATGTTCGATCTTCGCCAAGGACATACCACTCGCGTCGACGAAAGTCAACCGGTTCCTTCTACTCTCGCCTCTGAAGCGGCACGTACATTAATCACCTTCTCCGGTGTGACAATTCTTCCCGACATTCCTGAATATTACAAGAAATATCCGGTATTACTCGATTTTCTCGCTTCACAGAAGATGCCATGGAAAGAAAGTCGGACGCTTGCCGGCGAAATTGGCGAATATATTGTAATGATGCGACAAACTGACGATGCTTATCTCGTTGGAGCAGCGACGAATGAATCCGGTCGCGAAATAAATCTTCCTCTCTCATTCTTAGAGCAAGGTTCCTATAAAGCAGAGATTGTTGAAGATGGCGATCAAGCAAACTATTTGACAAACCGCGAGACAATCAAGATCTCCAGCAAGACAGTGAACAATAAAGACTCATTGCATCTGAAACTGGCTCCCGGCGGTGGCGCTTGCTTAAAATTCACAAAGACAAAAATGTAATCAATAATACTGTAAAATCATGAAGAAAACAATGTTAGCATTGTGCTGCTTCCTTGCAACTGCTGGTTGGGCACAGACATTACCCTATCAAAATCCGAACCTCGGTTCCGAACAAAGGGCCAAAGATCTTGTATCCAGATTAACGCTAAAAGAAAAAGCCATCTTGATGCACGACGAATCGGATGCTATTCCAAGACTTGGAATAAAGAAATTCCATTGGTGGAGTGAAGCCTTGCACGGATTCGCCAATCAGACAGGTGTAACGGTCTTTCCAGAACCTATCGGAATGGCAGCCACCTTCAACGACGGTTTGATCTATACCGTTTTCAATGCCGTATCCGACGAAACACGTGCTCATTACAACATGAACAAAGCCATGGGAAAAGAGAACAACCGATTTGCCGGACTTTCAGTATGGACACCAAATATCAACATCTTCCGCGATCCGAGATGGGGACGTGGACAAGAAACATACGGCGAAGATCCATATCTAACTTCTCGCATGGGTGTTTCAGTTGTTAAAGGGCTTCAAGGTCCCGAGAACACAAAATACAAGAAATTGCTTGCTTGCGCGAAGCATTTTGCCGTTCACTCCGGTCCGGAATGGAGCCGCCACTCAGCAAACTTAAACAATATCGAGCCTCGCGACTTATGGGAAACTTATCTTCCGGCTTTCAAAGAATTGGTACAAAAAGCAGGCGTTCGCGAAGTCATGTGTGCTTATCAGCGTCTGGATGATGAACCTTGTTGTGGAAACAGTCGTCTGTTACAACAGATTCTGCGCAACGATTGGGGATTCAAATACATTGTTGTCTCCGATTGTGGCGCTCTGAATGACTTTTGGCGAAGTCACAAATCTTCATCCGATGCCACTCATGCTGCTGCTAAAGGAGCTTTGGCGGGAACAGATGTTGAATGTTCAGGTGTTGCCTATGATAATATTCCGGAAGCAGTAGCCAAGGGACTTGTCTCGGAAAAAAATATTGACGAACATATTATCAGACTGATGACCGGACGCTTCGACTTAGGTGAAATGGATAATGATGAACTGGTTTCTTGGACAAAGATTCCCGCTTCTGTCATCAACAGCAAAGAACATCAACAGCTTGCACTCGAGACAGCACAGCAAACCATGACACTTCTAATGAACAAGAACAATATTCTTCCGATGAAAAAATCCGTAAAAAAGATTGCAGTTATCGGACCTAATGCCGACAACGAGAGAATACTTTGGGGCAATTACAACGGGACTCCTGTCAGCACGGTAAGCATCTTAAAAGGTATCGAAGCAAAAGTGGGCAAAAACAAGATCATCTATGACAAAGGCTGCGATTGGGTAGAAGACAAAGTAATCAATTCCATTATCGACCAATGCAACATCGACGGACAAAAGGGAATTAAGGCTACGTTCTGGAACAATGCCGAATTTAAAGGTACACCGGTTACGAACCTACAAATTAAAGAACCCATCAATGTCACAACAATGGGACAATACACATTTGCTCCGAAAGTCAACAATGAAGATTTTTCGGCCATCTATGAAACGGTTTATAAACCAAGCGAGAGCGGTGAGAAAGTTTTCCACATGGATGTTTTCGGAAGAGCTGAACTGTTCGTCAATGGGACATCTATCTATAGAAACACGCATTCGTGGTCAAATCTTTCTTCAAGAATCCCTTACAATTTTGAGAAAGGCAAAGAATACAAAATCGAATTCAAATTCAATCAAAGTGGAAAGACAGACGCAGGGCTGAAACTCGATTTCGGATCAGAAAGTCCAATCAAATATGACGAACTGATTGCTAAAGTCAAAAAAGCCGATCTTGTTATTTTTGTAGGCGGATTGTCTTCCCAATTGGAAGGCGAAGAGATGCCAATCACTTATCCAGGATTCAAGGGAGGCGATCGTACGGATATCGAACTGCCTGCTGTCCAGCGCAACTGCCTGAAGGCATTAAAAGAAGCCGGAAAAAAAGTCATTTTCGTAAACTGTTCCGGTTCAGCTATTGCTTTCGAACCCGAGACCGAAAGTTGCCAAGCAATCCTTCAAGCATGGTATCCGGGTGAAAAGGGAGGAACAGCTGTTGCCGATGTTCTCTTTGGCGATTATAATCCTGCCGGAAAACTTTCTGTCACTTTCTACAAGAGTTCTTCACAACTCCCAAATTTTGAAGATTATTCAATGAAAGGACGCACCTATCGATATATGAAAGAAGATCCACTGTTCCCGTTTGGCTACGGATTAAGCTATACTACTTTTAAAGTTGGTACAGCCAAAGCTGCACAGACAACAATCAAAGTTGGCGACAATATGACATTAACCGTTCCTGTTGTCAACACCGGCAAACGTGATGGAGCTGAAGTTATCCAAGTTTATATTCACAAATCCAACGATTCCGAAGGACCGATCAAGACACTTCGTGCATTCAAACGCGTCGACATTAAAGCGGGAAAAAGCGCCGAGGTGAACATTCCTCTTGATGCGGAAACATTCCAATGTTACAATCCTCTGACTCAGACCATGGAAGTAACTCCGGGCGAATATGAGCTGATGTACGGCACAAGTTCGGACATGAAAGATTTGAAAACATTGAAAATGACTTTACAGTAATAAATCGTTATGAACAAAGGGATTCTTTTTCTCACAGTCTGTTCCATTTTTGTGGCAGTTGTGACATGCTGTGCAAGCGGCAAGATAAAAGAAGATAACAAAAAAATAAACATGGACAATATACTAAAGGACAAATCATTACTATGTTGTTGGGATTTCAGTGGTTCGAAACCTTTCATTTCGAAAGGAAGGTATGAATACAGCTTGATTCCTGGTAATACTCCTGTTGAAGTGAAAGACGAAGGTCCTCTAACCGGCAGATCAATAGATATCAAAGAAGGTCAATACCTGTATATTTCCCGTGACAAATGCCCTGGACTTAATCTCCATGGCAAAAATGCGCAAGTCACTGTCCTTGCCTGGGTGAAACGTCAACGTAAGAGTTACACCGAGTGCGAAGCCATAGCCGGAATGTGGAATGAAACGCGAAAGAAACGCCAGTATTGTCTGTTCCTAAATATACAACTTTATAACAGCGCCGACCAGGTTTCGGGTCATGTTTCGGGCGTTGGAGGACCTACTCCGGGAAACAAATACTGCGTTGATGTAGCTATCGGCAAAACGCCTCTGAATTATGGTGAATGGACAATGATAGGATTCACTTACGATGATCATGAAATCAAATCTTATTATAATGGAACGTTCGATGCACGCGAGAAAACAAACCCATATTCATACGAGCTAGGACTTTTTGATGGAGGCGATGACGGAGCTGACTTTACTGTAGGAGCAGTACACCGGCACGATGAAATGGGCAATTTCTTCGTTGGACAAATCGGAATGATTGCCATATTCGACAAGATGCTTACTGAAAAAGAAATAGCCGAAATATACACACTGCAGAGCAGATATTTATTGAAAAAGGAATAACGACTATGCAATTAGAATAGTATTCGAATGTTTTTTTGAGGATATTTGTTAAAGGATAGTGCGAATGAGTACTATCCTTTAATTAAACTGTGATTATGATGTATTGTAATCATTCAAGCATCATGAAAAATATTCATATCAAATTCATCGCAGTGGAGTGCATTCTCTGCTTATTCACAGTTTCAATATTCAGCAGTCTTGCTTCATCAAACAAGTCGCGTTCGTTCACACTTTCGTCGCCTGACAAACAGTTGTCAGTAACAGTCGATGTAGGTCAGATCATTCATTACACCATTTCCGACAGCAAAGGGATAGTTCTTTCACCTTCGGCAATCTCAATGACGATGACAACAGGTGAACAATGGGGTGTTAACAGTCATCTGAAAAACAGCAGCCGATTATCTGCAGACAGAATAATAGAATCACCATTCTATAAACGCAGTCAGATACACGATGCCTACAACGAGATTATTTTGAATTTCAAGGAAAACTTTGCGCTGAACTTTCGTGCATACAATGACGGTATCGCTTACCGTTTCATATCACATCGTAAAACGCCGTTCATCGTAAAAAATGAAGGTGCCGAGTTTGTCTTTCCCGATAACTATAAAGCCGTCACCCAATATGTACAAAAAGATAAAGACGCTAAAGATTTCGACTATCAATACTCAAGCTCATTCGAGAATGTCTATTCATACGATTCATTCTCAGAAAAAACGCCTATCCGACTAATTGTCCTGCCGACAGCTGTCGAACTGCCTGAAGGCAGAGTAGTCTGCATCTCCGACGCAAACACAGAATCGTATCCGGGAATGTTCCTCAACGGACAAGGGTCGAACAAGCTGACGGGCGTATTCGCTCCTTATCCAAAAACGAAACATATTGACGGCCGCGCACGAACACAATGGTGGATCGACACACGAGAACCTTATATTGCCAAAGTCAAAGGCGAACGTAATTTCCCGTGGAGAGCCATCGGCATCGCCCCATCGCATATCAAATTGATAGAAAGTGATCTGATCTACAAACTGGCTGATCCTTGTCGGATTCAATCTACCGAATGGATCAAACCGGGCAAATCTGCTTACGAATGGTGGAGCAATTGGGCAATCTATGATGTTCCTTTCAAAGCAGGCATCAATAATGACACATATAAGTATATCATCGACTTTGCTTCAAAAAATAAAATTCAATATATCTTGATGGATGCCGGATGGTCAGAACCTGACTCTTTTGATATCATGCATTCCATTCCCGAAATTGATATTCCAATGCTTGCCAACTATGCCACACAAAAGAATGTCGGGATTATTCTCTGGTCGGGATACCGACCCTTTGAACGGAGCATGACTGAAGCTTTGAATTATTACAGTCAATTTAAAGGCATTAAAGGCTTCAAAGTGGATTTTATGGATAACGATGACCAAACGATGGAGGAGTTTCTTTACAAAGCTGCCGAAGAATCAGCCAAGCGACACATGATTCTTGACTTTCACGGCATTCATAAAAATACAGGACTGCAACGCACTTATCCAAACGTGCTTAATCAGGAAGGTGCTTACAATATGGAACAGACAAAGAATGCCAACAAAGACATGGCGCTGCAAGATGTCACCGTGCCTTTTGTCAGAATGTTCGCCGGACCAACCGATTATTTGGCAGGAGGAATGATTAATGCACAACGAAATATGTTTATGCATCGAGGCACATTGCCTATGACACAAGGAACCCGCTGTCAGCAATTGGCGCTGTTTATCGTTTTGGATGCACCATTCTGCATGATGGCTGACAGTCCGACGAACTACATGCACGAACAAGAATGCACGGATTTTTTGGCTGCGCTACCAACTGTTTGGGATGAAACAGTGGGTGTTGCAGGCGAAATCGGCGAATATATCTTTTCTGCACGACGTAAAGGCAATGACTGGTATCTAGGCGGAATGACGAATTGGACGGCGCGAACTGTCGATATTGATCTTTCTTTTCTCGGTTCCGGCAATTACAAGATGGAAGTGTTCAAAGATGGACTGAATGCCGACAAAGTAGGCACTGACTATGTTAAAGAGACAGTCAATGTTCCTGCTGACCGACATCTAAAAGTTTCGATGGCACCGGGCGGAGGCTTCGCAGCACGAATTTTCAAATAAAGATAAATAATTTGGGTTTGGACGCAATCACACCGAATGGCGTGAAATTTTGGAGACAAATTACCATTTGCGGAGAAGTATATGTATCTTTGTATCATAAATATAGACCTGATTATGAAACGGCAGATTATCATTATGAACTTCACGCATGTGTACGAACAGGAACGGTTCATAAACAACAAACAATTCCAGTGGATTGATTGCAGTGATATCAATGGGACTGACTGCTATTGCGATCCAACAGCTATGCAGACTCTCAAAAAACTGATGGATCCCTACTCGCCCGAAGGGATCCATTTTATCGATTCAGGAGATTATCATTATGTCAGCAAACTGTGGACAGACAAAATCACGGAACCTTTTTCGCTCATCGTTTTTGACCATCATCCGGATATGCAGCCTACATTATTCGACAACCTGATGTCTTGCGGATGCTGGGTAAAAGAAGTACTCGACACAAACCCAAATATTCGGAAAGTGTGTATTATAGGCGCTTCAGATACACTTCTTCAACGCGTTAAAGGGATGTATCCCGAACAATTGCTTTTCTACAGCGAACAAGAGCTGACTCATGAAGAAGGATGGAAACGGTTCGCTGCGAACCATCTTAACGAACCGGTATATATCTCGGTAGACAAGGATGTATTAAACAAGGAATCAGCACTGACAAACTGGGATCAGGGTTCACTCTCACTGAATGAACTGGAAGAATTGCTCTCACTCATCTTACAGCGACAAACAGTCATGGGTATTGACATTTGTGGTGAAGACGCTACTCCTCTCGACTGGTTCGAAGCAGAAGAAGCAGAAAAGAAAAACAGCCATGCAAACAAAGCATTACTGGAATGTGTTTTCAAAAGCAGCCCTATACGATAAAAATGGTCAACTTCTTTTGTTCTGCTACAGACTTGCCGTATCTTTGCTAAAAAAAGAAGTTATTTCCCTATACTGCGCTCTAAAAATTTGGCGATTATCCATTCGGGCGGGGAACTTCTTAAAAACTTAATTGAACAAAATGAAAATAGTAGCCGATAATACTGTCCCTTATCTGAAAGGAATTTTAGAACCAGTAGCGGAAGTTGTATATCTTTCCGCAGGAGAATTCACACCTGAAGCAGTGCACGACGCCGATGCTCTGATCGTTCGCAGTATTGACAAATGCACACGTGAATTACTCTTTGGAAGCCGTGTAAAACTTATCACCACAGCTACCATCGGTTTCGATCATATTGATACACAATTTTGTGCCGATGCAGGAATAACGTGGATGAATGCACCCGGATGTAATGCCGTTTCGGTAAGTCAATATGTGCTAGGTGCGCTTACCAACCTTTCACTCAAAACGCACGAACCTTTAAAAGGAAAAACGATAGGTATAATAGGAGTAGGTCATGTTGGAAAAGAAGTTGAGAAAGTTTGTTCAGCCATGGGCATGCATATTCTACGCAATGACCCACCACGCGAAGAATCTGAAGGCAAAACGGAATTCGTAGATCTGAAAACGATTGCTGAAGAATCGGATATCGTCACTTTCCATACACCGCTGACAAAAGAAGGGCGCTTTGCAACTAGACATCTTGCCAATATCGACTTTTTTAAAAAATTAAAGCGTAAGCCTTGGTATATCAATGCATCACGAGGAGCTGTTCATGACACTGATGCGTTACTTGAAGCATACAGGAATGGCCAAATCAGCGAAATGATCATCGATTGCTGGGAAAATGAACCGAATATCAGCCATAAACTGCTCACCGAAGCAGCGATTGCAACTCCGCATATCGCAGGATTCTCGGCAGATGGGAAAGCTAACGGAACAAGAACCTGTCTTAAAAACATTTCCACATTCTTTCATCTCCATCTGGAGAAAATCGGAGAAGTGATACCGCCCGCACCTACGAATCCCATCATTGACCTAAACTGTTTCGATTCTGCCCGCATTGAACAAGCCATTTTGAGAGCCTTTAATCCACTTGTTCCAGACCAAGCACTTCGGAAAGAGCCGGAAAAATTCGAATGGTTCAGGACAAACTATCATCATCCCCGCGAATATCAAGCCTATACCATTGCTAATGCCACTCCTGAAGAAACAACATTACTCCAACAACTGGGATTTGCAATCAAGAGTATCAATCAGTAAGCAACTCTTTGATTACATGAGGATAATGAGCGTATTCCAAAGCATGAACTTTTGTGGCTACATCTTCAGGAGTATCTGTAGGAAGAACCGGACATTTAGCTTGAAAAATAATATTACCATGATCATACTGATCATCAATATAATGTATAGTAATGCCTGATTCTTTTTCTCTTGCAGCAACAACTGCTTCATGCACATGCATCCCATACATTCCTTTTCCGCCATGCTTGGGCAATAACGCGGGATGAATATTGATAATCTTCCCCGGATAAGCTTTCAGCAGCGAGTCAGCAATCTTATTCATGAATCCGGCAAGGACAATCAAATCAACATGATATTCTTTTAGCTTTGCTAAAATCAGCGAACCTTCAACAAACTCATCACGCGTAAATACGAAGGATGGAATTCCTAATTTGTTCACGCGAGCATGAACCCCAACATTTTTATTGTTCGAAAGAACAACGGCTACCTTGATTTTGTCATTTTCTGAAAAATATTTGGAAATATTTTCAGCGTTTGTACCTGCGCCCGAGGCAAAAATTGCAATATTCTTCATCTTTTTTGCTGTTTTTGTGCACACTAAAATATAAAATGTGCAGTTTTCTGTATTTTTAGCTATTTATATTTGTGATATCACATAAAAATTTCTTTACTTTGCACCGCAAATTTAAAAAGTATATTGGTTTAATTAATCTAAATTGAAAAAGTTATGTCTGAAATTGCTGAAAAAGTAAAGGATATCATCGTAGACAAGCTGAGTGTAGAAAAGTCAGAAGTTACCGACGAAGCAAGCTTTACTAATGATTTAGGTGCAGACTCTCTTGACACTGTTGAGCTGATTATGGAATTCGAGAAAGAATTTGGTATTCAGATTCCGGATGATCAAGCAGAAAAGATTACTACTGTAGGTGACGCTATTGCTTACGTTGAAGCAAACGCAAAGAAGTAATCACTCCTTGTACTTAAAAAAGTATGGAATTAAAAAGAGTTGTAGTAACAGGTCTTGGTGCTATTTCTCCCCTTGGTAATACCATGTCAGAGACATGGGATGGCGTTATTAATGGGAAAAGTGGAGCGGGACCTATTACTCATTTTGATGCATCAAAGTTCAAAACACATTTTGCATGTGAAGTAAAAAATTACGATTCCTCTAAATATTTTGATCGTAAAGAGGCTCGTAAACATGATTTATTTTCACAATATGCACTCATTGCTGCTACAGAAGCAATAGACGATGCTGCTATGGACCTTGAGAAAGAAGACAAGAACCGCATCGGTGTGATTTTTGCAACGGGTATTGGCGGCATTCGTTCATTTGAAGAAGAAGTTAGAGAATACAAAGACGAAGAAGGGCCTCATTTCAGTCCATTCTTTATTCCTCGTATTATCGCGGATATGGCAGCAGGTCATATTTCCATTAAATATGGATTCAGAGGACCGAATTTCGCGACTGTATCAGCTTGTGCATCTTCTACAAATGCATTAGTTGATGCTTTCAATTACATTCGTTTGGGTAAAGCCAATGCAATCGTTACCGGCGGTGCTGAAGCAGCTATTGCAATTGTTGGTGTAGGAGGCTTCAATGCTATGAAGGCTTTATCGACACTCAATGATTCGCCAGAAACAGCTTCACGCCCATTCAGTGGCAGCCGTGATGGTTTTGTAATTGGCGAAGGTGCTGCTTGTCTAGTCTTGGAAGAGATGGAACATGCTTTGGCACGTGGTGCAAAAATCTATTGTGAAGTGGCTGGTGGAGGTCTCTCAGCCGATGCTTACCACATGACAGCTTCACATCCGGAAGGATTGGGAGCTAAACTAGTGATGGAAAATGCGCTCGAAGATGCAGAAATGAAGCCTGAGGATATCGATTATATCAATGTCCACGGAACTTCTACACCCGTTGGAGATATTTCGGAAGCAAAAGCAATCAAAGAAATGTTCGGAGATTATGCTTACAAATTAAACATCAGTTCTACAAAATCAATGACAGGCCACTTATTAGGTGCCGCTGGTGCGCTTGAAGCCGCTATCTGCGCCTTGTCAGTACAGAACGACATCGTTCCGCCTACCATTAATCATGCAGAAGGTGATGAAGATCCCGAGATAGACTATAAGCTAAATTTTACATTCAATAAAGCACAGAAAAGAGTTGTAAGAGCCGCTTTATCCAATACATTTGGATTCGGTGGACACAACGCATGTGCTATTGTTAAAAAATTTGTAAAGTAATCGTGCTTACGAAGCTTAATAAGTGGATAAGGCTCCAGAAAAATAAAAACCGTGAGCCTTATCTTTCTTTACATAAGATACTCGATTTTTACCCCGATAACATTCAATTGTACGAACAAGCCTTCCTCCATAGATCGTCTTCTGTTGAAGGCGAAAACGGAAAATGGCTAAACAACGAAAGATTGGAATTTTTGGGTGATGCGATATTGGATGCTGCCGTAGCAGATATCGTATACAAACATTTTCCAAATAAACGGGAAGGATTCCTTACTAATACTCGTTCTAAAATTGTACAACGGGAGACTCTGAATCAGATTGCGAACAACATGGGTCTGAACAAGGTCGTTGTTGCCTCAACAAAAATTTCTTCGCACAATAACTATATGTACGGAAATGCATTGGAAGCTTTGGTTGGTGCTGTCTATCTGGACCAAGGTTATGAAAAATGCTATATTTTCATTCGTGATGTACTTATCAAAAGGTATCTTAATCTGGATTCCATTGCACGGAAAGAGGTAAACTTCAAATCTAGCCTCATTGAATGGAGCCAGAAAAACAAATTGGAAATCACATTTGATGTTATTGAGTCATTTATGGATAATGACGGCAACCCTGTATTCCAAACAGGCATATCTCTTTTGGATATGCAGATAGGCGTTGGCATCGGTTATTCAAAGAAAGAATCACAGCAGAATGCGGCAAAAATGGCTATCAAGAAACTACGTACCGACAAAGATCTTCAACAGTTTGTCACCGAACAAAAAAAGAAGATGAACGAAGAAAATACTAATGTTGAACAAGAATTTGCCGAACTTCCTGAAGAAGAAGGGGAGACGATACAAGGAACCGTACAGGAAGTTTCCGCAACCGCAATCTAATCAATGGCCAAAGGATATTCCCATCCTTGAACCTTGAATAATCAAATCATTATCGGCTGTTACCAATTTCAATTTTGATGCTACTTCAGAGAGAGGAATAGAGTCGACTGTACCATTCTTCACACAGACCATTCGTCCGAACTGCTTATTGACAATCAGATCAGTAGCATGTCCACCCAAACGAGTTGCTAAATTGCGATCATAAGGAGAAGGGTTTCCGCCACGCTGAATATAACCCAAAACCGTATCACGACATTCTATACCTGTTGCTTCTTCTATCATCCGAGTAATAAAATATGACGGATGTCCTTTTTCTGGAGTCTCTATACCTTCCGCAACAACTACAATTGAATAAGGCTTACCACGATGAGCACGATCCAAAATAGTTGCATTAATCTTTTCCATATCATAACCCAATTCCGGAAGTAAAATCACATCTGCTCCTCCAGCCATTCCGGCATACAAAGCAATCCATCCGGCATGATGTCCCATTACTTCAACCACCATCACCCGTTTATGTGAACTTGCCGTTGAATGTAAACGATCTATAGCCTCAGTAGCAATATTCACAGCGGTGTCGAACCCAAACGTAATTTCTGTACCAAAGACATCATTATCAATTGTTTTGGGGACACCAACCACATTCAGTCCCAAAGCAGAAAGCATTGCGGCCGTCTTCTGCGTCCCGTTACCACCAATACAAACCAGACAATCCAAACCCAATTCGTCGTAATTCTGCTGGATAAGATGAGGTTCTTCAGCACCCATAGAAGCAAGACGCTTACGAAAAGGCTTCTCACGGGAAGTTCCCAAAATAGTACCACCCAAATTAAGGATTCCTGAAAGGCTACGTTCATCGAACGTCTGAACATCTTTATTCAGCAATCCAATAAAACCGCTGTGAATGCCGATCACTTCCATTCCATAATACATCAACGCTGTTTTACCAACGCCACGGATAGTCGCATTAATACCCGGACAATCGCCGCCAGAAGAAAGAATTCCTATTTTCATTATCTACAGAATTATACAACTACAAAGGTATAAATAAAAAGAGAATGCCTAAATTTGTGCCTTAGAAATATAAATGACATGGATATTTTAACAAAAACGATATCACTCATATTCAAACCTAGGCAACAACAGATTGCCAAATTTGCGCAAGAGGCCGATATCATTCAGCATAAACAACTGTCACATCTTCTTTCAAGAGCAAAAGATACAGCTTGGGGATTGAAGTACGATTACAAAAGTATCCATAACTACACGACTTTCAGCGAACGTGTTCCGCTTCAAATATATGATGATGTTAAACCTTTTGTCGAACGCATGATTCAAGGTGAAAGGAATCTACTTTGGCCATCTTCCGTGCGTTGGTATGCCATGAGCAGCGGTACAACAAATGACCGGAGCAAGTTTCTACCGATCACCTCTGAAGTTTTGCATGATTGTCATTATCAAGGTGCTTTTGACACGGTTTCGCTCTATCTGCGCAATCACCCGGACAGTCATTTCTTTGCACACAAAGGGCTGATATTAGGTGGAAGTTTAAAACCGTCTGCTATGAACGGACATTCTTTTTGTGGAGATCTTTCAGCAGTGCTTTTACAAAACATCAATCCGCTAGTCAACCTCATTCGTGTTCCATCCAAACAAGTCATTCTAATGAATGAGTGGGAAAGCAAGATGAAAGCCATTGTTTCACACACTTGGAATAAAGATGTAGGAAATCTTTCCGGTGTACCATCGTGGATGCTTACACTTATCAAAGCTATCCTAAAGCATACGGGCAAAGATGATCTTTCAGAAGTATGGCCGAATCTCGAAGTCTTTTTCCACGGAGGAATCAGTTTTGAGCCTTATCGGGAACAATATAAATCGCTTATTTCTTCCGATAGAATGCACTATATGGAAACGTATAATGCGTCGGAAGGATTCTTTGGCATTCAAGACGATCCCGAAGATAAAAGTTTATTGCTCATGCAGGACTATGGCACATTTTATGAATTCATCCCGTTCAGTGAGATAGGAAACGAACACCCGACAGTTCTGCCGCTGACTGAAGTCAGCGAAGGAGTCAATTATGCCATGATTATTAGTACAACAGGTGGCTTGTGGCGCTATCAAATCGGTGATACAGTGAGATTCACATCCCTTCACCCTCACAAATTTATTATCACCGGAAGGACCAAACACTTCATCAATGCTTTTGGCGAAGAGTTGATGGTAGATAATGCAGAAAAAGCCATCAGTGAAGTCTGTTCGCTAACAGGATCAAAAATTAAAGAATACACTGTTGCTCCGCTTTTCAAACTGAATATTGCCAAAGGATGTCATCAATGGCTAATAGAATTCGAAAAGAAACCAAAATCACTGCCAGAATTTGCTGAACTCTTGGATAAAGAACTTCAAAGAGTGAACTCCGATTACGAAGCAAAACGTTATAAAGAAATATCATTGCAACCACTCGAAATTGTGATTGCCAAGAAAGGGCTATTTTATGACTGGTTGAAAAGTAAAGGGAAACTAGGCGGCCAACACAAGATCCCCCGCTTAAATAATGATCGGATAATCATGAATGAACTGCTACAGCTCAATCAACTCTGATACTTTCTGTTTATCTTGGAGCCAGCGTAATAAATGGAACCAACATCTCCTCCATCGAAATGCCACCATGTTGGAAAGTATTACGATAATAAGAAACATAATAATTATAATTGTTCGGATAAGCGAAGAAATCGTTGTTCGTAGCAAAAATATATTTGCTGCTCAAGTTCGGTGAAGGCAGTCCCGCCTTTTCAGGATCACGTATCTCAAAAACTTCCTTCATATTATAGCTCAGATTCTTACCCACTTTGTAGCGCAGGTTCGTATTGGTGTTTTTGTCGCCAACAACTTTTTGAGGATTGTCTACACGTATCGTACCATGATCGGTCGTGATGATTACTTTACAACCTTTATCGGCAATGCGCCTAAATAGTTCTAAAGTACCCGAATGCTGAAACCATGAACGCGTAAGACTTCTATAAGCCGCCTCACTCTGAGCCAATTCGCGAATCATTTTGTTTTCAGTTCGCGCATGCGAAAGCATATCCACAAAATTAAGGACAATCACATTTAACTGATACTGCATCAACGAAGGGATCATTGTGAGCAACTTCTCACCATACTGTGAATCATGCACCTTGTTATAAGAAAAAGTATATTTCTTGCGAAAGCGCTCGATCTGTGTCTGAATCAGTGGAGCTTCATTAAGGTTCTTCCCCTCTTCACTTTCCTCATCGACCCACAAGTCCGGAAACATCTTTTCGATTTGCAACGGCATCAAACCGGAAAAAATGGCATTACGTGCATACTGTGTAGCTGTCGGAAGGATACTGTAATACAAGCTTTCATCGAATGTAAAATATTCAGCAAGCAGATCTTTTACCTCACGCCACTGATCCAAACGAAAATTATCAATAAGGATAAAGAACAGTTTCTCACCATTTTCGAGGATTGGGAATGCTCGCTTCTTAAAAAGATCAGGACTCATCAACGGTCGTTTATCCGGTGACTGAATCCAGTTCATATAGTTTTTCTTAATAAACTTTGCAAAGGAATTGTTGGCTTCTTTTTTTTGCATCTGCAACATATCACTCATCGCCGCTTGTGTACTTTCAAGTTCCAACTCCCAATAAACCAATTTTTTGTAGACTTCCATCCAGTCATCAGTTGTAAGCGAATCGTTAATCTGCATACCTATCCGACTGAATTCCTGCTGATAGCCCACTGTGGTTGTTTCGGTGATAATCACATTCTTATGAACATTTTTCTTAATCGACAGTAAAAGCTGATTGGGATTGAGCGGTTTGATAAGGTAATCGGCAATTTTATTACCGATAGCTTGATCCATAATGCTTTCTTCTTCGCTTTTGGTAACCATAACAACGGGAACATCCGGATTCAGTTCCTTGATCTGCGCCAATGCTTCCAAACCACTTAAACCAGGCATATTCTCATCGAGGAAGATAATATCAAATGTTTCTTCCCTGCATGAATCGATGGCATCCTGACCACTAATTACGGGAACCACTTCATATCCTTTATCCTGAAGGAAGAGGATATAAGGTTTCAACAAATCAATTTCATCGTCTGCCCAGAGAATCTTATCTTTCTTTACTGCCATACCCAAGTTTTTTTTATAACTGCAATTATTACTTGCAAATATAACGGTATAAACCTTGAAAGTATATATTTAAAACAAATAAGAGTTTGTAATTTGTTCAAAATTAGCTTTAGAAGAATAGTACTCAAGGTGGTTTTCAGAAAAAGCTGTCATTACAATGAATCTATTTTATATTTTTGCAGATACATTAATCTTATTAGAACCCTTCGAAAATGAAACAATTGATATTTTTCTGTGCCATATTTTTACTTTGTAATTGCCACTCATCGTATAATACACTGAGTGCTCCAAAAGAAAAACTCGAAGCAGAGCATTGGGCCAAAAAGATTACAAAATTATCACTCGCCTTGTCTTTCGTGTACGGAGTAGAACATTCTGCAGAAATACTCGCCCGTTCACATCAGAAAATGACTCGAAGCACCGATAGTGCAGGTATTACTACCATTAGAAACATATACGATGATCAAAAAACCGGTATAAGATATACAATTGAAGCCACTTATCCTAAAGACCTACCGGCTGTAGAATGGTACGCAACAATTGAAAATCGGAGTAAAGACACAAGTGCATTGTTCACTCGTATATTGGCAGCAGACATTCCTGTAAGTATAAACAATAACAACAGCACCAACCATTATGGAATCAGATACTCGCAAGGTACACGCGACAGCTACGACGATTTCTCACTCCATGATACAATTGTAAGTATAGGCAAAGATATTCAGTTTGTCACAGCGAGCGGACGCTCATCCAGTCGTTATCTTCCGTTTTTCAATATTCATCGCGGACAAGAAGGAATCATTTTTGCTATCGGATGGACAGGCCAATGGAAAGCCCGCTTTGCCGCATCAGAAAAAGAGATTCGTTTGCAAGCAGGTATGGAGAACAGCCATTTACGTCTCTATCCGAATGAAAAGATCCGTACGCCACGCATACTCATGACATTCTGGAAAGGCGATCAAGTACGCGCACAAAACCAATTGCGACGTTATCTGGTAAAATATGCTTCACCACATCCATCTGGCAAAGAAGTTGAAATACCTGTTTCATTTCCGGCATGGGGAGGAATGACAACCGCCCATCATCTACGTAACATCGCTATAATCAAAGAGAAGCAATTGGACAATTATACTAATTATTGGATTGATGCGGGATGGTTTGGCGGTCCGCATAACACTTTGGAATGGCAGAATCCGAAAGATGAAGATTGGTACGGATTGGTGGGAAACTGGGATTGCAACACTATTCAGCATCCTAACGGTCTGCGTCCAATAAGCGATGCAGCACATGCTGCAGGACTGAAGTTCCTCCTTTGGTACGAACCTGAACGAGCTGTAGGCGGAACTCCTGTCACTCGACAACATCCTGAATGGTTTATCAAACTTCCAGACTCTTTCCCGCGCAACGATGTTGGCAAATACAAAAAGGTTGAATCGTTACTTTTGAATCTGGGTATTCCTGAAGCACGTCAATGGATTACCGATTATATTTCAAGGCAGATCAGCGAATCAAACATGGACATTCTTCGCATCGATGCAAACATCGGGACGTTGCGTTATTGGAAATGTGCCGATAAACCAGACCGCATCGGAATGACCGAAATCCGATACGTCGAAGGATTATACCAGTTTTTGGACGACCTTCTAGCAAAGCATCCGAACCTGTTGATTGACAACTGTGCTGGTGGAGGTAACCGCTTGGATATAGAAATGTTGCGACGCAGTGTTGCACTTCATCGCACGGATTATTCCTGTCCAGCAGACCAGGAAAATATCGGGAATCAGATACAAAACTACTGCATCATGAATTGGATTCCTTACAGCAATATGGGTTCAGCGATTTTGCCAAACGACACCTATCGTTTCAGAGGCGGAATGAATGCCGGTATGAACAACTCCTTCCTTCAGAAGGCTGATGATGGCAGTCGTACACGTATGCCCGACAACTTCCCTTGGGATTGGTATCGCGAAATGATGCAGCAACATGCCGCTATAAAAACCTATTTCAGTGGAGACTATTATCCTCTCACCCCATTTTCAAAAGGCAACGACTCTTGGTGCGCCTACCAGCTCTATCGTTCGGATCTGAAGGCAGGATTTATCCTGGCTTTCCGACGCAGTCAGGCAAACAAAGAATCACTCATTGTTTTTCCGGGAGGCATCAACAGCAAATCAAAATACGAAATGGAAGATTTTGATCTTAAAACACGCACACTCGTAAGTGGCAAAGAGTTACTCCAAAAAGGATGGATAATCACACTCAAAAATCGCTCCTCATCCGCATTGATTAAAATTAGAGAGTTGAAACCATAATATTATGAAAACATTAAGTATATTTGCGAAATAACAAATAAAAAATAAACGCCATGACAAAGACTTCTATCTTCCTAATGACGATTCTTCTCACTGTAGCAATCGCATGTAACAACGAGAAACATTTCATCTCTGACAAAACATACAGAGCTGAAGTAGAAAAAGATTTCCAGGCAAAAAAAGCACTACTTCCCAATGGTAAACTGTTTGCCATCTTCGACAAACAAATGTCCGATCAAGAGCGGGAAGCACTTACATTTCTCTACGCCTATATGCCTTTAGGTGATATAACGGATTATTGCGGACAATTTTATCTTGACAATATACGTAGCTCATTTAAGGCAAAAAAAGAGATGTCTTGGGGCGACAGCATTCCCGAAGAAATTTTCCGTCATTTTGTATTGCCTGTACGCGTCAATAATGAAACACTAGATAGTAGTCGTATTGTTTTTTATCGTGAACTTCGCGACCGGGTGAAAGGACTTTCACTCTATAATGCTGTTCTGGAGGTCAACCACTGGTGTCATGAGAAAGTAATTTATACACCGAGCGATTCGCGCACCAGTTCGCCTCTTGCGTCCGTGAAAACAGCCTTCGGACGTTGCGGCGAGGAATCGACCTTTACCGTTGCAGCATTGAGATCTGTAGGAATTCCTGCTCGCCAAGTGTATACTCCACGTTGGGCGCATACTGACGACAATCACGCATGGGTTGAAGCCTGGGTGAATGGCAAATGGTACTTTTTGGGAGCTTGTGAGCCTGCACCTGTTCTCAATCTTGGATGGTTCAACGGTCCGGCATATCGCGGAATGTTGATGCATACGAAAGTGTTCGGCAAATATAAGGGTCCGGAAGAGATTATGGACACAACAAAATGCTACACTGAAATCAATGTAGTTGATAATTATGCACCGACAGCTAAAGCGATAGTCAGCATTACAGACAAAGATGGCAAACCTGTACAAGGCGCGAAGGTAGAGTTTAAAATCTATAACTATGCAGAGTTCTACACCGTAGCTCACAAAACAACCGATGCCAAAGGTCAGACGTTCCTGACCGCCGGAAAAGGTGACATGCTAGTTTGGGCCACTAAAGACGGAAAATACGGTTATGCGAAACTTTCTTTCGGAAAAATAAAAGACCTCAATATAAAACTCGACAAACAACCAGGTGATACTGCTTCTCTCGATTTGGACATAATTCCTCCTGTAGATGGGGCAATTGCTGTAACTGTCACAAAAGAACAAGAAGATGCCAATGCAAAACGCCTCATTGAAGAAGATGCCATCCGCAACAAATATGTATCCACATTTTACACAGCTGATAAAGCTCGTACACTGGCAAAAGAACTTAGCATCGATTCAACAGCAACAATCAATTACATGATTGGAAGCCGCGGTAACTGGCAAGAGATTGAAAAGTTCCTGCGTGAAACACCTGCTGAAAACCGTACTACAGCGATGGCTTTACTAAGTGTGATCTCTGCTAAAGATTTACGAGATACACCTGCATCTATTCTATTTGATCATCTGAATCACGCAGCGGAAATAAAAAGTCCGTTCTTCAATAGAGCTGTTTTGAATCCACGCATTGCCAACGAATTCCTCACGCCATACAGAAGTTTCTTCCAAACCAATATTGATACAGCCTTAGTCGCACAAGCTCGCAAGGATCCTCAAGTTTTGGTAGACTGGGTAAAGAAAAATATCACTGTCAATGATGCATTAAATCCTCAACGTGTACCGATGATGCCGATGGGCGTATGGAAATCACGCGTTGCGGACACAAACTCGAGGAACATCTTCTTTATAGCCGTAGCCCGCAGCTTAGGTATTCCTGCACAGATAGAACCGGTAGCAGGTAGAGTGCAATATGCAGTTGGAGATCATTGGACTAACGTAAGTTTTGATGAAACAACACCAACAGTGTTCAAACAAGGTAAAGTTGTAGCGACCTATCAACCGGTCAAATCGCTTCCTGATCCCAAATATCTAAGTCATTTCTCTATAGCAAACATTTTAGGCGACGGCACATTACAGACTTTACATCTCGAATCAAATGCAGATGCAGATATGGGCAATAGCGATGCCTGGAGTATGTTGCTTAAAAAACCTATGCCAATAGACGAAGGTCATTATCTGTTCATTACAGGGACTCGTTTGGCCAGTGGCAGCGTTTTAGCGAAAATGACTTTCTTCAATGTAGAAGCTGATAAGACGACAAACCTCAAACTGGTCATGCGTGAAAGCCCGGACGAAGTTAAAGTCATTGGAAACTTCAATTCTGAAGACAAATTTAAACTAGCGGACAAAGGGACTGAAACAAGCGTTCTGCTGACAACAGGCAGAGGTTACTTCATTATCGGAATCTTAGGCGCTCGGCAGGAACCAACCAATCACGCCATGCGTGACATTGCAGCAGTAAAGAAAGATCTCGAGACATGGGGACGCGGCATGGTTCTGCTCTTCCCTAGCGAAAAAGACTATAAGAATTTCGATGCTAAAGAGTTTGGAGCATTGCCAAATACCATCACATACGGTATCGACAAGGACAATGCTATACAGAAAGAAATTGCTACAGCCATGCATCTTCAAAATGCAAATTCATTGCCGATATTCATTATTGCCGACACTTTCAATCGCGTAGTCTATGTTTCACAAGGCTACACAATCGGACTGGGTGAACAACTGATGAAGGTGATTCACAAAATCAGCAACTGATAATCGAAGACTAAAAAACTTTTATCAGGAATTACTTTGTTGAAAATTCAAATTCCGAGCAGCTATCAGCGTCAGTTCAACGAACTGTTCAACAGATAGTTGCTCGGGACGTTTATCGAAGATTGGCAATGAATAATCAGGACAATCTTTGCCCAACATCGGTTTCATCGAATTACGCAATGTTTTGCGTCGCTGATTAAAAGAAGTCTTCACTACCGCTTTAAACAATGTCTCATCGCATCCCAAACTGGTACGGCTGTTGCGCGTCATACGAATAACGGCACTTTTAACCTTCGGCTGCGGATCAAAGACTTTTTCGCTAACCGTAAACAAATATTCAATATCATACCACGCCTGTAGCAGCACGCTTAATATTCCGTAAGCTTTTTTGCCTGGTGCAGAAGCCAAACGTTCGGCGACTTCTTTCTGGATCATCCCCGAACAACAGGGTATGCTCTCTTTATAGTCAAGCACTTTAAAGAAAATTTGACTAGAGATATTATAAGGATAATTGCCAATAATACAGAATTTCTTATCCGGGAAAAGTTGAGAAAGATCCAAACGCAGAAAATCCTCGGCCAGTATTTTGCCTTCCAACGCAGGAAAATTTGCTTTCAAGTAATCAACAGATTCCATATCCAACTCAACGACCGTCAAATCCTGCCCAGCATCCAAAAGGAACTGGGAAAGAACACCCATGCCCGGTCCGACCTCCAAAATCGGGAAACCTTTATACTCAGATAAAGTATCAGCAATACGCTGGGCTATTTGCAAATCCTTTAAGAAATGCTGTCCTAATGCTTTCTTAGCTCTAACCAATCTCATCCACTTCTTCGTTTGTAATAGTGATTGTATAAAAATAATATGCTTATCTTTGCGGTGTACAAAATTACAACAAATAATTTAAAGTCACCTTTGCATAATGAATTTTAAAAAAGCTCTACAGACATTCCTTAAGATATTTGTTCCGCTTTCCTTCGGATGCTTGCTTCTTTGGTATCTCTACAGTAAGATGGATCTGAATGAGATATGGCACGTTATCCGCAAAGGTGTGCGTTATGAAATCATTCTCTTTTCTCTTCTATTCGGCTTGGGAGCCAACATCATACGTGGTTTCCGATGGAAACTTCTCATCAACTCGGTAGGCGATGAAGTGAAGATCAGCAATGCCATTCATGCTGTGCTGGGCAATTATGCAGTCAACCTGGTATTACCTCGTGTAGGCGAGATCTGGCGTTGTGGCGTCATTTCCAAATATGAAAAGATTCCTTTCACCAGATTACTGGGAACACTTTTGATCGATCGCGTAAGCGATACTTTCATGGTCGGGATGATCACTTTATCCATTGTATTTTTCAATTTCAGCTTCTTTCATGAATTCTTTACGCGGAACCCGGATTTGCTCAGTGGATTCCAATCCATGTTCAATTCAATATGGATATATGTAGGGGTAATATTTTTTATTGGTGTAATTTGGTTCATATTCATTTATTTGAGTAACTTTACGGTGGTCAAGAAAGCCAAAGAAATGCTGCAGAATATCTGGAATGGTATGAAAAGCATTTGGTTGATGAAGCATAAGTGGTTGTTCATAGTTGAAACATTGTTGATTTGGCTCAGTTATTTCATCTATTTTTATATCACATTTTATGCCTTCAGCTTTACAAGCCATTTGGGCGTCGGTGTCGGTTTAATTGCATTTGCCATGGGAAGCATTGCCGTGGCAGTTCCTGTACAAGGAGGCATCGGACCTTGGCATTTTATGGTGATTGCAACCTTGGTATGCTTTGGAGTGGTTGAAACAGACGCGGCAGCTTTTGCTTTGGTTGTGCACATGGTTCAGACGCTTTGGCAAGGATTAACAGGGTTGTTCAGCATTGTAGCTCTGCCTATTATCAACAGAAAGCGACAAGTTGAATAATTGAACGTAGATTTGATATTAAATAATTTATAAAATTGCAGTTTTATGTCAGCAGAGATCAAAAATCTTTCCCCTCAACCTGTATGGGGATATTTCTATGAACTTACTCAGATTCCTCGTCCAACGGGGCACATGGAAGCTGTTACACGTTTTATGGTTAACTTCGGTAAAGGATTAGGATTGGAAACTTTACAAGATGAAGTAGGCAACGTATTGATCCGCAAACCCGCTACACCCGGCTATGAGAACCACAAAACCGTTACCATGCAAGCCCATCTCGATATGGTTTCACAAAAGAACTCATCAGTAAAACATGATTTCCTTAAAGATCCTATCGACGCCTATATTGATGGCGACTGGGTTAAAGCCCGTGAAACGACGCTGGGTGCTGACGATGGCATGGGTGCTGCATTTGCTATGGCTGCTTTAGCTGACAAAAACTTAAAACACGGTCCGTTGGAAGCACTCTTTACTGTAGATGAAGAGGTCGGAATGGACGGTGCTGTCGGATTGAAGTCAGGTTTCCTTAAAGGCGATATCCTTCTGAACTGCGATTCCGAAGAGGAAGGTGAATTGTTCGTAGGCTGTGCCGGCGGAACAGACTTGAATATTTCCATGCAATTCAAAGAAGATACTTATATCAACGAAGACGATGTTGCCGTAAAAATCACATTAAAAGGACTCAAAGGCGGTCATTCCGGTGTAGATATTCACTTAGGCAGAGCCAACGCCAACAAACTGATGTTCCGCTTCTTGAAAGAGGCCGTACGTGACTACGGAGCTCGCTTATCGTCCATCGAAGGCGGTTCGCTTCGCAATGCTATTCCGCGCGAAGCCGAAGCAATCGTCACCATTCCAGGCGATAATGCCGAATCATTATGGGAACTCATCTCCGATTATCAAGATACTTATAGAGAAGAATATAAAGGCATCGAAGACAATATTTCATTTACAGGCGAAATGACCGGACTGCCTAAAACATTGATTCCAGAAGAGATTCAAGACGATCTGATCAATGCTATCGAAGGTTGTCAGAACGGCGTTTTGAGCATGCTTACAGATTTTCCAAGTACTGTTGAGTCATCATCAAATCTTGCAATTGTACGCTCTTCAAACGAGCTGATAGAAGTCAAGATATTGGTTCGCAGCTCTTCAGATTCTCGCAAAGATGCTGTCTGCTCGAGTCTTGAAAGTGTCTTTGCCATGGCAGGAGCCAAAGTTGAATACGATGGCGCATACAGTGGATGGCAACCGAACATCGACTCTCCTATCTTGAAGGTGATGAAAGAAACTTACAAAGAATTATTCGGAAAAGAGCCTTCTGTGAAAGTGATGCATGCTGGACTTGAATGCGGTATCATACAAGGAGCTTATCCGAAGATGGACATGGTTTCTGTTGGTCCGGATTTGGAACATCCGCACTCTCCAGACGAACGCGTAAAAATCTCTTCTGTACAGAAACTGTGGGAATTTATCGCAGCTACTTTGCAAAAGATTTAATGTTCTCGAAGGAGAATTAATCGTAACAGGATAAGCAAAACATAGATTTTTGACACGGCGTCAAAGCCATTTAAAAGCGTCAAAAAATTCATTCGAATGTAGCGACCATTTCATTCGAAAGAAACCTTCACTCCATTCGAATGAAGTGGAATTTTCTTCCGAATGAAATGGACAATACAATTAGATGAAATTTAATTTTCATCTAAAGCATAAACCACAGATATATAGGGTAATAGGCGATAACATTATCATTATTGTTCTCTCTGGAAGGCAAAACAGCGTTTTCCGCCAAAAACCGACATGAATTTTTGATACGCAAATGAAACGCTGCAACTGCATTTATAGCAATATGCATTCGTGGACTACAAGAGCTTCTCTTTTAAATATTTCCCGGTATATGAGGCTTTGCACTTAACGATTTCCTCAGGTGTTCCGCAACAAACAATATTTCCACCTCCTTTTCCACCTTCAGGACCAAGATCAATCACATAATCAGCACATTTAATCACCTCCAGATTATGCTCGATAATAATAACCGTATGTCCTTTCGCTACCAAAGCATTGAAAGCTTTCAACAGGGTTTTTATATCATGGAAATGTAAACCGGTAGTCGGTTCATCAAAAACAAAGACAGTGGGCTCTTGAATTTCCTGACCGAGATAATAAGCCAGTTTGACACGCTGATTTTCACCACCGGACAAAGTTGATGAAGTCTGACCCAACTTGATATAACCAATACCAACGTCCTGAAGCGGTTTTAGTTTCTTGACAATCTTCTGCTCCTGCGAACCCGGATATTGTTCGAAAAACTCTATCGCCTGATTGACTGTCATTTCCAATACATCATAAATACTGCAATTATGATAAAGGACTTCGAGTACGTCCGATTTGAATCTTTTTCCATGGCAAGCTTCGCACTCAAGTGTTATATCTGCCATAAACTGCATCTCGACTGTAATTTTTCCTTCACCTTTACATTCTTCGCAGCGTCCGCCTTCTTTATTGAAAGAAAAATAAGCGGCATTATACCCCATCTGTTTAGACAATGGCTGATCTGCGAAAAGCTTCCGGATTTCATCGTATGCACCGATGTAAGTCACTGGATTCGAACGAGAACTCTTACCGATTGAGTTTTGATCGACGAACTCGATATTCTTAATCAGCTTCAAATCGCCTTCTAATCCCGAACAATCCACCATCAGATGCGTTGCCTCATCCAAATAATGCTTTACTCCTTCATAAAAAATATCACGCACCAACGAGCTTTTTCCAGATCCACTCACGCCTGTAACTACGGTCATCACATTCAGCGGGAACTTCACATCAAATCCTTTCAGATTGTTTTTGCGCGCCCCTTTTACTTTGATATAATTATTCCACGGACGACGATATGCAGGAACTTCGATCTTCTCCTCGCCCGTCAGATAACGCACTGTATAACTGTCAGTAGAGGTTGGCAAATGAGCAACATCGCCTTGATAAATCACTTCGCCTCCCAAGCGACCGGCTTTAGGTCCGATATCAATAATATAATCTGCTGCACGGATAATTTCTTCATCATGTTCAACCACGACAACCGTGTTTCCTATTTGCTGCAACTGTCGAAGCACCTTGATCAGCAAATCTGTATCGCGCGAATGAAGTCCGATACTCGGTTCATCCAAAATATAAAGAGAACCGACCAAGCTGCTACCCAAAGATGTAGCCAAATTTATTCGTTGGCTTTCTCCACCTGATAATGAAGAAGAAAGACGATCGAGCGTAAGATAACCCAAACCCACATCCAAGAGAAACTGCAATCGGTTATTGATTTCTGTCAGTAGACGTTTTGCCACTGCACTATCGGTCTCATCCAACTTCAACTGGTCGAAAAAGACTTTAGTTTCTGCAATCGGCATCGACACAAGTTCTGCAATATTTTTGCCTCCAACCTGTACATACAATGCTTCCGGACGCAGACGCGAACCTTTACATGTTGGACAGATTGTTTTACCACGATATCTGGCCTGCATCACACGATATTGTATCTTATACAAATTCTCTCCAACAAACTTAAAGAAGTCATCAATTCCATGCACACCTCTGGCGCCATGCCAAAGCAGATCCTTATCTTTCTGTGTCAGATCATAATACGGACGATGAATCGGAAAGTTATATCTTTCGCTATTCGCTATGAAGTCCTTAAGCCATTCGCTCATCACTTCGCCTTTCCAGCACATGACAGCTCCTTGATAAACAGAAAGACTCTTATCAGGAATCACCAGATTTTCATCTATTCCGAGTATTTTGCCAAAGCCTTCGCAAGTAGGACAAGCGCCCATCGGATTATTGAAGCTGAACATCAGATCCGTCGGTTCTTCAAAAGTGATTCCATCGGCTTCGAACTTCTTTGAATAATCTTTTACAACAACGCCTTCGGACAAATAAAAACGCACCCGACAAGCATCATGTCCTTCAAAAAAAGCTGTTTCCAGAGAATCGGCTACACGACTCTTCAAAGTCTTATCCGAAGAAACCACCAACCTATCGATCAGTATTTCTATATCTGGAGTATTAAGCAATTGCTTGTCATCGAGAACTTCATTGATACGATACGCTGTGTCATGAATAAAAAGTCGCGTATAGCCCTCTTTCTGCAAAACGCCCAGCTGTTCCTCAATGTTCCTACCTTCCGTAAGTATCACCGGAGCAAAAATAGCAAAGCGAGTACCTTCAGGACAATCGAAAACATCCTTGACAATATCGCTTACCTGATGTTTCTTCACCTCAGTACCTGAAACAGGGGAAATCGTTTTTCCGACGCGGGCATAAAGCAGTCGTAAATATTCATAAATCTCAGTGGAAGTACCGACTGTAGAACGCGGATTGCGCGTGTTCACTTTCTGTTCGATTGCAATTGCAGGCGGTATTCCTTTGATGAAATCGCATTCAGGCTTGCTCATTCGCCCCAGAAACTGACGAGCATATGCCGAAAGACTTTCCACATAACGTCTTTGTCCTTCGGCATATAAAGTATCAAAAGCCAATGAAGACTTTCCACTTCCTGAAAGTCCGGTAATCACAACCAATTTATCTCGAGGTATCTCAACATCAATATTTTTCAGATTATTGACCCGAGCACCTTTAATGTATATCGAATTAGTATCCGTCATTTTTATTACGTCTAAGAACCTGCAAAGGTACTACAAGTTGAACGCAAAAAAAAGACTTGATTATCTAAACTTCTACAAAACGACTAGAGCAGTCATAGAAAATATCAATCACCCGTAATCCTGAGGCTCACCGGACCAATTAATCCTGACTTTTGCAACGCATCCGTAGGTTTGTAATTATTACATATAGTCCATGTCTTTCGCTGACTTTCAGGCAATCCACTATCACCAATCAAACGATTCTGCCAAGTGGTTACAACTTCAATCGCAAGCGTATTCTTCCCTTTCTTCACCCATTTGCTAATATCCACATAATAAGGAGCAGTCCAAACACCTCCCGCATATTGCCCGTTTACTTTCACTTTAGCCATCACACCTACATCGTTCAAATCGAGAATGACAGAACCCTCTTTCGGTAGCTTTTTCAATGTGAATTCTTTCGAATAGAGAATTGTACCCGAATAGTGGCTGACATCGAAATTCTTATTCAAAGTGATGTCTTCCAATGTAGCAAACTCTACTGGCGTATCAGGACCCCGACGGTTAGTATCAAACATCGCTTTCCATCCATTGCTGAGAGGAATGATTGTTTTCGGAGAAGGATAATTGGCAGACAGATCCGAGTTTCCATCGGCTGAAGATGCCTTTCGGAAAACAATAAAGGCACTTTCGTATGGATAAAGTTTAAGCGGAACAACCGTTCCTGATTTTGTCTGCCTGTAACCGGGCAAATCGCGCATTGTTCCGGTAACAGCGTTCCACAATTCCGGCTGTTTGCCATTGACACGGAACTCCGGATAAACTTCGATCAGAGAATCTTTTTGATTGGATACAAAATAGATATCCAAATCCCCATTATTACGATGTCCATAAAGCAATGGCGCGTTATCGGCAATTTTGCAATCAGGAGGGCAATTGATATATTGCAAAGCTTCCGTCATATTCATTCCTTCAAGCAATGTGCCCTGACCAATTTTCTTCGCTTTTACATTGATGCCATCCAATCCGCTCCATAATTCATCAGCCATTGATTTAACTTGCTTGTCTGCATTCGGATAATTTTGCAAACTTGGCGAACGTTGTGGGGCAGGTCCTAGTACCACAGCACCATCTTCAATCAGTTTCTTTATTTTTGCCAACATTTCAGGACGCATCGTAAGGAGCTTTGGAAGGACTAAAATTCGATATTGCGTTCCATGAGGCAAAGTAAGTAATCCGTCTTTTACAAACATATCCCGTTCAATCACCTCCGCATTGATAAAATCGAACTGATAACCTTTTGGCAACGACGGATCAGTAACACCGGTCATCTTTGGCACATCTTCACCTATGAAATAAGCGACATCGGCAATATTTTTACCTTGTTGCAACATGACGTTCACCCTTTTGAGATAAGTCGTAAACAAATCCAATTGTGGAAACCATGTGTTCTTTCTGTTGAATTCGCTATTGAACCAAGCGTTCACTCCCGGTTCCTTATCTTCGTATGGTTGAGAAATATACAGATGAAGCAGGGTATTATTGATTCCTTCTGTAAAGAAGCGGTCACCGCGCTCCTTCATCATTGCCGGATAGCAATTGAATGGTGCTCCGCCACTTGTAAACGATTCTGCCCAGATTTTAGTTTTTCCGTAAATATGCCCACATGATGAAGCAACGCGATTCTCTATATCTCCTAAAGTTCCAAAACTCCAGAATTCACCGGCAATCTCGTCCGATTGCCCGCCATACATAAGGAATTCTCCGGGGAAACCCCAATGGCCATAGTTTTCAAGCCATGTACTCAATCCATGTTTATGACTTATATCGCGCAAACCTCCAACATAATCATATGCTACCTTATCAGCAATCAGTCGCCGCAAATCCCATAAGAACCTGTCTGAAGCTTCTTCGCTCTGAACGACATAACCTTCGTAAACCGGCAGATACGGCAACGGGTCATAACCGTACCGATGCTGAAACTCCTGAAGAAAATCATCCGTAAAATTCTGGCCACCCATCTCATAACTATCTTCAACAACATATTTCCAACATTTACGGTCTTCAGCAGGAATACGACGAAGGATTTCACCCATGAAAGCGTTGAAATGCGACTCGATATGCTTGCGGCTCATCTTATCCGTTTCCAATCCTGTTGCTTCGGGTGTAGCCGGACCATTCTCTGTTCCAGTTGGAATCATCCCTAACCTTAGAACTGTCCAATCACCTGCAGGTGCTTTCCAAGTAAGGCGATCGCCTGAAAGACAAGAGCTGATATCAATTACTTTCGCCGGATTCACCAATAACGACAAATCGTCGGCAATCGGTTGTGTACGCCATTGATAATCCGACCACATCGGTTGAGGAGTCTGGAACATCTTTGCCAATGTTTTCTCCGGATAACGTTCTACCAGAGGAAGTGATGAGAACTCGGTTTCCAAAAGACTTGAAGCCTCTGTCAAATCTGATAACTCTAAGCGAAAATCACTGGCTTTGGTTGCAGGGACAGATATCACTATCGGTGCATACGGTTTGAAACCTACATTCAATTCAGCATTAAAACGATCTATCTTAAACTCAGCCAATGGAACATAGATTCCCTCCTTTTTCACCAACAGACGAGCTTTGGCATTAATTGCCTTATGACCGGCATAAAGCTTCAATCCGCGCAAAACAAAAGGTTTGTCAATGTGATAATCGATAGTGGCAGACTTTGTTCCTTTATCAAACGCAACACCTTGATCAGTGCAATTGCCATCAATTAATGCAGACAAATTCTGTAAGGCGGGAACAGATGTTACAGTCGTATTTTCATCTGTCATCAGAACAGCATGATTTTCTACCGAAGGAAAAGCTATCACCTTCACATCCTGAAAGTTCTTGTCAGGTTTAGAAAGTTCTATCTCTACCTCTTTTCCTCCTTTCACTTCTGCTTTGACAGACGACAAATAACGCATGGCTTGTTCCGGTTTTACCCAAGGACCACCAGACTGACTCCAACCCGGTGAATTGAATATACCAATCTCGATACCTAGTTTTGTTGCTGTTTTAAGTGCTGCATGAAGAATATTCCACCACTCATCACTGCCAAAACGGACTTTTCCGGATGCATCCGTTCCAATATCACCTATCTGTGCACGATCGATACCTGCCTCTTTCATGGCATACAAATCCTTAACCACACCTTCTTCGGAAATATTACCGGAAATCCAATACCAGTAAACGCCCGTTTTCACTGCATTTTCAGGATGAACAAAATTGGATTCCAATGAATTGTTTGTTTGTGCAAAAAATACGCA
The DNA here is from genome assembly GCA_036734445.1 of Tannerellaceae bacterium. GTDB lineage: Bacteria > Bacteroidota > Bacteroidia > Bacteroidales > Tannerellaceae > Parabacteroides. The sequence continues at coordinate 40,359 of DAIMYP010000012.1, forward strand.
AGGACATAACAACATGGAAAACAGTAAAGAATGGAATAATATCTTCTTCATGATACATAGTTTATTTTCTCTACAAAAATACCCACAAAATAGCCATACTACTTATTTATCTTGATTTATATCTTCAGAAAATTGATAGAATTGCCGAGATATCTTATCTTTGCCATTACATTCAAACATTCTAATTCATGATTTCAAAATACATTCGTCTACTTGTCATTATTCTGCTTTGTGCAGTAACTTCATGTAAAACAACCCAGCAACTGCCTCAACGACAGACAGGAAAAGAAGCCAAAAGAGAGTTTCGCGGCGCATGGATACAGACCGCCTTCCAAATGGAATACAAAAATATGACACCGGAAATGATGAAGAAAGACTTCGTGAAGAAGCTTAACACTCTTCAACAATGCGGTATCAATGCCATTATTTTTCAAATTCGCCCGGAAGCTGATGCGTTCTATCTGTCAGCTCTCGAACCTTGGAGTCGATTTTATACAGGTCAACAAGGCAAAGCACCTGAAGGGAACTTTGATCTAATGGCATTCCTGATTGACGAATGTCACAAAAGAAATATGGAGTTTCATGCTTGGATGAACCCGTATCGTGCCGGAACAATTGGAGTGACTCGATTCGCCGATTCGCATATCTATAATAAACATCCTGAATGGTTTGTCACCTACAACAAACAGATTCTTTTTGATCCGGGACTGCCCGAATGTCGACAGTTTATTTGTTCTGTTGTTAAAGATATTGTCAGTCGCTACGATGTCGATGCCATCCACATGGACGACTACTTCTATCCCTATCCTGCTGCAGGCGAAGCTTTTCCTGACGATTACAGTTTCCAACAATATGGACTGAATAAAGGCTATAAACCTTCACAACGAGGCGATTGGCGACGTAACAATGTAAATTTGCTCATTCATGAAATCAAACGGACAATCCTACTTTCTAAGCCTTGGGTTCGTTTCGGCATCAGTCCGTTTGGTATCTATCGCAATCAAAAAAGCGATCCAGACGGATCTAACACCAACGGTCTGCAAAACTATGATGACCTTTATGCAGATATCCTTTACTGGATTAAACAAGGATGGATAGATTACAGCATTCCACAGATCTATTGGGAGATTGGCCATCCTTTGGCAGATTATACCACTTTAGTCAAATGGTGGAACAATCACGCCGGCAACCGTCCGATGTACATCGGTCAAGATGTAGCACGCACAATGAAAGCGGGACAACTGACAGAAAAAATGTATTATGAACGCACGCTTGCGAATATTCAAGGCAATTGCTTCTGGCCTGCAAACGAAATTCTTTGGAACAACAAAGGTGTGGCCGACAGCTTAAGGCTCCATTATCATCGCTATCCTGCACTGATTCCTGCATATAAACATCTGTGCGACTGCCATCCACAAGAAGTAAAGAAGTTGAAAACTGAATGGACAGCACAAGGCTTTCTGCTTCATTGGGAAGCGCCGCAAGATCCGAACAATCCTGAACTGGCAAACTATTTCGTCGTATATCGCTTCGAAGGCAACGAAGCTGCCGACATCAGCGATCCTTCAAAGATAGTCGCTATCACCAAACAGAAATATTACCTTCTACCTTACGACAACGGCAAGCTCAAATATAAATATGTTGTTACAGCCGTAGACCGCTTTCACAACGAGAACGCAGGGAAAAGCAAGAAAGTAAAACTATGAAATAGTCATTACTCTCTAAAAATTACTAAGGATGACTGTAGTCGTTTAATGGATTCGGAGCCGGAAGTGGCATATTCAAAAAATAGACTTTTGCTCCTTGCTCCCCCAAAACATGCTCTAGAGTCTGAAGTGCATTCTTGTCATATACATACGGATTGCCCTTCTTCGCTCCATATTTGCAGAGAGCGGCATTTTCGTATTGAATATATGTATTCTTACGAAGTTTCGGAAGCCATTCAGCTTTCGTTGCACTGATATGAAGCATATCGTAACGCGCACGGTCGAACACATTGTTTTCGATCACAAAATGGAAAGCTTTGTTGTAATGGTCCCACGATTTCACATGTGCTCCTGAACCTTTGTTCGGACGCTGCGTTCCCCAACCAAAACCCGAGTAGCGGAAAATATTGTTTTTCGCTGTAATATGGTCCATAAAAAATAAAGCAGAATCACCTTCAGCCGGCAACGCAAGAAAATATTCAAGAGAATAAGTACATCTCTCGACCACATTGTTTGTATACGAAACATTAGTCATAAATGTCGTATCACGAGCATCATTAGGAACATACTGATGCGTAATTCCTGCATCATATACCTGATAAATATAACAATGATCAACTTTATAATCATGCCCGCCCCAAAGTTCAATGCCATTTCCATAACGAACAGGCGACGCTTGTTCCGGTTTATCATATTGAACGGATCCGCCAATCCAACCAATCTCACAATTCGTAACCGTTATATGATTATGTTTGCCGATGCCAACGCCATGCGCACCACCATATTTCAAACAAAGATTATCAACGGATACACTGTCAGCATAAACATAAATAATATGTTTTCTTTCAGGCAGTTCGATTGAAGCGAATCTATCTGACGGATTACCCTTGGTCGAACAGAGATATATTCGTTTCGTTCCGGTGTAATCATGATAAAAATCCATATCCCTTTTCAAATCACGATAACTGCTGAAAGGTTCTCCTGTTTCGATATGAGTAGTGCGACCTGTTTTTAAATCTCGCCGCATCATCACTTTGAATGCACAACTTTCGCCATGATTAAAAACGAGTGTACCAACATCTTTTGGAAGCTCACGATCATACATATAAACATTGGGTACATCCGTTGCAATCCATTTACCTTCTTTGGCAGCATCACATGGCGAACCATAAATCTTAGGCTTCTCGCCTTTTCCATAGGCAGAATAAGTGACACCTTGACGAGCTGTGATTCCTCCTCGGAACAAATCTCCACGGCGAAAAAGCACAGCATCTCCCGAATGCAACGAGATCACATTTATTTTATCAATCGTGCGAAAAGGTTTATCCGGGGACTCGCCATTCCATGCATCGTTGCCCTCGGCAGATACATAATAGATTTTCCCTTTTACATGAATATCAGACGAGGCATTCAATATTTTATTCTTCAAAGCTTCTGTCTTTCTATTTAACCTAGAAAGATAGGCATCAGTCTGCTGATAATTCATAACTTCTGACTTACAAGCGCAAAGCTGCAAGGCAACGGCGGAAATAATTAAAGCATATTTTACAAACTTCATATCGTTCAAAGCATTAAGTTAGTTGAACAAAGATAACCATTTTGATTCATCAGCGAATCGCTTTTAATCTCATTTATGTTGTCCTTTCTGCATTTATTTTCTACTTTTATGCTTCGAAAATAATATATTGCAAAATGATAACGAAACAATTAATTCAATTAGGATTAATATCCTTGCTGACTCTCTCTGCCAGCGATGTCTTTGCTCAGAAGCAAGTTATTCAGTTCTTTGCTCATCGTGGCAGTCGTTTGGAATTCGATGAAAACACCATGCCTGCATTCCGCGCTTCCTACGAAGGAGGAATGCGTGGTTACGAAACCGATGTTCGCTTGACAAAAGATGGCGACATGGTCCTTTCGCACGATGCAACGCTCGCACGCGTAGCTCCTTGTCAGAAGGAAGTTGAATCGATGACAACCGAAGAGGTCAAGCAAGTCCGCACTTTCAAAGGCAACAAACTTGTGTTTGTTCAGGAGCTCGTTGATTATCTCGCCAACAAAGACAGTATGTATGTCGAATTCGAAATGAAAACCAATGATCCGGCTAAATACTATCCGACAGATAAACTGCGTGATTACTGCGATCGCCTATACAAAATGACCATGTCGAAAAAACCTGCCCATTCGCTCTATCTCTTCACTTCAGGTGACAAAGCCGCTCTCAACATGATGCGTTCATTGCATCCGGATGCAGAACTGTTGCTCATCATCGGGAAACCTATCAACGAAGAAACAATCCTCACAGCCATCGATATGGGTATCAAACGCTTGGGTTGCACATTACAAGGCACATCGAAACAAATGGTCGACTTAGCCCACAAAGCAGGCATTTCTGTTTCATTATGGCCTAACGCTTCACCAGAAGACATCATGCTCGGCGCCTATCTCGGAGCAGACGCCCTTTGCTGCGACCGCGCATTGGAAGTAAAGAAGTTCCTGGATACAAAAGCTACTTGGATCAGGTACAAATAATGCGGTACTTAGAACAACTGAAATCCTTTTGACATCAAAAGGAAAATATTACACAAACTAAATCTTCAACAGACACAGCCAAATCATTCTGTTGCAAAGACCTTATCTCTCAGAATATACATTCAAAATCACTAGCCTTCATCATATTTTTATTACTTTTGCGCTTTCTTGAAATTATGAATAAGTTTTCTTGAAAATAATAAACACTCTTATAAAGAAATTTTAAACATATCGCTATGGTTAACACGATGTTACAAAAGCTTGTAGGCTTCGACCCGAAGACAATGAAAGTCCGCACCGAGATTATTGCCGGATTAACGACTTTCCTCACCATGAGTTACATATTGGCCGTTAATCCGGCAGTACTGTCATTGACAGGAATGGATAAAGGAGCACTCTTCACATCTACGGCGCTTGTCTCGGCAATTGCTACATTGTTGTTGGCATTCATGGCAAAACTTCCATTCGCTCAAGCGCCAAGCATGGGACTCAACGCTTTCTTTGCTTTCACTCTTGTTCAGGCTATGGGTTACAGCTGGCAAGAATCTTTGGCAGCCATGTTTGTCGAAGGTATTATCTTTATAATCATAACCTTTTTCAATATTCGAGAGATGATTCTCGACTCCATACCGGTCAATTTGAGACATGCGATATCGGCAGGTATCGGTATGTTTATCGCGTTCATCGGACTGAAGAATGCCGGGATCATTACAGCCAGCTCAGGCACATTCGTCACTTTAGGACAATTCACTTCGACCTCTATCTTGGGCATGGTCGGAATTCTGCTGAGCGGTATCCTCCTCGCGAAAAATGTCAAAGGGGCATTGTTCTACAGTATTATTATATGTACGTTGATAGGCATTCCTATTGGCGTCACTAAAATACCAGATGGATTCCTGCCTATCTCCCTACCGCATTCAATGGAACCAATCTTATGGAAGTTCGATTTCTCACACTTTTTCTCCATCAATATGATCATCGTTATATTTTCGCTTCTGATTATAAATATATTTGATACGATTGGGACATTGGTGGGATTGGCCACCAAAACAGGGATAATCAAAGAAGACGGCTCTATCCCGCGCGTCAAGGAAGCCATGATGTCAGATGCCATCGGTACAACTATTGGTGCTGCATGCGGTTGCTCAACCATCACGACATATGTTGAGAGTGCCTCGGGAATAACCGAAGGCGGACGTTCGGGACTCACTTCGGCAGTCACCGGCGGACTGTTTCTTCTGGCATTGCTGTTCTCACCGATATTCCTGCTGATTCCAAGCGCTGCTACAACCGGTGCATTGGTGCTCGTCGGTGTTTTTATGATTGATTCAATCACAAAAATCGACATGCAGGATATGACCGAAGCTCTTCCGGCATTCATCACTATCATCATGATGGTTCTCACTTACTCCATTGCCGACGGAATCTGTTTAGGAATGCTCTGCTATGTCATTATCAAACTCTTCAGCGGAAAATTCAAAGATATCAATCTAACCATGTATATCTTGGCCGTACTGTTTATCATCAAGTTCATATTCAGCTGAAAAAAGAATATAATCTCTTCTGATGAAGAACAATTTTAAGTTATTGTACGTATCTTTGAAGCGGACAAAATTATCCGGCAAAAATGAAGACGTTAGAACATACAAGTTTAGAAGATATTGAAGCAATCATCCGAAAATGTGATATTTGCTTTGTCGGTATGGCTGATGCAGAAGGAACTCCATACGTTCTACCCATGAATTTCGGCTATTCTGATGGATGTATCTATCTGCATTCGGCACAGGAAGGACGAAGTATCTCTATCTTGAAAAAGAATCCAAAAGTTTGTATCACTTTCAGCACCGACCACGAACTGGTGTTCCAAAGTCCGGAAGTAGCTTGCAGCTATCGGATGCGTTCAAAAAGTGTTATCTGCTGGGGGAATGTACGTTTCGAAGAAGATTTCGACAAAAAAGCAAAAGCTCTAGACATCATCATGAAACAGTATTCCGATAAAGAATTTCGTTATTCGGAGCCGGCAGTAAAGAATGTGAAAATATGGATAGTAAAAGTGGATGAAATGACTTGTAAGGAGTTCGGTGCCCCTCATAAGAAATAAAATTCACACTATCAGACATGAAAACACAAACAAAATGAGTGGTAGAAATGAAATAATTGTTCTTTGCCAATGGTAAACAATCAATTAAATTGTATTTTTGCTGCGTAATAAGATATATCAAAAAATAATGGGATTGCAAAACCATAGCAATGTACTGAATGATACAGTTGATAAACTCTCGGACGAGAGTTCGTATAAACGGCTGTTTCATGCATACCGTGATGAAGAAGCACTTCCTTCGAGTGAAGTGCTAAAAGATATTGTAAACTTATGCAGGGCAATCCTTTTCCCAGGCTATTACGGCAACGCGCGTGTCAGTAAACAAACTATCTGCTTCCATACAGGTGTAAACATTAAAACTTTACATACACTGCTATCGCAACAAATCTATGCAGGACTGTGTTTTGCAAACCTCGACGACGAGACTTGCGAAAAGAATTGCACGCAGATGAAAGCAGAAACATTGTCGGAAGCATTCATCAGCTCGCTACCTGATATGCGCAGTTTTCTGGCAACCGATGCGGAAGCAGCATTCAATGGAGACCCGGCAGCGAAAAACACCAACGAAGTCATTTTCTGCTATCCCGGCTTCAGAGCTATATGCAACTATAGGATTGCTCATCAACTATATATATTAGGTGTTCCCTTCATTCCGCGTATCATCACAGAGATGGCACATTCAGAAACAGGTATCGATATTCATCCGGGTGCTCAGATCGGACACTATTTTTCCATTGATCATGGAACGGGAACCGTCATTGGCGAAACCAGTGTGATTGGCGACCATGTAAGAATATTCCAAGGTGTCAGTCTCGCAGGCGAAAAGTTGCCGCCCGATGAGAATGGTAATGCGATCCGCAATATTCCTCGTCACCCTATTCTGGACGACTACGTAACCGTCTACTCCAACGCGACACTCATCGGACGCATACATATTGGTAAAGGAGCAACAATCTGCGGTAACGTTTGGGTAACCAGCGATGTACCTGCAGGAGCGAACATCTCACAAACAACGACCGACACCGGACGAACAACGGAGGAGGCCATACAATGAGTATTAAATAACTGAATATATAACTAATTAAAAACAGATTTACTGATTTACAATGGAAAATGCAGCAGACACGACATTGTCAACTGTCAACTGTCAATCGCCATCTTTCGAAATGGTGGCCAAAACCCTTTACGGGTTGGAAGATGTCTTAGCCGAAGAGCTTAAAGTTCTTGGCGCAAAAGATGTGGAGATTGGACGTCGAATGGTATCGTTCACCGGAGACAAAGAATTGCTCTATAAAACCAACTTCTATTGTCGTACGGCACTTCGCATCCTCAAACCGATCTACCACTTCAAGGCAAATGATGCCGACATCGTTTACCGCGAAGTGAAAAAAATTCCATGGGAAAACTACATGTCGCTGAAAACGACTTTCGCTATCGATTCCGTGATAAACTCGGAAGACTTCAATCACTCCAAGTTCGTTGCATATCGCACGAAAGATGCTATCGCCGACTATTTCATGGAAAAGGAAAAGGCTCGTCCATCTGTACGCGTCAGCAATCCTGACTTGTACATCAATATACATATATCACACAACGACTGCACAATCTCTATCGACAGTTCAGGCGAGAGTCTGCACAAACGCGGTTACCGCGTCGAACAGACCGAAGCGCCACTGAACGAGGTTCTTGCAGCAGGAATGATTCTGAAAACCGGATGGAGAGGCGAATCTAATTTCGTCGACCCGATGTGCGGTTCGGGTACGCTGCTTATTGAAGCGGCAATGATTGCCCGCAACATTGCTCCGGGCGTTTATCGCAAAGAATATGCATTCGAAAAATGGCTCGACTTCGATCGCGAACTGTTCGACCGTATCTACAACGACGACAGCCACGAACGTGAGTTCAACTTCAAATGCTACGGTTCAGATATCAGTCCGGCAGCTATCGAGATTGCCGAGAAGAACATTCGTAGTGCAGGATTGGTGAAATATATTGACTTGAAGGTCATACCGTTCCAACAAGTCAACGAAGCACCGAAGCCGGGAATCATGGTAACGAATCCACCTTACGGCGAACGTATCACTTCGAGAGATCTGCTAGGATTGTACAGCATGATCGGCGAACGCATCAAACATGTATTCACCGGATATAAGGTATGGATATTAAGCTACAAGGACGAATGCTTCGACAAAATCGGTCTGCGTCCCAACGAAAAACTCAAGCTGATGAACGGTTCGCTGGAATGTGAATATCATTGCTATGAGATTTTTGATGGGACAATCAAAGACTTCAAAAAGTCACTCAACGAACAAGGCAATGGTCGCCCGGAGTCACGCTTCAGCAACAATCAAGACAGACGGCCAGGATACGGCCAGGACAGACGATTCAGTAATGATCAGGACAGACGACGTGACAATGATCATGACAGACGCCCCAGCGGCTTCAACAACAATAATCGCAACAGCAACAACACGTTCAACAAGTTCGGCAAAACCGATCGTCCTGAACGTCGCTTCGCTGCCAATCATCGCGAGAACGATGAAGAATCGGACTTCGGAGACGACAAGTTCCACAAACGTCCGGAGAAGATGCGTTATGAAGATGACGACAAGTTCTTTGGCAAAAAAGACAAGTTCCGCGACAAGAAACACGATCACTCCTCTTTCAAGAAACCATTTAAGAAAAAGGGAAGAAACGATTATGGGGATGAAGAATAAGCTGTGGCTGTTAATTATAATGATTCCGCTATGCATCAGTTCGACAATGGCACAGAGTAAGCAGCTCACATTGCAGGATGTGATTCCAGGCGGGAAAAGTCACTGGAATTTTGTCCCCCGTTCGCTTCGGCAGATGCTTTGGTGTGGCGACACATTCATGTATGCCAAAGGCGACAGCATGTTGGGCGGCATACCTTCACAGAAAGAATCAGTGATCATTGCGCTGCCACAACTAAATGAAGCATTACAATCGACAGGATTGGAAAACATCAGTTCATTGCCTTACTTCAGTGCGCCATATAAAGACAAGACAGTTGTTTCCTTCTCATCGAAAGGACATCTGTTACATTACGATTATATAAAGAAAGACATTGTCCTCGACATCAAGGTGGAGGGCAAGAACTGGCAGAACTTTGACTTTTCGCCATGCAATGACTACCTGGCATTTACCGAAGGCAACAACCTCCGGATTGTCTCGCCGAAAAATGAAGTGACAAACGTTACTAATGAAACGGCAGAAGGAATTGTTTGTGGTCAGGCGGTTCATCAACGGGAGTTCGGTATTGATAAAGGAACATTTTGGTCGCCAAAGGGTTCGGCACTGGCTTTTTACCGCATGGATGAAAGTATGGTGACCGATTATCCGTTCGTGAATATCGACCAGCGTTGTGCCAAATCCGAACCGCACAAATATCCGATGGCCGGAATGAAAAGCCATGAAGTGACTGTCGGTGTATTCAATATTGCAACAGGAAAGACTGTCTGGTTAAAGACCGGACTGCCCAAAGAGAAATATCTGACCAACATCGCCTGGAGTCCGGATGAGCAAAGCATCTACATTGCCGAACTCAACCGCGACCAGAACAAGATGGATCTGGTACAGTATTCCGCCACAACAGGTGAAAGGCTGAAACAGCTTTTCACTGAGACCGACGAACATTATGTTGAGCCTCTGCATCCGGTAGAATTCCTTCCGAACGATGCGACAAAGTTCATCTGGCAAAGTGAACGAGACGGCTATAATCATCTGTATCTGTTCAACACCGACGGCAAACTGTTGAAGCAACTGACCAAGGGCAGTTGGGTAGATACCGATATGCTAGGCTTCGATACAAAGGGCGAAAACATCTTCATTACCTCAACGCAGCCGCATCCTTTACTTAGTTATAAAATTGGCAACCCGATGAATATAGCTGTATGGGAAGTGAACATCAAGAGTGGCAAAAGCTCTTGCCTGAATGATGAACCGGAAGGAATTCATAGAGTCATGCTGAGCGCTTCAGGCAAATACCTGCTCGACAACTATTCGGCTCCGAAAGTGCCGCGCATCATCAGCCTCATCACTACCAAAGATGGTAAGAAGATAAAAACCCTGCTCAAGGCCAACGATCCATTCAAGGACTATAACATGCCGGAGATTGTCACCGGAACCATCAAGGCTGCCGACGGCGTCACTGACTTAAATTACAGGCTAGTCAAACCCGTTGGTTTGGACGAAAGCAAGAAGTATCCGACCATCGTATACGTCTACGGCGGCCCGCATGCTCAGCTGGTTGACAACGGATGGATGAACAGTGTTGGCGGTTGGGATATTTATATGGCACAACGCGGATACGTGATGTTTACACTCGACAACAGAGGTTCCGCCAATCGTGGCCATGCCTTCGAAAGCGTGATCCATCGCAATCTGGGTGTCAATGAGATGGCCGATCAGATCAAAGGCGTGGAGTTTCTGAAGTCGCTTCCATTTGTCGATGCAAACCGCCTCGGCGTTCATGGATGGAGCTACGGCGGATTCATGACCACGAACCTGATGTGCAGCTATCCTGATGTATTCAAGGTAGCGGTTGCTGGCGGTCCGGTTATCGACTGGAGCAACTACGAAATCATGTACGGTGAGCGTTATATGGACCGTCCGCAGGATAATCCCGAAGGCTATAAGAACGCGAACCTGAAACTGAAAGCAGGCAATCTGAAAGGGCACTTGTTGATTATCCATGGCGACATCGATCCGATTGTCGTTTGGCAGCATAGCCTGGGATTCCTAAAAGCGTGCGTTGATGCAAACACTTACCCCGACTACTTTGTTTATCCAAGACATGAACATAACGTTATCGGCAAGGACCGTCCGCATCTGTACGAAAAGATTACACGGTATTTTGACGACTATTTGAAATAAATATAAAGTATGAAGATATTATTGTTAGGCTCCGGAGGTCGCGAACATGCTTTGGCATGGAAGATCGCCCAAAGCCCTAAAGTCGAAAAGTTATTCATTGCGCCGGGCAATGCCGGAACAGCTAATACAGGGAGCAATGTAGATATCAAAGTGAACGATTTCGCAGCCATCAAGGCTTTCGCCCTCAGCAACGCCATCGATATGATCGTTGTCGGACCGGAAGATCCGCTGGTTCATGGCATCTACGACTTCTTTAAGAATGACCCGGCTACGGCGCACATTGCAGTTATCGGTCCGTCGAAGGCAGGCGCGCAGCTCGAAGGCAGCAAGGATTTTGCCAAGGCTTTCATGATGCGTCACAACATTCCTACGGCTCAATACAAGAGCTTCACAGCCGAACAATATGAGGAAGGCGTAGCATTCATGCAGACGCTTCAACCGCCGTACGTTCTCAAAGCCGACGGACTGGCTGCAGGCAAGGGCGTCTTGATTCTCGACACGCTCAACGAAGCGAAGAAAGAACTGAAGGAAATGCTTAGCGGCATGTTCGGTGATGCCAGCAAGACCGTTCTCATCGAAGAGTTTATGGATGGTATCGAGTGCTCGGTGTTCGTTATGAGCGACGGCAAGGATTACAAGGTGCTTCCCGTTGCCAAAGACTATAAACGTATTGGCGAAGGCAATACAGGTCTGAACACCGGCGGTATGGGTGCTGTTTCTCCCGTTCCGTTTGCTAACGACACGTTCATGGCAAAGGTCGACGAACACATCATCCGCCCAACTATTAAAGGATTACAGGATGAGAATCTCGAATATAAAGGCTTTATCTTTCTCGGTCTTATCAATGTGAAGGGCGAACCGAAAGTAATTGAATACAACTGCCGCATGGGTGACCCGGAAACCGAAGTAGTGATGCTCCGTATCAAGAGCGATCTCGTTGAACTACTCGAAGGTGTTGCCATAGGCGACTTAGGCAAGCGTCATTTGGAAATTGACAAGCGCTCGGCTGTAACCGTGATGCTAGTCAGCGGCGGCTATCCGCAAGCCTACGAGAAAGGCAAACCGATCAGTGGTCTGGACAAAGTGTCGCCTGCAAGCATCGTGTTCCATTGCGGCACAAAGTTTGCCGATGGAAAAATACTGACGAATGGCGGTCGCGTGATTACCGTCAGTTCGTATGGAAACAATAAGGAAGAGGCGTTAGCTCAATCGTTCATCGGCGCCAAAGCCATCACCTTCGATAAAAAGTATTTTCGCAGCGATATAGGATTCGACTTGTAAGCATGAGAGAACTTTACAGCAGTAGCTATTCGCGCAAACTTAATCTGTCCACCCCGCAGAATATCGTGCCGGTATTGATTATCTGCACTGTCTGCTGGGTGGTCAGTTATTCCAACTCGGTTGGTTTTCCTGTTTATGGAGAAGTATCAGCCACGCCTCTGTGGAACAGCATCTGCAAAATTCTGCCAGGCAAGGAAGTGACTTATCTTATCGGGATCGTGCTGATGTCGGGTGGTGCTTTTCTGCTGCACCGTGCGAACTACATCCTGGCACTGATCCGTGAGAAGACGTTCCTACCTTTCACACTGTACGTACTCTTTATCAGTACCAATCCAGACTTCTTCCCGCTCAAATCCATCACGTTGGGTGTTTTTTGCTTGATTCTGGCGATGTACGAACTGTTTATCTCCTATCATGAAGAAAATTCTGTTACCAAAGCCTACAATGCAGCGCTGTTAATTGGCGTAGGCAGTCTACTGTGGGTTCATCTACTGTGGTTCATGCCGCTGTTCTGGATCGGAATGTACAACTTCAGATCGCTCTCACCACGTACGCTTGCTGCTTCAATCCTAGGCGTTGGGACAGTTTACTGGTTCCTACTGGGTTGGTGCGTATGGCAGAACGACTATACAATGTTCACCATTCCTTTTACCTCGCTATTCAAAATGCGTGTACTCAGTCTCGACAATTTTGCCATTGTTAACTGGATCAGCATCATTCTGATTGCTTTACTGACAGTTATTGCATCCGTCAATATTATCACTCACGATTTCGACGATAATCTGCGGTCGCGGCAGTTTCTTTCGTTTCTTATTCTGATGGCGATATGGGCCTTTGCGCTCTACTTCATCTACGAGCAAAACTCCGAAGAGTTTCTGGAGACAGCCTGTGTTCCTTGTTCCATCTTAATTGCTCACTTCTTCACTGTCGGTCGCAAACGGATTCTGCAATGGCTTTTTTACGCGATCGTAGTCGTCATGGTTGCACTCCTCTTTTATCGGATATGGAATTCCTTATAGCGTACGGATATATCGGCGTATTTATAGCGTCGTTTCTAGCAGCTACGGTACTTCCTTTCAGTAGCGAAGTAGTCCTTACAGGTGTATTGCTGGCGGGCGCTTCGTATTGGCCATGCATGATTGCTGCCACAATTGGTAATTTTCTTGGCGGAATGAGTTGTTATTGGCTTGGGATGCTGGGAAAGACCGAATGGATTGACAAGTATCTGAAACTCGATCCAGTGAAACTGCAGAAAGTACAGAACTGGGTCCGCGACAAGGGCGGCATCATGGCTTTCTTCGTTTTCCTTCCGGGGATTGGCGATTTCATCGCCGTTGCCACTGGATTCCTGCGCTGCAACGTCTGGGTTGTAGCCACTTCAATGTTTATCGGCAAGGCGCTGCGCTACTGGGTGTGGATGGAATTCGTCTACAAGGTGCAGTCCATGGTGCAGTGATTGGTTCTTCTCTTCCAACAAATTGACCCGCTAAACAAGGAGATTCTTAACCTCGATGAACATAGGGGCGTATCCTCATTGAACATAAGCACGTATCTTCGATTGAGAGTAACGTTACTGCTTAATTGAGAACAATGCCTCTCTCAGGCTGATAGCAACGCTCTCGATGATGAAGTTTCTCCGTCAAGACATGACGAAGCGTTGCGTCGAGGCACGACGTAATGCCTCGTCAAGGTTAAACGTAATGCTGCGTCAAACCTCGACGTAACATCACATCAAATACGATAACTTAAATAATATAGGCAGATGCATTGGGAATCAATGCATATCGATAAATAGATAGCAGCGACTGTCATCTTTAAATGATCGTCGCCGCCAACCTTAAGCTCAATATTTCCAACTGTCCTGCCAGCGAATGACCGGCTGCTCGCCATCAAAAGTAATAGGCAACCAAATGTAGCGGCCATCAATAGCATTCTTCGGCATCCAGCGGTCGCCCATGTAGATGAACTGACCGGCTTTTCCGGGGACAGACAACACGTAGGTACTTTGTGAATGAAATGAAGTATTGCTATCATCTCCGACAAACGGATTTGACAACTCTTTCCACGGACCCCAGATAGAAGTAGCAACTGCTGAACGGCCTGCGTTAGGCGCCCAACCGGTGCAACCCGACATGATCAGATAATACTTGCCATCTTTCTTGAACATTGCCGGAGCCTCCATGAAACGGCCCACAAAGAAACGTGCGTACTTGCCGGAGCAAGCCGTATAGTCGTCGGTAAGCTGCGAAATCTGCAAGGCGCTGTTCTCCTCGGAAGCATAGATATGATAGGCAGTGCCATCGTCGTCAACAAAGAGATTCATGTCGCGAGCCATCTGTCCGCCTTGCATGTCTCGAGCAAAAATGCGCATCGAGTCAGGCGAAGCGGGAAGCGAAGCACCGCTAAAACTCTGATCGTTGAAACCTGCTATCACCACGCGCTCAGACTCCGGAACATTCATCGGCCAGAAGCCTGCATTCGGTCGCTTGGCAATAAGCAACTTGTACGGACCGGTGATCTTATTGCTTACAGCCACTCCGCTTTGTGCACCTTTATAGCCGGCACCTTTAGGCTCCAAATGAAACCACATCACATACTTCTTTGTCTTCTTGTTGAAGATTACTTTCGGACGCTCCAGGATGCAACCCTTCGCGATAGGACTCTTTGGATCGTTAGATACGGCAAGAGCAATGCCCTCATCTTTCCAATGATACAAATCTTTCGACGAATAGCAATGGACACCCACTTGAGCGCGATTACCCTCATCACCTGCCGTCTTGTGCTCACCGAACCAATAATAGACATTGCCCTTCTGGCATATTCCGCCGCCATGCGCATTAATGTGCACGCCCTTGTTATCAGGCCAAACTTCGCCCGACTTAATCTGAGCGCACACCTTCGATGAATACGAAGTCAATGCAAGCAATAGCGACAGAATATATACAAAACTTCTACTCATAACTTATACGTCACAGATACGGATACATTTCTCGAGCGAAGCCACCTTATCGGCCTGCTTCGGAACGAATTCCTGTCCTACGAATCCTTTATATCCTGTTGCAACAAGCGCCTTCATGATGGCCGGATAGTACAATTCCTGCGTCTCATCAATCTCAGCACGACCGGGAACACCGCCTGTATGTATGTGTGAAAAATACTGGTGGTACTTCTGAATATGGTCGATTACATTGCCTTCCATAATCTGCATATGATAAATGTCATACAGCAGCTTAAAGTTCTCTGAACCTAAACGGCGGCACAATTCGGCGCCCCAAACCGTATGGTCACACAAGTAATCCTTATGACCGACGCTGTTGAGCAACTCCATCGTCAGGACTACATGATATTTTTCGGCTGTAGGGATCAGTCGGCTCAAACCTTTCTCGCAGTTCTCCCAGCCTTGTAAGTCGGTCACACCGTTGCGGCGTCCGGCGAAACAGATCAGATTCTTCAATCCTGCGTCAGCAACCATTGGAATCACCTTTTCGTAGCTGGCAACCAGTTCGTCGTGAAGCGATGGATCATTGAATCCCTTGTCGATTCCAAGGCCTGCACCCTGTGCCATAGCAACGGTCAAACCATGACTCTTCACGATTGGCCAGTCCTTAGGATCGAGCAGTTCAACCGATTCGATGCCTATCTTCTTGCAAATCTCGCAGAACTCATCCAAAGGGATATCTCCGAAGCACCATTTACTAACGGAATGGTGAATGTTGCCCTTCAATGGTTCGGGAGCAACAACTTTCTCTTTCTTCTTCTTCTTATCTGCTGTAGCGGCGTCGATGCCTGTTACTGCCAATGCAGCGCTGCCGGCAAGGACTGTCTTGATTGCGGTTCTTCTTGAAATGTTGTTCATAAGCTTTATTCGTTTGTGATTAATTGATTACTTTGATATATTGAAGCCACTTCTGTATCAAATCCAACGTTTCCTCATGATAGATGAAATCAGGGCTAGAACCAAATCCATGAGCAGCGCTAGGG
Organism: Tannerellaceae bacterium; assembly: GCA_036734445.1. GTDB lineage: Bacteria > Bacteroidota > Bacteroidia > Bacteroidales > Tannerellaceae > Parabacteroides. Next base: position 56,853 of record DAIMYP010000012.1, read on the forward strand.
AACATGTACAAAGCAGCCGGAATATGATGCTCGTGCAATGCCGTGTAATAAAGGATGGAATTGATGGGCGGAACAGTCTGATCGTCATCACCAACCAGTATCAGCGTCTTAGATGTCTTCTCGTTCACCTGTTTGTCGAGTGAATAGTGATTGACCAGTTCCTGATTATTGACATCGCTTCCCAGCAGATTCTTCTTGCTTCCTAAATGGGTAATCTTGTCATCGAAGCTGATCACCGGATAATAGAGTACTGCGAAGTTCGGACGATTGGCGTCGGCAGCAAGTGTACTCAATGACGCTGCCAAATGCCCACCGGCAGACGAACCGACTACACCGACTCGATTCACATCCAAATTCCATTTCGTCGCATTGCTGCGGATGATTGAGATTGCCTTTTCGGCATCCGTCAGCGGAATCGTATTCACGCCGTGTGGCATGCGATATTTGAGAACAACGGCTACGAAGCCTTTCGATAAGTACCATTTAGCCATGTTATGTCCCTCGTTATCCATTGACAAACCGGCATAACCACCACCCGGACAAATCAATATAGCCGGAGCAGACTTCACTGCCTTCACAGGATGATAAATGTACATTTCAGATTCGGCCGATGGATTATCAGGCCACAGTTTCATAGTTTCATATTGTTGAGCCCAAAGGGACGGAACAATGAACGTAAAGAGAAATAAAAAAATTCGTTTCATTATGCTATTGTTATTGAATAATTACTATTTGATGTTGAAAAAGGCACGGGTAACAAATGGCAGACAGGTATATAATGCCGAATGCCAGTATTCCCAGTCATGAACACCGTCGCGAACGCGAAACTGCAGTGGAATGTTCTGTTTCTGCATTGCTTGGAAAAACTCGATATTGCGTTGCAGCAGAAAGTCATCGTCGCCACAATCAACAAACCAAGCAATACTCCTCAACTTAGCTTTTGTAGCCTCATCAGCATTAAGTACATATTGTATGCAATCGTTCTCTTCAACGGATTTCGAAAGCAAAGCCATCTTACTCTCAGGATTCTGCTTCGGGGCATTTGCATTGTTGCCTCCTTCCATCTTCGGCATAGCCATCAGTGCACTCATCGCATATGCAGCGCAATACATGTCGCTGTGACGTTCGGCATAACTTGTCGTTCCACCTCCACCCATCGAGAGGCCGGCAATAGCGCGATGCTGCTTGTCGCCAATGACGCGATAAGTCTTCTCTATATAGGGAAGGAACTCGGTGTAGAAGAATGTTTCATATTTCCAGCCCGGCATATCGAAATAGCCATTCCAAACCTCGGCATAGATATCGCCACCAGCATTCGGTGTAACGATAATCATCTCGCAAGCCTCGCCATTGGCAATTTCATGATCGGTCACGTCTTTCAGTTGAGCTTTCTCAGTCCAGTCGGTATTTGTGCCTAACATTCCATGAAGCAGATAGAGAATCGGATACTTACGGTTAGTGTCCTGATCATAGCTCTTCGGCAAATAAATATTATAAGCACGCCAAGCATTCAAAACTTTACTGTGAATCGAATCCGTTACAATCTTGCTTTGTGGTCCACGCCCCGGAAATTGCGCATAGGCAAACATCGTGGCAAACATCATACACAGGGTTAATAATTTTCTCATGATACTATCTATTTTGAGTGTTATTTACGCTTCTGACAAAGGTATTAATTTTTTCCATATGGCAATGCGCTCCATTATATTAATCCTTATAACCTTTATCTATGAATCATTTGCTTTGCTTAAATGACAGTATAACCTGACCATTAGCAGGTTCAATGCACAGAACGTTGCCATGACCCTGACTACGGGTATCAACAAAACGTCCACAAGTACAAGCAACATGATAAGAGAAACTTTTCTGCACAGCTTCCACTTTTTGTACCGTGACAGAAGTGAACGGAAGTTTTGCTTCGGGCAGAGTTGTCAGTTCCAATTGCCAATTTGCAACGCCCGGACAAGCAACAAGCATTCGATCTTCCATAAATGTAATAGAAAGTTTTGCTTTATTGGTCAATGGCCATCTAACAAGCAAATTCTTTCCCTGTTCTGTTACTGTCGGCGTTCCACCTTTGGCCTCTACCATCTTTCCAGACGCATCTTTATATTTCAAACGCAAACCCGCCAACTGTTTGTCAGAACTCCATAAGCATCCATCAACAAAAGGAAGAGTAGTATAAACGCACTGCGTTGACGTTCCTGCCTTATTCAAATAATCCGAAAGATAGCCCTCATCAAAAAGATGGATATCGCGAAAGCGGAAAGAAGCGCCGTCCCAGAAAAGATTCGCCCGATAGTAACGGCTATTGTACCAAACCGTCTTTTTTCCACTATTTCTAAAATCCGTCAATGTTGTTACAGATGTTGCAGGTGTAACAGGGAACTGCATTTTAAACCAATTACCTGCTTCCGAGAGCGTTGCTACCTGGATTTTCTTTTCCTTCTGAAGCTTGTCCAATAAAGGAATCTGTATCTCGAAGCCTTGCTTCATGGCATTCCATGTGAATGAGTTTTCCTGACCGACCTGCGTATAACCAAAAGCCAGACAGGGTTCTTCAAAGAGAGATTTGAAAAGCCACTCTACCCATTTCTGCGAACCGCCACCTTCTTTATATACAGGTTCAAGAGAAACCACTGATTGTCTAGATCCCCCCAAACCGCTGTCATATTGATAAATCGGATCACTGCCCAACATTCGGAAAATAGGCACAGGAATTTGCCCTTGCTCAGTCTGTGCCGGCATATAGGCATTTTTCCTACTTGGATAATAAGCCTGATTCCAATATCCGCCCCACATCGTGTAGCCGTCTGTTCCAACCTGATCCTTGCAGTTGCAGGAAGCGATAATATGATATTTGTCTGCCATGTAGGCTAAAGTATGTGCATCAATAAACCACGAGCCGATAGCGGTCGGATACTTTCCAAATATCTCCTTGAACTTTGCCATATACACATCGACCAATTTTTCGCGTTCAGCAGGCGTATATCCGGTAGCAAACCCGACATTCGCATGCCAATCCCACGGAAAACGTCCGCGCCACTTCAGACCGGCAGCTTTTACATGCGGTTCAGTTATTTCCCACCAACCGCCAATTTCTGTACCAGGATAGACATCTTTAGTCAGTAGTTGCTGATATCGTGGATTGATCAATGCATCATATTGTAACAAGAATGTACTTCTAAGCTGATGAGCTTTAAGAATCTGAACCTGCTCGGCTACTGTCTGATAAAGGACATCTTCCGTGATAGCAGAATCGCGAGGTTCAACATTGCGGATAAAATTAATAATATTGACAATACGCGGTGCCGGTGCCTTTACTTCGGCTTTAACCAACAACCCGACACATAAACTGGAGCAGAAAACAGACACTGCGACCCATTTGAAAATCTTGTTCATAATCATTGTAAATAAATAATAGCTCAAAGGTAAGGTTTATAGCAGAAAAGTATACCTTGCAAGGCGAATTTTTCGTTCCAACACACTTCTCTACCCCTAAAAACAAACAGGAGGAAAACGTTTGTGCTTTCCTCCTGTTCTATTATTTATTCTAACAATTAGAATTCCACATCTACCATAGCCGGACAGTGGTCGGACATAAAATGCCCATACAATGTATCGGTCAGAACGCCATATTTCAATATGCGTATACCTTTGGTTACAAAGATATAATCAATACGCTCTTTCATGGGCGAAGTAAATTCAAAATCCTGAAATGTTCCTTCCGGTCCGTATGGGGCTTTCTCAGAGATTGCTCTCGAATCCTTCAGCAATCCATCTGCCAAGATAATCTTAATCGGCTCAGATTCCGGCGTTGCATTGAAATCTCCTGTACAAAATACCGGCATATTTCCTGCAATAGTCTTAATCTTGGAGAGCAACAACTTTGAAGATTCGCGGCGAGCTACCACTCCTTGATGATCGAAATGAGAATTGAAGAAGAAGAATGTCTTTCCAGAAATCTTATCCTTGAATTTTCCCCATGAACAAATTCGATTACAACAAACAGCATCCCAACCCTTTACCGGTATATCCGATTTTTCGGCATACCAAAAGTCACCGCTGTCCAGCAACTGGAATCTATCCGTCTTATAAATGATAGCCGAATGTTCGCCACCATCTTTTCCATCATCACGACCTTTGCCTGTGTAAGCATATCCGCCGTCTGCTATTATATCATCCAACATATACTTGAAACCTTCTTGTGTTCCAAAGATGTCGAAATCGTGAAAACGTACGAATTGTGCAACGGCTTTAGCTCGTTTAGGCCATGCATCTGCTCCATCGCCCGGATTATTCATTCTCAGGTTGAATGAGGCAACCCGCATGTCGCACTTTCCTTTGGCTGTAGCAAGAGACACAAATCCAAACAAACAAAGGACTACAAATAATATACTACCATATTTTCTCATTATGATACCAAATTAATTACCATCATTTGAAGCACCATCTTCCCAACCCTTATTCTGAGTAATCTTTGGGTTCTTTACCATTACCAGAGAAGGAATAGGATAGAGATACTGTTTTTCACCAAATACACGTTTATAGTCATTAGGTGTATCCCAAGTCAGATAATAACCTGCTGCAGGATTACCCTTCTCAACTTCTTTAACCTGCTGTAACTGGTTTGCACCACCAACAACCAAGATAGGAGCACAAGTCTTGCTGACTGTAGCCCAATCCAATTTAGCTTTTGCAGCAGCCAAGTTAGCATCAGAATCGTAGAACAATACATCATATGTACCATCCTGATCCAAATCCATCGGAACATTCAGCTGAGGAACATACATACCATCCCAACTCTTGTTCAGCAGATAACCGCATTTCCAACGACGAAGATCATCGAAACGGAAACCTTCCAAACAGAGTTCGATTGCACGTTCGCGACGAATCTCAAGAATCACCGGATTAGTGATACTCGGGAAATAGTTCTGCTGGAAATTAGTATCAATTGTAGTCGGTTTAGAAGTCAATCCACCCGTTATACCGGCACGAGCACGTAATGCTCCGATTGTCTTTGCCCAATCAGCATCAGTTAATGTTCCCAATTCAGCTTTTGCCTCAGCATAGTTCAACAGAACTTCACCATAGCGGAACAATGGCAAAGCGTTGGTATTCAGATCAGCATTATCATACTTCTTTCCATCCAAACAAAGTTTGATTGGTTGATAACCGGTTCTTACATAGCCCAGAAAATCAGGAGCTGTAGCGACGCCATCACGCGTATAACCCGGCGTACGAATTGTTTGTGCTAAACGTGCATCACGATTCTGACATTCCTGATAGAATATTTCTTTCTCCCAACCTTTACGTGAAGTATAAGGCGTTCCATCTTTCTGAAGATACGTATTAATAAATGTACGAGTGAAACTGAAGCGGTTGCCATACGTCGGAGAAGTCCATTTCCAATTAGCATGATGCAATACACCTAGATCCGCACTTGAACATACAGCCAACAATATTTCATCAGTTATAGGCACATCATTAGTAAACAATGCCCGATAAGAAGCACTTGTTCCAGCAGCAGTATAAATCTTCTTTCCTGAATTATTCATCAGATACTCTGACATATCAACAGCTCTCTTCAGCCATGTATCAGCAGAAGTTGTCAAACTTAAATTATGATACTTTCTGAAAGTACCTTCGAATAAAGCAATACGTGAAGCCAAGGCGTATGCGACCCATTTAGTAACCATACTTCCTGTTGCATCGGTTGTCTTTGTTATATTATTGCAAGCGAATTGCAAGTCTTCATAAACATGTTCCATAACCGTTTCACGAGAATCACGAGCTGCATACAACTCTGGAGAATCCACATCCAAAGGTTTATCAATCCAAGGCACATCACCAAATTTACGAACCATGCCATAATAGAAGTAAGCTCTGAAGAAACGAGCAATACCAATGTAGTTATTCCTTACAGATTCACTTACATTCGGATCTGTACAATTGACAATAAAGTAATTGATGCTACGCAAGTTCGTCCATGTCCAACCGCTAGAATTAACTTCGCTATATGAATTCTTTACCTGAAAATCAGGCAAGTTATTGATAGCACCGAAATCTGTCAATTCAACTTCTATCTGATTCAAATCGCTTCCTGACGGAAACAGATTCTGATAGAAAGAATATACGTATGTTTGCAATCCTGCTTCCGAACTGAAGAGCTGATCTTTTGAAACAGAAGCTTCCGGTGTCTCATCCATGCTGCAAGCAGCAAAGCCAAACATCGATATCAGGACTAATAAATATGTTAATCTTTTCATTGTAATCATGTTTTAAAAAGTTATTGATACACCAAAAGTAATACTCTTCATCACAGGATAAGAATAAAAGTCGCCACTCGTCCCTGATGTCAAATCAGGATCAGAACCAGAAGTATTTGTTACATCAAAATCTTTTGTTTTCTTATACAGAGGAGACCAGCACATCAGATTCTCACCACTCATAAATATTCTTACATTCTGCATATAAGCTTTCGTTGTCAGTTTATGAGGTAATGTATAACCAAATTGTAAGTTCTTCAAACGCAAATAAGCAATGTTCTGTAAATAACGTGTCTGAGGAGTAGAAAGTTCACGTCCACTCAAAGCGGTATAACCTGAATAACGTGGCAGATATGCACCCGGATTATCTTCTGTCCAATAATTATCCAAATGCCATTTAGGCAACTGGTTGTACGGACGGTTATATTGTCCCCAGAATCCAGATTCAGCACTCGGATACCAGTTTTGTTTACCAACGCCTTGGAAGAAAGCAGAAATGAAGAAGTTATTCCAATCTCCATTCAACGTGAAGCTGTAGATGTAACGAGGTTCCGTGTTACCAATAATTTTCTTATCGCCAGGGTTCGTTACTGTGTTATCTCCGTAATCTATTTTTCCATTACCATTCAAATCTTCAAACTTGACATCACCCGGATAGATTTTCTTGTTTGCACAAGAAGGAATAATCGTATTGACATATCCTTGGGTTTCTGCTTCCGACTGGAACAAACCATTTGATTCATAACCCCAGATCTCACCAACTGTCATACCTTCATAATAATCATCCAAACTCATAGTCGAGTTGTTGTAACGATCGATTTTTGACTTATAATCGGCCAATGTTCCATGGATATCATAATTGAACGGTTTACCTGCCAAATCAAACTTGTCGCTATAACTCAACGATATTTCCCAACCGCGAGTGGTCATATCAGCATAGTTGCCTTTAGGTGAAGTGGCACCGAATACATCTGGAAGCGTAACACCCTTGGTGTACATATCGGTTGTTTTACGAATATAATAGTCGCCCGTCAATCTCAATTTACCATTCAAGAAGCCCAGATCAGCACCGATATCGGTAGTTGTAGCTGTTTCCCAAGTCAGTGATTTAGGCTTTACAGCAGGCGTACTTGCATATTTGTTCTTTGCTCCATTAACAATATAACTTGAAGTACTAATAGAAAGCAATTCCAGATAGCTGTACGGATTTACATTACCATTGCCTAATGAACCGTAAGAAGCACGCAACTTTGCATCGGAAATCAGGTTCTTGTTTACCTTCCAGAAAGGTTCTTCAGAGATTCTCCAACCTGCAGATACAGAAGGGAAGAATGACCATTGTTGATCAGACGGGAACTTTGATGAACCATCATAACGACCATCGACCTCCAACAGATAACGATCTTTATAATCATAGTTCAAACGGAAAAATCCACCGGCAATACGCCATTTCTGATAATCACCGGATGTTGTGATGGCATCACCTAAAGCCAGGTTCAAATTCTTTGAATCAGCTAACAGCAAACCGTTACGATTGACAGTTGATGATTCAAACTTTGATGTCTCATAGTTGTAACCAACCATACCTTTAACATGGTGTACGTCTGCAAAAGTATCTTCATATTCAGCATACAAGTTAGTAGCTGTATATAATGTATTACTGAAGTACTTCTGGTAATCATTGTATGATGTACTTAAATAAGTGATTACGCCTTGCTGTGTGCTATATGGAACCGGCACGCGACGACGATTGTTATTATTATCAAAATTACGGAAAGTGAAGTCACCATTGATTCTTAATTTATTGTCCATGAACTTTGCAGTAAAACCTGTTGTATTCTTCAATTCCTTCTTATGTGTATCGATACCGTTCTTTCCGTAAATAAAATCACCGACAGTATATGCGGCAGACATGGTAAGAGAACCGTCCGGATTGTAGATCGGAGAAGTCGGGTGACCTTCATCGGCAATATTTCTCCAAATTGAACCACCTTCACCAACATTGATTGGGTTGTGATAACTCATATCTGAATACTCCATATTATTTGTCAGACGCAACCAGCTGGTTACCTGCAAAGAACCTTTGGCACGAATATTCATCATATCATAATCATCGGTATTATGACGGAACAAACCATCATATCCATAATAACGACCTGAAATATAAAAGTCAGCCTTATCGGTACCACCTGAAATATTGATGTTATGATCTTGAGCGAAAGTCTGATCCTTATACAATTCATTATAATAATCCGTACTTCCATAATAAGTATAAGTTCCATCAGAACCCACTTCTACTTCATCCATATTGCCAGATTGGCGACGTGATCTGAAGTTGTCCAACCAAGCATCCGAATATCTTTGGCTCTTATTAATTTTACTTGGTAGAGATGCGTAATTGTTCCAAGCATAGTAAGCTTCACGGAAGTGTTCTGCATAAACAAGACCATCGGTTACAAAGTCAGGAACTGTTGTTGGCTTCTGTACAGATACATTACCTGTATAGTTTACTGATACTTTACCCTTCTGAGGGTCCTTAGTCGTAATCAAAACGACACCGAAAGAACCACGGGCACCATAAATAGCAGCCGAAGCAGCATCCTTCAATACAGATACACTTGCGATATCATTCGGGTTCAGCAATGCCGGATCACCTTCTACACCATCAATTAATACCAAAGCACTACCACCTTGTCCGATAGATGTTGTACCACGGACATTGTACGAAGCTGTACGAGTTGGTTTACCATCATCCAATGTAATATTCAAGTTAGGAATTGTACCTTGCAAAGCCTGTGTTACGTTTGATACTGAACGGTTATTAAAGACTTTATCTGTAACCTGATCAACAGCACCAGTCAAGTTGACTTTCTTCTGTGTACCGTAACCTACAACGACTACCTCTTCCAGAGCCTGCAAATCTTCTGTCAGTACAACTTTGAATTTGCTCTGCTTTCCTATTGGCATATCTTTCGTTAGATAACCGATATAAGAAACAGATAATGTATTAGCATTTACCGGAACTTTAAGTTCAAAATTACCATCGGCATCCGTTATTGTACCAATAGTTGTTCCTTTAACTGTTACATTTGCTCCTGCTACAGGCACACCCTGAGCATCTTGTACAATACCGGATACTACCTTGTTATTATCCTGCATCGTACTCAGTACTTTTGTAATAATAATGTGCTTTCCAACAATTCTATATGAAAGATGATTGTTTTTAGTAATAACATTCAGTACTTCCGAAGCCGTCTTATCTTTCATATTCAACGTGTATCGTTGATTGTTGTCAATCTCTTCGCTCTTATAGAAGAACATAAATTCAGATTGTTTTTCTATTTGCGAAATAACATCATAAAAGGTTCCATTCTCAACTGCAACAGAGATACGATGATCTTCAGCGTATGATGCTGCAGACACTTGGATTATTCCTAACAGAAGGAATACCATTGTGATTTTCAGAATTCTCCCTATTTTTAAGGAGAGAATAATGTCACTTAGCTTATTTTCCATGTTGTTAATGTGTTATTAAATATCTCATTTATAAGTTTTTCATGTTCATATAACTGAGAAAGGTTATTAAAAAAATAATAAGAATAGGAATACATAATCTCCAAACTCATTTGAAAGTGTCAGTTCATGTTTACTTC
>DAIMYP010000013.1:0-66773 GCA_036734445.1 Tannerellaceae bacterium
TATCTATCTTTGCGGTCAGAACGAGAGGAATGTTATAATTATATCGAAAAGATATATCATTAATTTGAGAGTGAATGAAGAATTTTTTTGTGTCGTTTTTTCGACGCACGCCTTTTAATAAGGCACAAACATTGTTTTATGTATGGATGACTTCGGGACTGGTGTATGCTGTTGTCAAACTGATTATGGGCAAATACAACAACTACAAGATTTTCGAATATGTCTTCCCGCACATGGTCAACGGACAACATCTTTACATCGAATATCCTGCCGAATATTATGATCTCAATCATTACGGACCGCTGTTTGCCTTCGTGATTGCTCCTTTCTCGATGATGCCCGAATGGCTGGGGATGATTGCCTGGATTCTGGCAAACACTATGTTTCTGTTTTATGCCATCAAGCAGCTGCCACTGTCGTCGCAACGAAAGATTATCATCGGATGGTTCTCGCTCTGCGAGCTGATGACGGCACAAGGCGTTCAGCAGTTCAACATCTCGGTCGCCGCATTTATCATCCTCGCATTTGTGATGATCGAGAGAGAAAAAGATTTCTGGGCGGCGTTCTTTATCCTTTTTGGAACACTGATCAAGATTTATCCGATTGTGGGACTTGCCTTCTTCTTCTTTTCCAAACATAAAGGCAAACTGGTTCTCGCGTGTTTCTTCTGGGGCGCCGTACTACTGGGACTGCCGTTGATCATTGCTCCGGGAAGCGATTATCTGTTCAGTCAATACACCGAATGGTTTGAACAACTGCTGGTGAAGAACCAAATGAATATGTTTGCCGATTCACAGAACATCTCGCTTCTGGGTATTGTCAGGAAAATAAGCGGCAATGCGTTTTACAGCGATCTGTGGCTGATCCTGCCAGGAATATTGCTGTTCTCGATTCCTTACACCCGACGCACACAATATAAATATCTACGGTTCAGACTCACGCTGCTTGCCAATGTGCTTCTGTTCTTCATTCTTTTCAGTTCGGGAACCGAAGCCAGCGGATACATCTCGGCAATGATCGGGACGGCAATATGGTATGTATGCAGTCCGTCGCCCAACCGAAGATATAACTTCTTCCTGCTGATAGCTACACTGATTATTGTAGGACTGTCGACAACTGAACTGGTCCCGCCGTTTGTACGCAATGATCTCATCAGACCAATGGCTCTCAAAGCATGGCCATGTGTTGTTGTTTGGATAACTGTTTGTATGGAAATGATGAAATTGGATTATTCGCCTGCGAACAAGGTGGCAAAGACAACTTTGAAGGAATCATTTGCCGAAAAATAAGGTAAAGAGCAGCGTCAGCGTCAAGTCCGGGAAATATGGCCGGAGTTTGGCAATAATCTTCTCAATCGCTACTTTCATCTGGACGCGGACGGTGCTTTCGCTTATGGATAGAACATCGCTGATCTCTTTAGTTTTCATGCCTTGTTGACGGGCAAGAAGGAAGATGGTGCGACAACGTTCGGGCAGTTCGTCAATCACTTTCGTCAACAGGGCTTCAATCTCCTGATTGGTCATCTTGTCGACCGGCGAAAGATCGCCGCTGTCTTCAATCTGCACGGGAATCTCGTCCAGCGAAACCGTGTTGCGACCTTTGTTCTTACTCAGATAATGCGCAGCTGTATTCTTGGTTACGATATAAAGATAGGCTTCCATATTCGTGATTTCACGCAACTTCTTGCGCGACTGCCAGATCGAGAAGAACACATCCAGAACAACGTCGCGGCAAGCCTCCTTATCCTTCAGAAAATAGTAGGCAAAGCGAAACACCTCGTCGTAATATACTTCAAAAAGCATATTGAACGCTTTGCGATTATCTTCGGAGATTAACCGTGCCAAATGATTTATTTCTGCTTCTGCCACTGACTCTTGTTCTTACGTTTTTCATGAAATTATTGCAAATATATGAAATTCCTTTGTATATTTGTTTCTTTAATAGTGTGAAACGTCATAACAATTAAATTACATGAAACAGAGATTCTTGCCGATAGCTCCACTCCTACTCGTTGCTCCGCTGGTATTCGCAGCACAACCGAAAGAAAAACGTCCGAATATTGTGTTTATCCTTGCCGACGATTTGGGTTATGGCGACTTGAGTTGCTATGGACAGGAGAAGTTCGAGACGCCGAACATCGACAAGCTCGCTCTCGACGGAATGCGTTTCATACAGTGCTATTCGGGAACGACGGTAAGCGCTCCTTCCCGCTCCTGCCTGCTTACCGGCATGCACAGCGGACATACGCCGATTCGCGGCAATCAGGAAAAAGATCCCGAAGGACAGTTTCCACTGCCCGCCGGAACAAAAACGATCTTCCAGATGATGAAGGACGACGGATATAAGACTTCGGCTTTCGGCAAATGGGGATTGGGATATATCGGAACCAGCGGCGACCCGCAGAAACAGGGATGCGAAACCTTCTTCGGATATAACTGCCAGATGCTGGCGCACAGTTATTATCCCGACCATCTGTGGGACAACGACCGGAGAGTCGAACTGAAGGACAATGTTCTGGAAGTTCAATATGGCAAAGGCACTTACGCCGCCGACCTGATTCATCAGAAAGCGTTGGAATATCTCGATAAGATGAATACAGACGAACCGTTCTTCATGTGGTATCCGACAACTATTCCTCACGCCGAACTGATCGTCCCCGAAGACAGCATCATCCAGAAGTTTCGCGGACAATTTCCGGAAACGGCATTTAGAGGCGTAGAACCCGGAAGCGACACATTCCGCAAAGGCGGCTACTGCACACAACTTTATCCGCATGCTACCTTCGCAGCAATGGTCAGTCGCCTCGACATGTATGTGGGACAGATCATACAAAAGCTTAAAGACAAAGGCTTGTACGACAATACCATCATCATCTTCGCCAGCGACAACGGTCCGCATCTGGAAGGCGGCGCCGACCCGAACTTCTTCAACAGCAACGGCATCTGGAGAGGATTCAAACGCGATGTGTATGAAGGCGGAATCCGTGTTCCGATGATTATCTCGTGGCCCGGACATATCCAGAACGGGACGGAAACGAACTTTATGTGCTCCTTTTGGGATGTGATGCCTACATTCGAAGAAATCATTCATCCTAACGCCAAGCAGAAAGCAATGGACGGTGTCAGTCTGCTTCCCTTATTGGAGAACAAGAAAGGACAGAAAGAACATGAGTTTCTGTATTTCGAGTTTCAGGAACTCAATGGCCGCCAGGCAGTACGCAAAGGACCTTGGAAACTGGTGCACATGGATATCAGAGGTGACAATCCTTATTACGAACTCTATAATCTGGCTTCCGATCCTTCGGAGAAGCACAATCTGATCACTGCATTTCCCGAGAAGACTGCCGAACTGAAAGCGATCATGGAGCGCGAACATCGTCCGGATCCAAACTGGCCGCTGTTGCCCGGCGAAGAGAAATAGTAACGCATTGCTTTTTGAAAAGCAATTTCGCCGGATAAGGAAGTAATTATGAAAGAATTCACTACCTTTGCAGTCTGATTTCAAAAAAGATAAAATAAACAATATATAACGATGGAATACAATTTCAGAGAAATTGAGAAGAGATGGCATGAGAACTGGATTGCCAATCAGGTGTATAAGGTTGAGATGAACGCTGACAAACCGAAGTATTATGTATTGGATATGTTTCCATATCCTTCGGGTGCCGGACTACATGTAGGTCATCCTCTCGGATACATCGCTTCTGACATTTATTCCCGATACAAGCGCCTGCAGGGCTTCAATGTACTGCACCCGATGGGTTACGATTCATACGGTCTGCCTGCCGAACAATATGCTATTCAGACAGGACAGCACCCGGAAGTGACAACAAAGAAGAACATCGCCCGTTATCGCGAGCAGATGGACAAGATAGGATTCTCCTACGACTGGAGCCGCGAGGTACGTACTTGCGATCCGGGATATTACAAGTGGACACAGTGGGCATTCATACAGATGTTCAACAGCTACTATTGCTACGATGCAAAACAGGCACGCCCGATCAGCGAACTGATTGATGTGTTTGCCGCTCAAGGTACGAAAGACCTGAACATCGCCTGCAGCGAAGAACTGAGCTTCACGGCAGCAGAATGGAACTCCATGAGTCGCGCCGAGCAGCAGAAAACATTGATGAACTATCGTATTGCCTATCGTGGCGAAACGATGGTGAACTGGTGTGCAAAACTGGGCACGGTGCTTGCCAACGATGAGGTAATCAACGGAGTATCTGCCCGCGGCGGATATCCGGTAGAACAGAAAGTGATGCGTCAGTGGTGCCTGCGCGTTTCGGCTTACGCTCAACGTTTGCTGGACGGTCTGGAGGTGATCGACTGGAGTGAATCACTGAAAGAGACACAACGCAACTGGATCGGTCGCAGCGAAGGTACGGAAGTACGCTTCCAAGTAAAAGACAGCGATCTGGAATTTACAATATTCACAACACGTGCCGATACGATGTTCGGCGTCACCTTTATGGTGCTGGCTCCCGAGAGTGAGCTTGTAGCTGAAGTTACTACCGAAGCACAAAAGAAAGCTGTCGAGGCTTATCTGGACCAGACAAAGAAACGTACCGAACGCGAACGTATTGCCGACCGGCAAGTGACAGGCGTTTTCAGCGGTGCTTATGCAATCAACCCGTTCACAGGCGAGGCTGTTCCGATATGGATCAGCGATTATGTTCTGGCAGGCTACGGAACAGGAGCCATCATGGCTGTTCCTGCACACGACAGCAGAGACTATGCTTTTGCCAAACATTTCAATCTGCCGATCATACCGCTTATCGAAGGATGCGACGTGAGTGAAGAAAGTTTCGATGCCAAAGAAGGTATCGTTTGTAATTCGCCGCGCAAGGATGTAACTCCATATTGCGATCTGTCGCTCAACGGGCTTACGGTAAAAGAGGCTATTGCAGCTACGAAAGAGTTCGTCAAATCTCATCATCTGGGACGTGTAAAAGTGAACTACCGTCTGCGTGATGCGATATTCAGTCGCCAACGTTACTGGGGCGAACCCTTCCCAATCTATTACGATGCCGATGGAATGCCTCAACCGCTTCCGGAAGACAAGCTTCCGCTGGAATTGCCTGAAGTAGACAAGTTCCTGCCTACCGAAACAGGCGAACCGCCACTCGGACATGCCGTTAAATGGGCTTGGGATACGAAGAAAGAAGCTGTCGTTGAAGTAGCGAAGATTGATAATAAGACCGTCTTCCCGCTGGAACTTTGCACAATGCCCGGATTCGCCGGATCATCGGCTTACTATCTGCGTTATATGGATCCGCACAACGACAAAGCGTTGGTCGACAAGCAGGTTGACGAATACTGGCGCAATGTGGACTTATATATCGGTGGTATCGAACATGCCACAGGTCATTTGATCTACAGCCGCTTCTGGAACAAGTTCCTTTATGACAGAGGTTATGTATGCGAGAATGAACCGTTCAAGAAACTGATCAATCAGGGAATGATTCAGGGACGTTCGAATTTCGTATATCGTATCAACGGTACGAACACCTTCGTTTCGCTGAACCTGAAAGATAAATATGAGGTAACACCGTTGCATGTAGACGTGAATATCGTCAGCAACGACGTTCTGGATATCGAAGCTTTCCGCAACTGGAACCCGGAATACAAGACGGCAGAGTTCGTTCTTGAGAATGGCAAATACATCTGCGGCTGGTCTATCGAGAAGATGTCGAAGTCAATGTTCAACGTGGTAAACCCGGATATGATTGTCGAGAAATATGGTGCCGACACGCTTCGTCTGTACGAGATGTTCCTTGGTCCGCTCGATCAGTCGAAACCTTGGGATACAAACGGCATCGACGGCGTTCATCGTTTCCTGAAGAAACTGTGGAGTATCTGCTTCGGCAATACCGATTCACTGCAACTGACAGATGGAGAACCGACAGCTGCCGAACTCAAGTCGCTTCACAAACTGATCAAGAAGGTGACATTCGATATCGAACACTTCTCTTACAATACTTCCGTCAGTGCATTCATGATTTGCGTAAACGAACTGGGTGCTTTGAAATGCAACAAGAAAGCCATCATCGAGCCGTTGCTCGTCACTCTTACGCCATTCGCTCCGCATATCGCTGAAGAATTGTGGCATAAGCTGGGTCACGACACAACCGTTTGCGATGCACAATGGCCTGCATACAACGAAGAATATCTGAAAGAGAACATGGTGACTTACGCCGTTGCTTTCAATGGCAAAACACGTTTTGATATGGAAGTGCCGGCAGATATGTCTCGCGACGAAGTAGGTCAGAAAGCGCTTGCACATGAGTTTGCTGCCAAATGGATTGAAGGCAAGACACCGCGCAAGGTGATTGTCGTTCCGGGAAAGATTGTAAATATTGTATTGTAATATGTCAACAATATGATTCTAACGAAGAAAAACAAACTGTACTTCACCATTCAGGATTATGTAATGATTCTGATAGGTACGATGTTGTATGGCTTCAGTTTCAATGCCTTCATCTTATCGAACGGCATCGTCACTGGCGGTGTGAGTGGTATCTGTGCATTGATATACTTTGCTACGAATCATCTTATCCCCGTTTCAGTATCCTATTTTGTAATCAATGTAGTTCTGTTGCTGGTTGCGCTGAAAATATTAGGACTCAAATTCCTGATAAAAACGATCTTCGGCGTATTTGCCCTCTCGGCATCATTGTCGTTCTTTGAATGGTTGCTGCACGGCGTCCCGCTCCTGCACGACCAACCGTTTATGTCAATCATCATCGGTGCCTTCCTTTGCGGTGCCGGTTTGGGATTGGTTTTCTCGGCTAACGGAAGTACCGGCGGAACAGATATTGTGGCAGCAGTCATCAATAAGTACAAGAATATTTCTATCGGACGCGCACTGCTGTTCTGCGATTTCTTCATCATCGGTTCGTCATTCTTCCTGTTCCATGATGTTGAGAAAATCGTGTTCGGTTTTGTTGAGATGGTTGTCAGCAACTATGTGCTGGATATGGTGCTCAATGGTAATCGCCAGTCGGTTCAGTTCCTGATATTCTCGCAGAAGTATGACGAGATTGCCGACCGGATTATCCACGAGCTTCATCGCGGATGTACGATTCTGGACGGTGTAGGCGGATATTCGCGCAAACCGGTGAAAGTAGTTGTGCTCTTAGCAAAGAAATCGGAGTCGGTGGCTATATTCAGATTAGTCAAACAGATTGATCATCAGGCTTTCATATCACAAAGTATCGTCCGTGGCGTTTACGGTGAAGGCTTCGAACAAATCAAAACATAAAGCACTCCTAAAGTGTCTGGAATTTCATTCGAATAAAGCAACCATTTCATTCGAATGAATGGTTCGTTTGACATATGTCAAATGAATATTTCTTCCGAATGAAATGGTTCGCGCATCCGAATGTATTTGCAAAAACATTCGGATGTTTTTGCAAACACATTTAGTGCGTATTCTGATCGCGATAGTCGAAGAACTTGATCAGTTTACGGCTCATCGGCGGCATCTGCTTTTGAGCAATCAGTTCAACAGGTTCGTAAACGATTTCCGGAGCGACACGGATCTTCGAACGGAAAATATCCTTAATCTGTTTCGTCAGTTCGTCGGAAGTTTCTACTGCTGCACCAACAAGAATACGTATTCCGTCGGTTCCAATCGTATTGGTATAAACTTCTACGATATAGTTCTTGATTTCAGGAATATTATCCAATACATCATACAACGACGACGGATAAAGCGTTGTTCCCTTATATTTGATCATTTGTCCCAAACGTCCGATAATCGGGCCTAAACGTACAGAAGTTCTTCCGCAAGCGCATTTCTCGGTGAAATGATAACAGATATCACCGGTCTTGAAACGAACCATCGGCATTCCTTCCACGCCTAAAGTGGTGATGGTTATTTCGCCCGGTTCATCGTCTTTAACCCGTTGATTGTTCTCATCCAGGAATTCAACAATGGTCAGATTCGGTTTATGATGTGCGCCGCACTTGCTCTCACATTCCATAAACGACGATTGCATCTCGGTCGATGCATAATTGCAATATAACTGAAGTTCGGGCCAAACTGCCTGAAGCTTCTTTCCAAGAATATTCAGTGTCAGATCATTATTGCGGATGCTCTCGCCTACACAGAAAGCTTTCTTCAGAGAACAATGATGATAATCTATGCCATGAGCCTGCGCAAACTCGGCAAGTTTAATCATAAAAGAAGGAACGCATACGCAGACAGTAGACTTCATCCGAAGAATGGTGTCCCACTGCAGTTCCGGGATACCATTTCCGACACGGATCATTCCGACGCCCAACTTGAATCCGCCTAATGTACAAGCCAATCCTGCCATGAAGCGACGATCGTTTGTTGCCATCTGCTGAACAACCTCGCCATGTTTGCAACCAAAGAAAGTGTATGACAAAGCTTCGCTCGTTGCCAAACGGTCAAGGTCGTTGTTCGTAAGAGCGAAAGTGACCGGGTCGCCTAATGTACCCGATGTTGTAACATAATCAACAATATCTGTGGCAGGAACACAAAGAAAATCCATATTGTGCTTCTGTAAATCCTGCTTTGTGGTTACGGGGATATTCTGCAAATCTTCAAGTGTCTTGATAGCAGCAATATCAATGCCTCTGTCTCTAAATGATTGTTTATAATAAGGCGAATGTTCGTTCACATACTGAAGCGTCTTCTGCATCGCCTTTTCTTGATATGCCTTCACTTGTTTCGGTTCGGCAAATTGTAAATCAATATCTTCTTGTAACATGACATAAAACTTTTAGTTCGTCTGCAAAACTCGCGAATATTTCCGAAACGTGCAATGATTTTTCTCTCTTTATAAACTTATGTCTCATTTTTACTTTCGTAATTGGACAATCTTGTATAATTTTGCACGATTATTCGTGGAATACGCCGGATGCATTCATGTGACTGACGTGTATTGTTGTATATATAGATAGAAGAAAATGAGATACGCATTGATTACCGGAGGATCGAGAGGCATTGGCCGTGCTGTATGCCTCAAACTCGCGTCCATGGGCTATACCGTTCTGATCAATTATTCGACAAATGTGGAAGCTGCAACGGAAACGCAGCGGCTCATTGCCGAAGGAGGAGGGATGGCGGAACTTTTGCCTTTCGACGTTTCTGACCCGACGAGTGTTGACGCCGCTTTGGAACAATGGAGTTCAAGCCATACCGAGGCGTATATCGAGGTTCTGGTGAACAACGCCGGAATCCGTCGCGATGCATTGATGATCTTCATGCAGAATGAGCAATGGACCGACGTCATCAATACCGACTTGAACAGTTTCTTCTATGTAACACGCCGTATACTGAAAGACATGCTGATTCATCGCCACGGACGCATCATCAATATGGCTTCATTGTCAGGGCTGAAAGGATTGGCCGGTCAGACAAACTATTCGGCTGCAAAAGCCGCCGTGATCGGTGCAACAAAAGCATTGGCACAGGAAGTTGCGCCACGTAAAGTAACGGTTAACGCCGTTGCACCCGGATTTATCTCAACCGACATGACAAAGGATCTGGATGAAAAGAGTCTGCAGGAAACGGTTCCTATGAAACGTTTCGGAAAACCGGAAGAGGTGGCAGCATTGGTTGGATTCCTGGCTTCGGATGAGGCGGCATATATCACAGGAGAAGTTATTTCTATAAACGGAGGGCTTTATTAATTGACAACCAATCATTGACAATTAGTTATTTGGGGATATGAAGAGACGAGTAGTCATAACGGGAATAGGTATTTATTCTTCTTTAGGGAAGAACATCGAAGAGGTGGCAAAGTCGCTTTATGAAGGGAAGTCGGGTATCGGTATTGACCCCGAACGTACAGCTTACGGCTATCGCTCATCGCTCACCGGTATATTGGAACGCCCTAAACTCAAAGGACTGCTTGATCGTCGTTCACGTATATCGCTGGCAGAAGAAGGCGAATATGCCTATATAGCAACACGCGAAGCCATGCAAACAGCCGGATTGGACGACGACTACACATTACATAACGAAGTAGGTGTATTGTATGGCAATGACTCAACAGCCAAAGCAGTCATCGAAACAAACGATATTATCCGCAAGGAGAAAGATACGATGATGGTGGGTTCAGGAGCCATCTTCCAATCGATGAACTCAACAGTAACAATGAATCTGGCAACGATCTTCAAACTGCGAGGAATCAATATGACTGTCAGCGCAGCCTGTGCCAGCGGCTCACATTCTATCGGACTGGGATATATGTTTATCAGTCAGGGAATGCAGGATATGATTCTATGCGGAGGTGCTCAAGAAGTGAATGCCTATTCGATGGGAAGTTTCGATGGACTGGGTGTATTTTCTATCCGTATGGATCATCCGACAGAAGCTTCACGACCTTTTGACGCGAATCGTGACGGACTGGTGCCCAGCGGTGGCGCAGCAAGTCTGATTCTGGAAGAGTATGAACATGCACTTAAACGCGGAGCAACCATCTATGGCGAAGTAGTAGGTTACGGATTCTCATCAAACGGGGAACAGATTTCACAGGCAAGCGAAGTGGGATCAACCATTTCCATGCAACGAGCGTTGGATGCTTCGGGGTTGAAACCTTCGGATATAGACTATATCAATGCGCATGCAACCTCAACGCCGCAGGGCGACCGTTGCGAAGCGATTGCACTCGATAGAATGTTCGCCGCACTGCATACGCCGATCAGTTCCACCAAATCGATGACCGGACACGAATGTTGGATGTCGGGAGCAAGCGAAATCGTCTATTCGCTCCTGATGATGCAAAACAGTTTTATCGCACCGAACATCAATTTTGAAACGCCGGATGAAGCGGCAGTGAACTTGAACATCATATCCCACACAAAGGAGCAGCCGATACATACATTCCTCTCTAACTCTTTTGGTTTTGGAGGAACAAACAGCGCCCTAGTGATCAGTAAAAACAGATAAATGAAAAAACAATATATGGACAGAAAAGAAATAGAAACGAAAGTCAATCAATTCCTGGTTAATGATTTTGAGATTGATGAAGAAGCCATCAAGGAAGATGCTTTATTGAAAGATGATCTGGGAATAGACAGCTTGGACTACGTAGATATTGTAGTGATTGTTGAACGGACTTTCGGATTTAAAATAAAGCCTGAGGAGATGACAGTCGTACATACTTTGAAAGAGTTCTACGATTACATTGCCGCAAAGGTCAATTCCTGAAGATGGCAGAATATACACAGCCTGAATGGTCCGGTAAAACCGGAGGACATACAATTGGGCAGAAAGCTCTCATCTGGCTGTTTCGGGTAGCCGATGTGCGTATTGCATATGCAATAATGGCAATGGTAATCCCTTTTTATATGCTTTTCGGACATAAAAGCTATCTGGCTGTTTATCACTATTTCAGAAAAAGACATAAATACCCGGTGCTGAAAGCCTTTGTCTGGACTTATAAGGATTATTACCGCTTCGGACAAGTTATACTAGACCGCTTCACGGTCTATGCCGGGCAGAAGAATCGCTTCAAAGTACAGATTGAGGGAAACGACTTGTTTCATGGATTGCTGCATGGCGAGAAAGGCTTTATCATTGCCAGTTCACATGTGGGCAACTTCGAACTCAACGGCTATCTGATGCGTCAGGATGAGAAACCGATCAATGGACTGATTTTTGGCGGAGAGGCAAAGGTTGTTCAGAAATACCGTGCATTCGTCCTCAACAGCAACAATGTAAACCTGATCCCGGTGGAAGAGGATATGTCACATATCTTTCTGATCAACAAAGCCCTGACAGATGGCGAGATTGTCTGCATGCCTTCCGACCGTACTTTTGGGAGCAACAAATGCATCGAATGTGATTTCCTGGGCGGAAAGGCCTGTTTCCCGATGGGTGCATTTGTGCTGGCAGAACAGTTCGACGTCCCGATAGTTACACTGTTTGTCATGAAAGAATCTACCTCATCCTATCATATATATACTTCACTTATCAAAGTAGAAGAGGAAGGACTCAACAAGCGGGCGAAGATCGAACGGATGACACAACTCTTTGTAAAGAATCTGGAAGATATCGTCAGGAAGTACCCCGAACAATGGTTCAACTTCTATGAATTTTGGAAATCATGAAACAACTGCAGATTGCTTTGATATCAGCAAATAACTTCCAAAATCCATATCCAGTCTATCCGTTGGGCATCTCTTATTTATCTTCGTATCTGTTGCAATATCTGCCCGAAGTTGATGTGCTGACATTCGATTTCAATATGGGTTCGTACGATGACTATGCTCAGTTTTTAGATTCGCACGACTTTGTACTCATAGGGCTCTCTTTGCGGAATTTTGATGATATCAATCGATATACAGAAAATCATTTCATACCGCATTACAAACGGATTATGGAAACGACAAGAGCACATGCTTCGAAGACGCCTGTGGTAATCGGCGGATCCGGATTCTCGGTATTTCCGCAGTTGCTTGTCGATGAACTGCAACCGGATTATGGTATACATGGAGAAGGAGAGGAGAGCCTCCGGCAACTGGCAGAAGCCGTAATCAACGGCAATTCGCCGACAAACATCGAAGGACTTCTCTATAAAAACGACAAAGGATCGTTTATCCAGAACAGACGAACACATTACATAAATAAACCGCAACTGCACGTTTGTAAAGATTGGGTTCAGTATTACTGGAAAACAAGCGGGATGATGAATGTGCAGACCAAGCGCGGATGTCCGTATCACTGCATCTTCTGCAGCTATCCACTGATTGACGGACAGCGTGTCAGAACATTAGACGCTTCGATGGTGGTACAGAATATTGAAGAGATGTATCGTGAATATGGCATCAATTATCTGTTTTTTACCGACTCTGTATTCAACATCCATAAAGAATATAATGAAGAACTATCCAAACTGCTGATTGAGGCGAAAATGCCTGTCAAGTGGGGTGCATATTTTTCGCCTTCGAACCTGACGCTTGAAGAATTGAAGCTTTATCAGGAGGCAGGACTAACACACGTTGAGTTTGGAACCGACGCACTGACAGATCAACAGCTGGCTAATTATCAGAAACAGTTTCATTACAACGATATTAAAAGGATCAGCTCATATTGCAGCGACTTGAGTATTTTCTATGCGCACTTCCTGATTCTGGGAGGTTATGGCGAAACTGAACAGTCGCTAAGTGAGGCGTTCAGTCATTCTAAAGAATTAGGATTGACAATTTATTTCCCCTATATCGGCATGCGCATCTATCCGAATACACGTCTGAGTGAGATTGCTTTGGAAGAAGGTCTGATTCAATCGCCTTCAGACCTGATCAATCCTGTGTATTATGTTTCAAAAGATATTGATGCAACAACCATTCCGGAACGTGCACGGAAGACCGGACAACGATGGGTTTTCCCCGACGACAAACATTCGCCGCTGATGAACAAACTACGCCAGCGCGGAGTGAAAGGTCCGCTTTGGGAATATTATCGCTATGCATGATGGAAGAGACATTGGAACATATTGATGTATTGGATCTGCTTCCGCAGCGTCCGCCATTCGTGATGATTGATCATCTCGTTCATTACGACCCGGTGATTACTCGTACGCGTTTCACCATCCGTAAAGATAATCTGTTCTATCAACCCGACGGCCGTTATGAGGAGTCAGGTCTGATTGAAACGATTGCACAAAGCTGCGCAGCACGTATGGGATACATCGAGTCATTGAAGAAAAATTCTTCCATCAAACTGGGTTTTGTCGGGATGATTAAAAAAATGAGTATCTTACGTGCCCCGCATTTGGGAGAAGTTCTGGATACTACCATCAATGTAGTTGCTGAGATATTCCAAACCACTTTGGTAGAAGCAAAGATTGAAATAGCAGGAGAGGTGATTGCCACCTGCGAGATGAAGATATTTTTATCGGACATAGAGCGTCAGAAATGACAATATGATAATGGAAAAAGAAAAGGAAGAGAAAATAGTCTTGAAGTCGTCGCGAATCATCGATATCCGCTTCAGCGAAGTTGATTCGATGAACATTGTATGGCACGGCTCGTATGCACTCTACTTTGAAGACGCACGCGAACAGTTCGGCCGCGACTATGGATTGGGCTATCTTGACTATTTTGAAAATGGTTGTTATGCTCCTTTGGTGGAACTCTCATTTCAATACAAGAAACCTTTGATTTACGGACAACAGGCCCGTGTGGATATTCTATACCGGAATGTGCCGGCAGCAAAAGTAATTTTCGACTATGAGATTCATGCGTTGGACGACGACAGTCTCATCGCCACAGGTCATTCCGTCCAAGTATTCTTGGATAAGCAATATCAGTTATTATGGACCAATCCGCCCTTCTATGAAGAATGGAAGAAAAAACATCAATTGCTATGATTGTCGTAACAGGAAATAATATTGTATCGGCTCTGGGCTTTACTAGCGAAGAAAACTATCTGCACTTTAAAGAGGGCAGGAGCGGACTCCGTTTTCATAAAAACATGTTTCATCTGAAAGAGCCGATGACAACTTCGGAAGTAAACAGCAGGTTGCTGAACCAACACTTTACAGAGATTGCTGAAGCTGCCAACAATCACAAGAACTATACACATCTGGAAAAGATGGCTATTGTGTCCATCGCCGATGCATTGAAACAGAGCAAGGTGGATATGAGGGGAAAGAAGGTGCAACTATTCCTCTCCACAACGAAAGGAAATATCTTCATGCTCGGGTCGAAGCACAGCGGATATCCAGCGAGTGCAGCTACACTAGCGGGAACCGCCGAAAGAATAGCCAGTTTTTTTGGTAACGAAACTGAACCGGTGGTTATTTCCAACGCCTGCACATCGGGCGTATGTGCACTAATTGCCGCACGCCGTGCCATCCTTTCAAAGCGTATCGATATGGCAGTAGTAATAGGAGTAGACATGCTTTCGCGTTTCGTCATCTCCGGATTCCAGTCCTTCAAGGCACTGAGTACCGAGCCTTGCAAACCTTTTGACAAAGAGCGCATAGGTCTGAACATCGGCGAAGCTGCTGCGACCATGATTTTACAAAACAAGAGCGAGAGCAGAATAGGTAAAAATGCTATCTGCATCGAAGCGGGTGCTATCCGTAATGATGCTAATCATATTTCCGGACCATCGCGTACAGGCGAAGGATTGTTTCTTGCACTGCAAAGTTGCTTGGAAGGTATAGCACCTGAACAGATTGCAGTCATTAATGCACATGGGACCGCTACAGCATACAACGACGAAATGGAATCGATTGCACTGACAAGAGCAGGCCTAATAGAAGTGCCGGTCAATGCATTGAAGGGTTATTTGGGACATACGCTGGGCGCAGCAGGTGTTTTGGAAAGCATCATCACCATGCGGTCTCTACACGAAGGCATGCTTTTGCCGACAAAAGGTTTTGACACGCTCGGCGTCAGCTATCCGATAAATATCCTGAAAAAAGCACAACGCACTGACAAGTCGTATGCAGTAAAGATGCTTTCCGGATTTGGAGGATGCAATGCCGTCCTATTACTTTCAATTCATCACGTACAGAAATGAATATACATATCGTTAATAGCTGCCACATCATTGACAGGAAGTTCCAATATGGCACAAACGAACTGATTGACCGATCGGACAAGCAGGAGAGTCTCGCTGAATTCTTCTCGTCGATCTATCATGAGATGAAACTCGACTATCCGAAGTTCTTCAAAATGGATCTACTTTGCAAAGCCGGCTTTCTAGCATCTGAAGCTTTGACAGAAAAGAATTTTGATAAGACAACGCCCAAAGAAGACATGGGTATCATACTGTTCAATAGTGTATCGTCGCTCGATGCCGATGAGAAGTATCAGCAAACAATAAACGGCGAGGAATGTTTTCCAAGTCCGGCACTGTTTGTCTACACGCTACCGAATATCATAACGGGTGAACTGGCTATACGTAACAAGATTATGGGAGAGTCGATGTTCTACGTGCTCAAGTCATACGATACCGACAGAATGATGCAAATCATTGCAGATACATTCAACAATACGACGCTTCATTCGGCACTTTGCGGGTGGTTGGATATTGCTCATGAAGAAACGAACGTGCATCTGTTTTTAGTAGAACGAAGTCATCAATAAAACGAATTAGTAAATACGTCCGCAAGGACAACATATAAATAGTGAATCATGGAAGAATTAATGCTCGAATTAAAGAATGAGATTATCAAAGTATTGAACCTTGAAGGTGTAAAACCTGAAGATATAAACAACGACGACGAATTGTTCGGCAAAGGTCTCGGTCTGGACTCTATCGATGCGCTCGAACTGATTGTCATGCTTGAAAAGAACTATGGAATCAAACTGACCGATCCTGCACAAGGAAAGGAAATATTCAAATCCATCCGTGTGATGGCTGAATATGTTGCTGCAAACCGCAAGAAATAGTTATTGATGATGAAACACGGTAATGAAGTTCTGGTAACAGGAGCGGGAATCATCACTGCATTAGGTGCAGGCAAAGATGCAACATGGAACGCATTGGTGAACAAACGTTCCGGCATCGGCCCCGTCAAGTATCTGCAGTCGTCGCACCGCGAATTTCCTGTCGGCGAAGTTAAATATTCGAACGACGAGATGCGCACTATGCTGCATATTCCTTCCTCAACGATTACCGTACGTTCTTCACTGCTTGGTATCATTGCACTGAAAGAAGCTTTGGAGGAAGCGGGCATCAAGCCATCCGACGCCGAACGTGTCGTTTTTATTTCAGGAATTACAGTAGGAGGGATGGATCAGACGGAACTGGTCTATCAGAAGATTTTCACGTCGGAAGTTTACAATGGCTACATCGATCTGAACGACTGCGGTGGATGCACCGAACAAATTGCCGATTACATTGGTGGTTTCACCAGCGTATCGACGATCGTCACTGCCTGTTCATCAGCTGCAAATGCATTAATCATGGCGACGAACATGCTGAAGGCAGGCGAGGCTGACGTAGTTGTTGCCGGTGGTTGCGAATGTCTCTCCATCTATCATCTCAACGGTTTCCATACGTTGATGATCCTCGACGACGAACTGTGCAAGCCTTTCGACCAGCATCGTAAAGGAATCAATCTAGGTGAAGGAGCAGCCTATCTAGTTTTGGAAACAGCAGAACACGCTGCAAAACGCGGAGCAAACAGCAAAGGGAAAATATCCGGTGCTTGCAATGCTTGTGACGCATTTCATCCAACAGCCTCTTCTCCCGAAGGAATTGGTCCGTATCTCGCCATGAAAGGCGCTATTGAAAATGCAGGATTACAACCTTCAGACATCGATTATATCAATGCACATGGTACGGGAACGCCGAACAATGATTTGACAGAGGGTATCGCCTGTATGCGGCTATTCGACAAAGTGCCGCCAATCGCATCGATAAAAGCTTTTACCGGACATACCACCAGTGCTGCCGGAGCTGTTGAAGGCGTCATTTCACTTCTCGCTTTGGAACACAACTATATGCCCATCAATCTGAATTTCGGTCAGCAAATGGAAGAGCTCAACTTTTCGCCTGTGTGCAATCCGCAGCCTTCAAAACCTTTGAGAAATATTCTTTCGAATTCGTTCGGCTTCGGAGGCAACGACTCGTCAATTATTTTCTCTAGCTGCAAATGACAATTATACTGAACAATTGAAGACATGAAAAATCAATCTGTTTATATACAAGGAGCTGCCCAGATTTCAGTACAGAAACCACTGTCGGATGAATGGTTCGATTCGCCGATGCGTTATCATCAACTATCAGTGCCGTCTATTGATCCGAAGTTCAGCGACTATCTGCCGCCTCTGGTTTCGCGCCGGATGTGCAATCTCATCAAGAGAGCAATCATTACCTCGCGCGTTGCTTTAAAAGAGGCAAACATTGAGATACCGGAAGCTATTATCAGCGGCACAGGATTAGGTTGTATCGGTAACACCGAGAAGTTCATGAACGCCATCATTGAAAATGGAGAGGAAATGCTGCCTCCTTCCTATTTCATGCAATCAACACACAATGTGCTCAGTTCATCCATTGCCATTGACTTGAAATGTCACAGCTACAACAATACGTTTGTACATCGTGGCACATCATTCGAACAAGCGCTATATGATGCATTGCTGATGTTCAATCAAAGCTCTATTCATAATGCACTTGTTGGAGGCTTCGATGAAATGACTCCAAACTATTTTACTTTGCTTGCCAAAGCAGGCTATTGGAATAAAAGTGAAGACGGTTTCAACGAAGAACATCCTTGTTTTGCCGGTGAGGTAGCAGCTAGTTTTGCTCTAACAGACAAAGCTACGCCGCAGTCTCTATGCCGTATAGAA
The DNA here is from genome assembly GCA_036734445.1 of Tannerellaceae bacterium. Lineage (GTDB taxonomy): Bacteria > Bacteroidota > Bacteroidia > Bacteroidales > Tannerellaceae > Parabacteroides. Next base: position 18,291 of record DAIMYP010000013.1, read on the forward strand.
GGAATAAAAATATTATATAAGCCTTCGGCTGAAACATTACAAGAAACGATTAAGCATTTGCTTGTCAACAGTGGACATACATTTGCAGATATTGAACTGATACTTACCGGTATCAACGGCAATTCCAAAAACGATGCTGTTTATGAGCAAATGGTACTTCCTCTATTTGATGCAAAGTTATGTCATACATATAAAGATATTTTTGGTGAACTGTTTACTGCTCCTGCATTAGGTCTTTATGCGTTAACGCGTTGTTATGACAAAAAAGCCATTCCTTCCTATTGGAATCCAAACAATATTGCCTTTGGAGAAAAGGGAAAAGTATCTCTATTGCTAAATCATTGGAACGGGACTTCCTGGTCCATTATCCTATTAACAAGATGCTGAAGCTATTATCCTTATCCATCACGCAGTCGCTGTTCTTAGTGGCATCGCAAATTTTTCTGAAGATTGCCATGAGCCGCCTGGGCCCTTTCAGCTTCACGTGGAAGTTCTTTAAATCGGCAATGGTGAACTGGCCACTGGCTTATTCTGGAATAAGTATTGTTGTAGCGTCTTTGATCTGGTTTTATATATTGAAGCATTTCGAATTTTCTGTGGCATATCCGCTAATCAGCATCAGCTATATTTTTGGTATGCTGGCATCCATATATATATTTCACGAAGTTGTTCCTGCGACACGTTGGATAGGCGTATTTCTAATTATGAGCGGCGTTTTCTTTATCACGCGATAAAGATACACGAATCAAACATTTCAATTAAATTGAATCAAACTAACTAGTTAAATTCTTATGTTGAAAACTTATTTATTCACTCTCATTCTATCATTACTGACTTGTATGACATCGGCGCAGACGTATCGCAAAGCTTCTACTGCCGAAGAAAAACAAATCAGCGAGAAGGTTGCTGCCAACGCTTCTTCAATGAAAACGATGACATGCAATTTCGAACAGACTAAAGAACTTTCATTTCTGAATGATAAAAGCATTTCCAAAGGTCTGCTGTTCTATAAACGTCCGAACAAGATCCGTTGGGAATACAAACATCCTTATTCTTATCTTTTCATCATGAATGGAGAGAAGGTAATTCTGCAATCGGGAAACAACAAGAACGAAATCAATCTGAATTCGAGCAAGCAGTTCCAACAGATCAGCAAAATCATATTAGGAGGCGTCAGTGGCAACGGACTAACTGATTCGAGGGATTTCCATATTCTTTTCTTCATTTCAAATGAAGACTACAAACTTCAGATGCAACCTTTGAAGAAAGAAATAAAGAACCTTTTTACGCAAATCAACCTGTTCGTCAACAAAACGGATGGTAGTATAAACAAGGTCGAGATGATAGAAAAAACAGGCGATAAGACTATCATCAGCTTCCTTTCTATCAAACGCAACACAACACTGAACGATGAAGTCTTTGCTCATTAATCTTTCGTTGCTACTCCTTCTTACAGCTTGCACATCGGGGAAAACATTGATTCCCGGTGGACCGCTAAGTTTACCGTTATGGACCTCAACTATTGTACAAGACTCCGTCAAAAACACTTATCATGTAACACTGCAAGCCGGAAAGAATCAGTTTACCGGAATATGCCTGTTAAAAAAGAGTGGCGACAGATGGAATGGTTCTTTAATCAATGAATTCGGAATAAAAGCTTTTGATTTTACTTCAAATGAAGAAAGCACTCATTTACAGCATACGATTACCTTCCTCGACAAATGGTATATCCGAAGGACAATAGAGCAGGATCTGCATTATCTGTTCAACATAGATACAAAAGGCACAGGCAATGAAAAGAAACGCTATATCCGACGGAAAAGTCCAACATCATTCATATTGGTCAACCAGACTCATCACATCCAATACACTTTCGACAAAATAACAGAGACAGAATAATGCTCAACAATCATCTATACACCATAGTCAGTTCAGAAAAACTGGAAGGAATAAACCATGTTGAAGTAGCCTTACATGCTGATGACATCATTTATCGTTCGCATTTTCCTGGCAATCCCATAACACCAGGAGTTTGTATCATCCAGATGCTGAAAGAACTTGTAGAAATGATGGAAGAGCGTTTGTACATGATACATGAAGTTAAGAATGTAAAGTTTCTGAAGATTATCAACCCTGTTGAAAACAACCGGATAGAGTTCTTCATTACTTGCAACAACGAAGCAGACACACTACAAGTATCTGCCGAGATCAAACATAAAGAAGAAACTTTTGCCAAATTGAATCTTCTATTAACAGAATGGCATCCATGATTCGTTTCTGCGTAATCATTCCTACATTCAATAATGCAACGACAGTCGCTCAAGTAGTGAGTGATGTACTGAAATTCACGTCAGACATTATTGTTGTCAACGACGGCTCCACCGATCTGACGATTGACCAATTAGAGCCTTTCAAAGAAAAAATTCATATTGTCTCCTATTCTATAAATCGGGGTAAAGGCTATGCGCTATCCAAAGGTTTTGATAAAGCTGAATCACTGGGTTATACACACGCGATAACGCTTGATTCCGACGGGCAACACTTCCCTGAAGACATGCATCTATTCATAGAAACCGCCGAGAAATATCCTGAAGCTATGTTGGTGGGTCATCGTTGTACAGTAGAGAATGTTCCATCAAAAAATACTTTCGCCAACAAGTTCGCTAACTTTTGGTTCGCTGTACAAACTGCAAAGCGAGGTATCGACACTCAATGCGGGTATCGTCTTTATCCATTAAAAACAATGCGTGGACTACGCACTATATCATCTCGTTATGAAGCAGAATTAGAACTTCTGGTGCGTATGGCATGGCGCGATTGCCAAATTATTTCTGTTCCTGTACGTGTATATTATCCGCCTGTTGAACAACGTATCTCTCATTTTCGTCCAGGTATGGATTTCTTCCGCATCAGTATTCTGAATACAATATTAACGCTATCTGCCTTCATTTATGGATATCCATCAATAGCGATATATCATTATTGCATACATAAACAATCATGACCCGATTCTTCCTTTCCTTATACGATTTTTTCTCACATAACAGAGGCAAACTATTTTGTTTCCTCCTTGTTTTGATTGTATTATTGGGTTATGCGGCTTCACATATTCAATTCAAAGAAGACATCTCCAGTTTTCTTCCAGTGAATAAAGAAAACAGTCGGATCAATGATGCATACAAATATGTAGCCACAGCAAACAATATCACCGTATATATTGCAGGCAAGGACTCTTCAGAAGAATCAGAGGCACTGCAGATAGAAGCAATCGATGAATTGGCAGAACGGCTTCAGCAAAATGATTCGGCTAAAATAATCAAAAGCCTTTTCTATAAAGCCGACCAACAAGATCTGCTAGAAATCAGTTCCTTCATCACTGAGAATATACCCTACTTTCTGACTGACAGTGATTATCAGCGGATGGATTCATTGATTACTCCAGAAAATATTGCTAAGAAACTTGCGGCTGATAAACAGATGCTGACTTCCCCAATCGGGCTGTTTATGCGCCAAAGCCTGTTTCAAGATCCTTTGCAACTATCGCTACCTATCATTTCACGTCTTCAAGATTTTCATTTCGGAAACCAGTTCAGGCTTTATCAAGACCACCTCTTCATGAAAAGTGGAGAAGCTCTGTTGATGATTGAGTGCAAGACGTCCATTAGCGAAACATCCGAAAACAGCCGATTCCTTTCTTTCCTCGACAAACAAATAACGGAGGTGACTAAAGGAATGCAGGATAAAATAAAAATACATACATTCAGTGCATCAGCAATAGCTGTTGGCAATGCTAATCAAATCAAAAAAGACACACTGATATCAAGTGTTTTAGCGGCTCTGATTGTATTGGGATTACTCATCTATTCTTTCCGGAATACTAAACATATATTGCTGTTATTCTCGTCGATCTTGTTCGGCGGGCTATTTGCAATAGCAGTTCTTTCTCTTATCCGAAGTGAAGTATCGATTATTGCTATCGGCATAAGTTCGATCATCTTTGGTATAGCTGTTAATTACCCGCTGCATTTTATCGATCACTATCATCATAATCCTAACACACGAATAGTGATTAAAGATATTGTCGAACCGATGACAATCGGCAATATTACAACGGTTGGCGCATTTCTCAGTCTGGTATTCATCTCTTCGCAAGCCATGGCCGATTTGGGATGGTTTGCGTCATTACTGCTTGTCGGCACTATTCTATTCGTTTTACTTTTCCTGCCTCATCTGCTCGACAAATGCGGTGGCGAAATCCGTCCGACACATCATTCGTTCATCACAAAGATAGCTTCACTTACATTAGAAAAAAATCGCTATGTAGTTTGGACTGTAATTATTCTAACCATTGTATTGGCTTGCTTCAGTTTTGGTACTTCATTTGAGACCGAAATGCAGAAAATCAACTATATGACCAAAGACCAGCAACATGAATATGACCGTATGACCTCGCTTCTGAATGCCAATCAACAAATGATTTACTGCGTTACCGAAGGAAAAACGCTAGACGAGGCTCTTACTCACAACGAATCGCTCCAATCGACACTGCAACATCTCAAAAACAATGGGAAGATTTCACGTGTAGCCGGAATAAACGGACTCATCCCTTCTGAAAAGCTTCAGCAATACCGTATAGAGCGATGGAACAGTTTCTGGCAAAAACATCGTGAAGAAGTGACTGAATCTATCCGAAAAGAGAGCATAGCATTAGGCTTCAAACCCGAAAGTTTTACTTCGTTCGAAGAACTTATCAACAACAAATGGGATATCCAAAAGGATTCCACTTTCTTTGCTCCACTTAAAGACAAGATTGCTCATTCTTATTGCATTGAAACTCCAGGCAAAGCGTTACTTATCGATATTCTTTATACGCAAAAGACAAGCATCAACTATCTTGAGTCGTATCTAAACAAGCTAAACGACCATATTGTGGCGTTTGATGCTGGTTCTATCACACGGCGAATGATTTCGTCACTTTCCAACGACTTTAATTATGTGCTTTATGTTTGTGGATTCATTGTTTTCGCTTTCCTGATACTCTCTATGGGACGAATAGAACTGGCGCTCATATCTTTTATTCCTTTAACGGTAAGCTGGTTCTGGATACTCGGACTGATGAACATTTTTGATATTAAATTCAATATCGTCAATATTATCCTTGCCACATTTATTTTTGGGCAGGGTGATGATTATACTATATTTATTACAGAAGGGCTGATGTACGAATACGCTTATCGCAAGAAGATGCTTGCATCGTACAAAAACAGCATTATGCTTTCTTCGCTGATTATGTTTATCGGCATCGGAATGCTTATTTTCGCCAAACATCCAGCCATTCGCTCATTAGCCGAAGTTACAATCATCGGAATGATTTCTGTTGTTGCCATGGCATATATACTACCTCCGTTATGCTTTGCCATGCTTACTAAAGTAGATGGGAAAAACCGTCAAATACCTGTCACTTTCAAAAACTTTATGGTAACACTACAATCATTTATTATCTTTATTTTCAGCAGCCTTTTTATTACACTATATGGATATTGTCTTTTTATGGGGAAAAAGACAGCAGCAAAACGGCTTAAATATCATCTTTTACTATACAAATTTGCAAACTATGTGATTAATCATATTCCTCAGGTACGTACTTATTACGAAAATAAATATGGAGAGACTTTTAATAAACCAGCAGTTATCATCAGTAATCATCAATCGCATTTTGATTTAATGTGCATTATGATGCTTACGCCCAAACTGGTTATTTTAACCAACGACTGGGTTTGGCATTCACCCTTCTATGGACGTCTGATCCATTTTGCCGATTTCCTGCCTATTGCAGAAGGACTGGACAAGACTGTTGAAGATTTGAAGCCTCTTATTACCGAGGGCTATTCAGTAATGATTTTCCCGGAAGGTACGCGCTCAGAAGATTGTTCTATTCTTAGGTTTCACAGAGGAGCCTTCTACGTGGCAGAGAAATTGAAACTTGATATTATTCCCGTGCTCATACACGGAGTAGGTCATGTATTGCCCAAGAAAGAATGGATTATGCGTAAGGGCGCCTTTCATATTCGTATCTTCAATCGTATTACCCCGGACGACAGCCGCTACAGTTCCGATTATATTACGCGCTCTAAGGAAGTCCGCCATTTTTATATCCAGCAATATGAACTTTTAGCCAAAGAAGTAGAAAATGCCGACTATTATGCTGATTTAGTTCTGCATAACTACATTTACAAAGGACCAGCCATAGAGCGTACTGTCAGGAAAAACCTCAAACAGAACCAAAACTATTCAGCGCTCATCAATTCAACTCCTAACGAAGGCAATTACACCATAAACGACACTGAGGGCTATGGTGAAGCAGCACTCCTGCTAGCTTTAGTCAAGAAAAACCTTGAAGTTAACTGTTTTCTTCCAGATTCCGACCATCTTGAACTAGCGTCGAACTGTGCCTCCGTCCCCTCCAATCTACATTTCTGTTTAATGAAGTAATCCTATTTTGTAAGCTTGTTCAAAGCAAAAACATACGCACCAAGCGCAATCGATCGGTTAGTACTCTGCCGCGAAGTCATCACACCCGAACGTTTCATAGAATCATATATGACTTTATGAGTAGTTCCAAGAATATTTATTTCAACTTCATTTCCTTTAGCAAATTCCTGCCATACAGACTCGTCATCAAGATTATATACTTGCATTTGTACACGACGGAATTCTTCTCCACTGAACATTCCAAGATGACTATTCATTTCACCAACTAAAGCAGGAAGAATATATTTGCCCGCACCGGAGAGTCCACCTCCAACAGCAATCAGACCATCAACTGTAGTGATGGCAGAAGCTAAAGCATCGCCAGCCATTTCGCCCAATTCAGCAAAACTACGGTGTGCAGCTTCTATATTACCACAACGAGTACCTTCAGCAATATCGAAAATATCTTTTGGCGTCAACTCGACATGATCGCCTGAAAGTTCAGCATAAACGCGCTTGATTGCACGGATACTAACACTTTCCTCAACAATCATATTGTTATATTTCTTGTTGCGGAAACACCATATATCTCCACCCGAAGCGTTGTCACCAACCAACAACTGACCATTAAGAACAACACCACAACCAAATCCGGTCCCCAGTGTAACACCAATAAGATTATGAAAGCGTTTATGACTTCCCATTTCTTCCAAACGTTGATTCACATATGGTAATACACCAGTCAAAGCCTCGCCATATGCAAACAAATCGCCATCATTGTTGATAAATACGGGAATACCAAATTTTCCTTCCAAAATAGGACCTAACGCGACACCTCCACGGAAACAGGGGAAGTTTGGCAAATCACCAATGATTCCCTTGGGATAATCAGCCGGACCAGGAAACGCAAAACTAATGGCAGCAGGTTTACAATCTAACTGCAAAATCACTTTTTCGAAACCTTCAATAACTTGTGAAATGCAGATATCTAAACGAGAAGAATCAGTCGAAATATGTACAGGCGTAACAATTTCATTACCACCCTGCATAGCAGAAAAAATGAAATTTGTACCTCCTGCATCTAATGTCAAGATTACTCTTGAGTCAGTTGAATAGTCTTTCATGAATTATTTAGTCTTTAAATCTTACATAAGCTTTGATAGTACCACACTTTTTTCCTTCCGAAAGGCCGTAAGGACGAATAGTATACTCACCGACGGCATCCGGAATGATAAATGTTTCGGCATAATGAACGACAAATGGCTCAAAATTATTGTACGGACTTTCAACAATCGCTTCATCACCTTCAACCAAGTTAAGAACATTCACACCATTGCCGGCAGGATGAAGAACACGCTTTGTAAACCAATGACGACGAGTTTCGATGAACTCATTCTCATGCAATCCAGTCTTTTCTTCTTGCCATCCATCGCCTTCGCAGATGGGACAAATCATATTAATGAAATTTTTACGAATAAGATCCGTCTGCCGTTCCCATTGAATCACTTTTGAACCATGATGGATATTAATCGGACGAGGTTGTCCATCAAGACCAAGTCGTTGCCAATCATACAATTTGAATGTGAAGATGCTGGGAGTAGCACTTATCTCGAGAACCATCGCACCAGCTCCGGAACAATGAATCGTACCATTTGGAATCAAATAATGGTCATGTTTTTTAGCAGGCCATTTATTAACATATTTCTCTACATCAAACGCATAGCCTGTTTCCTGTGCTTCATTTAAAGCATTAATCATTTCGTCAGGATGAACACCTGTTTTTAAACCTAAATACACAGTAGCTTCAGGTGATGCATCCAGGAGATAATAACTTTCGTCCTGAGTATAATACATACCGAACGTATCACGAATATATTGTGTAGTGGGATGAACTTGCAGACTCAAATTTCCACCGCCCATCGTATCCAAAAAATCAAAACGGATAGGAAAATCCTGCCCGAAACGAGATTCGACAGGAGCACCAAGCAAAGCCCGTGTTTGATAAAATACAACATTATTGGATGGCATCTCAAACAGTTCGCCGTCAACCTTAAAATATAAACTATTCTCTTCAGGGACACAATCGAAACACCAACCATAGTTCTCCTGCGAGCGGTCCAAATCACAAACTTCCTTCATCCATTGCCCACCCCAGGGAGCCGGATCAAAGAACGGAACAACTCGAAATGGCTGATGAGCTGTTTTTATTAATCCTTTGCGCAAAACATTACCTTCAATCATTTTTGGAAGTCCTTTCGTATGCGTATCCATCCAATAATCGGCAATAGGAAGAAGTTTTTTCTTCAATTCGTCGCAAACAATCCAGTCTACGAAATAACCACGTTTGTAAAGTCTGCTTGCTTCTTCATCTTTATCGCAAATACCCAAGCTATTAATCTCATTACGGCGAAAACGTTGCTGAATCTCCCAACGTGCCATATCAATATAGATAATCAAGTCAGATTGCTGGCAAACGAATCCCGCACCATGACCGTAGACAAGCACTGAACACTTGCAATCGGCGATTTCCGCACGTGCCTGCAATAATTTATCCGCATCGAAATAATTCTGATAGGTAAAAGGTGCACGACGTCCGAAAATTCGGTCATCCGTAACCCACGGTTGTGTCATTCTACGGATTTCTTCTTCTGACTTGTAAAGACTATCGGCTTTCAAAATCCTGTCAAAATGCATAAAGGAAAGGTGAGCTTCAAGTTCATCCATGTAAACGCCCTGATAGCACTCGATGACACAGAGAAAATGTCTATTAAGTGATGCCTGACGTCGGACATTTACGATTTCCACAATCTTTCCCCATCCTCTAATCAATTCACCTTCAACAGATACATTGGGTTTTTTATCGTAATTACTATTTCGCATATTCATTTATCCTTTAATGATGCAAAGATATTTGATTATATTCTGTAAATCACGACACTTTTCTCCAATTTAGTTGCATTATCTTCTGATTTCAATTATTTTTGTGAGATAGTACATAGAAGTGAATATGGCAAAAATAAAAGAAGGGTTTAAAGGAGAGCGAGTCTTGTCTCTACCGGAAGATATATTACACAAATACAGTCGCGACCCTTTGATTGGCGCGCTTTACATCAGAAAGATCGGCTTTTTCCCAAAAGTCAAATATCACTATGTACAAAAGGATAATGGAACGAGATACTGCATGTTGATCTACTGTATTTCCGGTAAAGGCTGGTATTCACAAAATAACAAGGATAAACATGATATCATTGCCAATCAATACATCATCCTTCCTCCAAACACTCCTTATCGTTTTGGTGCCGACGAAAACGATCCCTGGACAATCTATTGGATTCATTTCGAAGGAACAATGGCAACTAAGTTTCTTCAGCACACTTTGGCGCCAATTACTATTTTACCGGGAGAAACATCGCGTTTGCAAGATCGGTTGGAGATGTACGAAGAGATTTACAGCAATTTTTCCATGGCATATATTAAGGAATATATGATACAATCATCGATGTGTCTATATCCTTTCCTATCGTCGTTCCTTTATGTGGAACAATTCAGGCATTATAAAATGGCGCTTCATCAAAAACAAACATTATCGATGCAAGTTATTCACTACATGCAGGAAAATATAGGGACGCAACTGTCGTTAAGCGATTTTGCCAAAAACTTCAAATATTCGAACTCGCATTTCTCGGCGCTTTTTCTAAAAGAGACAGGCGTTTCACCCATCAATTACTATTTACATCTTAAAATGCAGAAAGCTTGTCAATATCTTGAGTTGACAAATATGAAACTCTTTGAGATTGCAACTAAAACCGGATTTAACGAACCGGCTTACTTCTCACGCATATTCACAAAAATCATTGGCATGTCACCTTCCGAATATCGCCGAAGAGAAGTTTATATTTCAGAAGATAATACAAGCAAATCGTAGAAAAAGCCACAAAGTGAAAGCAAACAGTATTGTATCTTTGTCCCCAAAAGAACAACAATGACATGGGAAAAACTCCTTTCTTGAAAAGATTTCCTGCGATGGCAATAGGATTTGTGTTAGCAGCCTGTTGTACAATGCAAATATCTGCAAAGTCAGAGCCGGAATCGCTGATACAATATGTCAATCCGCTCATTGGCACGGCACATTGCCGATGGTTTCATTTCACACCAGGTGCGCAACCGTTTGGATTGGCCAAACCTGCTCCGGCAACCAATGCCAGCCTTGGAAACAAATCCGGATGGGAAGCTACCGGCTATGATTATCGCGATAAAACGATAGAAGGATTCCCTTGTTTGCATGAATTTCAAGTTGGAGGCATTGTTCTGATGGCGACTAACGGCGTTTTAAAAACAATTCCCGGATCTGTCAACTCATCTGGAGAAGGCTATCGTTCCGCTTTCGACCATAACGAAGAAATTGCTCAAGCCGGATATTATTCCGTGATTTTGAAGGATTATGGAATCAAAGCAGAACTGACATCCACGCCACGAGTAGCTTATCAACGCTTCACTTTTCCGGCAAACAAAGAGAGCCATTTGCTTTTCGATATCGGTAACAGACAAGGAGAAAGCGGTCCGGTCATCGATGCAGAAGTAACTATTGTCAACGCGCATCTGATTGAAGGCTGGGTCAAAACACTGCCCGAATATTGCAAAAAATATCAGGATGGAGCAACCGTAACCATGTTTTTCTCTGCAGAAATCGACAAGACTCCCAACGTATCAGGAATGTTTCTCAAGGAAAAAACATTCATTGGACAAAAGACCATTAAAGGTATCGGTGCAGGAGCTTATCTGACGTTCAATACACAAGAAAACGAACAAATCACGGCCAAGATTGGTCTATCATATACTTCTATCGACAATGCCCGCCTGAACCGCGAAAAAGAAACGCAAAACGGCAAGCTAACCTTTGACGCCGCACATAAAATGGCGCAACAAACATGGGAAAAATATCTGGGACGTATTAGCGTAGAGACGCCATCCAAAGAAGACAAAGTGAAATTCTATACAGGTCTGTATCATGCACTCCTTGGCAGAGGATTGGCAAGCGATATCAATGGCGCATATCCCAAACACGATGGAAAGGTTGGTCAGATTCCGTTGAAAAATGGCAAACCTGCTTTTTCTTTCTACAATACCGATGGTATTTGGGGTGGACAATGGAATCTGATTCAAGTTTGGGCATTGGCTTATCCGGAATACTTGTCTGATTATGTAAGCACTCATTTACAAGTTTATAAAGATGCAGGATGGTTAGGTGACGGCATTGCTTGCAGCAGATATGTATCAGGCGTTGGAACAAATCAGTTAGGCAATGTTATTGCCGCTGCATACGCTTGTGGCATACGCGATTATGATATAGAGACTGCCTATGCTGCTGCACGTAAAAATGAACTGGATGGAATAAACCGTCCGATGGGAGCGGGCAAGCTCGACACTGAACTGTTTACCAAATATGGCTACGTTCCTCACAAAGACAAAGGTCCATGGCCTGACGAAGCCTGGATGTTCTCAGCTTCGCATACATTGGAGTATTCTTTTGGTGCATATGCTGTTGCACAAATGGCAAAAGCATTGAATAAAACTGACGATTACAACCGATTGATGAAACTGTCCAAAGGCTGGGAAAATCTATACAACACCAAGACAAATCTGATACAACCGAAGCTGGAGAACGGCCAATTCATTGAAAACTTCAACCCGATGCAAGTGTGGCGCGGATTTCAGGAAGGCAATGCCTACCAATATACATTCTATGTACCTCATGATCCGAAGAGCCTGATCAACAAGATGGGAGCAAAAGAGTTCTCTTCGCGCTTGGACAGTATCTTCCTCCGTTCTGAAGACAAAATATTCAGCGGTGGAACAACTATCAATGCCTTTGCCGGTCTCGAAACCTACTATAATCAAGGCAACCAACCTTGTTTGCATATCTCATGGCTGTTCAATCAGGCAAACCGTCCTTCGCTCACTCAAAAATGGGTTCGTAGCATACTGGATGTTTTCTATGGAACAGAAGGCATACATGGTTATGGATACGGACAAGATGAAGATCAAGGGCAACTCGGAGCCTGGTTTGTAATTTCTTCGCTTGGAATGTTTGATGTTGCCGGACTTTGCAATATCCACTCAGAGTTTGCACTTGGCAGTCCGAAGTTCGATAAGATAACGATCCAACTCAACCCCCATTATTATAAAGGCAATCGTTTTGTAATTGAAGCAAAAAACAACAGCAAAGACAACAAATACGTGCAACAATATACATTAAATGGCAAGACTCTGCACGTTCCTGCCATTTCTTTTGAAACAGTGACCAAAGGAGGAACATTGAAAACGGTCATGGGATCTCAGCCTCTCGACCAATATTAATCGTAAATACATCGCATTTAATGGCAAAGTTTCCTAACTTTGCCATTATTATTTTATTGCTATACAAACGTTTTGAACATGAACAGATTCATCACCCTTCTTTCTTCAACACTGCTTATTTGCAGTTTCGCCATCAGTGCGCAAACGAGCAAAAACCCGATATTCCAAGGTTGGTATGCCGACCCGGAGGCCATTATTTATGACCACACCTATTGGGTTTATCCTACATATAGTGCTCCTTATGAAAAACAGACATTCTTCGACTGCTTCTCTTCGAAAGACCTGGTGCATTGGACTAAACATCATTCAATTATTGATACATCCGCTGTTAAATGGGCAAAGAAAGCCATGTGGGCTCCGTCGGTCATCCGCAAAGATGGAAAATATTACTTTTTCTTCGGTGCCAATGACGTTCATCAAGGAGAAATAGGTGGTATTGGCGTTGCTATAAGCAATCATCCGGAAGGACCGTATAAAGATTTGATTGGTAAACCGTTAATTAATGATATAATCAATGGAGCACAACCCATCGACCAGTTTGTATTTCATGACGACGATAATACTTACTATCTCATCTACGGCGGTTGGCATCATTGCAACGTTGCCATCTTAAGCAATGATTTCAAGCAATTGAAAAACTTTCCCGACGGACAGAAATACAAAGAAATAACGCCCGAAAACTATGTGGAAGGTCCATTCATGTTCAAACGTGGCGGCAAATATTATTTCATGTGGAGCGAAGGCGGTTGGACCGGTCCCAATTATTGTGTAGCTTATGCCATAGGCGATTCGCCACTCGGTCCGTTCAAGCGCATCGGCAAAATATTGCAACAAGATCCGAAAGTGGCTACCGGAGCCGGACATCATTCCGTCATCCATATTCCGAATAGTAATGAATATTATATCGTTTACCACCGTCGTCCGCTAGGCGAAACGGATGGAAATCATCGCGTCACCTGTATCGAAAAGATGGAATTCGATGCGAATGGTTTCATCAAACCCGTGCAAATAACCTTCGAAGGAGTAAAGGCACGCAAGATTAAGTAATATACTGAAATTCAATATGCAAGAAGGGACGGCATTTCATTCGAATGCGGCAACCTTTTCATTCGAATGGGATGAACACTTCATTCGAAAGAAACACTTCGCGCATTCGAATGAATTGGCAAATACATTCGGATGTATTTGCCGTTTACAAATAGAATAATTAAATTTGTATCGAACTAAAGAGAATAAACAAAAAAATATATGTCTACTCGAATATTTCATGAAATTATCTATGGTCCTGTGCATAGTCGCCGGCTAGGTGTATCTCTAGGAGTAAACTTACTTCCACCTGACGGCAAGCTTTGTACGTTTGATTGCATCTATTGCGAATGTGGTCGTAATGCAGAACGTCGTACGCATACAAAACTCCCTTCCCGCGAAGAAGTGAAAGCAGCGCTTGTACAGAAACTGACCGAGATGAAAGCTGAAGGCATTTTACCAAATGTAATCACTTTTGCAGGAAACGGCGAACCGACAATGCATCCGGAATTCGAAGGAATCATTGACGACACGATTATTGCAAGGAATGAATTCGCACCTAATGCGAAGATTGCCGTCCTTTCGAACTCTACAACGTTGGATAAAGCGAGCGTCTTTCGCGCGCTTAACAGAATTGAAGACAATATCATGAAGCTTGATTCTGTTTTGGACAGTCGCATCCAACAAATGAATGCGCCGAATGTGCCAACATTCAATTTTACCCGCCTTTTGAAGCAACTCTGCCAATTCAATGGCAATATAATCATACAGACTATGTTTCTGAGAGGCGAAGTTGGCGGAGCGAAAGTAGACAATACAACCGAGGAGGAGATCTCTGGATGGTTGCAAGCCTTAAAACAGATAAACCCCAAACAGGTTATGATTTATACAATCGATCGCGAGACACCCGTGCAAACACTATACAAAGTGCCGCGTGAAGAGATGGAAAAAATTGCAGACCGCGCACGAACATTAGGCTTCGCCGTGTCAGTATCGGCCTAAAATAGAAGGAAAGCAACAATAACAAGTACAACCAAAGAAGTTAATCACTAACTTTGGCCGTCTAAATAGTGTAATATGGTACAGCATTTTGATTTCTTAGTGATTGGTTCAGGCATTGCAGGAATGAGTTTTGCCTTGAAAGTAGCCGAAAAAGGGACAGTAGCCATCATCTGTAAGACAGATCTTGAAGAGGCGAATACCTATTTTGCCCAGGGCGGAATTGCATCGGTAACAAATCTGAAAGTAGATAATTTTGATAAGCATATTGAAGATACAATGATTGCCGGCGATTGGCTCAATAATCGCGAAGCGGTCGAAATGGTTGTACGTAAGGCACCAAGCCAGATACAAGAGCTTATCAAATGGGGAGTGAACTTTGACAAGAAAGAAAATGGCGAGTTCGACCTTCATCGTGAAGGCGGCCATTCCGAATTCCGCATACTTCATCATCAGGACAACACCGGTGCTGAGATCCAGCTTAGTCTGATCAAAGCTATCCAGCAACATCCGAATATCACTGTATTCAACCATCATTATGCTGTCGAGATTATTACACAACACCATTTAGGTATAATCGTTACCAGATATACGCCAGGAATCAAGTGTTACGGCGCTTATGTTCTTGATGAAGCTACCGGTAAAGTGGACACGTTCCTTTCCAAAGTTACTGTGATGGCTACGGGCGGATGCGAAGCCGTTTACCGCAACACAACAAATCCTCTGATTGCAACCGGCGACGGTATTGCTATGGTCTATCGTGCTAAAGGAGCTGTTAAAGATATGGAGTTCATTCAGTTCCATCCGACGGCGCTCTTTCACCCGGGCGATCGCCCATGTTTCCTAATCACAGAAGCTATGCGTGGATATGGAGCCAAACTTCGCACTATTGACGGCAAAGAATTCATGCAGAAATATGACAAGCGATTGGAACTGGCTCCGCGCGATGTAGTTGCACGCGCTATCGATCACGAAATGAAACAACGTGGTGATGATCATGTATTTCTGGATGTTACACACAAAGATCCTGAAGAAACGAAGAAACATTTCCCGAATATCTATAAAAAATGTCTGAGTATCGGCATCGACATTACAAAAGACTATATCCCTGTTGCTCCTGCTGCTCACTATTTGTGCGGTGGAATCTGTGTTGATTTGGACGGACAGTCAAACATCCGTCGCCTTTATGCTATTGGCGAATGTTCATGCACCGGCCTTCACGGCGGCAACCGTTTAGCTTCAAACTCACTTATCGAGGCTGTTGTCTATGCAGATGCAGCTTCCAAACATGCACTGAGTGTACTAGACCGTTACGATTTCAACACCGATATTCCTGAATGGAACGATGAGGGAATGATTACCAACGAGGAACGCGTTCTGATTACCCAAAGTATGAAGGAAGTCAATCAGATTATGGAAGCATACGTTGGTATTGTCCGTAGTAATGTTCGTCTTACTCGCGCCTGGAACCGTCTGGACATCTTATATGAGGAGACCGAAAGCCTCTTCAAACGTGTCAAAGCTTCACGCGAACTATGCGAATTGCGCAATATGATTAATGTAGGTTATCTGATTACGCGACAGGCAATGGAGCGTAAGGAAAGTCGAGGTCTGCATTATACGATTGACTATCCACCAACAGCGAAACCAAATTTATAAAAGATATGAACGCCAAACTTCTATTGCCATTAACACTATTACCTCTGACAACAACATTGCAGGGACAAAATGCAAGTACGCAACAGAAGCGTCCAAATATAGTACTGTTTCTTGTCGACGACATGGGATGGCAAGATACCTCTTTGCCATTTTGGAAAGAGAAAACACGCTATAATCAAACGTTTGAAACGCCGAACATGGAACGTTTGGCTAAACGGGGCATGATGTTTACCCAAGCATACGCTTCGAGCATAAGTTCACCAAGTCGTTGTAGCTTAATGAGCGGCATGAACGCCGCGCGTCATCGCGTTACGAACTGGACTTATCCAAAAAATGGGTCGAACGATGAAAAGAGCGATGTCCTGCAACTTCCTCCATGGAATGTAAATGGTATCTGCCAAGTGCCCGGCATAGAAAACACCTACCAAGTTACAGCATTGGCACAACTTTTAAAAGATGCAGGTTATCACACTATCCATTGCGGAAAAGCACATTTCGGAGCTGTTGACACACCGGGAGAGAGTCCGATACACATGGGATTTGAAGTCAATATCGCAGGTCACGCTGGTGGAGCTCCGGAAAGCTATCTTGGAATAAAAAACTTCGGCAACAGATCAGACGGAAAACCAAACTCATGGTTCGCTGTCCCCGGACTGGAACAATATTGGGGCAAAGATATTTTCCTCAGCGAAGTACTGACAATCGAGGCAGAAAAAGCATTAGACAAAGCGCGCCAATACAACCAGCCTTTCTTCCTATATATGGCACATTACGCCATACATGTCCCAATTGATAAAGACATGCGTTTCTATCAGAAATATATCAATAAAGGACTGCAACCGAAAGATGCTGCATACGCTGCCCTGATAGAAGGAATGGATAAAAGCCTGGGTGATCTGATGGATTATCTGGACAAGTATAATCTGACAGACAACACAATCATTCTCTTTATGTCCGATAATGGAGGACTCGCGTCGTCATCTGCATGGCGCGACGGACCGCTTTTTACACAAAACTCTCCACTGAACAGTGGCAAAGGTTCCGCGTATGAAGGCGGAATACGCGAACCGATGATTGTAAGTTGGCCTGGTAAAGTTCAACCGGAAACCAAATGCGACAAATACCTGCTGATAGAAGATTTCTTTCCAACCATTCTTGAAATGGCAGGCGTCAAACAATATAAAACAGTGCAACCTGTTGATGGCATAAGCTTTATGCCTCTATTAAAAGGGACAGGCGACCCGTCTGATGGACGCAGTTTATATTGGAACTTTCCGAATCTTTGGGGCGTAGGTCCGGGTATTGCTGCAACATGTACGGTTCGTAAAGGCGACTGGAAGATGGTGTATTACTACGAAACAGGCAAAAAAGAATTATTCAACATCAAGGAAGATATAGGCGAAAAGAATAATCAAGCGGCTACACACACAACGCTTGTAAAACGTCTTTCTAAAAATTTAGGGCAATATCTTCGTAAAGTATCTGCCCAACGCCCATCTTTCAAAGCGACAGGGAAACCCTGTCCATGGCCGGATGAAATTTGATCTTCATTCTTGTGCATTCAATTGAATATTGACGCAAATTGAAGACCTTTTAGCGCAATATTGAAAACAGAAGATTAATATATCTCGCTATATTTGTTAACTCATTAACGAGGAGAATATCATGAAGCAAAACAGATACAAAATAATAAACGGACAAATACTGACTCCTTCCGGAATAACGAAGGACGGAATTGTCTGTGTGGAAGAGAACCGTATTGTCGAGATAGGACAGACAAATATTGAATTTCCAAATGCCCTGCTCATTGATGCGCATGGCGATTATATATCTCCGGGATTTATTGACCTGCATACGCATGGTGCAGGCGGTGCAGATTTCATGGATGAAACAATTGCCGCATTTCTGACGGTTGCCGAAATGCATGCAAAACATGGAACCACGGGAGTTTATCCGACAACTCTCTCCTCGACACGAGAAAACATATTGAACACCATTGCAACTTATGAAAAGGCAAATGCTGCAAATGACAAAGGTGCAACATTACTAGGACTTCATCTGGAAGGACCTTACTTCTCGATGAACCAACGTGGCGCCCAAGATCCTCGCTTCATTCGCAACCCGAAGCCGGAAGAATACATTCCAATACTCGAAGCCGGGAATTGCATACGACGCTGGAGTTCTGCGCCAGAACTGGATGGCGATGAGGCGTTCGTCAAAGCTTTGCTTAATAAAAATGTTTTACCGGCTATTGCTCATTCGGATGCCATATATGAAGAAGTGCTCGACGCTTGGAAACGAGGTTACAGACACATCACGCATCTGTACTCTGGAATGTCGGGCGTAACTCGCCGCAACGGTTTTCGTTTTGCAGGAGTGATTGAGTCGGCATTCCTGATTGATGACATGACAGTCGAAATTATTGCCGACGGTTGCCATCTTCCGGCCAGTCTACTCCAACTGATCTATAAGTTTAAAGGCTCTGACAAGATTGCTTTGATAACTGATTCCATGCGCGCTGCCGGAATGCCAGAAGGAAAAAGTATCTTAGGCGGACTAAGCACCGGACAGGAAGTCATCGTAGAAGATGGAGTTGCTAAAATGCCTGACCGAATGGCTTTTGCAGGAAGTGTAGCCACAACCGATCGTTTGGTAAGAACGATGTGTTTTACAGCGGGTATTCCTTTAACTGAAGCAGTAAAGATGGCATCAGAAACGCCAGCACGTATCATGCGCATCGATAATAAAAAAGGTACTTTGCAAAAAGGCAAAGATGCAGATATCCTGATTTTCGATAATCAGATTCATGTCAAGATGACGATGGTGAATGGAAACATAGTATATAAAGAATCATAAAATACAATCTGTATGATAACAAGACGCGATTTTATCAAGAAGACAGCTGTAGGAACCGCTGCACTTTCACTGGGAGGAGTGTTGCCAGGTTTTACCGCAAAGAGTTATGCAAACATCATTGGAGCAAACGACCGGATTCATGTAGGAATGGTTGGCGTGAACTCCAGAGGACTGGCATTATCAAGGAATTTCGCTTTACAACCCAACTGCCGCATCACTGAAGTATGCGATGTCGACTCGCGTGCTTTGGAACGTTGCATCGCTGAAGTAAGCAAGATCTCTGACGCCAGACCGAACCCAAACAAGGATATGCGACTGATGTTCGAGAAAAAAGATATCGATGCTGTTGTCATTGCAACACCTGACCATTGGCATGCACCCGCAGCTCTTCTAGCTATGAAAGCAGGCAAACATGTTTATCTTGAAAAACCTTGCTGCCACACGCCTGAAGAAGGAGAGATTCTGTTGCAGGCAGCAAAAAAATATGGCAGTGTTGTACAGATGGGTAATCAGCGTCGTTCATGGCCGAATGTAATCGAAGGCATCAATGAAATAAAAGCGGGAACAATCGGTAACGTATATTTTGGCAAATCCTGGTACACAAACCAACGCGCGTCTATAGGAATAGGCAAAGAAGCTCCCGTTCCTGAATGGCTGGATTGGAATCTGTGGCAAGGACCTGCACCGAGAACAGCTTACAAAGACAATATTGTTCATTACAACTGGCATTGGTTCTGGCGTTGGGGCACAGGTGAAGCATTGAACAACGGAACGCACATGATCGACTTGCTTCGCTGGGGAATGGATCTCGATTTCCCGACTTCAGTTCAATCAACCGGAGGCAGATATTTCTACAAAGATGATTGGGAGGCACCTGATACACAAGTGATCACCCTCGACTTCGGTGGAAAGAAATCGATGATCTGGGAAGGACAAAGCTGCTGCCCTTATCACATCGAAGGAAGTTCGGTAGGCGTCATTTTTTATGGAGAAAAAGCAGCCTTATGGATGGGCGGCGGAAATTCCTACAAGATTATCGACCAAAAGAACAATGTTATCAAAAACGTAGAAAGCAATATCAAAGTCGATCCGCAAAACAAGATGGATCCGGCGCAACAACTGGATGCCTTGCATATTCAGAACTTCTTCAGTGCTATTACTAAAGGCGAAAAACTTAATTCGGATATACAATCTGGATTCATCAGTACACTGTTGGTTCAATTAGGAAATATAGCGCAACGCTCAGGCGTAAAGCTTCACACCGATGCTACAAACGGTCATCTTCTGGATAAACAGCTTGCCGCTAAGTATTGGAAACGCGAATATGAAAAAGGATGGGAAATGAAATTATAAAATAGAAAGGATTATACGATGTCAGAAATACGATCATTAAAAAAGGATCATCTACAAGTTTACGAATTTGCAACACGGAAAGAGATGGGCGAAGCTGCCGCTATCGATATAGCGAATGCCATCCGTTCATTCCTTGCAGAGAAAAAAGAAGTGAATATGGTATTTGCAGCAGCTCCTTCACAAAATGATGTTCTTGCTGCTTTATGCGAACAAAAAGGAATCGAGTGGGAGAGAGTCAATGCTTTTCACATGGATGAATATGTGAATCTTGCTACAGACTCGCCAGCGGGCTTCGGCAACTTCCTGAAAGAACATATATTCGGAAAATTACCGTTCCGCTCCATCAATTATATCAACGGCAACGCAAAGGATCTGGCAAGCGAATGCAAACGCTACTCCACACTGCTTCGACAGCATCCAATAGATATCGTTTGCTTGGGAATAGGCGAAAACGGACACATCGCCTTCAATGATCCGCATGTTGCCGACTTTCATGATCCTGAAGATATCAAGGTAGTCGATCTGGATGAAATATGCCGCGAACAGCAAGTACACGACGGATGTTTCGCAACGCTTGATGAAGTGCCAAAGAACGCTTTGACTCTTACCATCCCGATGTTGACGAGCGGACAGAAACTTTTCTGTATCGTTCCGGCGAAAACAAAAGCGTGGGCCGTATCGCATACACTCAACGATGAAATATCCGAACACATTCCGGCTACATGTCTGCGACTGCATAAATATGCGATCCTATATGGTGATAAAGACAGCATGCAATTAGTTAAATAATAATACATTGAATATCATGAAACTAAGATTTACATTAATAAGTTTCTTCTTGTGCATGACCTCTATAGGATGGACAAATGCACAACAAACGTACAAAATAGGTATCATCGGATTGGACACTTCCCATTCGCCCGCATTTATAAAATATCTCAATGGAGGAGAAGCAGAAAAATCAGAATACAAAGACTTCAAAATCGTCGCAGCTTATCCTTATGGTTCGCATACGATCAAAAGCAGCTATAGCCGCATCCCCGGATATACAGATGAAGCAAAGAAATACGGCGTAGAAATAGTCGGTTCAATCGCAGAATTGCTGGAGAAAGTGGATTTTGTAATGCTGGAAACAAATGATGGAAATATGCATCTGGAACAGGCTGCCGAAGTGTTCAAAAGCGGAAAACCCGTGTTCATTGACAAACCTGTAGCCGCTACTTTATCCGATGCCATCACCATCTTTATGCTTGCCGACAAATACAAAGTGCCGATGTTCTCCTCTTCCTCTCTGCGTTACGTTCCACGCAATCAGGAATTGCGCGACGGCAAATTTGGAAAGGTAATCGGTGCAGACTGTTACTCGCCTTCACATAACGAACCTTCGCATCCGGATTTTTCATGGTACGGCATTCATGGCGTTGAAACCTTATATACTATTATGGGAACTGGTTGTCAAAAGGTTAGCCGTACTCATGCAGAAGGGACAGATGTGGTTGTTGGTCTGTGGCAAGATGGCAGAATCGGAACATTCCGTGGCATTCGCGATGGAAAAGAAGGTTACGGCGGAACAGCCATTTGCGAAAAACAAATTGTTCAAGCAGGCGATTATGCCGGATACGGTGTTCTTCTGGATCAGATCCTGAAGTTCTTCAAGACGAAGCAATCACCTATTGACGAAAAAGAAACACTTGAGATATTTGCTTTTATGGAAGCTTCAAATGTCAGCATGAAACATAATGGAGAGCAAGTATCATTGCAGTCTGTATTCGAGAAAGGTCAAAAGCAAGCTTTGAAAACATTGAAGAAGTATCAATGACAAAAAGATGGTCAAAAAATCATGTTTGAAAGCGAAGGACAGACGAGTTTCGACAGGTTTTAATGGCTGAAGGAATTCTATTATCGCGTATTACTCTGTAAATCTGATATTTATTTCATCTAATTATAGCCTCCATTTCATTCGGAAGAAAGTTCCATTTCATTCGAATGGAGTGGAGGTTTCATTCGAATGAAATGGTTCGTGCATTCGAATGAATTTTTCAAAACTATTAGATAGATTTTTAGCCATATCAAAAATCTATGTTTTGCCTATTCTTATGCAAAATTTACTTCTCAACACTGCATGTCTGTAACAAACGAAGATTTGATACTAAAATATCACCTGTACCGAAAATAATGCGTATCTTGCGCAAAAATTCAGACCATGGACAGAGTTTTCAAATCTAAAGTAGGCTGGTGGTATCATCTTGCCATTTTGATGGTTGCCGCAGGATGTGTTGCCTCAATACTGAATGCGAGGGTTGATGCAACCATCATCTCCTTATTAACGGCCATGCTGGTTATCCATATTCTTCTAAACACTTGGTACAAGATCACAGAAGACGGTATGTTAATCGCTCACTGCAGCATCTTTCCTGAAAAGAAAATCGCCATATCTGAAATAACAGCAATAGGGTCAACAGTTATGCCCATTTCGAGTTACGCCTTGTCATTAGACAGACTTATCATCTATAAGGGTGACAAATATTGGCTGCTGATTTCGCCGGTCGATAAGATGAATTTCATAAATCAGCTAAAGATGATCAATCCGGCTATCAAGTTTAAAGATTCCGACATTTGAAATAATTCCAATATAAACTCAATTAAATCTGAAAGAAAACATGAAATGTGATGTTGCAATCATTGGTGGAGGGCCTGCGGGATATACGGCTGCCGAACGTGCAGCTGAAGGAGGTCTGTCGACTATTCTATTTGAGAAGAATGCATTAGGCGGAGTCTGCCTGAACGAAGGATGTGTGCCTACTAAGACGCTGCTCTATTCAGCGAAAGTATTCGACACAATCAAACATGCGCCAAAATATGCTGTAAAAGCAGAGAACCCCACTTTCGATTATCCCAAAATCATTGCTCGAAAGAACAAAGTAGTGAAGAAACTGACAGCCGGCATCCGGATGAAACTGAATAATCTAGGAGTGACAATGGTCAACGGAGCAGCTGAAATCAAAGGGAAAGGATCAGACAACAGCTTACTTATCCAATGTGGAGAAGAATCGTATGAAGCTACCAATTTGCTAATCTGTACAGGTTCAGAAACAGTGATTCCTCCAATTCCAGGATTGTCTGAGAGCAATTATTGGACAAGTCGCGAAGCTCTGGTCGCTATCGAATTGCCAAAATCATTGGTAATCATTGGAGGTGGCGTCATTGGAATGGAATTCGCTTCATTCTTCAATAGCATGGGCACTGAAGTGCATGTTGTTGAAATGCTGGACAAGATATTAGGCCCTATGGATCGCGAACTGTCGGAAATGCTGCAAGCTGAATATGCCAAACGTGGTGTAAAGTTTTATCTGAGCCACAAAGTCACCGCAGTTCACGACGGAGAAGTAACGGTTGAAAAGGAAGGACAGTCATTCACAATCAGTGGAGAAAAGGTCTTATTGAGCGTTGGACGACGTCCGGTAACAAAAGGGTTTGGCTTGGAAACGCTTTCACTGGAACCATTCAAAAATGGCATCAAAGTCAATCAATTCATGCAAACGTCTTTACCGAATGTTTATGCATGTGGCGATATTACAGCCTTCTCGTTATTGGCACATACTGCTGTAAGCGAAGCTGAAACCGCTATAAAACATATTCTTGGCAAAGTCGGAGAAGGAATGAATTACGATGCTATTCCGGGTGTTGTGTATACAAATCCGGAAATCGCCGGTATTGGAAAAACGGAAGAAGAGTTGCAAAATGCGAATATTCCATACACATTAAAGAAGATTCCAATGGCATTCTCAGGGCGGTTCGTTGCAGAAAACGAAATGGGAAATGGCATTTGCAAATTAATTCTGTCGGAGAACCAAACTGTTATCGGTGCTCATATTTTAGGCAATCCGGCTTCTGAACTGATTGTTATTGCAGGAATAGCTATCGAACGAAAGATGAAAGCAGAAGAATTGGAAGCCATTGTTTTCCCTCATCCAACAGTAGGAGAAATCATAAAAGAGGCCTTGCATTAACATTCGGTTCACCGAAATAAACTTTAAACAACAAGAATAACTATCTTTGCACCTGTAAAATAAATGCAGGTGCATGGATTCTTTTGAAGGATATGTAGGTATTCGCTTATGGGACGGACAAATAGCAAATGATTTGTTATTTGCCTTTCTGCTTTCTTTGCTTATCCTGTTCGCTATTGTTTTTAGAAATAACTTTCAACAATTCTTGCGCATGCTCAAAGATGCAGTTTTTGTCAAAGAGCGCTCTAATCTGTTTGATGAAGGAAAAAATGAGAGTAGCGTTCTTTTTCATCTCTTCATGATTTTCCAGGCACTCTTCTTGTGTAGCGTAGCACTCTTCTCTGCAGGTAAAATTTATGGATATTACGGATCTATAAACAACGAAGGTCTCTTTGGAATACTGGCATTCGTTATCGTCTTTTTGTTTTATCAATTCCGACAACTGACGAACTATCTGCTAGGTTGCATCTTTATAGAGCCTGAAAAATACAATTTGTGGAAAAACAACTATAATGCTATTATGGAAATATGGGGTATTCTGTTATATATACCAGTCCTATTGATGGTCTTTATTGATATAAATGTTACAATTCCTATCTTTTTGTTTAGTATCTTTTATGTTTTGTATCGCTTTGCAATAATTTATAAGACAATACGGATATTTCACAAGAAAAATGGTGGATTTTTGTATATAAGTTTGTACCTTTGCGGCCAAGAAATTTTACCTCTGGTATTTTTGTACGAAGGTATGGTTTATTTGTATAACTTTATCGAGACAAGTACTCTATGGCATTGACAATTAAAAAGTTGCTGGTATCACAACCGAAGCCTGCATCTGAAAAGTCTCCGTACTTTGACATAGCTCAAAAGTATGGTGTAGAAATTAATTTCCGCCCATTTATTAAGGTTGAACCTCTTTCATCCAAAGAGTTCAGACAGCAGAGAATATCTATTCTGGACCATTCGGCTGTAATTTTTACAGCGCGTACGGCAATAGATCATTTCTTTCATCTGTGCGAGGAATTACGTGTAACTATTCCTGAAACGATGAAATATTTTTGCATGACAGAAGCAATTGCTGTATATCTGCAAAAGTACATCATCTATCGGAAACGGAAAATCTTTTTTAGTACAACAGGAAAACTGGAAGAATTGGTTATCCTCATTGGCAAACATGCAAAGGAAAAATATCTTGTGCCTGTTTCGGATGTTCATAAAGACGACCTGTTCAGTATGCTGGAAGCAAAGAAAATTAATTTTACACCGGCTATCATGTATCGGACTGTAAGCAATGACTTCAAGGAAGACGAAAAGTTCGATTACGATATGCTGGTATTCTTTAGTCCTTCCGGTATTTCTTCATTATTGAAAAACTTTCCGAATTTCAAACAGGATGATATCCGCATCGGTTGTTTCGGCCCTACAACTGCAAAAGCAGTGAAAGATGCCGGTTTGCGTCTTGATGTAGAAGCTCCTACACCTGAAGCTCCATCAATGACTGCCGCTTTGGATTTATATCTGAAGAAAGAATTAGGAAACGCTAAAAAGAATGGAAAATAAACGATTCACTCTTTCCAAAGAAGAACGTCTTTCTTGGAAACGCCATATAGACGTTCTTTTTGAGAAGGGGGAATCATTTATTTCATTCCCGTTGAGGGTCGTGTATTTGCCAGCTATAGAGCAAATGCCAAGTACCGTCTCAATGTTGGTAAGCATTCCTAAAAAACGCTTTAAACGAGCTGTCAAGCGAAACTTGCTCAAACGACAAGTGCGAGAAGCATTCCGACTGGACAAATACAAACTGATTGAACCATTAGAAGCTGAAAACAAGCAGATGATGGTCGCCTTTCTTTATGTTGACAAGGAAGTACATTCTTTCAATGCGATAGAAAAAGCTATGTCTAAAGCATTGAATATGCTTTGTAATAAATTATGATTAAACGCTTCTTTACGGCAATTTTGCTTGTGCCAATTTACTTTTACAAGTATTGCATCTCTCCAATGACACCGGCATCGTGCAGGTTCGTTCCTACTTGTTCAGAATATGCCGTGCAAGCATTGAAAAAATATGGCCCGATCAAAGGCTTATACCTGACAATCAAACGTTTATCACGCTGCCATCCTTGGGGCGGAAGCGGATATGATCCGGTACCATAATCCTGTCATGCATTTTTATAATATACATACGCATTCATCTAATGCTTCTGAGCCAGATGTCAGGGAGATTGTAAACTGTATCATTGAAAAACAAAAAGATTTTTCTTTAGATACGCACCTCCTTTATTCCGTTGGCATTCATCCCTGGTACATATTTGATAATGTAAAAGAACAACTTTCAGCATTAAAATCTTTAGCTACCCAAAGCAATGTTTTGGCTATAGGAGAAACAGGATTGGACAAACTTTCAGAAGTACCATTCGACATACAGCAATTTGTCTTTACAGAATCGGCAATAATATCTGAAGAACTGAGAAAACCGCTAATCATCCACTGCGTCAAGGCTTGGGCAGAAATAATAGGAGAGAAGAAACGACTGAAACCCAACTGTCCCTGGATTATTCATGGTTTCCGTGGAAACGGTGAATTAGCTAAGCAACTGCTTGATCAGGGATTATATCTTTCCTTTGGCAAACAGTTTCAAACAGAATCTTTACAAAAAGCGGAGAAAGATTTCCGTCTTTTTGCAGAGACTGACGACAAAGAGACGGAAATCAGTACTGTATACCAACATATCGCTACAACATTGGCAATTTCACTAGAAGATTTAACCACGCAAATAGAAAAGAACATAAAAGAGATCTTTCCTTCTCTCATACAGAAGTATTAAACATTTGGGAAGCAAAGCGATAATTATCAATAAAAAGTCTTACCTTTGCCTCATTCAATACAACTATAATTAAGACGATGAATTTTGTTGAAGAATTACAATGGAGGGGCATGATTCAAGATATGATGCCCGGAACAGAAGAACTGTTACAAAAAGGAATGACTTCCGGATATGTAGGCATTGATCCGACAGCGGACTCATTACATATTGGGCATTTGGTTAGTATCATGATATTAAAGCATTTTCAGCGTGCAGGACATCGTCCTATCGCACTCATTGGAGGTGCTACAGGAATGATTGGCGATCCTTCAATGAAGTCTGCCGAAAGAAACCTGCTTGACGAAGAGACACTTCGCCACAATCAAGATTGCATCAAAGCCCAACTGGCAAAGTTCCTTGATTTTGATTCAAATAAACCGAATGCAGCGAAGTTGGTGAACAACTACGACTGGATGAAAAATTATACTTTCCTGAATTTCATACGTGATATTGGCAAACATATTACTGTAAACTATATGATGGCCAAAGACTCTGTAAAAAAACGCTTGAGCCGCGAATCAGAAGTCGGTATGTCATTCACAGAATTTTCTTATCAATTGCTGCAAGGATATGATTTCCTGTATCTGTACGAACACGAAGGTTGCCGTTTGCAAATGGGCGGTGCCGATCAATGGGGAAATATCACAACTGGTTCAGAACTGATTCGCCGAATGATCAATGGAGAAGCTTTTGCTCTAACTTGCCCATTGATTACAAAAGCTGACGGCGGTAAGTTTGGAAAAACAGAATCAGGTAATGTATGGTTGGATCGTCGCTATACATCTCCTTACAAATTCTACCAGTTCTGGCTTAATGTAAGCGATGCAGATGCTGCAAAATACATCAAAATCTTCACCGATTTATCTAAAGAAGAGATTGACGCATTAGTCAAAGAACAGGAAGCAGCACCTCATCTTCGTCCGTTACAGAAACGTTTGGCAAAAGAGGTAACTATCATGGTTCATTCTCAAGAAGACTATGATGCTGCAGTTGAAGCTTCAAACATCCTTTTTGGTAACTCTACTTCAGAGGCTTTAAAAAAGCTGGATGAAGAAACTTTGCTGGATGTATTCAAAGGCGTTCCCCAGTTTGAAGTCAGTCGCGATGAACTGAGTGCCGGCGTTAAAGCTGTAGACTTGTTCACAGATAAGGCAGCTGCATTCACATCAAAAGGAGAAATGCGAAAGCTGGTTCAAAACGGAGGCGTTAGTGTAAATAAAGAAAAACTAACAGCTTTCGATGCCATCATAAACAGCGAATCTTTGCTCGACGGCAAATATTTACTGCTTCAAAAAGGGAAGAAAAACTATTTCTTGCTGATTGCAAAATAGAAAAATTGATAAAATCATTTGCAGAGTAAGAATTTATCCTTACTTTTGCATCGCTTTTTAAAGCAACCCGATTGTCTCATGGTGTAATGGCAGCACTACAGTTTTTGGTACTGTCTGTCCTGGTTCGAATCCGGGTGAGACAACGTAATAAGTCCTGATTCTTAATTGAACCGGGACTTTTTACTTATATCATTTCACTCAAAAGATAGATACGGACTCAACTTTGCGCGGTCAGAATCCGTAAATTCTTCCAATAATAAAAGATTTTCCCAACCTGTAAGCCTACTCTTTTGACGACGCAAATGTTCCAGCGCACGAGCTTGATGGTAACCAATATATGGATGACGACGCAAAGAATCTGCCGATAACTTATTGACAGGCAAAACACGAATATATTTTACATCTGTTCTGAACCAAGGCTGCAACGATTGATATCGCTCTTCATCCATTCCATAAACTTCACGCAATTGCTCTACAGAATAATAACCACCCAAAAGTTCGCGATATTTAACAATCCTACGAGCAAAAGCGCTCCCAATACCCGGAACTTTCTTCAAAGATATTGTATCGGCCGTATTCAATTCGATAATAGTTCCTGATGGATATTTTTCAACTTTGGGATATGATTGATATGTATATTTCTTATTGTTGAAAGAAGCGAAATTTCTTTCAGAAGCATTCTGCAAAACCTTCGGAATAGATTTCCTCTTCATTCGAATGGAGGAAGAGTTTCTTTCGAATAAAGGTCTTTCTTCATTCGAATATATTTTCGGTCTCTCAGAGGCTAATTCTGGGCTTGTAGAGGGAATCCTTCCTATATCTTCATTTTCATAGGAATTCTTATCATCCGTAAAGAGCAAAACAATCCACGAAAAACAAATAAGACACAACAAAACTGTGAGCGCACGCCGCTCACCTTTAGAAAAATAGAAAAAGTCTCGCCAATTCATAATTACAGGTTTTTATGTTTACAATAAGAAAAAATACTACTACTTAAAAAGCTCCACGATTTTGTCAATCAAACCCAGTTCATTCAAGAAAATCATTGCAATGGCTATAGGTGCAATATACTTCATAAAAAATGCATACGTATTAAAGAAATAGAAAGGAATAGTTCCTTCGTTTGTCAGTTCTGCCTTCAAAATCTTACGATCCACACGATAACCGACATAAATACAAATAAACATTCCACCAAGTGGAAGCATGATCTTAGCTGTTACATAATCCAACAGATTAAAAAATGTCAGACCACCTATGGTAAAATCCTTTAGAACACCGAATGAGAGTGAACTGATAATACCTAAAACAGCAACGCCTGCTGAAACGAGCCAAGCCGCTTTTGTACGTGATATTTTAAACTCTTCGTGAGTATAAGCGGTTGCTACTTCATGTAATGAAATAGTAGAAGTCAATGCAGCCAAAGCTAACAACACAAAGAATACAGCCGACCAAAGCCATCCTAAAGGCAACTGTTCAAACACATTTGGAAGAGTGATAAATACCAGCTCAGGACCCGCTGTAGGAGTAATGCCAAAACAAAATACAGCTGGGAAAATCATTACTCCGGCTAAAACAGATACCAATGTATCTAAGGCCGTGACTTGCAAGGCTACATTCTGAATATTCGTCGCCTTATTAAAATAAGATGCGTACGTGATAAGACAACCCATTCCAATACTAAGAGAGAAGAATGTTTGTCCCATCGCACTTAGTACAACAGATGAAGTAATCTTATTGAAATCCGGATTAAAAAAGAATTCCAACCCTTTTTCTGCACCCGGAAGTGTAACAGAACGCACACAAAGCGCAATCAAGATGAGAAATAATGCCGGCATCATTACTTTTGAAGCACGTTCGATGCCGTCTTTTACTCCGGAAACAATAATTACATGAGTCAATAAAACAAAGGCTATCGTCCAAATAATCGGTCGGAAAGTGCTTGAAGAGAACATTTCGAAATCAGCTTGGAAACTAGCTGCATCTTTTCCATGCAATGATCCGCTGAAAGCCTGGATAATATACTCAATAGTCCATCCAGAAACAACGGCATAAAAACCCAATATCAGAAATGCGGCTAATACGCCATTATATCCAATCAAACTCCATTTCGTCTTTGGTGCCATTTCTTTAAATGCTCCAACAGCATTACGATGCGTATGCTTACCAATATAAAATTCAGAAATCATTACCGGCAGTCCCAACAGCACCACACAAATCAAATAGATAAGTAAAAATGCAGCTCCGCCATTTGCTCCCAGCATATATGGAAACCGCCAAATATTGCCTAAGCCTACAGCACTTCCAGCTGTAGCTAATATTGCACCAAATTTACTTCCAAAGGTTACTCTTTCAGATGTTGTCATATAATTTCATTAATTAGGGATTGTGTATCGTTTATCATTTGTTCATCATCAATAATACCATCTTTAATATGAATAACACGATCAGTGTTGGAGGCAAGTTGTTCATCATGCGTAACAATCACAAATGTCTGATGCAACTTATCACGCAATTCAAAAAATAATGCATGCAATTCCTCCTTGTTTTTTGTATCCAAACTACCTGAAGGCTCATCGGCAAGCACTACAGTAGGATTATTAATAAGTGCACGAGCAACAGCTACCCGTTGTTTCTCACCACCTGAAAGTTCGTTAGGTTTATGTGTCATACGATCACTCAATCTCATAAAATCGAGTAATTCTTTAGCGCGTTTTTCAGCAGCAGAAGTTTTCTCACGAGCAATCAATGCAGGAATCATCACATTCTCCAATGCGGTAAATTCGGGCAATAACTGATGGAATTGAAATACAAAACCGATATTACGATTACGAAATGCCGCTAACTTTTCTTCTGAAAGACGCGCCGTTTCAGTCCCATTGATAACAAGTTTTCCACTGTTAGGCTTATCAAGCGTCCCCATGATTTGCAGCAAAGTCGTTTTGCCTGCACCACTAGGACCTACAATAGCCACAATTTCGCCCTCACCGATAGTCAACGAAATACCTTTGAGAACTTCCAATGAACCGAAACTCTTCGTTATATTTTCTGTCTGTATCATGTCAAATGAGTAATTACGTATGAAGCCAAATAGCATCCAAAAATAGCAGGCATGTATGATACTGTACCCGCTGTTGTACGTTTACACTGTTCATTTTCTGTTTCAATAACAGCATTTGGATCTGCCATCTGTGTTGAAAAAACGACAGGAATACCTTTTTCTATTCCTAGTTTATGTAACCGCTTACGTACAGAACGCGCCAAAGAACAATTAAATGTCTTAGAAATATCAGTCACCTTTATCTGTGATGGGTCTGTTTTAGCTCCAGCTCCCATTGATGAAACGATTGGCAATCCCTTTTGAAACGCATGATAAAGAAGAAATACCTTAGGGCTGAGTGAATCGATTGCGTCGACCACAAAATCATATTTAGCAGCCATAAGTATTTCTTCAGTCCGTTCATCACGCATGAATTCGTTAATAACGGTAAGGTTCAGTTCCGGATTAATATCTTCCAACCTTGAAGCGACTACTTCTGCTTTAGGTTTGCCAATAGTAGAATGCAATGCTGGCAACTGCCTGTTGATATTACTCAAACTGACTGTATCTGCATCAACAATCGTCATCTGCCCAATTCCTGCACGACAAATTTGTTCTGCCGCATAAGCGCCAACGCCACCCAATCCCACTACAAGGACGTGACTTTGCGCAAAGCGCTCCATGCGTTCAGTTCCAAATAATAATTCTGTTCGTGTATTCCAATCGTAAACCATTTCTTCCTTTTGAGTTACAAAAGTACATAGAATTCTTGGAAGAAATGTCAGCGAATAGGAAATTCCGTTACTCTGAGTGTCGTACAGCCATATGGAATAAGTTCTATTGATTCCTCATCGGTCGCCTCTAC
Source organism: Tannerellaceae bacterium (assembly GCA_036734445.1). Classification (GTDB taxonomy): domain Bacteria; phylum Bacteroidota; class Bacteroidia; order Bacteroidales; family Tannerellaceae; genus Parabacteroides. The sequence goes on from DAIMYP010000013.1 coordinate 51,121, forward strand.
ACCTAACTCAGTATAATAGGGTATCGGACCGGCAGAACCTCTGTACAAGGTCCATCCCGGGATTCTCAATCCTTTGGCTTTAATCCTGACCGGAGCATTTGCAACATTCCATGGATAGGCAGATACTGTCTTCGACTTTTCAACGACAAAATTGTCATTGATGACTTCCGCTTTGAGGGTCTTGTACTCCAACGCATAATTCCAAGGCGAATCGCTTGTCACTTCATAATACCATTTGCCATAATGCTGTTGCTTGTCTTCCTCAAAGGTTTTCTTTTCCCATTTCTCATTCATCTTCAACGAATAGAGTAAAGGTCCTCGCTCAATGACTGCTGAACCGCCATACCAATAGCTCGCTTCCACTTTCATCGGCAACTGAAGCATAACTTCATCTCCATTGCTCCATTCGCGATTGACATGAGCTATCTCTCCCGGATAGATATCAGCCTTGACTTCTTCGCCATTAACTTTTACAGAAGCATTCTGACACCAGGCAGGTATTCTCAGATGGAGAGGGAAAAAGGCTGTCTTTGTCTTCTTGTCGGCAAAGCTGATCTTCAAACGGATATTTTCATCGAAAGGATAATCTGTCTCTTCCGCTATATTCACCTCGATGCCATTGTTAACCTTTGCGGTTACATTCGAAGGCGCATATATAAGAGCTGCTATTCCATTGTCTGCCGTTGCATACCAAAGGTTCTGCAGCAGTTTCGGCCAGCCCTGGTGCATATTCGATGTGCAGCACGGATATCCGGTCAGAACGCCGAATATCACATCCGTATCCTCGTGCGATGTAACAAAGTTACGCATCGTACGCGTCGCTGCAACCTGGTTAACCTGCTGGAAATACTGACGGGCCGTGAACTCGTCGGTCGCCTGCGTTGGAAGCGCATTGTAAGCTACTCTCTCAAGATAATCTGCCCACTGTACATCTCCCGTTATCTCCAGAATCTTCTCCAGCGAGAACATCATCTCCACACAGGTGCAGAACTCCGAACCCTGTGTCGGATCTCCGAACCTAAGCATCTCATCGCCGCCCCAAAGTCCCGTTGGGAAACCGATCGTATGGCGCATCTTCTTAACCGCTTCCTTTACCGCCTGCAGCTGCTTTGCCTCCCTGCTCTGCTGATAATAGATCACAGGTTCCTTGAAACCCTGTCCCAAATTCACACAATGCATGCTGAACTGACGGGAAAAATAATCGCCGTCAAGAAATGCATCCGTCCAGTCGAAGGTCTGCTTATGTATCAGTTCTCCCAGATCGAGCAGGAACCTGTCACCTGTGATATTATAAAGCCAGTAAACAACCATCAGATTGTCGCCTCCGCGCTGTTCTCCCCATGATGTCCATTTGCCGAGCGGATTCTTTGGCAATTCCTTCAGCTGATATTGGAAATACCTGGTGAGAAATGTAATCACTCGCCGGTCTCCCGTTGCCGAATAATACTGCTGCATCACTTTCAGCATCACCATCTTCGGCCACCAGTCGTGCGCATTGTCGCGCTGGAGTCCTGCTTCCGGAGCACGGTCGGTATCCGGTCCGAAATATCCATCCGCCTTCTGCGACGACAGTGTCCATTCAATCCAAGGCTTCACCTTTTCTATCAGTGCCTGGTCGTTGAGCACATACGCCAGCGGAAGAAGTCCGTCAATCCAATACGGACCGCGTTCCCAAACATCTCCGTCGCCGCCAAGCCATCCGTTGCGTTTACCCATCACTGCCTCGTATTCCTTGTCCAGACTGCCGGTCAGGCCCGTCTTCATTCTTGTCAGCTGTTCCTTCAACCAGCCGTCAGGATGGATAGCGCCTATCGGAAGTTCGATATATGGCTTCTGCACAAGCGGGTAGCGGTTGTTCTGATAATTGCCGGAACCGTTGTTCTCGTTCGACCGGATACCGGCAGCCGATGCTGTACCGACTGCCAATGCGGTTGCTATTGTTATTATCAATTGCTTCATCATTCTTCTGTTGGATTTTATCTACCGGACATAATCAATCCACACCTTCATCTTTCCCGCTTCACGGTTATCCCATGCATAATAGGGGATCAGGTTGATCGTCTCATTGCCGTTCACTGCCTGCACTTTCTCCACTCCGTTCAGAAGCGATGCATCGAAAGCGGTCTTGAATGTCGTGTTCTTTGAAACCATCAGCTTGTCGAAGTCGGACTTGTTATCCGTCTCCTCCATGCAGTAAACCAGCGGACCGCGCTGGATGGCGCGTTTGCCGGCATCCTGTTTCACCTTCGGATCCGCTGCAACCATCTCTACAGGCATTGACATGTCCAATGTTACCTCATCGCCTGCTTTCCAGTTCCGTTGAAGAACGGCATATCCTTTTTCAGTCGTTGCCTTTACCTTCCTGCCGTTTACCGTCAGCGTATAGGTCTTGCACCAGCCCGGAATGCGCATCCTTATCTCTTTCTTCATCGGAGAGGAAAGCGTCAGCTTTACCGTTCCGTTCCATGGATATTCCGTCTCCTGCTTTACCTTCACAGTCGTGTTGCCCGTCGGAATCTCCGTTGTGTTGCCCATATAAAGATTCACCCACAACGCCTTGGCGGATGTTCCATAGATATAATTCCCTATCGAAGGCAGGAACCGTGATATCTGGCTCGGACAGCAGGCACAGCCGTACCAGGCCTGACGATGATGGTCACCGTCCGACGCCAAAGGGTTCACATAGAAGAAACGGTCGCCTGCCAGTGATATGCCTGCCAATGCTCCATTGTACATCGATCGCTCAAGAACATCCACATACTTGCTGTCGCCTGTAAACTCGTTCATACGCTGGTTCCAGAAAACCATGCCCACCGATGCGCAGGTTTCGCAATAGGCTTCCTTGTTCGGCAGATCGTAGTCTTCCGTGAAGCCTTCATTATGGCCTGACGAACCGATGCCTCCGGTGATGTACATGTTCCGCAGGACAACATCGTCCCAGAGCCTGTTCAGCGCTGCTATATATCCGGCGTCATTCTTCAGCGCTGCCACATCCGACATTCCGCAGAAAAGATACATCGCTCTCACGGCATGGCCAGAGATGCTTGAAAGGTCACGTACCGGAACCTCATCCTGATAATATGCAGGATTCCATTTGCCTTCCGTTCCCATGCTTCCGTATCCGTGGCCGCGTTCTTCCAGAAGCCAGTTGGCGAAGTTGAGATACTTCTCCTGATGAGTCACTCCGTAGAGCTTTACAAGAGCCAGTTCTATCTCTTCATGTCCGGGAACCCAGTTGCGTTTGCCCGGGCCGAAGACCGTCATCATATAGTCTGCCATTCGTGTGCAGACATCCAGCAGTTTGCGCTTCCCTGTTGCCTGGTAATAGGCAACGCCGGCTTCCATCATGTGACCTGCGCAGTACATCTCGTGCTTGTCCATGTTTGTCCAGCGCTTGTCCAGTCCCGTTAGCGTATAGTACGTATTGATGTATCCGTCAGGACGCTGGGCCGCAGCGAACTTGTCTATCCATTCATCAGCCTTCGCTTCCAGCGTGGCATCCGGATGGTTGATAAGACTGTAGGCTATGCCTTCCAGTGCCTTATAAACATCCGAATCGTCGAAGAAGATCCCCGAATGCTTGCCGGAACCCTTGGCCGCGTTCTCGAAGTTCTTCATGCGTCCCGTCCTGTTCTCTATCTGATCGATGCATACGGGCAAGGTTGCCGTTATATGCTTCTCCAGTCGGGGCGACCAGAAACTGTCCTGTATCTTCACATGAGAAAAGTCCACCTGCTCTATCATCCTGAGCGAACTGCTCTTCTGCGCTTCTGCTCCTTGTAATGCACACACTGTCAGGCATAACACCGATAACGATATCTTTAATATCTGATTCATATTATATGAAAGTCTTATTTGTTTCTAAAATGAATATATTTAAATCACATAATTACCTGTTTCTGACGATGAAAAACCAAGGCTGCTGCACCCAAACATCCTGCTTTATTTCCAAGCGAAGCCACATCAATCGTTGTAAAGAAAGAAGTTTCTTTCATCACAATCCGCCCAACGCGTTCCCGAATATTCTGAATATAGAAATCTCCTGCTTCAGAAATTCCACCACCAATGATCACTTTCTGAGGTGCAAACACATTGATAAGGCTTGCTACACCCAATGACAAATTATCAAAATGATCATTCATGGCAAGTATAGCCTCTTTTTCTTGCGACTGATACTGCTTAACAATATATTTTCCGTTAAGAGTCGTCGGGAGTGTTTTACCGTTCTTCTTCAAAAGCCCGGAATAGCAAGCAATAAGTGCATTTGTTGATGCATGAGCTTCTAAACAGCCACTTGTTCCACAAGTACAGGGATTTCCATTCTTCCCATGAATAATAATATGTCCCAACTCTGTTCCCCGATTATGATAACCGCCATAAAGTTCTCCATTCAGGATCAATGCTCCGCCAATACCTGTTCCTATCGTCAGGAAAACAACATCTGTCAATCCTTTAGCCGAACCATAAGTAGCTTCACCCAATCCCATCATATTTGCATCATTCTCAACATATACCGGAAGATGAAACGCTGAAAGCAGTACACTCAGATTCTTATCATTCAGTTCCAAAAGATTATTGGCAAAAAGGACAACACCTTCATCAACAACAGAAGGCACGCCAATACCTATGCCAATAACTTCCAACCCCTTTGATTCCGCGAAATCCAATAGTTCATGAATAATCTCTTTGAGCTTATCAAGCAACGAGGATTGCACGTTATCCGACTTTACAGCCTTCAACGATTCAAACACGATATTCCCCATTTGATCAATCAAAGCGTACTTTACATTTGTACCTCCGATATCTAATGCGATAGCATATTTCATAATTTCAAACAATTACAATACTGGCAAGAAAAAGTTCCAAAGCTCTTCTAATTCCTTAGGCATATCGCCACGATTTGCCGTCGTAATTATAACCGCATCCTTTGCAGGTATCATAATAATATATTGTCCATTAGCTCCATCCGCACGGAATGCATTATGACGGCAACGCCACATCTGATAGCCATAACCTTGTCCCCAATCCGCATTCGAATCATCAATCGTACGCGACCAGCTTGGGAATGATTCAACTTGCTTTTTAGATGCTTCCTCAATCCATTTGGCAGGGATAAGCTGCTTTCCATTCCATTTGCCCTTCTGCAATAAGAACTGTCCCATCTTCGCCATATCTTCCGTCTTAAGATACAATCCCCAACCGCCGCAATTGATTCCGGCAGGACTTTCGTCCCAATGAATACCTGTTATTCCCAACGGTTTGAAAAGACGAGGAGTCAGATAATCGAAAACTTTCTGTCCTGTTACTTTCTGAACTATTGCACTCAAAATATAAGTACCTAAAGAATTATACACAAAATAAGTACCCGGCTTATGAGTCAGTGGTGTAGCAAAGAAAGATTTAATCCAGTCATTATCTCCTGAATTACGGATAGCGCCTGTCGGATCTGTATCGTGACCGGAGTTCATCGTCAACAAATGGCGAATCTCAAGAGCCTTCAAGTTCTCGCTCACTTCAGCAGGAAGTTTATCAGGGAAAAATGAAATAACTTTATCCGTAAGTTTAAGTTTCCCTTCAGCAATAGCAAAACCCACAGCCGTAGACGTAAAAGTCTTGCTGACTGACCACATAGCATGTTCTTTTTCCGGAGCACCTTCGTTCATCCAAGCTGAAGCAAGTACTTTCCCATGTTGAAGAATCATAATACTATGCTGGTTTGTTCCTGCGCTTTTAATCGCATTCAGATAATTATTGAACGCTGCATTCAATGCTGCAGATGGTTTCCCTTTAGGAAGATGTCCGTCTCCTTTTACGTTGCTAGCGAAAACAGGGGTAACGGTCGAAAACAGGAACAGGACAATCAATAGTCTCAGCATTCCTACTAGATTTGTTTCTTTTGTTATTTTTTTCATGACATTCTATTAATTTATTTCATTATGTAGCAAATGTAGATAATTATCCGCATCTGTCCAACATCTATTGATTATAAGCCTTATTTTACATTAATACTTTAATACAACCGGTCCTAGCAAACCATTGTCTTTTAATAGCGAATCCTGTTTCGGTCCATTTATGGTCCATGTCTTACGTTGTGATTCCGGTTGACCGGCATCGTAAACCAAACGATTGAACCACGAACTTGTTACTTCCACTTTCAAAATATTCTTCCCAGTTTTAATAGCATCATTTAAGTCCAAGCAATACGGTGTTGTCCATAATGTGCGAAGTTCCTTTCCATTGAGCGAAACCGTTGCTATCATTTCCACCTTACCAAGATCAAGCGTATAATGTAATTTTGGATTCACTTTATCCACATTAAATTCGGTCGTATAAGTTGCTGTTCCGGCAAAAGCTTTTCCCTCAGTCGATATATTCAGATCTTTCCAAGCTTTCAACGATTCTATTCTCAACGATTCCGGTGCACCCCAACCAGCGGGAAATGAAATTGTCCACGGAGAATTCAATGCTATCGATTTGTTCATAACAACTTTCTTCTCCACACTATTATCAATCATTCCCGGTTTAAAAACGACGAAACAACAACCTGCATGCGGCAAATCCAAAGAGACAGAAGTATATTCACCATTTCGTATAGCAAACTGGGTTGTTGCATCACCTGTCAGCGGATCCCATAGCTCCACTTTTCCCAAGCAATGGAAATCAACATTACCTCTAAATCCGCTTCCTTTCGGCGCACAGACATAATACCAATCCGCTCCATCGATTCTGCGATGCAACCACATCACGTTGCCCTTTTTAACATCACCTTTCAGATTCAGTTTCTGAATAGCATCCGCCAGACTTATACCTGAAAGTACTGTCCCTTTACCAACCTTTTTCATCCCGGTTACATTGCGTTCTCCCCAAATGTTCTTCACTGCTGCATCGAATCGTTGCTGTGCATTCGCACCTCCTTGCAAAGTAGCCAGCCCTTTAGGAGCATTACCAATTATAACAGCTCCGTCTTTTAGTAAATCATAAAGCTTTTCCAGTGTTTCGGGCAACATTCTTTCATTATCAGCCAACCATAACACTTTATAAGTTATTCCTTCAGGGGTTGACAACAGGCCATTCTTGACATTCAAGCGATTCAACAAAACATCCGGATTGCAATAATCATATTTGAATCCTGCTGGGAAAGGATATTCCTGATCAGGTTTATGATTGATCTCATCGCCAATATACCAAAGTACATCAGAAACAGGTTTCCCTCTTTCAAGCATATAACTGCAACGCGCAAGATATCCCGTAAACTCAGGCATATATTTCCACCAAGTCTCTCCACGCAGGAAAGGCGTACCTATTCCCGAACCAAAAGATGTTCCCGGAAGAAGATAATTGACTTGTGGATTATGCGTATATGTATGAAAAATAGAATGAGTGACGCCTTCGATATAGTTCACATTCGCCACTTCCTTCAGCATCTCCCAATGTTCATCCCATGTCAGAGCAAAAGAGGTGAACGATTCAGCAGCAACACGTGGTTTGCCATACATTCGTGCAGCCGAAACAGTAGGCTTTATCGGTTTGAAATTCAGTGATCCGACAAAGCCTTTCGTCAGAGGTTGCCAGAATTCGCACATCGGAACATCCGCATATTTATAATATTCGAGCATATCTGCCGGGAAAATATCTCCCGCAGCTGTCTCATACTGTACAGTCAATCCCTTATCTTTTGCCAGCTTTGCCATACGACCAAAAAATTTATCAGCGAACAGTTCACCAATGGTCGAACGCCAATCCAACAGAAAGCGTGCCGTTGTTTCCTGGTCATCAATCACATATCCCATTACAGCCGGTAACCATGAACGCAGTGCATAACCTGTCTTTTTCTGGAATTCCTGTTCCATATTTATCGTCCATGTCTGTGTCTTACATTCCCAACTATCCATCAGCATTCCATTAAGTAATCCACCTTGTAACGGACCGTCATTCAAACGTCCGATATAGTTGGCAAAGTGAATATCCGCTCCTGTTTCCGACAGTTTATTACATTCCCATCCGGTACCTTCTTCAGGAGCAGGACCGTTCTTTAGTCCGGCATTCACATTTCCTATGCGGATAATAGTCCATTTGCAAGCTATCGGAGCCTTCCAATTCAAAACACCGGCAGTATCCATCGCATCCGAAATATCATATATCTGATTGGTTTTCAAATAAGCATCTGAAGATTGTTGAGGATGTTCAGCTGTCCGTTCCGTACTTCTGAGCGTCCATCCCGCTTCTGCTTCCCAACTGTTTTTGCGAGCTCCCGAGAAGAGTCGGAGAGAGGTTAAAGACAAATCATGCTTATTACAGATAGAAATCCTGTATTTCTTCACTCCCGTAACCTCCGAACAAGCAATAGAGAAAGTAGACTGATCTTGCCAATTGCTTTGAGGAATATTCATATGCAAAACCGTTTTCATACGTCCATCGGGCATGAACGCCTCAAGCTTCAAAGCAATGCCAGGCTCACAACACCAATTGTGATTCATACTATTGATGCTCGGTAGCTCAATCGTTCTGATAATCGTTGCCTCGGGGAAAGTAACATCTACTGTATACGCATTCGCTTCTGTCGTTGGAGAAAGTGTCAAAGGTTCTTTCAATGTTCCGGATAAACAGTTCTTCCAATCAAAACTCTTGCTTCCAGTTACCGATGATGCTTTTAAAGGCATTCCCGTGTCGCCAAGCGGTGTAGGAAAAGCAAGGACAGCTACATCTTTATAGTCGCGCCATGGCTCGCTACTTGGTTGTGGTTTTGGAAGTGCCATCTGTATTTCTTGAGTGCCATCTACATCCGTACGGCTCCAAACCAGATTACGCATCGCTTTTTCAGGAGTGATCCATGGTCCGCCCGACATGGCCCAACCAGGACAGTTCTGCATCGTAAAACGCAATCCCAAGCGTTTGCATTCCTCTGCCGTATGTTTCACAGCATTATCCCATTGCGGACTCAAACAAGGAATCTGTTTGTCAACTCCCGGCCAGGCACCGCCAAACTGTCCATGAAACAACTGAACCCCGGAAATACCTGCGGCACTTATCGCTTCCAAATCAGCAGTTATACCCGGCAAGGAAACATTTCCACCAATAAAATGGAACCAAGTCTCAGGATAATACACTTTGGATGGATGTTTGAAGTTCAATAAATCTTGCTTGTCAAACGGTCTGTTCAATTCAACAGTTGAAGGGATAAAAGGCGTCTGCGCCATTAATGGAGCTCCAATCAGACACAATAAGAATAATTTTGCTTTCATGGACAAAATGATAATGATTATCTACAAAAATACAATATTATTCTGTAAAGCTTCTACTTTTCTAATACATTAACCCTCAGCAAATATAGTTTTGAAAATATTGGGCACTAACAAATAAACAGATTAAAGTATTATATTTATAAATCGTTTTTCGACCTTAAGCAGAACAGCTTCTCTAAAACAATTTCTGCCTGTACCTAGTTGAAATTCATAATACCTAAAGAAATATTCTTGTATATATCCCCATACATTTATCGGACCATATATATAGTCCTATCAGACCATATTATATAAACCGATCAGACCATATATATGGTCCGATTGATCCACCTATATGGTCTGATAAATAAGTCAAGACAAATATAAAGATTTATCTTGACCTATACAGAAATTCTCCCATAGAAAGGAAGAAATTGATTGAGAATGATAACCTTTACATCTCTTTTCCTTATGGTTTAAAATTAGAATAAACATCCTCGAGAAGCAGATAGACTGTAATCTTCTGAGTAGTGTTCAATTTCAAATCAGCCTCAAAGCCGACGAACTGATTCCCGACATTCGGTGAATCGTATGTATTGGTAGGCGTGCTGCTTTCGTTATAAAAACGGATATCAATCGGAGCATCCACTTTCATATACAGCTTCTTACCGTCTTTTTCAAGTAAAGCCGTATTCTTTGAAATGAACGTAACCTTATCCGCTTCCGTCAGCATGTTCCAACGGACTTTGGTGAACTGACTGTTTGTTGTCAATTCGTCTTCAATCACAGCAAACTTCTTATCCACAAGCGAAACGGTGCGTTTGACGCTCGGAATCTGTGACTTGTACATTGCAGACAGGTCACTCGTCGCATACATCACATGATCTTTGATTCCTGAATCATCAATCTTTGCCGATGCTGTTACTGATTGCTGTTTATCATTAAACGTCAATGTATTGTGCGATTTGGTGCGATAACGGAATACATCCCATCTCTGGGCATCTTCTGTTCTTCCCCACAGACTGACACCACGGGATTCCAACCGTTCGTAATTTTCTCCACCGAAATCGATTGCCCAACGAACGCCATCCGCTTCAAAGACAAACGAACCCACATCCAAATGTGCATGATTAACACTTGGTGATCCAAGCTTGAATCCTAAGAAAGCTGCTTCCGGATTACTCCAAGAAGAACGCATCACTGCAACCGGACTTGGTCCTTCGGCAGTCCACATCAGATCTGACGGTTCTACCGGATTAGCTAACGATGCGCCCGAACCGGCACCATAAATCAATGCGATAGGCAGTAACCTATCATTGAGATATCTCTTGCTTTTATCAAGTTCATACAATTTCTTCTGCATATATAAAAGTGCAGGGTTTTTAGTCTTTGAATAGAACCAAAATACGGTTGGACAGAAGCTTGCGCTCGCACCATTATCCGAATAGTTGAATGTATGGCAGAAAGGAGTTATCATTTCTTGCGAATACATTCCGGTATTCAAGAATCCGGGCTTTTTCGACAAGTCAAAATCTGTTTTATAAACGCCTTCTATAGCCGAAAGAAACATCATATTGAAAGAAGTGCCGTAATCCCAATATCCTATTCCTTCGGGATAAGCACCACCGGGTGCATACTGATTCATAGGTTTCTGAATGCTGTTCAAAGCTCTGTTGATAAGTTTCAATGACTCAGCCATATTGTCTTCATACACAGCCAAAGCACCAAAGGTAATGCCTCCATTACATACTTGGTTCCAATTATGTTCGGCTGTCAGAAACCAGGCATCTTTCTCATTATATGAAGCTTTAAGACCTTTCTCGATAATCGCCTGCCGAATCTGTGTACGCGAAGTTTCCGACAGATCATTATAAAGCCAGTCATAACCAATAGCCAAAGCCATCGTCATCTCACCAACATCCAGGAAATGCGAAGGGTTCCAATCGGAAAAGTTTGCAGCGACAAGCATCTCTTTTTCAGCTCTCGCCAGAAACTTCTTATCCTTTGTCATGCGATAGGCATAACTCAAATCGAATATCCGACGCAGGTTTTCTCTTGAAACAGACAACAGCCGGCGACCGATTTTTATACGCTGATTAGTCGGCAGATCTACTATCCGGTTTGCTTCTCCAATCAGATTCTGATGGATATCCTTCCAATAAGGATCCTTGTTGATCTTTTTAAGAAGGCCTTTTTCCTGACCTTTCAACAAGATAATTCTTGGATGCGAAGGCACTTTCATCGAAGCGTTCACATACTCTGTCTGTGACAAAGCCATGTTAACAGTGCAGAACGCTGCTAAAATAAATGATAGAACATACTTTGTTGTCATACGATAGAAGATTTATGTTTATTTGATTACTTCGTTTCTTACTGATTTTTTATTCTTGCCAACAATGGTATAATTCAACATCTGGATACTGTTTTGACCCATTGTAAAATCAACAATCAGTTTTTCTCCATTATTGAATGCAACTTCAAAACTTGACGCATTAATAGCTTTTATACTGGCGACAGGGAAATTTTCGTTTTGTTTGAGTGGATACAATAAATACGGTTCAATCCACTGACCGGAAGCTGTCCGTTTAAAAACAGGCGTTGCAACCGGAATGCAGGTATAATCATCCTTCACCCTTTCATCACGAACCCAGCCTTGCACTTCCGGATTTTCTTGTCCCATAACAATATTTACATTCATCTCTTTACTCTTAACAGGAACAATAGCTAGATTTGCAGAGTTGGTATCATTGCTTACGGCTGCCATAAAATCATTATTAATTTCGACTTTTGTTGAATTAAAATGGAAAAATGATTCATACGAATGTTCCTTTGTATCTTTAGGCGTGAAGACATCGAACATCAACCAGTAAGCGTTCTTCACAAACAGCAAGGCTCTGTAATGAGTTACCGTTGTATCGAGATCGGCGCCGAAACCTTCCGTATACCAACCTTCGCCAAAATCAAAAGACTTATTAGAAATCCATCTGTTTGATAACGGCTTCCAATTATAACTGATTCCGTCCTCATCCAATCGGGCATTTCTATTCTGGTCCTTTCCGTCGACGCGGACTACATTATGCGCTCTTGCTGAAAGCACATATTTTCTCCATTGCGAAGCGTCATAGGCATACGTAGCACCTTCTGTCAATAATCGTTTCCCATAACCGGCTAAAACAATAGAGAGTTTATCTTCATGATGATGTGCGGGGCCGTAAGGACCAACCTCAAAATGAGAATGCAAAGCTAATGAATCCCATCCCGAACGCATGATATACCAACCTGCCCAAGGCATCCAAGCAGAAGTAAACGACGGTTTGACTCCTTCTTTACCGGAAGTAGCCACATAAAGATAATCTTTCCTTTCCGGAAAATAAGAATAGCCTTCTTTCAACTTTTGACGTGCGCTTCCCCAACTTGCATCATTAAGTGCCGGATAGCGGCCATCAGGCATACAAATGTTCAAATAATAGGTATACATACTTTCGAGACCTGAAATATATCCATCCGGAAGTGTTTTATGATTCAGTTTGGCAAATGGATAGACTTGCAAGAAATTTTCAAGGCTTACTCCATGATATCCTGTAGTCAATTCCACTTGGGCGCCATCGGGATAAACCTGAATCTTCTTCTCTTCATGAAGGCGTCTTATTGCATACTGCTCCCAATCCTTTGAGACTTTCAATTCAGGAAACAATACAGCTATATGATACAAACCATCCAATTCCATCGTCAACCAATTGTTATGCCAAGGAAATGCAAGCAGGTGAATGCCATGTTCATAAAAAGACTTGACCATCATCAATATAGATTCGTCATCAAATGAAGGCGATCCAAGAAAACGATAGAATGCATCCGGCCATGCTCCAAAAGTACGAATACCAGTTTCTATAGTGCGCCAGCGTGAGAAAGGTCCTCTTGCAGCATTATCCGGCAACGGATTATCAATAATCCAACTCCTTAACTGTCTGACAAAAGCTTGTGCATATTTCTCATCACCTGTTGCCCAATAAGCTTCACCTAATGTATACCAAAAAGGATGGCGACTCAATTGCCAAGTCCATTCTTCATATTGAAGTGGAGATGGATTGATTGACCAATTGATTGTCTTACCGAACTGATAAGGAATACCACAACTTACTAACAAGTTGGAAACAACCTTATCAGCAGCTTTTCGGTCATAATTGGCAACGCGTGAATTTGGATTATTAAAATCGTGCCAGTCAAAAAACCATATCGGAGTTGTACGTGTCTTGAGATATTTAACATATGCCGTTCTTGCTGCTAAATAGTCTTTTGCTTCGACAGCTTCTTTTACCTTTTCAAGTCCAGGAAAATCCAGATTCAATATGTTGTTAAAGAACGTCTGGTCATCAGTGACGGGACCATCTTTTACTTCAATCATCTCGCTGCTTCCGGCAAAATCATCTTTTGGTAAACGAATAACCAAAGTCATCAAGGCAGTATCATCATCCCAAACAGTCGTTACATTATTGTCCGGTGTATGAATCTTCTTATTGATGACCAATTCTAATGTCTTCAACTTTCTTGTCGGGTCGGAAACGGTAATCGACTTGATAACTTCTTTGTTGTATCTAATCATAAGCATACACGGAGCATTCGATTTGATAATGGTGTTGTTATCAGAAAGGGTCATCGTCCCTGCTTTATACAAAACAAAAAAAGCAATACTGTCATTCTTTACCGCCTGCAAGTCCGCTGTATTCGAAATGATTGTAACGGAAGGATTGGCTGTATAACCTTCTATCTTCTGTATATCTGTAGAAGGCATAACGATATATGAATAATGTCCGTCCACAGGTTTGATGCCATGATCAATCCAAAGTGCAAACGCATCCGCTTTCACCTCTTCTTTGGAAGTTGTTGTCTGTCGGTTTATACTGAACCAACTACCGGATTTAGTCTCATTGGACAAACCCACTTTCTGATCTTCAGGGAAGATATAACCTACTTTATTATGAAATACCCATTTTACATGGTCCAATGCTCTTTCGCCTTTCTTCATGATTTGCGTTTTCTTCCCATTATTAACGGTAATATTTCCCTTCAGAAAACACTGATTCAATGTCGTTGCAACAGGAAAAACATCTGTACTGTTGATTGCAGCACCCAGACAAACATACTTATCATCAAAGAAAAACCATGATTTCTTTGCAGAGAGTGGATTATGAGGACTCTTAAAATCAAACACAGCTGCACCGAAAAGCCCATCGGTAACACCGCCAACAAAATCCGTCAATCCATCTTTCTGTATCTGATTTTCATTAGGCATTGTATCCGCTTGGACAACAGTTGTACCAGGAATCTTCCTGAAGTTACAAACGGGAGCAAAATCAAAATACTCATTTCCATCTACAGAAATATAATTTGCGCCATCTGCCCGATAATGGTTCGTCAGTCCTTCGCCATTATAAGGTTCTTCCATATTTCTGTTTCTCGTGGAATACATCCTGACTGAAGTATAAAAATTAGGCCGTTGAAACACAAAATGTTCAGTCTGCCAAAAAAACTTGGCATAAGGTTGGACAGTAAATGGTTCTCCTTTACGTGCATGAATGATATTTAATAATTCTGCATTCCTATAATTTGAAAGCTCGGATAATTCCTTCGGAACACCTATGCCCGCGATACTTCCTGTTCCCTTCCTGGAAATGTCTCTATTAAGAACACCAGGATCAGTAGAGCGACCATAAACCATTTGTTTACAAACGCCATCCAAATAATAATCAATTGCCAGATGTACAGACTTATCAGAAAATCGATATTCCGTTTGATGAAGCAGATAAGCCCATTCTACAAATGCGCCAAGAAAACCCATTCCATAAGAAGTAGTATTATTTACACGATCAACGCGATGATGGAAACTATAATCTTGCTGCATGCCTCGTCCGCCTACATAATAATCCTTATGTTGTTCGCTAAGAGCATTCCTGGCATTATCTTCTTTCTTATAAAATTTCATCTCTCCTTCAAGGACCTTCAAAATACTTCTAAAAACGGGTTCGTTTCTCTTAAACAGTTCTGTCTCGGCATATAAACCCGCAATCTTCGCACGATCACCACTCGGACGAGCTCCTGGAGCATCCAGATTCGCACGACCAGCAATCTTAAGCATTCCTTGTAATTGCTGACTACTCAAATCCTTATCCAATAGATAAAGCAAGTTAATCATAGCCATAGGCGTACCAATCTGATTATTCCACCAGTTCTCACAGATAAAATCATGTTTGAGCCAATAGTTCAGCGAAGCATCTATAGCCTGCTTTAGCCGACTATTTTTATAGAAATTCGAACTTGGTTTCTCATAAGCCCGAGCCAATTCAATCATATTGCTCAAATGAATCGCATGCTGAAAAGCAACTCTAGTCGTATCAACATAATCGATTCCAGGCCAAGTACCATCAGATTTAATTG